>PLBO01000025.1 GCA_003134555.1 Actinomycetota bacterium
ATGCCGGGGAGCACGCGCACCGCGGCCGAGGCCGCCGCGGCGGTGCAGGCAAGCGTCGGCCAGATCGTCAAGTCTCTCGTCTTCAAGGGCAAGACGACCGGTAAGCCGCACCTCATTCTCGTCTCGGGCAGCAATCGCGTCGACGAGCCGGCGATGGCGGCGGTGCTCGGTGAACCGATCACGCGGCCG
Organism: Actinomycetota bacterium; assembly: GCA_003134555.1. Lineage (GTDB taxonomy): Bacteria > Actinomycetota > Acidimicrobiia > IMCC26256 > PALSA-610 > PALSA-610. Next base: position 190 of record PLBO01000025.1, read on the forward strand.
GATGCCGAATTCGTGCGGGCGGCGACCGGCTTTGCGANNCGCCGTCCCCCTGGCGACATTCATGGACGAAGACCTGTTGCAATATGAGACGATCTGGGCGGCGGCGGGGACGCCCTACGCGGTCTTCGCGGTCTCGCCAACGAGGCTCCAAGCCGCTGTGGGGGCTACGATCATCCGGGTAACCTGACGGGAAAGCGCTCTCGCACTGGACCTAGGCCTTGAAGCCAGGGCTAAAACGCGCAGGGTTAAGCTCGGTCGACCAACGGGCTGATCGCTCGGTCGTTTTGTCCCGGGGAGGGTTTTTGCCGCTGCGCCCGGCGGGCGCACCACGGAGGGCGGTGTCACTCCGGTTGGAAGACCGCAATGGTGTTGCCGTCCGGGTCCTTGAACCAGGCCGACTTACCGATACCTGCGGTTGTCACGACATGGTCGACCGTCTTGAAAGCACCCGTGTCGTACTCTTCGAAGACCACCCCGCGATCGACCAATTCGGCAACATCTTTGTGGATGTCGGTCGACCAGAAGCGGACCTGGGTGTGGTCAGCGCTGTTGCCCTTGCTGCGCCCGTAGATCAGCACGGTGGTTCCATCGCCGCAGTCGAAGATGAGATGGTTCTTGATGGTTTTAGGCGACAGCTTCAGGCCGACCTTGTTCTCGTAGAAGTCCTGACTCCGCTCCAAATCCGTGGAAACGAGCACTGCTGAGACCCGGTTGTCACCGACCATCGTGATTCTCCCTGCTTCGCGATCTATGTGGTATAGTTACTTTGGCAAGAAAGTAACTCGGAGGGGAACCCTTGTCAAGAACGAATCGGCACGACGAGTACCTGACCACCGCGGAGTTCGGCGCGTGGGGCGGCTGCCTTCGCTTCACGAACCGCGCGATGCGGGCGCTCGACGAAGCCCTGAGCGCCGCGCACGGCATCTCGATCACCGAGTTCGACGTGCTGATCACGTTGTTCAACGCACCGAAGAGCGGACTGCGCATGACGGAGCTCGCCGACCAGGTGGTCCTCACCCCGAGCGGGCTCACGCATCTCGTGACGCGGCTCGAGCGTCAAGGGCTCATGAGCCGCAGCGTCGACGACACCGATCGCCGCAGCTTCTTCGCGACGCTCACCCGGGCGGGCCACCGCCGCCTGCGCGAATCACGCGCCACGCACAACGAGGTGATCCGCGCGCTCCTCACGCGGCGGCTGAGCGCCAAGCAGCTCGCGACGCTGGGTTCGTTGTGGGAGACGGTCGAGGCGGCCGAACCGCACTGACGCCGGAGACAGCCTGACGAGCCGTGGGTACGATCCGGTCGTGGCGACCCCCGATGTGCTCGCGATACACGGCGGAACACCGGTTCGTACCGAGCCGCTCGAGTTCTCGAAGGGCGCGGCACTACTCGGAGCGGAGGAGGCCGACGCGCTCGCGGCGGTGATCGCACGCCGCTCGTTGTTCCGCTACAAGGGTGACCTCACCGACGGCACGGTCGCGGAGTTCGAGCGCGCCGCGTGTGCCTTGCTCGATTGCCGATACGCGGTGGCCGTCGCCAACGGGACGGCCGCGCTGCGATCCGCGCTCGCGGCGTTGGGCGTCGGGTGCGGCGACGAGGTGGTCGTGCCGGCTTTCACGTTCGTTGCGACGGTGAACGCCGTGGTGGCGGCGGGCGCGGTCCCGGTGTTCGCCGAGATCGACGACACGCTGGGGCTCGATCCGAGTTTTCTCGACGGGCAGATCACCGATCGGACCACCGCGATCGTCGCGGTGCACCTCGAGAACGTGGCGTGCGACCTCGACGCGGTGCTGGCGGTCGCCGAGCGGCGCGGCGTGCCGGTGATCGAAGACACTGCGCAGTCGTTCGGCGCGACCTACCACGCCCGCGCGCTCGGCACTTTCGGCGCGCTGGGCACGTTCTCGCTCCAGCAGGAGAAGAACATCACCTCGGGTGAGGGCGGTCTCGTGACCACCGACGACGAGACGCTCTACCTGCGCGCCGCGCGCTTCCAAGACCAGGGCGGCCAGTTCGTGACGAGCTACGCGAGCGCGCGCGGCGACGAGCTCACCGAGCCGTTCACCGGCGAGAACCTCCGCATGGGCGAGCTCGCCGGAGCCGTCGCGGGCGTCCAGCTCTCGCGGTTACCGGGGATCCTCGAGTCGCTGCGTTCGAACAAGGCCAGGATCGTCGAGGGTGTGGGCGNNCCGGATCCTCGAGCGTCACGTGGTTCCTGCCCGACCCGACGCTCGCCAAGCAGTTCGCCGCCGCGCTGCGCGCCGAGGGCATTCCGTGCGCGCAGATGTACCGCGGCCGGCCGGTGTACCTGAACGCAGCGGTGCTCGCCCGGCGGACGGCTTCGGACAAGGGCGGGCCCTGGGCGTGCGCGGAGCACCCGACCGATCGCACCTACGGCCCCGGCCTGTGCCCCCGTACCGAGGAGCTCGTCGCCCGTTCGGTGATCGTCCCGATCGGTGTCGGATACCGAGAGCGCGACTGCGACGATGTGGCGAGCGCGGTGCGCAAGGTCGCGTGCCGGCTCCTGAGATGAACGTGCGGTTCGCGATCGTCGGTTGCGGCAACGCCGCACGGCGGATCCACCTTCCTGCGCTGCGCGCCGAGGGC
>PLBO01000130.1 GCA_003134555.1 Actinomycetota bacterium
GATCCCGCGGTTACGGCGGCGGTTACACCCGTCGGTCGTGTCGGCGCACCGACTATCAGTCGGTCAGTGGGGTCACTCGAAGGGCCGGTTCCGCGTGCGTTGGTCGCGGCGACGGTGAACCGGTACCCCCGCGCATTGGTGAGTCCCGTAATCGTTCGCGTGGTGGCCGACGGTCCGAACAGACGCGACGATTGGACGACCCCGTCGAGGAACGGAGTGACGACGTAGCCCGTGACAGCGGAACCACCGTTCGACGTCGGCGCCGACCAGGAGACGACTGCGGACGTATTGCCGGGCGCGCCTGTCACCGACGTGGGTTCGGTGGGCGCACCAACGATGATCGGGCTCGACGGATTCGTTGAAACGCCCCGGCCCACGGCATTGCGCGCCGCGACCACGAACGTGCATGTGGCTCCGTTCGTCAAGCCGGTGACGGTCGCGTTGGTCGTAGTACCGGCCACGGTGATGGTTGGTCGAGTGACACCGTTTTGCGTCGGCGTCACCTCATAGCTCGTGATCGCGGAGCCGCCATCGCTCAGTGGCTTGTCCCAGTCGACGATCGTTTGACTGTTCCCGGGTTCGGCGGATAGGGCGCTCGGGCCGAATGGAACGCTGGTGGTCAAGGTCGTGGTCGGGTGGACCGGCAACAGGAAGGGTGGCCTCGGCGTCTGCGTGAAGTCGAACTCCGCCGAGAGATCGCCCAGGATCGCGGCGTTCTCGCGCACATCCGGGCGCGGGTCGGTGCGTCCGTCGGTGGCGGGGTCGATGCGCTGACCGTTGAGGAAGTCGTCTTCGATGAACTTGAGGTAGGCGTCAGGGCTCAACGTCTGGTGATCGATCAGGCCGCGGCGCGCGTACGGACTCATCATGATTCCGGGAACGCGAAGTCCGTAGCCGTTCTGGTCGACCGCCGGCGGGACCACGTGGTCGTAGAAGCCACCCCAGTCGTCCCAGTTGACGAAGATCGCAGTCGAGCTCCAATTCGGGCCGTTCATGACCGCGTTGACGACGCTCGTGACGAACGACTGCCCCGCGCTGACACTCGACGGCGCGTGCTCGCTGACATCGTCCGAGGGAACGACCCACGAGACGGCCGGCAACGTTCCGTTCTTCGCTTGGCTGTAGAGGTTCGCGACGGACTGGATGTTGCCGAGCTGCCCATCGGCCTTGACCGTGTCGAAGTACGACATCGGGTTCCAGATCCCGGGCGTGCGCGGGTGCTGGGGGACTGGAAGACAACTCAAAGCCTGGTCGTTGCTGCAGTCGGGCTCGGTGCCGGCCACGACGTAGTAACCCCACGAGACGCCGTACTTGTGCAGGAGATACGTCAGGTCGGTCCATGCATACACCGGTGCGTCCTGCGATCCAGGCGGAAATGTGCTGACATCGTTCGGCGGCGGCGGCCGCAAGATGTCGAGGGCGTTGACGCAGCTGCTCGGAACGTTGTGCTGCGTGCACTGTGCGGACCAGCCGGAAACGTTGTACAGGTGCGACGGCAGACTCCACGACGCGTTCGACTCGAACATGCGGTCTTGCAGGACGAAGTTGCTGGCGTATTTCCAGTAGTTCGGAATGTCGGAGGCGGTGTGGTAGCCCATCACGTCGACGGGACCGTTCGAGCAGCGCGGCTCGACCGGGTCCGCACACTTGTCTTTCACCGCGGCGAGGGCGTAGAGGAATCCGTCCATCTTGGCGCCGTCGATGTCGGTCGTCGCAGCCAGCGCACCGTGTGGACCGGCGCCTTGATCGTCGGCGTGGTTGACGAACGGCCGCTGACATCCACCATTGGGATCGGGGATGCAAGCCTTGGGGACACCGTTGACCATCTGGATCCCGTTCGCGCCGGGAAAGGTGCCGAAGTAGCTGTCGAACGAGCGGTTCTCCTGGTTGATCATCACGATGTGCTTGATCTTGTGGATCCCGACCGGTGTCGCGGTCGTCGCGGCAATCTCCAACCGGGGTCCGTGGCTCTCCGAGGGCGCGGCCATCGCGACGAGCAGCGCGCACGCGAGCGCCACGGCTGACAACCGGGCTCTCGTCGGCTTGCCAAGAACATCCGTGCGCACGTCAATCCTTGGAGACGAAGACTCGGGTCCAACAGCCTGTCACCAGGATGACCGCGCGACAACCACGGGTTCGAATCCCGTCGTGCGCTCTCGGAACTGCGCGTTCAGAACGGGACGACGTTCGAGATGCCGGAGGTGTACTTCGCGGTCGCGCCATAGGCCGCTCGGACCTTTGCGGCGTAGCCGGGAATGGGCTTGGAGAAGGGCGCGATGCCGTTCGCTCCGGTGACCACAGGGAACGACGCGCCGAACACGTCGGAGTTGGTGAACCACTGCACCACGTCCGTTGCTGCCGGCAATGCAGCACCCGCGATCGACACCGTCGACGAGACGCCGTTCGAGACGATCGCGTAGGTGAGGTTCGCCTCTTTGAGGTTAGCGGTGCCGTTGAGGGTCGATCCGACCCGCGTGGCCGCCAGCGCGTTCGAGACGGCTCGTTTCACGATGAGACGACCTACGGTCGGGCTCTGCGAGGGCCCGAACGCCATGTCGGATGATCCGCTGTACTTCGCGGCGAACGCGAGCGTGCTCCCCGGCAGCGGCGGAAACGCCAGCGCATTCATCTTGTAAGCGATTGATGCGTTCCCGGAGCTCCCGGTGATCGCGGTCCCAATCAGGTGGCCCGCGCCGATGTTCGTGGAGCTCGGGCTCGGCATGAGATAGAAGGAAACGAGCTTGCCCGCAGTCGGGGCGTACTTCCCGAATAAGAACCCGAAGTCCATGTGCGCGGAGACGACGATCGCACCCCGATACTGGCCACCAGAAGTCGTTGTGACGACCCGCGTCGCCCAGTTGACCGCCAGCATCGTCGACACCGACGACGTCGCGCCGTCATAGCGCGGGTCAGTACTGCCGTCGAACGTCGCGCTGATCGAGTAACGGCCGACCGGATGAGCGAACGCCGACGAGACCGTCGAGAGTCCATTGGCATCGGTGAGGCTCCCGTTCAGCGTGAAGCACGAACCGGAAGGCTGCGGACACAGCACGAACGACACCGCGCGACCCACCACCGGTGCGCTCGAAGACGACGCATCGGTGACCACCGGAGTGGTCAACGTCGCGCTCAGGCTGAGCGCCGGCGAAACTGAGCTCGCGAAGAAGGCCGGAGGAGCGGTCAGCGCGAGTGATGTCGACGCCTTCGACATCGACATCGTCGGATTCGTGGACGAACCGATGTACGTCGCATCGCCCGTGAACGACACCGACAGTGGAACCGTCCCCGCGTCCTGATGAGGCACCAACGCGGTCGTGGTCGCGATACCCGAAGCGTCTGTCGTCGCCGACACCGTCTGCGCCGACAGACCGGAGCCGAGGGTAAAGCTCACGAGCTGACCTTCGATCGGGACGACACCCGGAGATCCCGTCAACGATGCTGACAGCGTCGCGAAATGACCCTCGGTCGCGGACGTGTCGCCCGTGTAAGTCAACGAAGTGGGCGCAAGTCCGGAAGCCACCTCCACGTTGTCGATCAGGAACCCCGCGCCCGCGACACTCGGAACCCCGGAGCTGGAGTTGCTTCCGGTCCGGAACAACAAGGTGCGCACCGTCGTGCTCTGATCTGCGGCCTGGCAGTACCGGTCATAGTCCTCCCAGGTCGTGCCCGTCGCCACGACTTGGCCGTCCAACGAGATCGTCACGACATCGTTGTGAGGGCCGGGAAGGAGCGTCAGGTCGAATTGCAAGCTGTGGGGCACGGAACGGTCGAGCCCGGTGGCGAATTGCGTGTCCGTGAAGTGGTCGCCGCCGGAGCAGCCGTCCGCGAGGTTGCCGCTGGAGCCCAACGGCGCGACGTCGCGGTAGTCGTCGAAGAACATGTTCCAGCCGGCGGGCGAGTCTGCGATGCGCACGTAGCTCATGCGCGCGCCTTCGCCGCGATCGGGAGAGACCGACATGGAGAGACCCGGTTGCACCGTGGCCGGATCGACCGACGCGAGGTCGAACGACGCGCGGAAGTGGGGCTGTCGGGTACCGCTGGGGAACGTCCCGGCGGAAGCCGTCGCTTCACCTGCCGCGTCGACCGTTGGTTTCGAGAACGTCTGATCGCTGAAACACCCCGTCATCACCGCGTTCGAGATTCGCAGGCTCTGCGCGCCGAAGCTCGCCGGGGCACCATTCGGAAGCGTGCTGTTGTCGACGATCGTGTGGTCGTACACGCCGCAGCCGTGCCCGGCCGCGCCGAAGCTCGACCAACCGTCTTGGAGGTCGACGGTGCCGGTCGAGTAGGACTCGAAGTCGATCGGACCTTGCGTGTCGGCGCCGGCCCGCTCGGCCGCAGCTGCGACCAGGCCCGCGCTCAGCAATAGTCCACTGGCCGCGACCGCGATGTACCGGCGCGCGCTCGCGCTCCACACTGATGCAGACATTGTGCCCCCGCGCTCTGCCGCCAAAAAAGACGTCCCAACGGCTCGTCCTAATCGGGCGCGCTTTCGTCGGGCTTTCGTCCGGGCGGGAGGTGACGCGGGTGGTTCAGCGACTACTTCGCGTGGGAAAGCCAGGTCGACATCACGGCGAACGAATCCGCGAGGGTGACGCGGCGCGGAGCGTCGCCCGTGTCGACGCTCTGGTCGTCACCGGCGCGGCGAGGGACCTCCACGACGAGCCAGGCCCTTTCGAGTCCGGGTCCGCCTTCGACGATGACGACATCGGTCGGGTCGAGCGCGATCTCGCGAAGTCGCTCGACCAGGCCGCGCTGCTCGAGGAGCGTCGGATCTCGGCGCAGGCCCTCAGTGTGCGACGGCTCGTGTCCTGAGTGTTATTGAGTGGTGTTTCGGAGCGCTTGCAGTTCGAACAATGTGCCGGCGGACGGCAATGCATGCCGGTTGATGCATCGCAAGCCGGCCCGCTGCCAGAGCGTGTCGTATTGAGCGCCGGTGCGTTCCCGGCCTCCGGGCGTGAAGGCGAGCATGAGCATGTCGGTGGCCTGCACGAACGAGCCGTACCGGCCGGGCTGCAGCGCCGTCTCCGCGACACAGATCGTGCCGCCCGGTGCGAGCGCGTCCGCGCAGTTCTGCAGGATGCGTACGCAGTCGTCGTCGGACCAGTCGTGGATGATCGCGGTGAGGATGTGCAGGTCGTGCCCCGTCGGCATCGCGACAAAGAAGTCGCACGCGTCGAATCTCGCTCGATCCGTAACCCCTGCTTCCGCGAACGTCGCCCGCGCTCCGGCGGATGCCTCGGGCAGATCACAGACCGCGCCGTGCAGTCGGGGATGGGCGGCGAGGAGGTTGCTCAAGAACGTTCCGGTACCACCGCCGACGTCGAGGACCGAACGCACGCCCGAGAGTGGCAAGGCGTCGGCGCACATGATGGCCTGCAGGCGCGCGCCGGCGGCTTGGGCGTCGTGGAACGCCTGCGCCGCGTCGGGATGCGCAGCGATATACGAGAAGAAATTCGCTCCGTGCGCGACCGCGACCGGATCGTCGCCGTCGCGTACCGCGGCCAACACCTGCGCGTAGGCCGACATCGTCCACGGCGCACCCAGGAACCGGACCCAGCCGCACCAACCGCCGTCCTCGGTCAGGAGCTTCGTAACCCGGTTCGCCACGTAGCGGCCGTGCCGGTCGCGGCGGAGGCATCCGCGGGAAGCGAGGTATCCGAGCAGGCGGTCGAGCGCGTCCTCGGGAACACCGACGCGCGACGCGAGATCGTCAACGCGCCGGGGAGTGGCCAGATGCTCCGCCACGCCGAGTTCCACGAACGCGTACAACGCCGGCGCGTCGAGGGCGCCCGTCAACCGCTCCAGCAAGACTTGGAACGGCAGGCCCATCCGGTCGTGCAAGCGACCGAGCGCACCGCGTGCCTTCGTCGCGAGGCCGGCGATGCTCGCCGGTGGAACCACGGGAAAGCCGGCGACGTCCCGGACTCGCAACGGCCACCGACGCGCCACAGTGTGAGCGTCTCACACTCGCCGCACGACTTACGAAGCGGCTCGCGGGTGCCAGTCGTTGACGAACTTCGGGATCGCGACGTCGAACCGGTGCTGGAGTCGGACGGCCCGCTCGGCCGTGATCTTGCCGGCAGTCTTGGCCGCCTGGATCTTCGCGGTCGCGGCGGCCTTCAGGGCGTCGATGACAGCCTGCGGCTGGACGCCGTGCGCGGTCGCCACGGCCGCAATCGTCTTGCCGGCCCGCAGCTCCTTCACGAGATCGGCGGGCAAGATGGCGATGGTCTTCGCCGCGAGCTTGACGCCGGCCCGACGCAGGCGGCGCCGCACCAATGCCGGCCGGGCCTTCTTCGTGGTGGCGGTTGCCGAGACGCCGGTGGCGGCGGTCGGCGCCGACGAGCCGCGGCTCGACGTGGCGCCGGCGACCGAGACGCCGGCGATGCCCAGGACGGCGGCGACACTGGCGGAAGCGATGGTCTTGGTGAATCTCATGAGGTGATGATCGCCCTGAATTGTGATGGGGGCGTGAAGGAGCCGTCAGCGCTGCGAAAGGAGTTCGGTCACGACGTCGAGCACCCCGTCGATGCCCGAACCGTGCAATGTCATCCCGCCGTCGGCCACGAGGTTCTGGCCGGTCACGAACCGCGCGAGATCCGAGCAGAGGAATACGACGACGTCGGCGATGTCAGCCGGCGTGCCGATCCGGTCGAGCGGTGTCTTGGCCCGCTGCTGCTCCTCCAGGCCGATGCCGCGTTGGTCGAGCAGCAGCTCGGTCAACGGTGTGCGGATCATGCCGGGGGAGACCGCGTTGACCCGGATGGTCGGCGCGTACTCGAGCGCGGCGCTCGCGGTCAGCGCCACCACCGCAGCCTTGGCGGCCGCGTACGGCGCCTCTCCGGCAGCCGGCCGGGTGCCCGAGATCGACGCGGTCGAGACGATTGCGCCGCCGCCGCTCGCGAGGATGATCGGGGCCGCCGCTTTGAAGCCGTGGAATACGCCCGTGAGGTTGAGCTCGACGATGCGGCGCCACTCGGAGACGTCGTAGTCGTGGATGGGTGACAACGTGCTGCCGCCCGCGTTGTTGAAGAGCAGCGAGAGCCCGTGCATGCGATCCGAGGCGTCGAGCATCGCGGCGGAGAGCGCGTCGAAATCGGTGACGTCGACCGTGTACGAGAGGCCGTCGATCTCCTTCGCGACCGCGTCGGCATGTTCGGCGTTCACATCGAGAACGGCGACCTGCGCGCCTTCGGCCGCCATCCGGCGACACGTCTCGGCGCCGATACCCGAGCCGCCTCCGGTCACCACGGCGCGATGCCCGTCCAGGAGTGCCATCGGGGGAACGGTAACCGTCGCGCTATCCTGCCGTGCTCACTCGGGCGCGTGGCTCAGTCTGGCAGAGCACCTGCATGACGCGCAGGGGGTCGGGGGTTCGAATCCCTCCGCGCCCACCCCAAAAGTCCTGGTCAGGGAAGGCGTCGTCGCCGACCGAGGGCGGGTAGGTGGTACCGGGAGCGCTCGCGACCGCCGTACTCTGAACGGAGTCCTCGCAGACGGCTCACAAGCCCGGCCCGACCAGCCGATGAGCTGTCGAAGGACGGAGACGCATGTTCAGCGACGGTTCGATCCATCAGCTTCCTGATGTCGATCCCCAAGAGACGAACGAGTGGCTGGAGTCGCTCGACGGGGTGATCGACGTGAAGGGCAAGTCGCGCGCTCACTATCTGCTCGCGCGGCTCATGGAACGGGCGCGAGAGAAGGGCGCGTTCGTCCCCGCGATGGTGACGACCGACTACATCAACACGATCGCGCCCGAGCAGGAGCCGTGGTTTCCCGGCAACGAAGACATCGAGCGTCGTATCCGCGCGTTCATCCGCTGGAACGCGGTCGCGATGGTCGACCGCGCGAACCATCGTTTCGACGGGCTCGGCGGTCACCTCTCGACCTACGCGTCGGCGGCGTCGCTTTACGAAGTCGGCTTCAACCATTTCTTCCGCGGCAAGGGCGACGGCGGTTTCGGCGACCAGCTCTACTTCCAGGGACACGCGGCCCCCGGCATCTACGCGCGCGCCTTCCTGGAGGGACGCCTCACCGAGGACCAGCTCGACCACTTTCGCCGCGAGACGGGCGGCCGCGGGTTGCCTTCGTATCCGCACCCGCGCCGGCTGCCGACCTTCTGGGAGTACCCGACCGTGTCGATGGGGCTCGGACCCCTCAACGCGGTGTACCAAGCGCGGTTCAACCGTTACCTCTACAACCGCAAGCTCGTCGACACGTCGAACGCGCGCGTCTGGTGCTTCGTCGGCGACGGCGAGCTCGACGAGCCCGAGGCCACTGCGGCGCTCGACCTCGCCGCGCGCGAGCGGCTCGACAACCTGATCTTCGTCGTCAACTGCAATCTGCAACGGCTCGACGGTCCGGTCCGCGGCAACGGCAAGGTCATCCAGGAATTCGAATCGACGTTCCGCGGCATGGGGTGGAACGTCCTCAAGGTCGTCTGGGGCCGGCAGTGGGACGATCTCCTCGCCCGCGACGTCGACGGTGTGCTCGTGAACAAGATGAACACGACCGTCGACGGCGAGTTCCAGAAGTACGCGGTCGAGTCGGGCGCGTACATCCGTGAGCATTTCTTCGGCCCCGACCCGCGCCTGCGCAAGATGGTCGAGCACCTTTCCGACGACGAGTTGCAGCGGTTGCCGCGCGGCGGTCACGACTACCGGAAGATCTTTGCCGCGTACAAGACCGCCGTGGAGCACGAGGGCACCCCGACCGTCATCCTGGCGAAGACGGTGAAGGGCTGGACGCTCGGTCCCGACTTCGAAGCGCGCAACGCGACGCACCAGATCAAGAAGATGTCGCCCGATCAGCTCAAAGCGTTGCGCGACCGCCTCTACATGGAGATCCCCGACCGCGAGCTCGAGACGGGCATGGCTCCGTACTTCCACCCCGGGCGGGAATCACCCGAGTACGAGTACATGATGGAGCGCCGGCGCGCGCTCGACGGTTTCCTGCCCGATCGCTCCGAACGTTCGAAGACCGTCGTGTTCCCGCGCGACGGGATCATCGACCAGTTGACCGCGGGAACCGGCGAGAAGGTTCCCGCATCGACGACGATGGCGTTCGCGCGGCTGCTTCGCGTGCTGCTGAAGGAACCCGAGATCGGGCCGCGTGTCGTTCCGATCATCCCCGACGAGGCGCGGACGTTCGGTCTCGACGGGCTCTTCGCCGAGTTCAAGATCTACGCACCCTTCGGTCAGCAGTACGAGCCCGTCGACGCGGGACTGATGCTCTCGTACCGCGAAGCCTCCGACGGCCAGCTGCTCGAGGAGGGCATCACCGAGGCGGGCGCGATGGCGTCGTTCACCGCGGCCTCGACCGCGTACGCGTCGTGGGGTCAGCCGATGATCCCCTTCTACATCTTCTATTCGATGTTCGGCTTCCAGCGCGTCGGCGACATGATCTGGTCGCTCGGCGACCAGAGGGGGCGCGGATTCCTGCTCGGCGCCACTGCGGGTCGCACGACCTTGTCGGGGGAGGGCCTGCAGCACTGCGACGGACAGTCGTTGATGTATGCGCTCGCGTACCCGAACTGCCGCGCGTACGACCCCGCGTTCGCGTACGAGGTCGGTGTGCTGGTGCGCGACGGCATCCGGCGTATGTACGGGCCCGAGGCGGAGGACTGCTTCTACTACGTCACCCTCTACAACGAGAACTACGTGCAGCCGCCCATGCCCGAGGGCGTCGAGGACGGCATCGTGCGCGGCATGTACCTGCTGCAGGCCGCGCCGGGGGAGCACACACATCGCGCGCAGATCCTCGCCAGCGGTCCGATGGTGTTGCAGGCACTCGAGGCCCAGCGCATGCTCGCCGAGCACTACGACGTCGGCGCCGACGTCTGGAGCGTCCCCGGCTGGAAGCAGCTCCGCGACGACGCGCTCGAATGCGAACGCTGGAACCGGCTGCATCCGTCGGATCCCCCGCGTACGCCGTACGTCACCGAGTTGCTCGCCGAGTCGGCCGGGCCGGTCGTGGCGGTCTCCGACTGGGTGCGCTCGGTGCCCGACTGCATCGCCCGGTTCGTCCCGCAGCCCTACGTGGTGCTCGGCACCGACGGCTACGGCTTCTCCGACGTCCGATCGGCGTTGCGGCGCCACTTCGAGGTCGACGCCGCCCACGTGGTGGTGGGGGTGCTCGACGGGCTCGCTCAGACGGGCGATCTGAAGGCCGAGACCGTGACCGAGGCGATCGAGCGCTACGAGATCAACGCCGACGCACCGGATCCACGTACTGCCTGAAGCGCCGGCTCGGGGCTACCGGCCGCGGCCGGAGGCTAAAGGTTGAGCTTGTGGTCGGGATCCCAGTCGTCTTCTTCGTCTTCGATCTCGTCGTCGAACTCGTCGTCGGGCTCGTCGTCGCCTTCCGCGTTCTCGCTCAGATCCGCGAGGGTGCCCGAACCTTCCCGGAACAACCCATCGTCGTACCCCTGCTTGAGCTTGCGCGCTTCACGGAAGCGGCGTGCTCGTCCTTTTCTGGGCACGTCGTCACCTGCCTCGAAGTCGTGACGCCCATTATGCCGTGTCTTTCGCGTCCGAGCCGCGCCGGGCGCGAAATGGCTGGTGACCCCAGCGGTCGAGGTGGACGACGTTGCCGACCAATGGCGACGGCGCGCCTGCTCCGGCGCGGTTGCCCGGTCCCCGCGGCCATCCCAGAGCCACTACCGAGACCGGCGTGACGCGCCGGGGCAATCCGAGCGTCCGGCGCGCCTCCCAAACCGACCACAGGGGCAAAGTCGTCGCCGAAGCACCGAGGCCCCGCGCCGCCGCGCCGAGGAGCAGGTTCTGGACGGCCGGAAACGCGGCGCCGTAGAAGGCGGCGGCGCCGATGGCGGGGAACAGCGGCCTCCGGCCCGGCATACACGCCACCACCAGGACGGGGACGTCCTCGAAATGGTCGGACTGCCACTGCCGGTCCTCGATCAGCGCGTCGTCGCTCCAGCGGCTCCGCAGGACGCGCTTGTATACGGACCAGCCCTGCCGGTAGGTGCGGGCGAGCTGGTGACGGACGTCGGGGTCGCGTACGACGACGAATGCGCAGCGCTGCGGCCGACCGGTCGTGGCGTGCGCGGCGAGGTCCAAGAGTGCGAGGACGGTGTCGTCGTCGATCGGGTCGTCGCGCAAGCGACGATTCGCCGCCTGCGCGCGCATCAGCTCGCCGATGTCGTCGAACGTGGTCACTCGTCGAGGCTTGCACCGCTCGCAAGCCTGCGCCACAGCGAGAGGTAGCTGCGGTACTCGAGCCCGTCGGTGACGTAGCCCGCGCGCTGCAGTTCGGCGTGCAACTTCGGCAGGTGCGCCATCGGGACGCCGGCGTCGACGTGATGCGCGAGGTGCCAACCGATGTGGAACGGAACGACGAAGAAACGTGAGAACGGTGACTGCTTCACGGTGTGAGTAGTGAGCCGCCGGTCCTTCGAGCGTTGCATGCCGCCGTGCTCGGCGATCGATCGCAGCCGGTTGATCACGCGCCAAACGGTGAGGTAGGGCGCGAGCCAGAGAATGAAATAGACCCACGGGTGGTGCAGCGCGACACCGATTGCAATGAGGGCGAGCTGGGTCGCGACGATGGCGCGAGCCTGGAAGCGAATCGGCGCGTTCTCGGATCGAACCGCGCTCAGAAGGCCTTTGAACAACTTCCAACCGGTGCGGCCGCTCGCATCGCGCACGAGCTTGCGGCGCATCGAGTCCTTGGAGATCGGGTAGCCGCGGTACAAGGGGATGTCGGGCTCGTCGGGGCCGAACTCGTCGCGGTGGTGCGCCATGTGACCGCGCCGGTATGCGTCGATCGGCGTGAACGACGGGAAGCCGAGCAACCAACGACCCACGAAGTCGTTGATCTTGCGGTTGCGGAACAACAGCCGGTGCGCGGCCTCGTGCATCAGCGCGGCGAACTGCGCGTGCGCGCGTCCCATGAGGACGAACGCGGCGATCCAGACGAACCAGTTGTCGAGCCGGACCGCGAGCACGACGATCGCGATCGTCTGCACGTACAGCGCGAGCACGCCCAGCGCGTTGCGCCCGTTCGGGATTCGGCGCAGGCGTTCCCGAAATTCCGGATTCGGCCGGCCCGCGGCGCTGATGTAGTCGGTCGGGTGCACCGCGTCGAGGAGGACCGGGTCCGGGATCATCGTAGAGGCCACATCCGGTATATTACACTCGCTCGACAGATGCTGCGAGAAGGTAATGCCACGGATCTCGAGCCCCTCCTGGAGCGGCCGCTCTCGGCCCGCTCGCTCGTCGCGAGCCTGCTGCTGCGCACCCGGCCGCCTCGCATGCGCGGGTCGCGGCTCGTGCAGTGGTGCGAGCTTTTCGGGGTGGCCGAGGGCACGACCCGGGTTGCGCTCAGCCGCATGGTCGAGCGGGGAGAGCTGCGCACCCGCGACGGGGTGTACGAGCTGGCCGGCCACGTCCAGAAACGGCAAGGTGCGCAGGACTGGAGCCTGGATCCGGTGTTGTCGCGTTGGCGAGGCGCGTGGCGGGTCGGGATAGTCGCGCCGGGACCACGCGAGGCGTCCGAGCGGGCCGCGCTGCGTGACGCCATGCGCCGCGTGCGGTGCGCGCCGCTGCGCGAAGGCGTGTGGACTCGCCCCGACAATCTCCCGCGGGCATCGGCACCGGCGGAGTCGTGGAAGATCGTCGACGCGCAGTGTCTTTGGTGGTCGGGCCGTCCCGACGACGATCCGGTGGCGCTCGCGGGGGAGTTGTTCGACAGCGCGCGCTGGTCGCCGCGCGCCGAGATGCTGACGAAGCGTTTGATCGTCGTCACGCGAGCGCTCGCCGATTCGGACGACGGCGCGCTTGCCGACGGGTTCGTCGCCGGCGCGGCCTCGCTGGCGCACATTCGCGCCGATCCGCTGCTGCCGCACGAGCTCTTGGTCGATGCCTCCGCCGGCGACGAGTTGCGCCGCATCTATCGCACGTACGAAGCGGCGTTTTCGAAGGCGCTGCGGGCCTGGTTCCTCCGGCACTGAGTTAGTCTCGGAAACGTGACGACGAACGGGATTGCGGGGCTCCTCGAAGACGCGGAGCGGCTGCTCCCCGAGCTCGTCGAGCTCCGTCGGCGCATCCACCGCACGCCCGAGCTCGGCTTGGAATTGCCGCAGACCCAGGCGACGGTGCTCGACGCGATCGACGGCCTCGGATTCGACGTGCGCACCGGCGAGACGGTGTCGTCGGTCGTTGCCGACTTTGCAGTCGCCGAGGGGCCGGTCGTGTTGCTCCGGGGCGACATGGACGCGTTGCCGATGCCCGAAGACACCGGCCTCGAGTTCGCGAGCGTCGTCGACGGCTGTATGCACGCGTGCGGTCACGACGCGCACACGGCGATGCTCATCGGCGCGGCGCGGCTGTTGCACACGAGGCGCGCAGATCTGCCCGGCACGGTGCGATTCATGTTCCAGCCGGGCGAAGAGGGCTACCACGGCGCGCGCTTCATGATTGAAGAAGGTGTGCTCGACGGTGACGAGCCGGTCGACGCCGCGTTCGCGCTCCATGTGTCGCCGAACCTGCCGTCGGGAACGATCTGGACGCGCGGCGGGTCGCTCATGGCCTCGGCCGACGTGGTCGAGATCAAGGTGACCGGCAAGGGGGGTCACGCGTCGACGCCGTACCTCGCGAACGACCCGATGCCGATCGCGGCCGAGATCGTGCAGGCGTTGCAGGTAATGGCGACGCGCCGCATCAACACCTTCGACCCGATCGTCGTGACGATCACCAAGATTCGCGCGGGCACGACCGACAACGTGATCCCGGAGACGGTCGACATGCTGGGCACATTGCGGGCGGTATCGGAACACAGTCGATCGATCGCGATCGATGCCATCGGCCAGCTCGTCGAGGGCATCGCGGGCGCGCACGGTATGCGGGCCGAGTTGACCGTGAAGAAGGGGTATCCGGTCACGATCAATCACGACGACAGTGCGACCTTCGCGTTGCAGGTCGCGTCCGACCTGCTCGGCGCCGAAGGCGCGGGCCGGATGCCGGCGCCGGTGATGGGCGCCGAGGACTTCTCGTACGTTCTGCAGCGGACGCAAGGCGCGATGTCGTTCCTCGGTGTGTGTCCGCCCGGCGAGCATCCGTCGCGCGCCCACGCCTGTCACTCGAACCGCATGATGCTCGACGAAGAGGCGATGAGCGTCGGCGCCGCGATGTACGCGGCGATGGCGATCGAGTACCTCGCTCGCAGCGGGACCGACACTCCTACGCGCTAGCCTCGTCGTCTCTCGGGGGCGGTTAGCTCAGTTGGCTAGAGCGCATCCTTCACACGGATGAGGTCGGAGGTTCGAGTCCTCTACCGCCCACCACAACCTTCAGCGGGTGGCTACGCCGGGCCCGAGCCGGCGTCGTAAGTCGGCTTCGTACTCACGCACGAGCGGGCCCGCGTGTTGTTCCTTCAGCCGCTTGAGCGTGGGGTATCCGGCGTCTCGCTCGGCGTCCCACTCGTCGGCGAACCGGCCCGACTCGATGTCGTCGGCCAGGCCGCGCATCGTCGCGGCGAAATCGAGGTGGTCGAAGCGGCCGCGGCGAGTGAGCTGGCCGTATTGGCTGGTCGGCGAGTGGAACTCGGACTGCACGGCGTAGCCCACCTCGCGCAACAACCGATACGTGCGCTCGACCTCACCCGAAAGCACGAGTTCGACGACGATCGCCTCGATCGGGATGTCGTGCTCCAGCATCGTCTGCACGAACGCGTTGTTCACGGCGGTCAACGCGGGTGAAAGCACCTGCTCGACACCGAGATCGAGCACCGCCTCCTGCATCGGTGTGAGCGCGAGCGCGCCCTGGCGCAGACCGCCGATCGCGCCGGCAATCGCGAGGACGCGGGCGAGCGCGCGCCCGGTGGCGTCGTGATGGACGCCGACCGCGGTGATGAACCCGACGCCTTCCTCGTAGCAGCGGCGTACCTCGGGGCCGAGCATCCGGGGCGCGACCATCCCGCTGTCGCCGGGTGGATCCAAACGGCCGAATCCGAGCGTGTAACCGCTCGCGACGATCACGCACGAGTCGGGGCGCGGCGCAAGTGGCAGGAGCGCGATCACGTCGTCGGGGACGAGGATGCAGATGACGTCGGCGTCGTTCGCGGCCTCCACGTCGTGCGCCTCGAAGCCGTCGGCCACGGCTTGCTCGCGCGTGTCGTCGCGGCGCACGCACACGACCGGGACGCACCCGCTGTCGCGCAAGTTGAGCGCCCACGAGCGTCCCTGGTTGCCGTACCCGACGACCGCGACCCGCTGCCCGTCCAGAACGCCGGGATCGGCGTCGCTCTCGTAATAGATCGTGGTCACAGGGCCGACGCCTCCTCGATGAGTCGTATCTCGGGATGATGCCCTGCAAGTTCATATCCCGGAGGTCACCGGTTCAAATCCGACGGGCTACGTTCGACCGTGTGAGGAGCAGATGACGATCGAAGTCGTCCTGTTGGGCACGGGAAATCCGCTACCGGATCGCGACCGCGCGGGCGCGGCGACGCTCGTGCGCGCCGGTGGGCGGACGATGCTCTTCGACGCCGGCCGGGCGGTGTGCATGCGCCTCGCGGCCGCCGGCGTGTTGCCGGTCATGCTCGACGCGGTATTCCTCACGCATCTCCACAGCGATCACATCTGTGATCTCAACGACGTCGTGACCACCCAATGGGTGATGAGCCCGATGCCGAAGACGTTGCGCGTGTTCGGTCCGCCCCGGACCAGTGAGGTCATGGACGGATTGCGCGCGATGTTGGTTCCCGATGTCGAGTATCGCCTCGCACATCATGCCGATCTCACGTGGGGACCACAGGTCGAGGTGATCGAGGTGTCGCCGGGCGTCGTGTTCGACGACGACGGCCTACGCGTCATCGCGGCGCGGACCGATCACCGGCCCGTCGAACCCACACTCGGCTACCGGGTGGAGTTCGACGGCAAAGCCGTCGTGCTCGCGGGCGACACCGTGCCGTGCGCCGGACTCGACCACCTTTGTCGAGGCGCCGACGTGTACGTGCAGACGGTCCTGCGCGACGACCTCGTGCGCATGGTCCCGATGCAGCGGTTCGTCGACACGATCGACTACCACTCGACCGTCGAGCAAGCCGCGCAGACCGCCGCCCGCGGCGGAGTCGGCACCCTGATGCTCACCCATCAGATCCCCACACCGGGGCCCGGCACCGCAGACGAGTGGGTCGCCCTGGCGCGTCAGCACTTCGCCGGCGACATCATCTTCGGCGCAGACCTCGCCTCGATCTCGATCTGACCTCACGACGAGCGGCGGATCTTGACCCTTTTGTCCGCTTCAGGTGGGATGAAAGGCTACCGAAAACCACTATGTGTGGTCGAGGCGAGGACTGGCGGTGGTCGGCGTGGTCACGATGCTGGCCGGTGCGGATGCGTTCCTCGCCGCCCGAGCCGGTGCCGCGCTCGCACCCACAACGCCGCGAGCGGCGGCCGCCCCGACGACATTTCCGCGCGAACCGACGCTGACTCCTGCACAGAAGCGCCGCATTGTCATCGCGATGGCACTCATGGGTAAGGCACAGGAGCGGGCCGCGAAGCTGAAGCCCGCCGCCCCGAAGCCGAAGCTCGCACCCCCGATGCCGAAGCCCGCAGCCTCGAAGCCGAAGCTCGCGCCGCCGAAACCGCCGGTCGCGACTGTGGCGAGCATCCCGACGGGTTGCGCGGCCGTGGTGGCAAGCGTCGTGTGGCCGTCGGGGTGGCAGACGATCTGCGCCGGCGCGCGGTCGGGACTGCTCGGCCTCACCTCGCCGAAGGGAAATACCACGCTGTATGTCCGTGCCGGTGAAACCGACGCGTTCTTACGCAGCGTGGCGTTGCACGAAGCCGGACACGCGTGGGACTTCGCGCGCCTCGACGCCACGAAGATCGCGCAATGGTGCGCAGCGCGCGGTTGTGATGCGGCGCACTTCTTCTCCGGCGGCAAACAAGGCCCGGGATGGTCGGAACCCGGCGGCGCCGAAGACTGGGCCGCCTCCTGGGACGCGTGCCACGGAGGCGATTACCACCGGGCCTACCTCGGGCTGTCGCCGCCGAGCCCCGAGCAGTGCAGGCTGCAAAACACGTTGGTCGGATACCCCGCCTGACGAACGGCTCGGATTCCGCTTAGGTTGAGCGCGTGACGCGAAGGCGCGGCGCTGACGATCCTGACGGCGACGCCCGCCTGCCCCTGGGTGTCTTGCCGGCAACGAACGGCGAGTACGTCCCCGATCGGCCGACGCAACATGACGTCGACGTCGAGGCCGCCGCACTCCTGCACGCCGACGAGGCGGCTCGACAGTCGGGGATGGACCGGCGGCGATTCTTGCAAACCGCGGGTGGAGTCGCGGCGGTCCTGGCCACGATCGATCTCGCCGCGTGCAGCTCATCGGCGCGGCGGAGTTCACCGGCGTCCACCTCGACCTCGGCGTCGACGACGTCGCAGCCCGGGGGATCGTTCACGAGCACATTGCCGGCGGCGCGCGACATCCCGGCGTGCGAGCACGCGTTGGGTGGCAACGGGGAATTCGTTGTCGACGTGCACACGCATCATGTGATGCCGCAAGGGTCGTGGACCAAGAACGCGCCCGAGACGGTGGGACTCGTTCTCGGGATGGTTCCGGCCTGTGGTGCGGCGAACCGGCTCGAATGCGCGAGCCGCGCCGCATACCTCCACGATCTGTTTTTGGGAAGCGACACGACCGTGGCGATGCTCTCGGACGTTCCCAACTCGGGCGCAGCCGACGCGCCGGTGCCGTTCCTCGATCAGTTGGGGACGCAGCAGCTCGCGGCGCAGCTCACGCACGGCGGCGCCGCACGGGTACTCGTGCACAACGTGATTGCACCCAACTTCGGTGATCTGAATGCCCGGCTCGACGAGATGGAAGCCACCGCGCGCACGGGCAAGGTCGCCGCGTTCAAGGTGTACACCGCGTGGGGGCCGAACGGGCAGGGCTTCGCGCTCGACGATCCGGCTATCGGGCTTCCGGTCATTCAGAAGGCACACGATCTCGGTGTGAAGATCCTCATCGCGCACAAAGGACTCCCGCTCGTGCGATTCGATGCCGCGCACAATCGTCCCGACGACATCGTCGCGGTGTCACGGCAATTCCCCGACATGCAGTTTGTGGTATTCCACGGCGCGTGGGACAAGAACCACGTCGAAGGCGCGTACAACCCGAACGCGGGTATCGGCATCGACAGCTTCCTGCGCGCGCTCGACAATCACGCGGTCCCGCCGAACGACAATGTGTGGGTCGACGTCGGAACCGTCTGGCGCGAGGTACTGCGGAATCCGACCACCGCTGCGCACACGCTCGGCAAGCTGCTCAAGCGCGTCGGCGAGCACCGGGTGCTCTGGGGAACCGACGCAATCTGGTACGGCTCACCCCAAGCCCAGCTTCAAGCCTTTCGCGCGTTCGCGATCTCCAACGAGTTCCAGGATCTCTTCGGCTATCCCGCACTCACTGACGCGATCAAAGCCCAGATACTCGGGCTCAACGCCGCGCATCTTTTCCACCTCGACGTCCACGCGACCCGTTGCGCCCTCGCGTCCGACCCCATCACCGCTGCGCGGACCAGTGCCGCGCACCTGCGCGACGACGGCGCCCTGCCCGCGGCCTCGCGACCCAACGGTCCCACGACGCGGCGCGAGATGCTGCAATGGCTCGCATCCCCGGCCACCCGCTGGACACCCCTCTGACTGCCGGATCAAACCCGCCGAATGCACCGAACCGGACGAGATCCGTCTGCAGCCTGCAACTACACTCCACGACCTCCCCAGACGTCGGAGGGCGACGGCGCGTGAGTGATCTCGACGAAGCAAACGGAGCCCGGCGGAAATGGCATCTCCGCACCGGCGTGGTCGCGCTGGTCGCAATAGTGACGATGCTCGCTCTTGGTGCTCCCGCGTTCGCGCTCGTGGCCGGCGCGCCGGGCGCGACGACACCCACGACGATGGTGCGGCGACCGGTGGTCAGACGGCGCGTCGCGACCGTCGTGCGACATAGGTCGCGGAAGCGTCACGTCGTGAGGCGAGTGCGCCACCCCCGGGTCGCCGCGCACCCGCGCCCGACGGTGTCGACGACCGCACCGTCGAGCTCGACGACCACGACCACGACCGTCGCGACCGGTTCTGCCGCGCCGACGTTCGGTGGCGGGAACGCCGGCCTCGGTCTGCGCTTGCGCAAGCTGCGACCGAAGTCGATCTCGGCGAAGTCGAAATCATCGTCGTCTTCCTGGTTGAGCCCTCGGGTCGTCGCGGTGCTGGTGGCGATTCCGATCGTCCTGCTCGGACTCGGGCTAGTCGGCGGTGAGCTCGGTCTGGCGCGGCGCTTCCGGCGCCGGTCCTCGTCGGGTGCTCACCGGTAGCGTCGCCCCGCACCACTCCCGCAGATGAGCATCGCCGAGACACAAAAGGCGGCGCGGCCGCCGGGTCCGAGCCTGCGCGTCTCCATCGCGCTCCTCATTGCGGGTCTGGTGCTCGCGATCCCGACGTTCGTCGCCGGCATCGTCCCGATCGTGCGCACGATCACGACCCTGGCGCGATTCGAAGCACCCGGCGCGGGGTCGGTGCACCTCGGGAAGGGCACGTACATGGTGTACGAGGACACCGGCTCGATCTCGTTCGGTTCCTCGTTCTCCTCCAACGACACCGTCACGATCACGCCCTCCGACGTGACGGTGAGGGGTGCCGACAACACGAACGTGGAGACGTTCCAGGGCGGCTCGATGCGAGAGTCGATCTCGAGCGGCGGTCACCGCTTCGTGGGCGCGGTCCGCTTCACGACGCCGGCCTCCGGTGATTACACGGTCAGCGTGCGCGGCACGACGCCGAAAGCCGTCCTCATCGCGCGTCCCGTCAGCGACACGATCAGGTCGGTGCTCGGCTGGTTCGCACTGACCGGCGTCGGCGCCCTCATGTTCGCGGTCGGCGTCCTGTTGCTCATTGTCGGTTCGGTGCGCCGCGGCCGAACGCGAAACGCGTTCGCGTACGCGGCCCCGCCTCCGCCCGGGTGGCATCCCGACCCGTGGGGGTCAGGGCGCTTGCGTTACTGGGACGGCTACCGCTGGACCGAGCACGTCCATTGAATCTCGTATTCAGACGCCGCTGACGCCGCTGATCCCGCTGGGTCCTTCCGGGTCGAGGAGTCCCTGCGCGCGCGGGCTGCTTCCGGCTCGCGCCACCGCGTCAACCTCGCGAGCGCGGACCAGCACTTGGTCGAGAAGTTGCCGACCAGCGGTGTCGATCAGCGCCAGGTCGTCGGAGACGAGGACGAGGCCGCCCGACGCGCCGACCGTCTCCGCCCACCGCGCCACACTTTCCCGAGAGAGGCGGGTCTCGCGGTTGCGCAGCATGATGCAATCGGGATCGTTCGACCACAGCCGCCGGTGCATGAAGCTGCGAGTGCAGGTGTTCACGAACGCATGCTTCGTCGCCGGCGTCGTCTCCTCGTACGCGGGTTGACGCTCGGGGGCGTCGGCGGGGGCTTCCCACCACGGTGCGACGTCGGGCCCGATGCGCATGCCGTCGACCGATCCGACCAGCGCGCCCAGCGGTGCGCCGCAACCGAGGATGAACACGTCGTCACCGGCACCTCGGCGGATCGCGTCGTAGCCGGCGCGCACGCGTTCGGCCGGGGTGAGGGTCGGGTCGGCGAAGCGGCCGGGCATCGACGCCGAGAACGTGAAGTCGAGCTTCAGATAGCGGTATCCGGCATCGACGAGCGCCGCCGCGGTTGCGCCAAGATGGTCCGCCACCTCCGGATTCGTCGTGTCGAGCTGCCACATCACACCGCCCCACACGTCGTGGTACATCCCGATGGCCGGGCTGTCGCCCTCGGGCGCGCGTGCCAGCCACTCGGGATGCGCGGTCGCGACGTCGGAGTCGGGTGCCGCCAGGAACGGCGCGATCCAGAGTCCTGCAGTCCGCCCACTCGCGCGGATCGCGCCGGCGACGCCTTCGATCCCCGACGGGAATCGATCGTTGGTCTGCATCCAGTCGCCGATTGCGCGTTGGAAGCCGTCGTCGAGCTGGAAGACGTCGAACGGCCAGTCGTCGGCGAGCGCAAGATTCGCGAGGATGTCGCGCTCGGTCACGTGTTCGAAGTAGTGGTACCAGGAGCACCACCCGGCGAGGAAGGGCGCGTCGACGCGCGCATGCTCCGCGCGTCCGGTGCGGTCGGCCCAGTGTTCGAGCAACACGGAGGGATCGTCGTGCTCCTCGATCACGATCGGGTGGAGTACGCGCCGTTCGCTCGATCGAAGTGTGGCTCCGCCGAACCACGCGGTCGCCGCGATCTCGAGTCGACCGTCGACGACCCGCACGCGGACCGTGCCCGCGTGCGCCGCGCCGCCGACGAACCCGATACCGAGCCGCGCCCGGTCTCCGTTCGCGAGCACCGCGACTTGTTCCGATCGCAGCTCGCCGGGCTCCGCGACGCCCGGATCGGCGTGGAATGCGGCGCGCACGAGCGGGATCGGCCGGAGGTCGCGCGAGGCGTCGACGTCGATGCCCAGCCGACGGGTCCGAGCCGGAGTCCACGACTGGTATCCGTTCGTGAACAGTCGGGGATCGTCACCCGCGGCGCCGGCGTCCCAGACGAGCGCGATCGCGTCCAGATCGAGATCGCGGTCGCCGGCGTTGGCGACCGACCAGCGCACCGCGCCGGCGTCGGCCGGATCGACGACGATCTCGAGGCCGGCGATCGACGTCGGCCGGCCGGGCTTCACCGGCATCTCGACCGCGGAGGAGCCGGTGGGTCTGACCTGGACGCGAAGGCGGGCAAGCTCGGGCACGGCGTGATCGTACGAGCTGTCGACGCAGTACCGTCCGGCCATGCGCGACCCCTGCCGGATCGAACCGGGAACGAAAGCGAACCTTCCCGCTCGCTCAACCAACGATCGACTCGGCGTCGAGAAGGGCCGAGCGCAAGCCGTGTTGGCGACGCTCACCGACCGGTTGAGCATGTTGCACGGGCGGCTCCACGCCGAACGATCACGGTCGGTGTTGTTGGTATTGCAGGGGCTCGACGCGTCGGGCAAGGACGGCACGATCCGGCGTGTCTTCACCGGACTCAACCCGCAAGGCTGTGACGTCGAGTCGTTCAACGTGCCTACGACGACGGAAGCGGCGCACGACTTCTTGTGGCGGATTCACCACGCGCTCCCGGCGCGCGGCGACATCGGGATCTTCAACCGCTCGCACTACGAGGACGTGACCGCCGCCTGTGTCATCGGTGCGATCGACGATCGTCAGCGCAAGGCACGTTACGAACACATCAATGCCTTCGAGAAGATGCTGCACGACGAGGGAACGTCGATCGTGAAGCTCTTCCTTCACGTCGGCAAGGACGAGCAGCGGGTCCGGCTCCAGGCGCGCCTCGACGATCCGGAAAAACGGTGGAAGTTCGACCGCTCCGATATCGCGACCCGCGCGAAGTGGGACGAGTACGCCGGTCTCTACGATGCGGCGATCACTGCGACGTCGACGAGGTGGGCGCCCTGGTACGTCGTGCCCGCCGATCACAAGTGGGTGTCGGGCGTGGCGGCGGCGAGCATCCTCGTGGACACCATCGAGGAGCTCGACCCCAAAGTCCCCGAGCCGAAAGAACCGCTCGACGGCATCGTGATCGCGTAGATATCGTCGCCTTATGCCGACGCCGGAGCAGGTGAAAGCGATTGCGGAGGACTATGTCGCCGCGTCGAACGCCAACGACAAGCAAGCCGTTCTCTCGTGTTTCGCGCCGGACGCGGTGTGGTTTGACCCGGTGGGCCAGGCGCCGCACGTCGGTCACGTTGGGATCGGCGCCTTCTACGACCAGACCCGCGCGATGGCGGATCGCATCGAGATGAAGCTCATCGACGCGATCGTCTGCGGCGAGGAGGCCGCCATGGTGCTCGAGATCCACGTCACGATGGGCGAATCCGGGATGATCATGGATTGCGTCGAGACCGTCGAGGTGAACGACGACGGGAAGATCGCTCGAATGAAGGCATACTGGGATATGTCGCGCGCACGTACGCGCGGAGCGTAGGATCTCACCGGACACAACGCCCGACGAAACGCCGGACGCGTTACTCGATTTTCCTCCGGGCGCGACTTCGGCCACAATGTATTGGCGATGACCGTAGAGTCCCGTGATTCCGTCTCGCTGAAGCCCGCAGAGCTCGATGAGGTCAGTCAGATCTTCTCGTCGAACGGCCTCCCGATCTCCGATGAAGAGCTCGATCGCCAGGTGGAGTCGTTCCCGCTTGCCGTGCTCGCCCGGGCCGAAGGCGGCATCGACGGACTGATGCTGGGTTCGCTCGAGCGGATCGGCGGAACGCCTTCGATCCTGTGGGGGATGGGTGTAGTGCGCAAGGGAAAGGCCGCGCCCGTGGCGCTCAAGGCCATGACCGGCGAGCTCACCCGTCGCGCCGCCATCTCGTTCCCGGACGAGGACGTGCTCGTGGCGGCGCGTCTCGCCCAGCCCAGCTGCTACGTCTTGCTGCAGAGCTATGCCAACGTCGTGCCGCGTCCGGGCTACACGCCCAACGGCGAGGACCGCGCCTGGGGCCGGCGTCTGGCCAAGCGCTACGGCAACGACGGGCACTTCGACGATCGGGAGTTCAAGGTCGCGGTCAAGGGTCGCAAGCCCCCGTGTCTCGCGGTCCTCGACACGAGTCCGGTGAAAGCCACGGGCGGCGCCAAGATCGCATCGCTCGTCGGCGCGCTCGACGCGGCCCGAGGTCAGGCGATGATCGCCTTCGGCTGGGCGGTTGCCGAAGAGCTCGCCGCCGGCTCCTACCTCGCGGCCTGCTGACCGGAGCTCCGACGCGTCGCGAGTACCGCGTCGATCTGATCGCGTAGCTCACGCGCGTCGGTCACCGGCTGTTTGCACGTGTAGTGCTCGCAGACGTACGCGGTCGGAACGCCGCCGCGCATCTCGCGCCCGGCGAGCAGGGGTGACGGGTCGTTCGGTGAGCCGGTGAGCGTCACCGAAGCCGGCAAGAGCCGGGTGGCGACCTCGCGCCGCAACGCGCGGGTCTGCTCGTCGTTCGGATCGCCGATGATCGCGATCTCGGCGGGGCTGGTCACGTAGCGCTCGATCGCTCCGAGGAGATGCGCGAAGCCGTTCGGGTGCGACGCGCCTGCATGCGCGAGCATCCGCAACACTTCGACGGCGTACTCCTCGAACTGGGTTTCGCCGGTCAGGGCCGCGAGCCGCAAGAGACTGTTCGCCGCGAGCGAATTCGCGGACGGCGTGGCGTCGTCGAAGAGATCCTTGAGCCGGACGACGAGCTGCTCGGCGTCGACTCCGGTCGTGAAGAAGCCTCCACCGTCGGCGTCGTGGAAGAGTCGGATGAGCTCGCCGGCGACGGTGCGCGCCTCGTCGAGCCACGAGACGTCGTCGAGCTCGGCGAGTGTGCACAACGCTTCGAGCAGGGCGGCGTAGTCCTCGGCGTACGCGAGGTAGGGCGCGCGCCACGAGCGCAGAAACCGCCCGTCGTCTCTGCGCAGTTCGGTCAGGAGGAAGCGCGCATTGGCCCGGGCCGCATCCAACCAGTCGTCGCGATCGAGCGCGGCGGCCGCCTCGGTGAGCGCGCCGAGCATCAGCGCGTTCCACCCGAGCAGCACCTTGTCGTCGAGACCGGGTCGGACGCGCGTCGACCGGCGGACGAGGAGTCGAGGCTTCGAACGCTCGACCTCGACTGGAGGCTCAGCGTTGCGCTCGCTCACGTGCAGGATGTTGCCCTGGAACCCGGTATGCGGATCCACGAAGTTCCCGTCGTCGGTAACGCCGTAATACGCGACGACGGCGTCGGCGTCGGCGCCGCAGACCTCGCGGATCTCCTCGATCGACCAGCAGTAGAACTTCCCCTCGACGCCTTCGGAGTCGGCGTCCTCCGCGGAGTACCAGCCGTGGAGGGGATCGCGCATGTCGCGTAGCACGTAGCCGACGATGTCTTCCACAACGTGCCGGTAGCGCGCGTCGCCCGTCACGAGATACCCGTGCAGGTACGCGCGCGTGAGCAAGGCGTTGTCGTACAACATCTTCTCGAAGTGCGGCACGAGCCAGAAGTCGTCGGTCGAGTAACGCGCGAACCCGCCACCGAGCTGATCGTGGATACCGCCCGCGGCCATCGCGTCGAGCGTCGTCGTGATCATCGTGCGCGTCTCGTCGGAACTGTTGCGGAGGTACGCGCGGCACAGGAAGTCGATCGTCATTGCCTGCGGGAATTTTGGTGCGCGACCGAACCCGCCGTAGCGCGCCTCGAATTGCGATCGGATCCCGGCGTACGCGCGATCGAGGATGTCGGCATCGAGCTCGTTGTCGCGCTCGGTGCCCGACCTCAGCACATCTTCGGCCAGCGCGGCTGTGAGTTGCTCGCTCTGCGCCGTCACTTCGTCTCTTCGGTCGCGCCAAGCCTCCGACACCGCTTCGCACACGCGCCGGAACGACGGCATGCCGTGGCGATCGGAGTCGGGAAAGTACGTGCCCGCATAGAAGGGACGACCTTCCGGCGTGCACCAGACGCTCATGGGCCATCCACCCCGGCCGGTCAGCGCCTGCACCGACTGCATGTAGATCGCGTCGACGTCGGGGCGTTCCTCGCGGTCGACTTTGACGTTCACGAAGCGCGCGTTCATCAGAGCCGCCGTGGTGTCGTCCTCGAACGACTCGTGTGCCATCACGTGACACCAATGACATGACGAATAGCCGACCGACAAGAACACGGGAATGTCCCGCGAGCGGGCGAGCGCGAACGCCGCGTCGCCCCACGGCATCCACTCGACGGGATTTTCGGCGTGCTGGCGGAGGTACGGGCTCGTCTCGCCGGCCAGCCGATTCTTCGTCACGCCTCGACCGTACCGGGCGTGCGGGTTGCTACCGCCCGGGCCCACCGGTAGTCCGGCTTGCCCGACGGCGATCGTTCGATCGCGTCGACCAGGACTACTTCGCGCGGCACCTTGTAGCCGGCGAGATGGACTCGGCTGTGCTGCTGGAGCGCGTCGAGCGCCGGCTCTGCGCCCGGGCGCGGCTGCACGATGGCGACGACACGCTCACCGAAACGTTCGTCGGCGATACCGACCACTACCGCGTCGAACACGTCGGTGTGGCCTTTCAGGACGGACTCCACCTCTTCGGGGTACACCTTCTCGCCCCCGGTGTTGATCGAGACCGCACCTCGGCCGAGCAACGTGATCGAACCGTCGGTCTCGACGACCGCGTGATCACCCGGCACCGCCCACCGCACACCGTCGACGACCGGAAACGTCGCCGCGGTCTTGGCGTCGTCCTTGTAGTAGCCCAGGGGGATGTGACCGCGCCGCGCGAGCCGGCCCACGACACCGACGCCGACCGGACGGAGATCGGGTCCGAGCACTTCGGTGTCGTCACCGACCCGAAAGCGCAGTGCCTTGGGCACGTCGGCGCCGGCCACCACGACCGACTGCCCCTGTCCGCCGGTCTCGGATGCGCCGTAGCCGTCGACGACGAGCAGCGCGGGTAGGCGTTCGACGAACGCGCGCTTGAGGGAGGGCGAGAGGATCGCGCCGCCCGACAACACGACATGCAGGCACGAGACGTCGAGCGCACGCCCTTCGGAGGAGTTCAACGCGTCGAGCAACGGACGCGCGAACGCGTCGCCGACGATGATGATGAAGTTCACCTGTTCGCGCGCGACGAGTCGCCACACCTTGATCGGATCGAGGTGATGCTCGGCCGGGATGATCACGGTCCCGCCCATGAACAGCGTGCTGAAGGCCATCCAGTGCGCCGTACCGTGCATGAACGGACAGATGGGAACGCAGCGCGTGCGCGCCTCGAGGCAGCGTTCCGCGATCTCCTCCGGGGTGCGGATCGGAGTGCCGCCGCCGCCGGCGCCCGCCATCGCGCCGAAGAAGAGGTCGACGTGGCGCCACATCACGCCTTTCGGCATGCCCGTGGTGCCGCCGGTGTAGAGGAGATACAGGTCGTCGGGGGAGCGCGGGGCGAAGTCGCGTTGGGGCGACGCAGCCGCCAGCGCGTCGTCGTAGTCGTCGGCGAGGAGCTCGGTGCCGGGAAAGGTGTTGCCGTCGTCGACGGCGATGAACGTGAGCAGCCGGGGCAGGGTCGGGCGGATCGCCGCGAGCTTGGGTGCGAACTCACGGTGGAAGATGACCGCTACCGCGTCGGCATCATCGAGGAGATAACGCAACTCGTCTTCGACGTAGCGGTAGTTCACGTTGATCGGAACCGCGCGCAGCTTGAACGCGGCGAGCATGCCTTCGAGGTACTCGGTCGAGTTGTAGAGGTACAGCGCGACGTGATCGCCCGCGCCCACGCCGTGTGCCGCGAGTACGTGCGCGAGCCGGTTCGCGCGAGCGTCGAGCTCGGCGTAGGTCAGCCGGCGCTGCGCGCACACGAGCGCGAGATGGTCCGGCACCGTGTCGGCGACCCGCTCCAGCAGATCCGCCACGTTGAATTCCACGGCTACATGGCTCCCTCGCTGCGCCATCCCTGGCTCCGCTGCGTCCGCACGGCTACATGGCTCCCTCGCTGCGCCATCCCTGGCTCTAGTGCATCGGCACGGTTTGTCGACCGTAGTGGGTGGCTAGACGCCGAGTCGATGTAGCGCCGCGTCAATCGGGGCGAACGCAGTCCGGGCGAAGGCATCGAGCCGCGACCGTTCGCACGAGACGAACGCGGCATCGGCTTCGGCCCACAGGTCGGCCTCGACGGGTGCCAGCACCACCTGCACCTCTGCCAGCTGATCCGGTTCCGCCTCGACCCGATCGCGCAGCCGGGCGAAGCGCCGCCAATGCTCGGCGTCGCCGAGCTCGGGCGCGACCGCCGGGGGGAAGCACGGCACGTACACGCTCGTGCACGGATTGCCCAGACTCATCCACGAGCGCGGCGGTGCCGACGTGCTCAGCTCCGCGATCATCGATGCGGTTGTCTGGGAGTGTGATTCGCGGCGGTGCATACACACGCTGAAGCCGCTTCCGTCGGGACCGATCGCACCGGGCATCTCCTCCGCGCCTCGGTCGCGGCCGTGATCGCGCAAGGTACGCGCGAGATCGTCCACCGTCGTCTCGCAACCGCGAGCAATCGTCGCGCCCGTCAACGCGAGGCGGTCGTCGGCGATCGCCGTCGGCATGCGGGTCCAGCGATACGTATCGAAGTCGGAATCGGGTGCGACGTCCGACGACGCGCACGTCCAGTTGGTGGAGAGGCTGATCCGATTCGAGATCGCGGCGCCGGCGCCGACGGGTCGCGCGGCCCACGTGCGATTGCTCGTTTCGACGACGAAACCACTGTCGGGATCCGCAACGAGGAACGACGAGTAGTAGGGCTCGTCGCGATGCGGCTCGCCCGATCCGCCTTGCCCGTAGCGCTCGATCAGCGACGTGAGAATGGCAAGCGCCTCATCGGCCGTTCGGGCTCGCTCCAATCCGAGCCGCACCAAGTCCATGCCGAGGAGCGCGGCCGGCTGGTCATGCGGACGATCGACCGTCCAGATCTTCTCGTTTCCGATCGCGACGCCGTGCTCGTTCACACCGTGCTCGACGCCCCACAACCACGTGGGTCGAGAACCGAGGAACGCGTGCGCGCCGGGGTCGGCGATCGTCAGGTACTGCGTGTGCAGCTCCGTTCCGGGAGCACGCCGAGCGTGCCACTCGACGACCTGCGCCTCGTCGGGATGCCTGTCGGAGTTCTTCGCGAACAACATCGCGCCGTTCGTGCGGACACAGAGCGTGTCGCACATCGCGCGTGAACCTCAGCTCGCGAGCTCGCGAGCGAATACCGCGGGTGTGAGCGCAGAACCCGTCGCCTGCTCGACGAGGTGATCCCAGCGATGCGTCGCGCCCGGTGTGAAGACGCGCGTCTCGAGCGCGCGGCCCGCGTCGCCGCTTTCGACCAGCCCACCGAGGGACGCCGCGAGCTGCGACGCGATCATCTCGCCGAAGAGGTAGTTGTGGTAGTAGACGGGCGCGGCTGCGATGTGGATCTTCGCCGCCCAATCGGGCGCGTTCCGGCCGTCGGGCCGTTGGACGAGCTGGAAGCGCTCGACCAGCTCCCACCAACGGTTGTCGTGGTCGGCGTCGGGTTGCGCGTACAAGCCGCGCTCGAAGTGGGTCATCACCAGGACCCAGCGGGCGAAGATGAGCAGTTGGGCGCGGCCGGCCGCGCGCAGTTGGGGCGCGAGATCGTCAACCGTGCCGGCCGGAACGCCGGCGATCCGTCGTAGCCACTCGGGATCGTTGACGAGGCGGCCGCAGCGCATCGCGACGCCTTCCGTGAGGCACAAGTGCATCGTCCGCAACAGCCACGGGAGGTCGCGGCCGACGCCGTCGAAGTACGCGGCGTGCCCGAACTCGTGCAGCATCGTCTCGGCCCACCGGGCGCCGGCCGTGTTGTTACTGAGGACGCGAACGTCGCCGGCGCGGTCGACATCGATGCAGAACGCGTGCTGCACCTTGCCCGCGCGCGGCGCGAGGTCGCTGCGGGCGACGACGCGGCGAATGTCGAGGCCCATCGCCTCGAACGTGCGGACGGTCAGCTCCTCGAGATCGGCGTCGTGGAGGTGGGGATCGAGGTCGACGCCGATCGAGCTCGGAGCGTCCTGGAAGAACGGGTCGTCGTAGTGCCACGGCCGCAGGGCATCGACCGGCACCGCGAAGCGATGTGCGAGCTGCTCGTCGAGCTCGGCCTTCAGCGTGCGGAATGGCCGGGCGGTGATGTCGTCGACCTCGGCGAGGGTGGCGAAGAGGCGGTCTTCGTCGAAGTCGGTGGTGGCGAGCGTGAGGGCGAAGTGGTCGCGGTAGCCGAGGGAGTGGGCCGCCCGGTTGCGAAGCCCGACGAGTTTGCGCACGTCGGCGGCGACCTCGGCGCCCACGGTCTTGGACGCGAGCCAGGCCTCGGCGCGGCGCTCGGTGTCGTCGCTCGTGCGCAGCACGCGGAGAATCCCGTTGTCGTCGACCGACTCGCCGTCGATCGTGCCGCGGTGGCGTGCGAAGCGCGACTCGATGTCGCCCTGGAGCTCGACGATCTCGCGCCGCACGTCGGCGTCGACCTGGTTCGGCGCAAAGCTCTGTTCGAGCAAGTCGAGCTCGCGTGCGACCAGCGGATCGAGGCCGCTCTCCGACCGCGCGGCGCGGATCTCGCGGAACGCTTCCGGATCGGCGAGCGCGTCCGACAGCGCGACCTCCGCTTCGGCGCGACGGTGCTGCGTCTCGTCGCTCGCGTCGACGTTCGCGTCCCACCACGAGGCGTTGGCGGCGGCTTCCAGTGGCTGCAGCGTCGCGCTGCAGTCGGCAACGAGGTCGGCGGGCGTCACTTGAACCAGATGCGCTGGTAGCTGCGGCTCATCGGGTGGACGAGCAGGACGACGAGCAGGACGTCGAAGCCGAAGCCGATCAGCACCCCGACGTTCCCGAGCGCGGGGAGGCCACCACCGCGCACCATGAAGACGACGATCTGGAACACGGCCGTGGTGACGGCGAGCGCATAACCCCATTTCTTTTCGTTCGCGATGCCGAACCCGCCGAGGAGGAGGCCGACGAGGATCAGCAGCGCCGACGGGCCGAGGGCGGGATACGAAAGGAGTGCGAACACTCCCTGGACGTAACAGAGAATGACGCCCATGTACAAGGTCTGGGGCTGGTGGGGGTTGACCCAGCGAGTGTCTTCCACCCACCCATTGTGTCGGATCGCAACGCGTGAACGCGCCCGCGACGCGTGGATCAGGGAGTTCGCGACCGGAGCTGGCCGCATGCCGCGTCGATCGCGGTCCCGCGATTGCGCCGGACGGTAGCCTCCACGCCACCGGCCCTCAGCCGATCGGCGAACGCCGCGATCCGGCGCCCGTCGCTCGGCCGGCCCGGATATCCGGCGGTGTCGTTGAGCGGGATGAGATTGACGTGCGCGCCCCCGCGGAACCCGGTCAGCCGACCCGCGAGCGCGTCGGCCTGATGGGGGAGGTCGTTGACGCCGTCGATGCACGCGTACTCGAAGGAGACTCGTCGACCCTTGCGTTCCGCGTAGGCGCGCGCCGCGTCGAGCACGGCGGCGAGGGGGTAGCGGCGGTTCAGAGGCACGAGCTGCTCGCGCAGTGCGTCGTCGGGAGCGTGCAGCGACACTGCGAGCGTCACCGGCAGCTCGAATTCGGTGAGCCGCTCGATGCCGGGGACCATGCCCACCGTCGAGACCGTCAGGTGGCGCGCCGAGAGGCCGAGGTCGTCGTGGAGCCGGGTGCACGCATCGAGAACGGCTTCGGTGTTCGCGAGCGGTTCGCCCATCCCCATGAACACGACGTTGGAAACGCGCTGCGGCGACGCGTGCTGCGCGCGCAGAACCTGCTCCACGATCTCACCCGCCGACAGGTGACGTTCGAAGCCGGCTTGGCCCGTCGCGCAGAACGTGCATCCCATCGCGCATCCCGCCTGCGACGAGACGCAGACCGTCGCGCGCGCCGAATAGCGCATGAGGACGGTCTCGATCTGGGCACCGTCCGCGGCACGCCACAGCCACTTCGCGGTCGTGTCGTCGTCGGCGAGCTGCATCGTGTCGACGGTGAACGCGAGCGGTAGCTCGTCGGCGAGCCGAGCGAGCAACACCCGGGGGATGTTCGTGAGCTCGTCGAGAGGTCGGCGCTGCCGGTAGAGACCCTCGTACAGCTGACGGGCCCGGTAGGCGGGCTCGCCGAGCGTCGTGATCAGTGACTCGAGCTGAGGTTGCCGAGCCGCGTATCGAGTCGTCATTGCGCCGCAACCTCGCACTCGTACGCGCGGTCGACGCGGTGCACTTTGAAACCGAGCGACCGGTACAGCTCCAGCGCAGCCTCGTTGTCGGCCGCGGAGAACAACATCCCGGTATCGATCCCGCGTTCGTGCACGGCCTGGAGTCCGGCGATCGCGAGCGCACGGCCGAGACCGGTGCCCTGGGCCCGCGGATCGACGCCGACGACATAGATCTCACCGAGCGCAGGATCCGGGTCGTGCTTAGCGTGGACCTTCATCCAGATGAAACCCGCGAGTCCGTCGGGGTCGAAGGCGAGGAAGAACAGGGTCGGATCGAACCAAGGCTCCGCGATGCGACGCGCCAGCGTCGATGCTGTCCACCCGCCCTGTTCGGCGTGGCCTGCGAACGCTCGGTTGTTGACCTCGAGCCACGCGGCCTCGTCGTGACCGACCTCGAACGGGCGTTCCCGTACGCCCGCCGGCCACTCGGGTTGCCGCGGCAGCGGCAGGGCGACGCGCATCTCGTAGAGGTCGCGAGCCGGTTGCAGTCCCGCAGCGACGAGCTCGGCGTCATCGTCGGGACCGGCGCCGAGCACCCAGAGCACGATGCGGCCGCCACCGTGCGCGGCAACGTGAGCGGCGGCCGCGGCGACGAGCGCACGCGTGGTGCCGCCGATACGCGCCTCGGGCGCAATCGCGAGGCCGAGCGTCCAGTGCCGCGGCGCCCCGTTGTCGCTCGGAGCGCCGTTGTCGCTCGGGGCAATGTGCGCGTACGCCCGGTCGCCGAACAGGAAGCCGGCGGATTCGGTCGTCGGATGCTCGAGATCGAGCCAGACCGCGTCGCCGAGCGCCGGATGCCCGTCGACCGCGCGCGCGTCGTCGTCGATGCGCGCGATGCGCGCTTCGACCTCCGCGAAGCGCGCGGGAGTCACCTCGGCAACGGACGGTTGGGCCACGGAACGAGGGTACCGTGACCGCAGTGGCACGACCCCGAGGTGCGAAGGCGCGTGCGGCGGCGGCCGTCGAACTGCTCCGAGAGCTGTATCCCGACGCGCATTGCGCCCTCGATCACGCGAACGCGTACGAATTGCTTGCGGCAACGATCTTGTCGGCGCAGACCACCGACGAGCGCGTCAACATGGTCACGCCGACACTGTTCGCGAAGTACCCGACACCTGCCGACCTTGCGGCCGCCGATCCGGCCGAGGTCGAGACGATCGTCCAGTCGACGGGCTTCTTTCGCTCGAAGACGAAGAATCTCATCGGAATGGCGCAGGCCGTGGAGGCGCGCTTCGACGGTGAGGTCCCCGTCGCGCTCGAAGATCTGGTCACGCTGCCGGGCGTGGGGCGCAAGACCGGGAACGTGGTGCGCTCGGTCTGGTTCCACGAACCCGGGTTGCCGGTCGACACGCACGTCACCCGGCTCTCGGCGCGTCTGAAGCTGACGGACGAGACCGACCCGGTGAAGATCGAGCACGATCTGGGTGCGATCGTGCCGCCCACGGAATGGGGCGACTTCTCACTGCGGCTGATCGAGCACGGTCGCCGCGTGTGTGACGCGCGACGCCCGCGCTGCAGCGCCTGCGAGCTCGCCGGCATCTGTCCGTCGGCGGGAAGAGTCGGCGGCGCGGTCTAAGAACTACTTCTCAGTCCGCGCTCATACGCGAGAGAAGGGTCGTCGCCCGATCGAGCGATCGGCGCGCGGTTGCGAACGCCCGCTCGGTCGAGAACAGCTCGCTCGCCACGGCCGAGTCGGGGGTCTGGCCGTAGCGCTCCGCGAGGGCGGTGATCCGCCGGCTCAGCTCGTCGACCTGCGCGGCGATGCTCGACAGCACGGCGAGGTCGCTCGAGGCGTTCATCGCGGGCAGTGTGCCATACCCCAAAACCGGTCGGCCCGAGAGGGCCGGCCGGTACGATGAGCCGCTCCCATGCTCGATCGCATCGACGTCCGCGGCATTTCCGGCGACCTGCGCGCCGTGCTCGCGCGCCCGCAGGCCGCGGGGCCCGGCGTCAGCGCGGCGGTGGCCGGGATCATCGCCGACGTCCGGGCCGGCGGCGAGGCTGCGGTGCGGGCGCTGACCGCCCGGCTCGACCTCGCGGACGTGCCCGAGCCGCGGGTCGACGGGGTCGAGATCGCAGCTGCGCTCGAGCGCACGTCGCCCGGATTGCGCGCGGCGCTCGAGCTCGCTCGTGACCAGATCGTCGCGTGGCACGAGGCGCAGCGGGAGCGCGAGCCGCACCATGAACGCCTGGGCATCGAGGTGACCGAGCTCGTGGTGCCCGTCGATCGTGCGGGCTGTTACGTCCCGGGCGGCCGGGCGCCCCTCGCCTCGTCGGTGTTGATGACCGCGATCCCGGCGCGCGTCGCGGGCGTTCCCGAGGTGGTGTTGTGTTCGCCGCCCGAGGCGTCGGGGCGGCCGCACGACGCGATCCTCGCCGCGGCCGCGATCGCCGAGGTCGACGAGGTGTACGCGATCGGCGGCGCGCAGGCGGTCGCGGCCATGGCGTTCGGTGCGGGTGCGCTGCGCCCGGTCGACGTCATCGTCGGACCGGGCAATGCCTACGTGGTGGAAGCCAAGCGCCAGGTATTCGGAACGGTCGGGATCGACGGCCTCGCGGGCGCGTCCGAGGTGGCGATCGTCGCGGACGACACGGTCGATGCCGCGTGGGTCGCGGTCGATCTCCTCGCGCAGGCCGAGCACGGGCCGGGCGGCGCGGTCGCGTTGATCGTGTGGGACGAAGCCGTAGCCGAACGTGTCGAGCTCGCACTCGACACGCTGCTCGTCACCGCAACCCGACGCGACGAAGCGGTGTCGACATTGGATGCGGCCGGACGGGTGATCCTCGTCGACGACGCGGCGCGCGCCCTCGATGCCGCGAACGCGATCGCGCCCGAGCACCTCGAGCTGATGTGCGCTTCCGCCGACCTGCTGGTGCCACTCGTGAGGAACGCCGGGGCGGTCTTCGTCGGCGCGCACGCGCCCGCGGTCATCGGTGACTACGTCGCCGGGACCAATCACGTGCTGCCGACGGGCGGCACCGCGCGGTTTGCGAGCGCGCTCCGCGTCGCCGACTTCCAAAAGCACATTCACGTCGTGCGGGCCGACGCGCCGGCGCTGGCGCGAGTCGGACCCGCGGCCCGGTCGATTGCCGAGGCCGAGGGGTTGTGGGCGCACGCCGATGCAATCCGCATGCGCGAGGAACCGCAGTCGTGACCCGTACGCGACCACTCCCGCGCGACGACCTCCGGGCGCTCGACGGCTATCACTCGCCTCAGGTCGAGGTCGACACGCGCCTCAACACCAACGAGAGTCCCTACGCACCGCCCGCCGCGTTCGTGGAACGCTGGCTCGATGCGTTGCGCACCGTCGAGTGGAACCGGTATCCGGATCGCGCCGCAACCGATCTGCGGACCTCGCTCGGTGCGTTTCTCGGCCAACCGGCCGGTCGGCTGCTATGCGCAAACGGCAGCAACGAGGTCTTGCAGACGCTGTTGCTCACCTACGGTGGCGCCGGCCGCCGGGCGTTGATGTTCGAGCCGACGTACGCGTTGCACGCGCAGATCGCGCGCGGAACCGGCACCGATGTCGTGGCGGGTGAGCGCCGAGCCGACTACGCCATCGACCCCGACGACGCGATCGAGACCATGGAGCGGACCCGGCCGTCGGTCGTGTTCGTCTGCAGTCCCAACAATCCCACGGGTACGGTCGAGTCGCGCGACACCGTCGAGCGGTTGGCGGATGCGGCGGCGAATCTCGGCACGTTGCTCGTCGTCGACGAGGCCTACGGCGAGTTCGCGCAGTGGAGCGCGTTGGAGCTCGTCTCGGAAGACCTGCCGCTCGCGGTCGTGCGTACCTACTCCAAGGTGTGGTCGCTCGCGGGTGTCCGACTCGGCTTCGCGGTCGCGCCGACGTGGATGATCGCCCAGCTCGAGAAGGTGTTGCTCCCGTACAATCTCTCCGTTCCGACCCAGGTGGCCGGCGCGATCGCACTCGACTTCAGTTCGGAGATGGAGCAGCGGGTGGCCGGACTCGTCGAGGAGCGGGGCCGGTTGTTCGCCACACTCGCCGCGACCGATGGCATCGAGGTCTGCCCGTCGGGCGCCAACTTCCTCATGTTCCGGGTCGGGGGCGACGCGCACGAGCTGTGGAAACGACTCCTGGCGCGCAACGTGCTCGTGCGCGACTTCTCGTCGTGGCCGCGGATCGAGGGGTGCCTACGGGTGACGGTCGGCACGCCCGAAGAGAACGATGCCTTCCTCGCCGCGCTCGACGAGACCCTTCCGGAGGTCGTGACATGACGAACCCGACGCGCCAGGCCGAGTTGCGACGGGAGACGAAGGAGACGACCGTCGCGTTGTCGCTGACGATCGACGGCTCGGGCGCGACCAGCATCTCGACCGGTATCGCGTTCTTCGATCACATGCTCGAACAGCTCGGCAAGCACGCCGGCTTCGACCTGCGGATCGAGGCGAAGGGCGATCTCGACGTCGACCTGCACCACACGGTCGAAGACGTCGGGATCGTGCTGGGCAACGCGCTGCGCGAGGCACTCGGCGACAAGCGGGGAGTGCGCCGGTTCGCGAACGCCGTGGTTCCGCTCGACGAGGCGCTCGTGCAGGTCGCGCTCGACCTCTCGGGCCGGCCCTTCCTCGTGTACGCGGTCGACCCGATCTCCGAGTGGATCGGCACCTTCGATCCTCAGCTCGCCGAGGAATTCTGGAAGGGTTTCGTCGACGGCGCGCGCGTCACGTTGCACCTCCGCAGCATCACGGGCAAGAACGGCCATCACGTGATCGAAGCATCGTTCAAGGGTGTCGCCCGGGCGTTGCGCGACGCGGTGAAGGTCGAGGGCGACACCGTGCCGTCGACGAAGGGCACGTTGTCGTCATGAGCAGACCGCGTATCGCGGTCGTCGACTACGGGATCGGCAATCTGCGATCGGCGGAGAAGGCGCTGCAACACGTCGGCGCCGACGCCGGCCTGACCTCCGACGTGGGCGAGATCGAAACGGCCGACGCGGTCGTGCTGCCGGGTGTGGGTGCGTTCGGAGCCTGCATGCAGGCGCTGCGCGTGTCAGGTCTGGAAGCGGCGACGAAGTCGGCCGCGACCGACGGGCGGCCCTTCCTCGGCATCTGCATCGGCATGCAGATGTTGTTCGACGGCAGCGACGAAACGCCCAGCGTCGCGGGCCTGGGCGTGATACCCGGTCGGGTGACGCTGCTGCCGAAGACCGTGCGGCTCCCGCAGATGGGTTGGAACACACTCGACGTCACCACCGGCTCGCGGTTGGGCGTCCACCTCCCCGATCCGGCGTGGCTGTACTTCGTCCACTCCTACGCACCGGAGCCGGAGGACGACGGCGTCGTGTCCGCATGGTGCGACTACGGCCGGCGGTTCGCGGCGGCCGTCGAGATCGGCCCGCTCTGGGCGACGCAGTTCCACCCGGAGAAATCGGGAGATGTCGGGATGCACATGCTGCGCAACTTCGTCGAGGCGGTCGCGAGCCCGAGAGTCGGTTGATGGACCTCTATCCCGCCATCGACCTGCGGTCCGGCAAGGTCGTCCGCCTGGCCCGCGGCGACTACGACGAGCAAACCGTCTACGACGACGACCCGGTCGCGGTCGCGCGCCGCTTCGACGCGGCCGACGCGCGCTGGATCCATGTTGTCGACCTCGACGCGGCACGCGACGGCGGCAACCCGAATCTCTCGGTGATCGAAGCGATCTGCGCGAACGTGCGCGCGAAGGTGCAGACAGGCGGCGGCGTCCGCACCATCGACGACGCCGGCGAGCGCTTCGCGGCCGGCGTTGCGCGTGTGGTCGTCGGCAGTGCGGCGGTCGAGCATCCCGAGATGGTCGGCGAGTTGAGCACGCTCCACCCCGGTCAGGTCGCGGTCGGGCTCGACGCCCGGGGTCGCGACGTCGCGATCCACGGCTGGACCGATGCGACCGGTCTCGACCTCGTTGGCCTCGCCCGCCGCTTCGACGAGCCCGGCATCGGTGCGCTGATCGTCACCGACATCACGCGCGACGGAATGCTCTCCGGGCCCGCTCTCGACCAGCTCGAGGCCGTGGTCGCCGCCGTCGCGGTACCAGTGATCGCGAGCGGGGGCGTCGCGACGGCCGACGACCTGCGGGCACTGGCCGCCTTCGAGGTCGCAGGGAAGCGCCTGGCCGGGGCGATCGTGGGTCGGGCCATCTACGAGAGCCGGTTCACGGTGGAGGAGGGGATCGCCGCGTGCTCGCCGTCCGCGTGATCCCGTGCCTCGACGTCGACGCCGGTCGCGTCGTCAAGGGCGTCAACTTCGTCGGCATTCGGGACGCCGGAGATCCCGTCGAGCTCGCGGCGCGTTACGACGCGGAGGGCGCCGACGAGCTCGTGTTCCTCGACATCACCGCGTCGAGCGACGCGCGCGACACGATGGTGCACGTCGTCGAGCAGGTAGCGGATCAGGTGTTCATTCCGTTCACGGTCGGCGGGGGAGTCCGCAGCGTCGAGGACGCGCGTCGCCTCCTGCGCGCAGGTGCCGACAAGGTCTCGTTCAACACCGCGGCAGTCAACGATCCCGATCTCGTGCGCGCCGGTGCGGACGAGTACGGGGCGCAATGCATTGTGGTGGCGATCGACGCCCGGCGCCGGACCGACGGCGGGTGGGAGGTCGTGACCCACGGCGGCCGCACACCGACGGGGCTCGACGCCCTCGCCTGGGCCGAACGGGTGTGCTCGCTCGGCGCGGGCGAGATCCTGCTCACGTCGATGGACCGTGACGGCACGAAGGCCGGCTACGACATCGCGCTGCTGCAGGCGATGAGCGGTGCGGTCGACGTCCCGATCATCGCGAGCGGCGGGGTCGGAACCCTCGAGCACCTCTACGAGGGGGCGGCTGCAGGCGGGGCCGGCGCCGTGCTGGCCGCCTCCATCTTCCACTTCGGGCAGCACACCGTCCGCGAGGCGAAGGCATATCTGGCCGGGCGCGGGGTGGTGATCCGGCCCTGAGCGGCACCGTTTCCCGGTCGAGGCGCCGTCATATGACCGTCAATCGCAGGTGACGCAATGGTGACGCCGGGTAGTTCCGCGCGATGTCGGGGTGGAGTACCGTCTGGCTACCAAGTGCTCGGGCTCGGGCCCGGCACGTGCGTAGGAGGTGCCCATGGCCGAACCTCACTACCTTTCGGGCGAAACGTTGCTCCCGGGAACCGTCGGCGCAGTCGACGACCACTTCTTCCGCCGATATCGAACTTTGCTCGATGCCGAAGACGCCGCGTTCGACGAGCTCGAGCACGCGTACGAGGACGGCGATCGTGCCTCGTACGAGTCGGATCTCGCGATGTGGCACACCGCGATCGAACGACGTTCGAGTTTTCTCGCGACGCACGGCCTGTCGGCCGGCGCGTTGAACGTCTAGCCGTCGCGTTTTCCCGCGTCCCGTCCGTCAGGGCGACGCGGACAACCCGTCGACGAAGTCGCCGACGAGCGTGACCACGCGCTCGGTTCGCCCCACGAAGAAGTGGCTCGCGCCGGGGACCGTCTCGATTCGCGTCGAAGTCCACGCGCTCGTCTCCGCTTCGATCTCGGCGGGTGCGCGGAACTCGTCGTTCGCCGCGAGCACGAGCAGCTTCGGGCGCGGGTCGTCGCCCACCGCGGCGTAGGCGCGCTCCGGACGGAAACGCAGCGGGGGCGCGATCCCGACCCAGCCCGTGATGCGCGGGTCGTCGATCGCCAGCGCGATGTCGGCGCCGAACGACCAGCCGATCAACGCGAGCGGGCCGGCGACCGCGGCTTCCACCGCGGCATCGAGCGCGGCCGCGACGTCGAGCGGCTCGTCCCGGCCTTCGGTATACGACCCGTCGCTGCCCTCGACGCCCCGAAAGTTGAATCGCAGACAGCCGACGGCGCGTTTGGGGAGCGCCTCGAACAGCGCGGAGATGACGATGCTGCGCATCGTGCCGCCGTACTTCGGGTGCGGATGGCACAGCACCGCGGTCGCGAGGGCATCGGCAGGCCTTGCCCATTCCGCTTCCAGGCTCAGCCCGTCGGCGGTCTGCAACCTCACTCGGTCGCGCCCACCGCGTCGCACAGGAAGGCGAGCACGATGGCTTCGTCCCGCCACGCGTCGTACCGGCCCGACGGGCCGCCGTGACCCGCGCCCATCTCCGTGCGCAGGTAGATCGGCCGGCCCGAAGTCGACAAGCCGCGCAGCTTTGCGACCCACTTCGCGGGCTCCCAGTACTGGACGCGCGGATCGTTCAGGCCCGTGGTCACGAGCAACGCGGGGTAGTCGACAGCACGCACGTTGTCGTACGGCGAATACGCCTTCATGCGCGCGTACGCCCTGGGCTCGCGGGGGTCGCCCCACTCCTCCCACTCGGTGACGGTCAGCGGCAGCGACGGATCGAGCATCGTCGTGACGACGTCGACGAACGGCACCTCGGCGACGATCGCCGCGAAGAGGTCGGGCCGGAGATTGGCGACCGCGCCCATGAGCAGACCGCCTGCACTCCCACCGCGTGCCGCGAGCCGCGCGGCCGAGGTGTACCGCTTGGCGATCAGGTGCTCCGCGCACGCGACGAAGTCGGTGAACGTGTTGGCCTTGTGCTCGAGCCGGCCGTTCTCGTACCAGGCTCGGCCCATCTCGCCGCCGCCGCGCACGTGCGCGATCGCGAAGACGAACCCGCGGTCGAGGAGCGACAGGCGCGACGCGCGAAACGACGGGTCGGTGGAGATCTCGTACGAGCCATAGCCGTAGAGCAGCGCGGGCGCGGAGCCGTCGATCGGAGCGTCGCGCCGGTGTACGAGCGAGATGGGTATCTGCACACCGTCGGCCGCGGGTGCCCACAGGCGGGCCGACACGTACTCCGACGGGTCGTAGCCGCCCAGCACCGGCTGGGTCTTGACGATCTCCGCCCGGCGGGAGTTCATGTCGTAGTCGACGTCGGTCACGGGCGCGACGAGCGAGGTGTAGCCGTAGCGGACAGTGCTTCTCTCGAATTCGGGATTCGGACCGACCCAGACGCTATAGACCGGATCCGACATCTCGATCTCGTGGATCGCGCCGCTGTCGACGTGCAGGACGCGTAGCCGTTCCAGCCCGTTCGCACGTTCGCTCAGCACGAGGTGGTCGACGAACGCGCTCACCGCGTCGATCTTGACGTCGTCGCGGTGAGGAACGAGGGGTGTCCAGTTGCGGCGCGCCGGATCTGCGGCGGGAGCGGCGACCAGCTCGAAGTTCCGAGCGCTTCCGCCTTGATTCGTGACGATCAGGAAACGGTCGCCCGCCGTCTCGCTCCCGTGGTGCTCGACGGCGTACTCGTGGCCGTGTTCGCGCGGGGCGATGACCCGCGGTTCCGTCTGCGGCGCTTGTGTGGGCACGAACCAGACTTCTGAGGTGAGCTTCGACGACGCGTCGATGAGCACGAAGCGACCACTGCGGGTGCGTTCGACTCCGACGTAGAAGCGCTCGTCGTCCTCGCGTAACACCAGCGCGTCGTCGGATGCAGGAGTGCCGAGCGTGTGGCGCCAGACCTCGTGCGGACGCATGGCGTCGTCGGGGCGGACGTAGAAGCAGGTGCGCGCGTCGTCGGCCCAGGCCAGGCCGTAGGTGACGTCCTCGACGACATCGTCGAGGTCGGCGCCGGTCGCGAGATCGCGAAATCGCAACGTGTACCGCTCGCCGCCGTTGAAGTCGACGGAGTACGCGAGCACCGCGTGATCGGGCGTGACCTCGAAGCCGCCGAGCGCGAAGTAGTCGTGGCCCTCGGCGAGAAGATTCTCGTCGAGCACGACGTGCGCCGCGTCGGTCCCGGTACCGCGCGGCCGGCGACAATGGACTGCGTACTGCGAGCCTTCGTGTGTTCGCGACGTGTACTCCCACGCGCCGTCGGCGAC
The DNA here is from genome assembly GCA_003134555.1 of Actinomycetota bacterium. Classification (GTDB taxonomy): domain Bacteria; phylum Actinomycetota; class Acidimicrobiia; order IMCC26256; family PALSA-610; genus PALSA-610. The sequence continues at coordinate 41,559 of PLBO01000130.1, forward strand.
CGGCGCCGACTCGTCGGTCTCCTGGACGCGGGCCTTGATCTCGTCGAAGATGCGATCACGCAGGGGAAGCAGCGGCGCAAGCATGGCGTCGGCGTACGCGTTCTCGGCCTCGAGGTACGCGATGACGTCGGGGTCGTCCCGGTTGCGGAGCCAGTACCAGTCGTCACCGCGCTCGTCGCCGTGCGCCTTCAGTACGTGAGGGACGCGGCGGGGCCGCGGAGGTGTCGCGCGAGCAGCAGGCGATTCGGGTCCGGGCATCGGCGCGGGAGCCTAAACGGAGCCGGCCGCGCGAGCGCGACCGCTACGATTTCGACCTCATGCCGCCCGTGACGACGCCGATCCCGTTCACGGCGGAGGAGCTCGACGCAGTCGCCTTCGACGCGGACGGGCTCGTGCCCGCCATCGTCCAGGAGCAGGGCACCAACCAGGTACTGATGTTCGCCTGGATGAACCGCGGCGCGCTGGAGCGCACGCTCGAGACCGGGCGCACATGGTTCTGGAGCCGGAGCCGCCGGGAATTCTGGTGCAAGGGCGAGACCTCGGGCGATCGGCAGTACGTCCGCGCCGGTTACTACGACTGCGACATGGACGTGTTGTTGTTCGTCGTCGAGCAGGAGGGGCGCGGCGCCTGCCATACCGGCGAGCACAGTTGCTTCTTTCGGGCCTTCGGCGGTGGCGCCGCACCCGGGCCCTTGTGACGTCTCTTCCGGTTCGGCCCTCGCGCGACGAGTTCCGCGCGCTCGCGCGCGACTACACCGTCGTGCCGGTCTGGCGCGAGGTTCTCGCCGATCTCGAGACACCGCTGTCGGCGTTCGTGAAGCTCGTAGGTGACCGCGAAGGCTTCCTGCTCGAGTCGGTAGAGCACGCGGAACGCTGGGGCCGCTTCTCGTTCCTCGGCCGCAACCCGGCGCGCACCTTCGTCGCTCGCGGCCGGAACATCGAATGGCTCGGAGGCGCGCCGCCCGACGGCGTTCCCGACGACCGTGGCACGCTCGCCCTGCTCGACGCGTTGCTCGCCCGGTACCGCGCGCCGTCGCTGCCCGACCTGCCACCGTTTCACGGCGGCATCGTCGGTTGGATGGGTTACGACACGGTGCGAGAGATCGAGCACCTGGGTGCTCCGCCGCCCGACGACATGGGGTTTCCCGACGCGGTGTGTTCGCTCGCCGGAAGTGTCGCGGCGTTCGACCACTACCGCCAGCGGATGTACCTCATCGAGAACGTGTACCCGCCGCCCGACGCCGACGCGGCGGCTGTCGACGCGATGTACGACGGTGCGATCGCGCGACTCGACAACGCGGTCGCCGATCTCGGCCGGCCGTTGGCCTACACGCCGGCCCTCCCGCCCGACGGCGAGCTCGACGAGCTTCCAGAGCTGCGCCGCAACTTCGAGGGAGCCGCGTGGGTGGAGGCCGTGAACGCCGCCAAGGAGCACATCCTCGACGGCGACATCTTTCAAGTCGTGCTCGCGCAGCGCTTCGACCTCGTCGAGCCGGTCGGCCCGCTCGACGTCTACCGGGTGCTGCGTCTCGTGAACCCGTCTCCGTACATGTACTACCTGCACCATCCCGAAGCGACCGTCGTCGGATCTTCACCCGAGGCGTTGGTGCAGTTGCGCAACGGCCGGGTCATCAGCCGACCGATCGCGGGAACTCGTCGTCGCGGTCGGACCCCGGAGGACGATCGCCGGCTCGAGGCCGAGCTGGTCGAGCATCCGAAGGAACGGGCCGAGCACGTCATGCTCGTCGACTTGGCGCGCAACGACGTGGGTCGTGTGGTTCGCTACGGCACGGAAAAGATCGAGGAGTTGATGACGCTCGAGCGCTACTCGCACGTCATGCACATGACGAGTCAGGTCGCGGGTGATCTCGCCGAGGGTCTGGGTCCGATCGACGTCTTGCGCGCGACCTTCCCCGCCGGAACGGTGAGCGGGGCGCCCAAGGTGCGGGCGATGCAGATCATCGACGAGCTCGAACCCACCAAGCGCGGTCCCTACGCCGGAGTCGTCGGCTACGTCGATTTCTCGGGCAACCTCGACACCGCGATCGCGATCCGCACGATGTTCTGGCGGGACGGCCGGGCCACGCTGCAGGCCGGGGCCGGGATCGTGGCCGATTCGGTGCCCGAGGACGAAGACCTGGAATGCCGGAACAAGGCGCGGGCGTTGCTTACGGCAGCGGCAGCCGCGCAGCGACTTCTCGGAGGGTCATGACCGATCCGTTCCAAGCTCCTATCGCACGAGATCTCGTCGTCGTAGAGGGCCCCGACGCGACATCCTTCCTGCAGAGCCTTGTTTCGCAAGACCTGGATGCGCTCGCCGTCGGCGCCAGTGGGCATTCATTGTTCCTCCAGCCCCAAGGCAAGCTGCTCGTCGACTTCTACGCCGTGCACGTCGAACCCGATACGTGGTGGTGCGTGTGCGAAGGCGGATTCGGCGAAGCGCTCGCGAGCGGACTGAGCCGATTCAAGATCCGTGTCAAAGCGGAGGTGCGACAGGTCTCCGTCGCCGCGCTCGCGCTGCGCGGGGTGCAGCCGGAAGCCGCGCCCGATGTGCAGCTTGTCGCGGTCGACTGGACCGAGCGGCCCGCATTCGACGCCGTCGGGACCGAGACTGCGATCGCGGCGTTGAGCAACAATGTCGATGCACCGCTGGTCGACGCCGACGCCTACGAGCGCGCGCGCATCGAAGCGGGTATTCCGCGGCAGGGTTTCGACACGGACGAGAAAACGATTCCGCAGGAGGTGGGTCTCGAGCTCGTCGCGGTTTCGTTCACGAAGGGCTGCTTCGTCGGCCAGGAGCTCGTGTGCCGGATCGACAGCCGCGGTCGCGTCAACCGGCACTTGCGTCGGCTGCGCGCATCGGCCGGCGGCGTCGCGCGGGGAATGAAGGTGGTGTTCGAAGGCCGCGAGGTCGGTGAGGTCACAAGCGCCGCGGGGTCGGTCGCGTTGGCGATGGTCCGACGCGAGGTCGAGCCGGGCGCACGGGTCGATGCCGGCGCGGTCGAGGCGGTCGTCGAAGCGCTCTGAATCCGTGGGCGCGTCATCCCGTGACGGATGGCGCGTATGCCGGCAACGAGACGACGAAGCGGGTTCCGCCGCCGGGCGCGACTTCGACCCGTGCGCTTCCTCCCATCGCTGCCGCCAGCTCCCGGACGATCGCGAGACCGAGGCCGGTTCCGACCACTCTCCCGGGCGTCTCCCTCACGGTGTAGAGCCGCTCGAACACCCGGCGGACCTGATCGGCGGGGATGCCCGGACCGTCGTCGACGACGACGATCGCGACCTGGCCGTCGTCCTGGGGCGCGGCGTACACCTCTACCTGCGCGGTGGCGTACTTCAGGGCGTTCTCGATGAGGTTCGCCACGACCTGGGCGAGGCGTTCGGGATCGAGGTCGACCGCGAGGGGACCGCCGCTGACGACGTTCAATCCGATGCCGAGCTCGCGCGCTTGCGGCGCGAAGGCTTCGGCCGCGTCCCGCACGATCTCCGTCGCGTCGCAGGGCCGCGCCTTCAACGAGAATTGGTGACTGTCGAGACGCGAAAGGTCGAGCAGGTCTCGTACCAGTCGCTCGAGGCGTCGGCCCTCGGCGCCGATGATCGTCGCCGCCCGCTTGCGTTCGTTCGGGTCGGCGTCGTCGAGCGTGCCGTCGGCGAGTGCCTCCGCGTAACCGCGTATCGACGTGAGTGGCGTTCTGAGATCGTGGGAGATGGACAGCAGGAACGCATGCTCACTGCCGCGCGCCTGCTCGAGCTGCGACGCCATGGTGTTGAGCGCGTTGGCAAGGGCCGCGAGCTCGTCGTCGGTGACGGGAGACACGTCGGCGCGCGCGGAGAGGTCGCCGGTCGCGAGTTGTGCCGCGGTCCGTTCGATCGCGCGGATCGGGCGAGTGAGGCGTCTCGCGAGCCAGATCGACAGAAGCCCGACGCCGGCCAAAACGATCACGCCGACGAGCAGCATCAGGGGAAGCGCGTCGTGGAGGACCGTGAGGTCGACGCGTTCGGTCGCGACGACGACGAGCGTGCTCTGGCGGACGCGCGTCGCGGTGGGGATCGCCAGGAAGACGGTGTCGTCGCGGCGCCCGCTCACCTCCTGGTTGGCGAGCAACGCCGAGGGCTGGATGTCGGCGGAGCTGAGCGTGGGCGGAAGCTGGTAGTTCGGAAGATCGAGCACGTCGCCGGCAGGCGTGACGAGCACCGCTTGCATGTTGGCCGCGCGCAGCCCGATGCGGAACCGCTGGGCCGGACGGGCGGTGAAGTCGTTCGACCGGATGAGCGCGGCGAGGTCGGCCGACCGCGAGCGCATGTCCTGGAGCGCGTGTTGTTGGAGGGAGCGGCGCACGAGCTCGTACGTCGCGAGGCCCGAGAGCAAGAGAACGACGAGCGCGACGCCCGTGAAGGCCGCGACCAGGCGGGTGCGGAGCGAGATACGGGCGTGTCGTCTCACGAGTCGAGTCGGTAGCCGACGCCGCGCACCGTGTCGATACGGACCGCGGTGCCGACCTTCTTACGCACCTGCGCGATGTGGACGTCGACGGTGCGCGCGTCGCCGAACCAGTCGAAGCCCCATACGCCGTCGAGGATCTGCTGGCGCGAGAGCGCGAGCCCCGGGCGCTCGGCGAGGAACTTCAGGAGGTCGAATTCCTTTCCCGTGAACGCGACTGGTACCTCGCCGACGCGGACCTCGCGTCGCCCCGCATCGATCGTGACCCCGCCAACCTGCAGGACCTCGGAGGGCGTCGCCGCACCGTCGGCGCGCCGCAGCACGGCCTTGACGCGCGCCACCAGCTCGGGCGGTGAAAAGGGCTTCGTGACGTAGTCGTCGGCGCCGAGCTCGAGGCCGAGCACGCGGTCGATTTCGGTGTCACGCGCGGTCAGGAAGATGACGGGGATCGCGGAGGTCTGGCGCAGCCGGCGGCATACCTCGAGGCCGTCGATGTCGGGGAGGCCGACGTCGAGCACGACGAGCCGGGGGCGGTGCGTGCCGACCGCCGCCACGACCTCCTCGCCGGCGGAGGCCTTCACCACCCGGTACCCGTCGCGGCGAAGGTAGAGCTCGACCAGGTCGGCGATATTCGCCTCGTCGTCGACGACGAGAATCGTCCCTCGCTCCATGCGTTCTCCATCGTCTCATTCACCATCGGCGAAGAGTGTGAGGGGCGTGTAAGGCCCCCGTCAGGATTTCGATCGATCCACCCCGTTCCGAAGAATCTTCCGAAGAATCGCCGACCCGGATCAGTCGAGGCGGTTGGCGCGGGCGACGCCGCCCAGCCAGGCCGCCGACGGCTTCGGAGTGCGCACGAACGTGTCGCGGGTCACCGAGACGAGTCCGAACCGGGGGCCGTAGCCGAGTGTCCACTCGAAGTTGTCGAGCAGGGACCAATAGAAATAGCCGCGCACGTCGAGCCCGTCGGCCAGGCACCGGCCCACACCCTCGAGGGCGTCCCGCACGTAGGCGATCCGGCGGGTGTCGTCGTCGTGACCGAGCCCGCTCTCGGTGACGTAGAGCGGCGTCTGCGCGGTCTCGGCCGCGAACCGCAACGCGACCTCGAGGGACTGCGGCCAGTACTCGTAGCCCATCGACGTCACGACCTCGACGCCCTCCTCCGGCCCGAGCTGGCGGCCGCGCTCGTCGAGTCGCGTGCGCGAATACGCCTGGACACCCACGAAGTCGTCGCCACGCGCGGCCTCGAGGAACTGTCCCTCGTGGGAGTGCCGGGCCCGGGCGAGCATCTCCTCGGCTCCGGCGGGTGCCGACCAGTCGCCCATCGCCACGCAGATGCCGACCGGGAAATCTCCACGACCTCCCTTCAGCTCGTCGTACGCGCGGCGGTGAGCGCGCACGAAGTTGTCGTTCACCGTCTTGTACGCGTCGAGGTCGCGCCGCTTGCCGGGCGGGAAGGCGCCTCCCACGTAGCCCATCTGGGCGACGATGTTCGGTTCGTTGATCGTGCAGCCGATCGAGATGAGATCGCCGATGTGCGCGACGGTGCGTCCGCAATAGCGCGTGAAGCGGTCGACGACCTCGGGCGATTCCCATCCACCGAGCGCGGCGATCCAGCGCGGGTTCGAGAAGTGATGGAACGTCACCACCGGCTGGACGCCTTGCTCGTGACACTCCGCGAGGACCCGCCGGTAGTAGTCGAGGGCGGCAATCGAGAACTCGCCGTCCTCGGGCTCGATCCGCGACCACTCGATCGAGAACCGATAGGAGCCGAAGTCGTGGTCGCGCACGAGCGCGATGTCGTCGCGGTAGCGGTGATAGCTGTCGGTGCAATCACCCGACGGCTCGACGCAAGGGGTGTCGGGCCGGTGCTCGAACATCCACCAATCGTTGTTCCAATTGCCGCCTTCGATTTGATGCGCGGCGGCGGCGACGCCCCACACGAACCCTTCGGGGAAAGTCACGCTCATGGGCCGGAGCGTAGACTGCGGGCCGCTTGACCATCCTCGATGACATCCTCGCGACCAAGCGCGACGAGGTCACGGTGCTGCGTTACCCGCAAACGCGAGACCTGCTCCGGAAGACCGCGCTCGACGCTCCGCCGACCCGCGAATTCGCCGCGGCGCTCCGGCGACCCGACGGCCGGGTCGCGGTGATCGGCGAGTTGAAGCGCCGGTCACCGTCGAAAGGCGACCTCGCGCCCGACCTCGATGCCGGTCCGGCCGCGAAGGCCTACGAAGCCGGTGGCGCGGTAGCCCTTTCGGTCCTGACCGATCAGCCCTATTTCGGCGGAACGGTCGCCGATCTGCAGGCCGCACGCGATGCCACGACCCTGCCGTGCTTGCGCAAGGACTTCATCATCGACGAGGTCCAGGTCTACGAGGCGCGGGCGATCGGCGCCGACGCCATCTTGTTGATCGTCGCCGCGATCCACGACGATTCCCTCCTCGCCGAACTGCACGCCCTCGCGATCGCCCTTGGTCTGGGTGTGCTCGTCGAGGCGCACGACGCCGGCGAGGTCGAACGCGCGCTCCATGCCGGCGCGGCCGTCGTCGGCGTCAACAGCCGTGATCTCTCGACGTTCGTCGAAGACCTCGGCGTTGCGACCGGGCTCTCGACCACGATCCCGCCCGAAGTGATCGCGGTTGCCGAGTCGGCCATCCGCTCGGCCGACGACGCCCGACTCGCGGCGGCCGCGGGGTTCGACGCGATTCTCGTCGGCGAGGCGCTCGCGCGCGCCGACGACCCGACTGCGCTCGTGCGCGAGCTCGCGGCGGTGCCGGTCACCCGGAGAAGCCGCGCATGACCTCGAATGCACGCTCGCTGTGATGTTCGTGAAGATCTGCGGAATCGCCAACGAGGACGACGCGCTGCTCGCGACCGCGCTCGACGCCGACGCGCTCGGGTTCGTGTTCGCGCCGAGCCCGCGTCAGGTCCATCCCGAGACCGTGCGCGACATCGTGCGGCGACTCCCGCGCGAGGTGCACACGATCGGAGTGTTTCGCGACGAACGGCCGGAGCGGATCGTCGAGATCGTCGGTCGTGCCGGCTTGCGGGGCGTGCAGCTGCACGGTCACGAGCCCGCGTCGGAGGTGAAGTGGATACGCGAGCGCGTGCAGTTCGTGATCCAGGCGTTCGCAGCTGGTGATCCGGCGCTCGCCACCGCGGGCGCGAGCGCAGCCGACATCGTCCTCATCGATTCGCCCGATCCCGGGTCGGGCAGGGTGTTCGATTGGCGGCTCGCCGAAGGCGCGCCGCGCGGGAAGCGCATCCTGCTGGCCGGCGGCCTGACCCCGGACAACGTCGGCGAAGCGATCCGTCTCGTGCGGCCGTGGGGAGTCGACGTTTCGAGTGGTGTCGAGCGAGAGCCGGGACGCAAGGATCCGGGCAAGTTGCGGCGGTTCGTCGTCGCGGCGCGTGAGGCCGCGGCCGACATCGCAGACCGCCCCGTCGATCTCACCGTCGACGAGGTCGGCGGCGTCACCCGGCCCTGGGACTGGCAGATCGACGCTTAAGCCCGCGCCCTGATCGGCGTCGGCCCCGTACACTCCGCCGGATGCCTGCTCCGCAGCGCGGCGCGCGCGTGCACCTCGAGCCGCCGGGACCCGAGCCGATCGGGCTCGGTCGCTTCGGCGAGTTCGGCGGTCGCTACGCACCCGAGACCCTCGTCCCCGCGCTCGCGCAACTCGAACGCGAATTCCGGGCGGCGTGGTTCGACGACGACTTCCGCGACGAGTACGCGTCGTTGCTGGCGAGCTACGCGGGACGACCGACCCCGGTCACCGAGTGTCATCGCCTCTCGGAACGGTTGGGCATACGGCTGTTGTTGAAGCGCGAAGACCTGACCCACACGGGCTCGCACAAGATCAACAACGTGCTCGGNNCATGGGCGCGGTCGACGTCGAGCGTCAGGCGTTGAACGTGTGGCGCATGAAGCTGCTCGGCGCCGAGGTGATACCGGTGCAGTCCGGAAGTGCGACGCTGAAGGACGCGGTGAACGAGGCGATGCGCGCGTGGGTGGCAAGCGTCGAGAGCACGCATTACTGCCTCGGCTCCGCGATGGGACCGCATCCGTTCCCCTGGATGGTGCGCGAGTTCCAGCGCGTCGTCGGCGACGAGGCGCGCCGGCAGTGCCGGGAGCTGCTCGACGATGCCGACCCCGATGTCGTCGTTGCGTGCGTGGGCGGCGGATCGAACGCGATCGGTACCTTCGCCGGATTCCTCGACACGGATGCGCGGCTCGTGGGCGTCGAGGCCGGTGGACTCGGGCTCGAGTCCGGTCACCACGGGGCGGCCGTCGAACGAGGCGTGCCCGGCGTCGTACACGGCATGCGTTCACTCTTCTTGCAGGACGAGTTCGGCCAGGTGCTCGAGGCCTCTTCGATCAGCGCCGGGCTCGACTACCCCGGGGTCGGGCCGGAGCACGCGATGCTCGCGGCAACCGGTCGGGCCGAGTACCACTCCGCGACCGACGAGGAGGCGCTCGCCGGATTCCAGCTGTTGTCGGCAAACGAGGGCATCGTGCCCGCGCTCGAGCCGGCGCACGCGATCGCATGGGTCGCGCGTGAGGCCGGCAACGCGATCCCGGCGGGATCGACGGTGCTCGTGACACTGTCCGGCCGCGGCGACAAAGACGCCGCGCAGGTCGCCGAGATGCTGGGCGAGCTCGAATGAATCTCGAGTCGCACCTGCGCAGCCGCCGCGACGCCGGCGCGAAGTTGCTCGTTCCGTACGTGACGGGAGGACTCGGGCGCGAGTGGCACGAGGTCGTGCGCGCGGTGGTCGACGCGGGCGCCGACGCAGTGGAGGTCGGGATTCCGTTCTCCGACCCGATCATGGACGGTCGCACGATCCAGGAGGCGAGCCAGCGCGCCCTCGACCTCGGTGCGACGCCGATCGGTGTGATGGATGCCATGGCGACCATCGACGTTGACGCTCCGCTCGTCGTCATGACCTACTACAACCTCGTCGCGCGGCTCGGCCACGAGCGCTGCGCGCAGCACCTGCGCCAATGCGGGGTCGACGGCGCGATCGTGCCCGACCTGCCCTACGACGAGCTCGACGGCTGGGGCGACGCGGCCGACGCCGCCGGCGTCGAGACCGTCCTGCTCGCCGCACCGACCACCCCCGACGACCGGCTCGCCGAGATCTGCAGCCGGTCGCACGGCTTCGTCTACGGCGTGTCGTTGATGGGCGTCACCGGCGAGCGCGACGAGCTCGCGTCCCAGGCCGGGGAGATGGGCCGGCGGTGCAAGGCGGCCACCGACAAGCCGGTTCTGCTCGGGGTCGGGATCTCGACGCCCGCCCAGGCCGCCCAGGCCGCGGCCAGCGCCGACGGCGTGATCGTCGGGAGCGCGCTCGTCCGCCGCCTGCTCGACGGCGGCGGCCCGGACGAGGCGGCGGCCTTCGTGCGCTCACTGCGCGTGGCGCTCGATTCCTGAGCCTGTACATCCGGGGCATACCGGCCACAGTCCTGGGCCCTGGTGTGACAAACGCCCTACAGCGGATAACGGCCGCCGCCGATATCTCCGCTGCTAAGGATGGCGCTCGACCCAGGGAGGGGCGATGGAAAAGGGCTCGATGGTAGGGCTCGGGCTCTGCCTGGCCGGCGTCTTCCTGAGCGCGACCATGCACGGGATCAACGTCGCGTTCCTCTTCATGGAGTTCGGCTCGATCATCATCGTCGTGTTCGGGCACCTTGGTGCGACCATCGCCTCGTTCCCGTTCGAAGCGACCCAGAACCTGGGCAAGTACGTCGGCAAGGCGATGAAGGGCAAGGACGCGCACTCGGCGAGCGAGACGATCACGCAGATCGTCGTGCTCACCAATCGGGCGCGCGCCGAGGGCCTGCTCGCGCTCGAAGAGGAGGCCAAGGGCATCGAGGACCCGTTCTTCCGTAAAGGCATCGAACTCGCCGTCGACGGGACGGATCCGGAAGCGCTGAAGAAGACGCTCAACGCCGAGATCGGCGCGATGAGGGAGCGCCACAAGATCGGCCAGGGGTGGTTCACCCAGGCCGGGATCTTTGCGCCGACCTTCGGGATCATCGGTGCGGTCTTTGGTTTGATGGCGACGATGGCGCAGCTGAACCAACCCGCGAAGGTGGGGGAGGGAATCGCCGGGGCGTTCGTAGCGACGTTCTGGGGTGTGTTCCTTGCGAACGGTGTGTGGCTGCCGTGGGCGAGCAAGCTGAAACAGCTCTCGCTGAAGGAGATCGCGCACAAGCAGTTGATCGTCGAGGGGATCATGGCCATCCAGGCCGGAGTGTCGCCGCGCGTCGTCGAGGAGCTGCTGAAGTCGCACATTCCGCCCGCGCAGCGTGAGAAGGCGGCGGCAGGAGCGACATCGAGCAAGAGCAGCCCGGCCGCGGCCGCCGCCGCGTAGCGAGGGCCGTCCCCATGTCGCACGGCGGCGACGGTGAGCTCCCCGAGGAGCACGAAGAGCACGTGAACCACGAGGCGTGGGTCATCCCGTACGCCGACCTGCTCACCCTGCTCATGGCCATGTTCATCGCCTTGTTCGCGATGTCGACCGTCGACGTCACGAAGTTCAAGGCCTTCGCGATCGGCTTCAACGAGGCGTTGGGCGGCGGCAAGCTCGACGCGGGCATCGGAGGATCGGGCCAAGGCGACGTCACCGGTGGTGGGCCAGGGCAACGGCAACGGACCGTTCTCGGGCGGCACGCTCATGCCCCAGGATGCGGTGGCCAACGAGACGCAGCTGCAGCAGTTGCTCTCGGCGGTCGTGAGCGGCAAGGCGCAGGCCGCCGCGCAGCGCCAGACGCTGGAAGACGTGCAGAACCAGATCAAGGAGGCGGCCAACCGTCTCGGATTCGGCGAGAAGGTGCGCACGAAGCAGCTCAACAACGGGTTGCAGGTCACGTTGTTGACCGACCGGGTCCTGTTCCAGAGCGGTAAAGCGCAGCTGCAGCCTCAAGGGTTGCAACTGCTCAACGTGATCGGCCAGGTGTTGGAGTCGGTCGACAACTCGATCGACATCAACGGCTACACCGACAGCGTGCCGATCGGCCCCGGCGGGCAATTCCCGTCGAACCTGTATCTGTCGTCGTTCCGGGCCGACGCGGTGGCCGACCACTTCGCGTCGATCGGAATCAACCGGTCGCGGCTCTTTCCGGCCGGACGCGGCGATCAGGACTTCGTCGCGTCCAACGCGACCGCGGAAGGGCGCGGGCAGAACCGGCGCGTCGAGATCATCGTCGAGTCGAAGCTGATCAAGCAGACGCTCGAGCAGGCGGGCCTGAACGACAAGCCGGTGACGCCGACGACGCTGCCGATCGCGCCGATCGCCGGTTCGACCGGCAGTGGTTCATCGGTTGCGAGGCCGAATATCGAGCCCCATCTCGCGGGCAACTAACGTCGGGAACATGCCCGAAAAGATCACGACGAATACCGATGGCGCGCTGTCGGTTCCCGACGAGCCCATCATCCCGTATGTCGAAGGCGACGGCACGGGGGTCGACATCTGGCCGGCCGCCCAGCTGGTGATGGACGCCGCGGCCGCGAAGCACGGCAAGAAGATCGCGTGGAAAGAGGTGCTCGCGGGCGAGAAGGCGTTCAACGCGACCGGCTCGTGGCTTCCCGACGAGACGGTCGAGACCTTTCGCGAGTACCTGATCGGCATCAAGGGCCCGCTGACCACGCCGATTGGTGGCGGCATCCGCTCGCTCAACGTCGCGCTGCGCCAACTCCTCGATCTCTACGTGTGTCTCCGCCCCGTGCGCTGGTTCCCCGGTGTGCCGTCGCCGGTGAAGCGCCCCGAAGCCGTCGACATGGTGATCTTTCGCGAGAACACCGAAGACATCTACGCGGGGCTGGAAGTCGAAGAAGGAACGCCCGAGGCCCGCGAGCTGATCGCGTGGTTGAAGGAACGGTTCGGCTGGAACATCCGCGCCGACTCCGGGGTCGGGATCAAGCCGATATCGGAGACGGGCTCCAAGCGCTTGATCCGCGCCGCGATCAAGTACGCACTCGAGAACGATCGCAAGAGCGTCACGCTCGTGCACAAGGGCAACATCCAGAANNTCCGCAACTGGGGCTACGAGCTCGTGCGGGAGGAGTTCGCCGACGTCGCGGTCGGCTGGGACGACTGCGACGGCAAGCCGGGCGACAAAGTCCTGGTGAAGGACAGCATCGCCGACATCACGTTGCAGCAGGTACTGACCCGGCCCGAAGACTTCGACGTCATCGCCACCACCAACCTGAACGGCGACTACCTGTCCGACGCGCTCGCCGCGCAGGTGGGCGGTATCGGCATCGCGCCCGGCGGCAACATCAACTACGTCACCGGACACGGGATCTTCGAGGCGACGCACGGCACGGCGCCGAAGTACGCCGGCCAGGACAANNAAGATCGTCACCTACGACTTCGCCCGCCTCATGGACGGCGCGACCGAGGTCAAGACCAGCGCGTTCGCCCGCGCCGTCGTCGATCGCCTCTAGCGGATCGCGCGCACGAGCTCCGGCAGCGATTCGCGAAAGTCGGGCAGCAACTTCCGACCGGCGAGGCGTAGGGCGCGATTGTCGAGCACCGAGTTCGCCGGGCGGGGAGCGGGGCGGGGCGGATCGAGATCGGCGGTCGAGATCGGCGCGACGCGCGCCGGGTCGTCGCCGGCCGCACGCAACACCTCGCCCGCGAACTCGAACCAGCTGACGGCGCCCTGGTTGGTCACGTGCCAGGTGCCGGGCAAACGCTCGACCACGAAGGTGCGCAACATCGTGGCCAGATCGGCCGCGATCGTGGGGCAACCCCGCTGATCGTCGACGAAGCGCAACGGCGTGTCGCCCGCGGCCAGACGCAGCACGGTCTTCGCCATGTTCGCGCCGTAGCGCCCGATGACCCACGAGGTCCGGACCACCGCGCATTCGAGGTCGATCTCGAACTCGCCGCCCAACTTCGACTGCCCGTACACCGATGCCGGATTCGGCGTGTCCCATTCGTGGTACGGCTCGGACTGCGTACCGTCGAACACGTAGTCGGTCGAGAGCGTGACCACATACGCGCCGGCACGCCGCGCCCCTTCCATGACGAATCGCACCCCGAGCGCGTTCACGAGAAAGGCCCGGTCGGGCTCCGACTCGCATGCGTCGACTGCGGTCATCGCCGCGCAGTGCACGATCGCGTCGGGCTGGATCGAGCCGATCGCGCCCAGCACGGAATCGCGGTCGCCGACGTCGAGCGCGGCGTGGTCGAGGCCGACGACCTCGTGCGGCTCCAACGCTTCGACGACTTCGCGGCCGACCATGCCGCCCGCGCCGGTGACGAGAACGCGCAATGCTCAGGTCACTTCCACGCGGCCGTCTCGTCGACCGGGGCCCGCTCCAAGAGCGGTTCCCACCACTCGCGATTCGCCGCGTACCACTCGACGGTCTCGCTCAGCCCGGTCTCGAAGCCGACCTGCGGCTCCCAACCGAGCTCGGCCCGGATCTTCGAGGCGTCGAGCAGGTAACGCCGATCATGGCCCGGCCGGTCGGGAACGATGGTCTTGAGCGACTCGGGCTTGCCGAGCGCCGAGAGCACGGCGTCGGCGATCTCCTCGATGCTGCGCTCCTCGCCGGTACCGACGTGGTAGGTCTCGCCGACGCGTCCGTCGTCGAGGATGCGCGCGATCGCGCGACAGTGATCATCGACGTGGATCCATTCGCGTTGGTTCTTCGTCGATGCGTACAAGGGGATCGATTCGTCGTTGATCGCGCGGGTCGCGAAGAGGGGAATCACCTTCTCCGGGAACTGATAGGGCCCGTAGTTGTTGGCGCAGTTCGTGATCGTGATCGGAAGGTCGAACGTCTCGTAGTAGGCACGCACGGCGTGATCACCGCCCGCCTTCGATGCGTTGTACGGCGTGCGCGGCGCGTAAGGCGAAGATTCGGTGAACGGCGAGGTCGAGTCGAGCGCGAGATCGCCGTAGACCTCGCACGTCGACACGTGATGGAAGCGGGCGACGCCGGCGCGCCGGGCGGCTTCGCACAACGTCTGCGTACCGACGACGTTGGTGCGAAAGAAGATGCCCGGATTCGTGATCGCGTAGGAGTTGTGTGACTCCGCGGCGAAGTTCACGATCACGTCGATCGCGTGGTCTCGCAGCGTCTGCTCGGCGAGCGCGAGGTCGCCGATGTCGCCGTGCACGAATTCGTGCGGGACGCCGCGCAGGCTCTCGCGATTGCCGGCATACGTGAGCGCGTCGTACGCGACCACGGTGTCGCCGGGACGTTCGCGTGCCCACCAGCGCACGAAGTTGGAGCCAATGAAACCGGCGCCGCCGGTGACGAGCAGCTTCATGTTCGCATCGGCCACGCGGGACGGACGCGTTCGGGGATCTCGGCGCGCTTCGGGTTCGCCGCGTCGCGATCGGAGAGCTCCGGACTCGTCACGCCCCAGTCGGCGGCGATCTGCGGATCGTCCCACGCGACGCCGAGCTCGTCGGCCGCGTTGTAATAGCCGTCGACGAGGTACGTGATCGTCATGTCGGTGAGTGATGCGAAGCCATGCGCGACGCCGGGCGGGATGAGCACGCCGGCGTGGGTGTTCTCGCCGTTCTCGGGCTCACCGAGATCGAACACTTCCGTCGTACCGTCGGTCGAGCCGCCGGCGCGGAGATCGTGCAACACGACGCGGGCCCGGCCGAACGGCACGTACCAGTAGTCGGCCTGGTGGAGGTGGTAGTGCAGACCGACGATGCAACCCGCGGAACGGTCGGCGCGATTCGCCTGGATCATCTCGCGGCCGCTCGGTATCCACTCTCGGCGGTACGTCTCGACGAAGAGCCCGCGCTTGTCGCGGTGGACCGAGGGGACGACGTGGAAGACGCCGGTGATGAGCTTGCTCTCGGAGATGGTTGCCATCGCTACTCCAGGTCGGCTCGGGAGTGATCACCGAGCATCAGTCGGGTCGCCTTGGGGCGGTCGCCGCTGCGCACGACCTCGACCTCGCGCCCGAGCAGCGAATCGTGGATGTGGTGCACGCCGATGATGCGGCTGCGTTCCAACACGACCGAATGCTCGATCTCGGCATCGCGCAGCTCGCAATTCGCGCCGATCGCGGTGTAGGGACCGACATACGTGTCGACGAGCCGCGTTCCGGCACCGATGATCGCGGGCCCGCGAACCACCGAGGCTTGGAGCGACGCGCCCGCCTCGATCACCACTCGACCCTCGACCCGTGATTCGGCGTCGAGCTCACCGTCGATGCGGGGAACGATGGTGTCGAGGACGAGACGGTTGCAGTGCAACAGCGGGTCCTTCTTCCCCGTGTCGATCCACCAACCTTCGAGCACCTCGTGCTTCACGGGATACCCGCGGTCGATCAGCCACTGGATGGCATCCGTGATCTCGAGCTCACCGCGAGCGGACGGCGCGATCGTGTTGACCGCCTCGTGCACGCGCTTGTCGAAGATGTAGACGCCGGCGAGCGCGAGATCGGACGGAGGATCGGCGGGCTTCTCGATCAACCGCACGACGTCACCTTGCGCGTCGATCTCGGCCACGCCGAACTGACGCGGATCGTCGACGTGCGCGAGCAGGATCTGCGCGGCCGGAAGCTGCGTGTCGGGCTCGTGCAGCTCCAGTGGTCGCGTCCGGTCGGCGACGAACCGGTCGACGAGCGGCCGCAGTTCCTGCTGGAGCATGTTGTCGCCCAGGTACATGACGAAGTCGTCGTCGCCGAGGAAGTCGGCCGCGACGAGGACGCAATGGGCCAGGCCGAGGGGCTCGGCCTGCAGGATGAACGTCAGCTCGACGCCGAACTGCGAACCGTCGCCGAGCGCGGCCTCGATCTCGGCGCCGCTCTCGGGCGACACCACCACGCCGATGTTCTTGATCCCGGCCGCCGCCATGTCGTCGACCACATAGAAGAGGATGGGCTTGTTGGCGATGGGAACGAGCTGCTTGGCGCTCGTATGGGTGATCGGTCGCAGCCGGGTGCCCGCACCACCCGCCAGGATCAAGCCCCTCATTCGGTCCCTATCGTCACTCGCCGTCGAACGGGCATGCGCTTGCCCCCGTCGCGGCGGAGAGCATATTCGATCCTCACTTGGCGCGGTCGCGACGGCGCGCCAAAAGCGGCCCGCGCCCGGGGTCGGGGCGGCGCCAAGGGGGCGTGTCGTATCTTCGAGGCATGGCTGACGCTGCACACGACGCCCACTGCGATCTCTGCGAGGCGGCGCGCATCACGCCGTGGTTCCACGAGGACGACATCTGCTGGATCGCGGAGTGTGAGATCTGTGCAGTCCCGATGGTCGTGTGGCGCAGTCACGGGGTGACGCCGCCGACCGATCAGCTCGCGCACATGCACACCAAGCTCGCAATGGTGGTCACCGAGCATTTCACATTCGAGCACTACGTCGACGACAACATGCGGAACATCCCGGATCACTACCACGCGCACGCGCGACCCCAGGGCGGCTTCTTCGGACACGGCCTGCAACGTCGTCGAGACGCGTGAGTCCGACAGAAGCGCCAACGTCGCCGGACCCGGCGAAGTCAGCTCGTATGACTGATGTGGCGAGGTACCTCGTCGGCGACGGTCACGAAGTGATATGCGAGATGGAGCACTTTTCGAAGCATTGGATCGCCTCCTTGGCGTCGCGTCGGAAACACTGTCACCCTCACGATCGGCATAGTGCGGCGCGCCTATTAGCCCAATTAGGGTCATCTATCGATTCCGATAGGGGTGCGGGGTTCGAGCGGGGAGGAGCGTGACCGAGCACGTTCTCACAATCGACCTCGGCACCTCCGGACCGAAGGTCGCGCTCTTCACGTTCGACGGCACATTCGTCGACGGCGACTTCTCACCGGTCGACCTCAACGTGCTGCCCGACGGCGGTGTCGAGCAATCGCCGAGCGCGTGGTGGACCGGCGCCGTGAGCGCGGCGCGGCGCCTCATGGGCCGCACGACCATCCCGCCCGACGACGTCGTCGCCGTCGCGGTGACTTCGCAATGGTCGGGCACGGTTCCGATCGACCGCGACGGCACGCTGTTACACGACGCGATCATCTGGATGGACGCGCGGGGCGCGGCCGAGACCCGGCGCGTCGTCGGTGGCGCACTGCGCGTGCAGGGCTACGAGCCGCGCAAGCTGCGGACTTGGATCAGCCGGACGGGGGGCGCGCCCGCACTTTCCGGCAAGGACTCGATCTCGCACATCCTCTGGCTGCAAAAGGAACGACCCGACATCGCGCGGGCGACGTGGAAGTACCTCGAGCCCAAGGACTGGCTCAACTACGAGCTCACCGGCCGGTGCACGGCGACGTACGACTCCATCGTCCTGCACTGGGTGACCGACAACCGCGACGCGGCTCGGGTCGACTACGACCCCAGCTTGCTTCGCATCTGTGAACTCGACCGCGCCCAGCTGCCCGATCTGATTCCGGCCACGTCCGTCGTCGGCCCGCTCACCGAGACGGCGGCGAAGGAGCTCGGTGTTCCCGCGGGCATTCCCGTCGTGGGCGGAACACCCGACCTGCAGTCGGCCGCGATCGGATCGGGTGCCGTTCGCGATTTCGAGGGTCACCTCTACGTCGGTACGTCGTCGTGGCTGACCTGCCACGTGCCCTTCAAGAAGACCGACCTCTTCCACGGCATCGCGTCGCTGCCGTCGCCGTTACCGGGCAAGTACTACGTCGCGGACGAACAAGAGGTCGCGGGTGGCTGTCTCGAGTGGTTGCGCGAGCACGCGCTGGAGACAGGTGACGACTTCGGGCGGCTCGACGCGATCGCGGCAACAGTTGCGCCCGGCAGCGACGGCGTCATCTTCACGCCGTGGTTGAACGGTGAGCGGACACCTGTCGACGATCACACGCTGCGCGCCGGATGGCACAACTTGTCGCTCGGAACGACGCGTGGCCATCTGGTGCGGTCGGTGCTCGAAGGCGTGGCCTGCAACAGCCGCTGGTTGCTGGAAACGGTCGAGAAGTTCGTGGGCCGCCCGTTTCCCTGGTTGCACTTCGTCGGCGGGGGTGCCCAGTCGGAGCTCTGGTGCCGCATCATGGCCGACGTGCTCGACCGCGAGATCCGCCAGGTCGAGCATCCGATTCGCGCCAATGCCCGCGGCGCCGCGCTGTTGGCCGGCATCGCGCTCGGACGGATCGGTGTCGACGATCTCGCCCGGAACGTTCGCATCGCGAAGTGCTACGCCCCCGACCCCGCCAATCGCGCGATCTACGACGACCGATACGCGGAGTTCCGTACATTGCACAAGCAGACGAGCCGGAGGACGAAGCGCCATGACCGCCGCGCAACCTGAGCTAACCCGACCCGAATCGATCCGGCCGGAACCGATGCGAGACGGGTCCTTCCCGATGCAGGCATGGGGTCTGCCGGACGAAGGCGAGCTCGATCGCGTCGTGGTGGTGTCGCCCCATCTCGACGACGCGGTACTCGGCTGCGCCCGCTTCATGGCGGTGCATCCGGGCGTGACCGTGGTGACGGTGTTCGCCGGTAACCCGGAGTCGTATCCGGAGCCCATGAGAACCTGGGACGTGCAGAGCGGCTTCGGGCCGGGGGACGACGTGATGGAGGCGCGCCGCCGCGAAGACCGACGCGCGCTCGCGTTGCTCGACGCTACGCCGATGCACCTCGAATTCGTCGAGTACAGCTACAACCCGGACGATCGACCCGTTGCACCGGAGGCCGTGGCCGAAGGACTCATCACGGCCCTGAGTGTCCTCGAGCCCACGCTCGTGCTCGCGCCGTTCGGTCTCGCGAATCCCGACCACGACGTGACGCACCGCGCGTGCATGCTCGCCCGTGAGCGGCTCGGAACCACGGTGTCGTGGTGGTGCTACGAGGACAACGGCTACAAGCACATCCCGGGGATGCTCGCGTGGCGCGTGTCGTCTTTGTTCCGCCGCAAACTCTGGCCGACACCGGTATGCCCGCGGGTCGATTCCGACGAGGCGCGCAAACAGGCCGCGATCGCGTGCTACCCGTCGCAACTTCTCGCGCTCGAGGCCGACTGGGCCATCAGCGCCAAACTCGCCGCGCCCGCGCCCGAGCAGTTCTGGCGGCTCGCGCCGCCGCCGGCCGGCTGGGAGCGATTGGCCGAAGAGAGCTCCACACGCCCATGAGCACATCGGACGAAGCCGGTGAACGGCTGAACGAATCTCGGGACGCCGACGTGGAACCGCGCGGGCGGCGCGCCGCCCTGTGGGCGTTCCTCGGCGTCGAGGGCGTCGGACTCGCGTTGTTCCTCGTGATCGGTCGCAACTTGTGGTTCCACGTCGACGAATGGGACTTCCTCGCGGCGCGCACGGGCGGCAATCTGGGCGACCTGTTCCGGCCGCACGGCAACGTCCACCCGTCGACGCTGCCGATCCTGGCGTACCGGTTCCTATGGACTCTCTTCGGGCTGCGCACCTATGTCCCGTACCGGCTGCTGCTGCTGTGCCTGCATCTCGGTGCCGCGCTGCTCCTGCGCGTGCTCATGCGCCGCGCCGGCGTGCGGCCCTGGACGGCGACCATCGCGGCGTCTTTGTTCGTGCTCTTCGGCGCCGGTTACCAGGACATCATGTGGCCGACGCTCATCGGCTTCGGAGGCGCGCTCCTCTTCGGGCTCGTCCAGCTGCTGCTCGCAGATCACGACGGACCTCTCGACCGGCGTGACGGCCTCGCGCTCCTGGCGGGGCTCGCGGCGATGTTGTGCTCGGCGCTCGCGGTCACGATGGTGCTCGTCGTCGGCATCGCGACGCTCTGGCGGCGCGGCTGGCGTGTGGCCGCGGTACTGACCCTGCCGCTCGAGCTCATGTACTTCGTGTGGTGGGTGACCCTGGCGCGAGGGCACTACGACGCGAAGATCGCACCCATCGGATTGATCGCCCGGTTCGTCGTCCGGACTCCGGCGAACACCTTGCAGGCGCTCGGTCAACTCCCCGGTATGGGTCTGGTGCTCGGCGTCGTCCTGGTCGTCGGGTTCGCGCTCGCACACCGCCGCGATCCGCGGGCGTTCCGAACGCGCCTTGCGCCGGTGACGGCATTGCTCATCGGCGCGCTTCTGTTCGTCGTCAATACGGCCGTCGGCCGCGCCGGGGGAAGCATTGCCGCGACCGAACGGAGCCGTTACCTCTACGTCGTGGCGCTGATGTTGATGCCCGCGCTCGCAGTCGCCGCCGATGCGATCACGCGCGAGTGGCGGGTGCTCGCTCCCGTCGTGATCGCGTTGTTCGTGGTGGGCATTCCCGGCAATATCAAGACGCTGGCCGACGACACCCACAGCGAGGAGCCCGCGCAACAATCCCTGCGGCGCACGGTCCTCGTGATGCCGCGCCTGCCGATCGCGCCCAGAGTCCCGCGCGCATTCGTCCCCGAGACGACCGACCTCGGCTATTACATCCACATGGGCTGGCTCGTCGACGGCGTGGCGGATGGAAAGATCCCGTCGCCCGGTCGGATTTCCGCGGCCGAGGTGGCGACCGACACGCTCCGGTTGTCCCTCACCAAGTACTACCGCGGTCTTATCCCGCCGGCGTCGTCGGCCGGCCGGTGCGTGAGCCCGCGATTACCCGTGCACCTGCGGCTCGACCGGGGCCAGTTCATCGTCGTCCGTCATGGCTGGTTCGAGCTCACGCCCGTGCCGAACCCGCCCGGGGAGGTCCTGCCTTTGAGTCTGCGGGCGGCCAAGGGTGGCTTCAGTATCGGGGTGACGTCGGGACCCGTCGAAGCGACGATCGTCAGTCACGACAAGCAGCCGATCTTGTGCGCACCCCCGCGAGCTTTCGTCGAGGGCCCGCCGGCCCGCGTCACCGGTTGAGCGCGCGGTGCGGGAAAGCTGGTCACGCGACGAGCACTGATGTGATGTCGGTTACGCCGCCGAGCGCCGCGGCGTCGCCGAACGCGGCAACCGTGCCGTCGGCCGCTGCCATCCAGTAGCCCCGACCGGTACTCGTGCGCGCGAATCCGCACACCGCCGCAGTCGTCGGCGACCTGCGCGTTGGTTGCCCCGAAGCCGGCGCGTCTGAGCAAATGTGCGACGTTCGCGGGAAGCGCCACGTCGTTCCCCCAAATCCTTGGCGCCCCGACCTGCCGATTCCGTAATCGACGGCGACCCGGCCTGTTCTTGAGGGGCCTGCGGCCTACTTGCGAAGGATCAGGGCCATCCCGCGCCCGGCACGTCGACCGAAACGGCCTCGATCCGACCGCCGTGCGCAACCCGAGCCTCGTCGGGCACGTGGGTCGGAGCAGTGCACAGGTAGAGCGTCGATCGATCGGAACCGCCGAGCATGCACGCGAACGCGCCGGGGTGTGTGCCCTTCACCTCGTCGACGACCTCGCCGCCCTCGCGGATACGCAGGACCCGTCCCGTGAACGGACACGCGGCCCAGACCGCGCCCTCGGCGTCGAGGCACATGCCGTCGACGGTCGCGCCCTCGATCTGTGCCCAGACGCGCCGATTGGCGAGTGTGCCGTCGGGCCCGATGTCGAACGCGCGGATGCGGCTCGCCATGCTCTCGCCGACGAGCAGGGTCGACTCGTCGGCTGTGATCACCGAGCCGTTCGGGAAGGCCAGCTCCTCTGCCGCGACATGCGCGCGGCCGTCGGGCTCGACCGCGATCAGGCAAGTCTCCCGGGGCTTCTCGCCCCCGTACATGTCGAAACCGAAGTTGCCGACGTACGCACGGCCCCGGGCGTCGACCACCATGTCGTTGCACGCGCCCGGTGCGAGCTCCGAGAGATCGGCGTGCACGACGAGGGCCCCGTCGGGCTCCAGCCGCATGACTTTGCGATCCAGCATCGAGACGACGAGGAGCCGGCCGTCGGCCAACCATCCCAACCCCGACGCCTGTTGCGGAACCTCGACGATCGTCTCGGCGTTGCCGTCGACGTCCATCGCCACGACGCGCTTGTCGTGCTGGTCCGAGAACCACAGCCGCTCGTCGTGCCAGCGCGGACCTTCGGGGAATGCGAGGCCGTCGAGAACGACGGTCGTCGTGCGCACGGTCATGGATCCGGACCGTACTCGTCGTGCTCGGCCGTCGTCTGGGTCGGACTCACGTCGTCGAGACTTCTCGCGGCCGACTCCGGAAGCATCGGGACGACGATGAGCGCCACGAGGAAGGAGCCGATGCCGGTGAGCGCAACCGACCGACCGATCCCGCCGAGCCGGTCCGAAAGACCGCCGGCGAGTAGGAGCCCGCTCGCGGAGCCGACGACGCCGACGACGTAGAGCATCGCGTTCGATGTGGAGCGCACCTCGGTGGGGAAGAGCTCGGCGTCGAGCGTGCCGAGCGCGATGCCGCCCGCACCGGCCAGGAAGATCGCCGCCGCCGACATCGTCCACAGCACGACGCCGCCACTCAGGAAGAAGATCATCTGCGAGGCGGCGGCCAGCGCCAGCGCTATCCCGGCAACCGGGCGCCGCCCGCGCGCCTCGGCGAGCCGGCCGCCGAGCAGCACACCGACCAAGCCGGGTACCGCGGTCGTGACCGTGCGGAACAGCGCGATGTCGGTGTTCGAGAATCCGCGAATGTCGGTGAGGTACTTGTTCATGAACTGCGACGACGGAGCGCTGAACACGCTCGTCAGAAAGGCCACGATGCCGAGCAGCACGAAACGGCGGCGGTGGCGCTCGAACACGTCCTGAACGCGCCCGCGCACCACATCGGTACGCGCGGCCAGCGCCGTGTAACGCGCCGTCTCGCGCAAGTGGCGCGCGATGGCGGGCGCGAGGAGGATCGTCGCACCGCCGAGCGCGAACGGCAGCCGCCAGGTCCACGGGGCCATGTCGGCCAGCGGCAGCGTCACGACCGAGAAGGAGAAACCGAATCCGCCCGCCAACGCGAGCATTGACGCCGCGTAGGCGCGCGCCCCCTCGGGCGCCTCTTCGACGACTGCGAGGAACGCGACCGTGCCGGTGGTACCGACGAGCCCCCGCTGGAGCACCTGCGCGGCGGTGAAGGTGGCGAGGTTGGGCGCAAGGGCCGACAAAGCGCACACCACCGCCGATCCGACGACACCGACGAGGATCGACGTCCGGCGCCCGCGGCGATCGGCGATCGCGATCGCGAAGAGCGCGAACAGCGCGCCGAGGCGGGTGAGCGCCAACGCGACGCCGATCGTTGCGTCGGACGCGCCGAACGAATCGCTGATGGGGCCCGAGAGCTGGCCGAACAGGGCAGCTGCGAACGACACGACTGCGACCGCCGCGGAGGCGGTTGCGAGGAACGTCGCCTGCTCGGGGCTGAAGGCGACGGGTGGGAGGCCGACGACGGTTTTCCGGGGCGGCGGACTGTGACGGCCGTCGAGCGCGGCGCGGAGTGTCTCGATCGCGTACGCACGCGCGCGCCGGTGCGCGATGAATACGAACGGCTGGAACCACCACCCGAAGAACGGGATGTCGATCTCGCCCGTCGACGTGATCGCGACGTCGGTTCCGCCGCCGCCTTCGTCGTCAGCCGGTGTCAACCGGAGGGTGAGGCCGATCGCCGGCTGTTCGTCGGGCGGCGCCGCGACCTCGTATGTGCCGTCGCCGGCCGGACGGGCCCCGAGTCGTTCGACGGCCGCGGCCGCCACCGCGTCGGGCGGCGCCGCGAGCCGAACGAGCGAAGACCGCGGCACGCGCGGCATGCTACGGGCGCACGCCATCGGTAGCCCGGAGGATCACATGACCAAGCTGGCAGTCGGCGACAAGGCACCGGCGTTCACGCTGAAGGACCAGAACGGTAAGAACGTGAAGCTCTCCGACGCGAAGGGAAAGCGAGTCGTCGTCTACTTCTATCCGAAGGCCGACACGCCCGGCTGTACCCAGCAGTCGTGCAACCTGCGCGACGCGTTTCCGCAGCTGAAGAAGCTGAAGGCCGTCGTCTTCGGAATCAGCCCGGACCCGGAGGAGAAGCAGAAGAAGTTCGACGACAAGTACGGCCTCGGGTTTCCGCTCCTCGCCGACACCGACCACGCGGTCGCCGAGAAGTTCGGCGTCTGGGCCGAGAAGTCGCTGTACGGCCGCAAGTTCATGGGCATCGTGCGCTCGGCGTTCGTGATCGACGAGAAGGGCAAGCTGGCCGGCGTCTTCTACAAGGTCAGCCCGAAGGACACCGTTCCCAAGGTCGAGGAGGTCCTCCGAGCCAAGCGCTGAGTGCGGCCGCCGTGCCGGTTCGCGAGCGGCCGCTGCGCGAGAATCGGGCGTGCGTCCTCCTCTAACGACGAACGCGTGGTTGCGCTTCGACGCGATCCGCCGTGCCATCTCGACCACCGGCGCGCATTCCGTGCTCGAGATCGGCGCCGGCGAGGGCGCGCTCGCGACGTGGCTCGCCGGCAAGGTCGAGTATCTCGGCGTCGAGCACGACGACACGTCGCGGAAACTCGCGCAGGCTCGCCTCGGTCGGGCGGGGCACGGCGGTCGCATCGTGGCCGACCTCGACGATGCAGGTGTTGCCCGCTTCGACATGGTGTGCGCGTTCGAAGTGCTCGAGCACATCGACGACGACGTGGCCGCGCTCGCGGAGTGGCGTTTGCATCTGAGCCCCGGCGGGCACGTGCTGCTCAGCGTTCCGGCTCACGGCAATCGGTTCGGAGCGGCCGACGAGCTCGCCGGCCACTTTCGCCGCTACGACGGCGACGAGCTGCGGGCGCGGCTCGACAAGGCCGGCTTCACGATGGTGCGCCTCACCTCGCACGGTGCCGGCCTGGGTCAGGTGCTGGAGCGCGGACGCAATCAATTGGCGCGCCGCCGGGCGCTCGCGGCGACGCTGGAGCAGCGGACGGCTGCCAGCGGTCGTTTGTTCCAGCCGCACTCGGCCGTGGCCGCGGCCGCGTGCGCGGCGCTCGCGCTCCCGTTCCGCGTGTTGCAAGCGCCGTTCGCATCCGGCGATTTCGGAACGGGTTACGTGGCGCTCGCTCGCATGTCGCCGTGAAGGTGCCGCGTACGGTTCGCCGCGTCGCCGCGGGCGTGTTCGTGGCGCTGGCACTCGCATTCTTCGCTTACACCCTCGCCGACGCGTGGAACGAGACCAACGGTCGACTTCCCTCGATCGCACGGCTGGGCGGCGCGGCGCTTCTGGTCGCGATCGGTCTGCTCGCGGCCGCAGCCGCCTGGGCGAACCTCGTCGCGACGGAACGCCGCCTCGACCACGGCGCGTCATTTCTGGTGTCGCAACTCGGCAAGTACGTCCCCGGCGCCATCTGGCAGGCCGCGGGACTTGTGAGCCTGACCAAGTCGGTAGGTGTGCGAGTCGGTCGGAGTGTGACGGCGTTCACCGTCATGGCCCTGACGCAAGCCGTCGCAGGTGGTCTCTTCGCGCTGCTGCTCGCGTTCGCCTGGTCGTCCATCTCGATCCTGCCCCGAGTGCTCCTCGGTCTCGGTGGCGTGGTGGTGGTCGCGTTCCTCGACCGGCGGTGGATGGTCAAGTTGCTTCACGTAATCCCGCGCACGCGTAGTGCGTCACTCGACGTGGTGCCGCCGCAGATGGCGATCATCCGGGCGTGGCTCGCGAGTGTCGTCACGCTCGCCGCGACCAGCGCGGCATACCTGTTGCTCCTCGGCAGCTTCGGTGTGGTTCACCACCCGGTGCGCGTGTTCGCGGCCTACGCGGTCGCGTGGACGGTCGGATTCCTCGCGGTTCCGATCCCGTCGGGCATCGGAGTGCGCGAGACGGTGCTGGTCGCCATGCTGCACGGGATTTTCCCGGGATCGGTGATCGTGGCGGCGAGCGTGTATCTGCGGCTGGTGACGGTGGCGACCGAGGGGATCTCGGCCGCGGCCGCGTCGCACCGTGTGCGGCCGGCCCGGCTCGCAGCCGCGCGCCGCGCGGCCGACGACGACGGCGACGTGGTCAGCGACGAGGAAGTGCCGTCGCCGCGAGCTCCGCGTTGAGGGCGCGCACCAGGGAATCGGTGGCGAAGTCCTTCACGTAGTGGTCGCGTGCAGCGACCGCCATTCGCTCTCGTCGATCGGCGTCTGCGAGCAGCCGTCGGATTTCGTTCGCCAGCGCCTCGGGATCACCCGGCGGGACCATCGCGATCTCGTCGTCGGTGAACGCGCTCCGGATCCCTTCCGTGTCGCCCGTAACGACCGGACGCCCGACCGCGACGCATTCGAAGACCTTGTTCGGAACGACGCGGCGTGCCTTCGCGGTCGTGCCGAAGATGCCGAGGCAGACGGTCGCGGCGGCGATCTCGTCGGCCAGCAGCTCGCGCGGAACATGCTCGACACGTGTCACATTCACCGGCCGGAGCTCGCGGAGAAGATCGGCGACGCGTACTTCCTCCTGCCCGATGCCGATGATCCTGACCTCGACATCGTCGTCCTCGAGCAACTTCGCGGCGCGCACGATGACGTCGATTCCGTGGAGTTTGATGAACGTGCCGTAGAAGAGGACCCGCCTCGACGCGGGCACGACGTGCGGTCGCGGTCGGAACACGTCGTCGTCGGCGCCGACCCAGACCACACCGATGCGCGCCCGGTCGATCCGCGCGAGGTCGGCGTAGAACTCGGCGTGGCTCGGCGTGTCGGCGATGACCCGGCGGGAGAGCCGCAGGCTCGCGCGGTCGACCAGGCGCACGAGGCGCCCGAGCACTGACCGGGGCCCGACGAGCCCGCGGTCGGAAACAACGGTGTCCGACACGGAGATGAACGGATCGAACAGGACCGGCATGCGCCGGAGGCGCGCGAGGGGAGCCAGCACGATGACGTCGAACCAACCCGGGTAGAGCACGAGGACGACGTCGCCGCGTGGCGCGCGCAGGAAGCGCCAGACGAGGGTCGGGTACGCGGCCGCGGCCCGCGCCACCGTCGAGATCAGACGCCGGTTCGGTATCTCGTAGCGATCTCCCCGCCAGAGGTCGACGTGGCACCGCACGACCTCGTGTCCCGCCGAGTCGAGCAGTGCGAGCAGCCGGCGGTTGCGTCCGAAGCTCGGGTCGTAGGTACCCGCAACGATGACACGAGACATGGCGCGATCAGACTACGGGTGACGGCACGCTTCGCGTTCATCACGACCCCCGCGACGACAGGACGTGGTTTCAGAGTTCGGCGCGCATCGCGTAGCCGTAGGCGCGAATGTTCGTGATCGTCAACCCGATCGGCGCGAGCCGGCGTCTCAGGCGCGACACGTGAACCCGCAGAGTTTGCTCGCTTCCGCCTTCGTGCCACGCGGAGGTGATCAAGTCGTCCTCGGCGACGGCGTTGCCGAAGTTCGCGATCAACGGCTCCGCGAGGTGTTGATCCACCGGCGACAGGTTTACGACTGCCCCGTTGTGGGTGATCTGTCCGAACGCGTCGAGCGTCGGTCGCGAGGGATGGTGGGCGGCCCGGCGGACGAGCGAGACGAGGCGCGCGCGTACGTCGGCGTCCTCGGCCGGCAGCCGTAGCCAGTCCTCGAGGCAGCTGTCTCCAACCGGAGGTTCGACCCCGGGTTCGACGAGCCACAATCGCGGAATCCCGTGTCGCTCGAGTCGGTCTCGCTCCGGAGTCTGCGCCGGCCAACTCACGACGACGACATCGCGGCTCATGCTCTCGCAGAGGAGCTTCGCCGTCGCTCGCGTGATCACGTCTCGTTGATACAGGAGTGCGACCCTCGCGTAACAGGGTTCTTACGCGTTCTTAGCGCTCACGGGAGAATTCCTGCGCCGCGGCGTGTTTTCCGGTAACGCGCAAAGAAAGCGTAACGACCCGGCCGCTGCGCACAAGGAACGCGTAACGACGGCTGACGGGCGCACCTCTCAGGCGTACAACGGTGGTCGGGCCGTGTTTTCCGGCGGCTCCGAAGGGGGTTCGATGTTTGGATCATCTTCCGCGTCCGCGCCCGACTGCTGGGAATCACCCATCGGCGGATCGATCGCCGAGCCCTTCGTTCCGAGGCTCATCGCGATGCTCGGATTGCGCGCGTGCTGGTTCGAGCCGTTTCCCTTCGATGTGCACCTGCCTCGAATCGAGCCCGGCCGGATCGTCCTGCCGCCCGACGAACCCGGAATCTCCTCGTGGTCGCTTGACCTCGGCGTCGAGTTGCCCCTTCGCCATCGCGCCCTCACCGTGGGGCGGTTCGTCCTCGTTCCCGCGTCGCCGACGACCGGCGTCGACTTTTCGCCCGCCCGCCGGGACGCGGCAATGGTGATGGTCGCGCCGGTGGGCTCCCTGATTGCCGCGGCGATGGTGGCCGAGAGCGAAGGACCCGCGTCGGTGCACAGGCGGTGAGCACCCGTACTCCCGGGGTGCGACACGCGTCCCGAGCCGTGCGACCGCCTCATGCGTGCAGTCAGATTGCTGAAGGATGCGGTTCACTGAGCTGACACGCAGCCGAGATCGTCGCGAAAGCTAGGGGGAGTGGAGTAGCCCCGGGACGAACGAGCGCACCGCGCCTCATGCACCATCGAAACGGCCACGCTCCGGCGTGGCCGCTCACGGGGAGGCGACGTGTCGTCAGGTAAGAAGTTCGTCGCGATGAGCTTGATGACGTTCATCGTGATCATCGTCCTGGGCGCGATGTGGGGCCACCATGCACCGGCCGACACCACGGGCCCGGCGTTCAACAGCTTGGGCAACTATCCGAGTACGACTACCAATGTGCCGGTGACGCAGGTCGGCATCAACGGCCTCGCGTCCGATGTCGGCCACCTGGGTGTGTCGATCAACTTCACCTGGACGCTGATCACCGGCTTCTTGGTGCTCTTCATGCAAGTCGGGTTCGCGTTCTTGGTCACGGGTCTCACCCGGGCAAAGAACGCCGGCCACATGATGATGATGAACATCGCGGCCTTCGCGGTCGCGTTGATGGCGTACTACTTCGTCGGGTTCGCATTCATGTTCGGAGGTATCGCTCCGATCGCGAACCTCGGCGGGGTGACGCCATTGACGGGCATCTTCGGTCACGGCAGCGCGGGCATCATCGGATTGCACGGCTTCTTGCTGCAGAGCGGCGGGAGTTACGACGTCGGCGTGATGGTGCTGTTCCTGTTCGAGGTCGTCTTCATGGAGACCGCGGGCTACATCATCATCGGCGCCATCGCGGAACGGATCTCGTTCGCCGGCTTCCTCCTCGCCGAGGTCGCCATGGGCGCGATCATCTACCCGATCTACGGCATGTGGATGTGGGGCGGCGGGTGGCTCGCGCACCTCGGCACCTCGCTGCACCTCGGTCACGGCGCGGTGGACTTCGCCGGATCCGGAGTCGTCCATGCCACCGGGGGGTGGGCGGCCCTTGCCCTGGCAATGGTGCTCGGACCGCGCATAGGGAAGTTCAACAAGGATGGCTCGGCCAACGCGATCCCCGGGCACAACATCCCCTACGTCGTAATCGGGACGCTCGTCCTGGTGTTCGGGTGGATGGGCTTCAATCCGGGCTCGACACTCGGCGCGACCGACCTGCGTATCGGTCTGGTCGCTGTCAACACGTTGCTCGCGGCGTGCGTGGGCTTCATCATGGCCATGATCATCACCAACGCGAAGTACGGGAAGCCCGACATCTCGATGTCGTGCAACGGCATGCTCGCCGGGCTCGTCGCGATCACCGCACCGTGTGCTTTCGTGGCCCCGTGGGCGGCGGTGATCATCGGAGGTGTTGCGGGAACACTTGTCGTGTACAGCGTCGCCTTCTTCGACAAGATGGGCATCGACGATCCGTGCGGCGCGATCTCGGTACACGGGACGAACGGCGCATGGGGCGTGCTCTCCGTCGGATTGTTCGCCGACGGGACGTACGGCGTTGGATGGAACGGCGTCGGCGCCACGAGCACGCATGGCGTGCGCGGGTTGTTCTACGGCGACGTGGGCCAGCTCGGCGCGCAGATGTTCCACGTCGTGATCGGGTTCATCTGGGCATGGGGTATCACTTGGCTGATCTTCACGGTCGCCAAGAACTTCATGAAGATCCGGGTCTCCGAGGAAGTGGAGATCCAGGGCCTCGACATGCCCGAGTTCGGCGTGTTGGCTTATCCCGATTTCGTCCTGCACCACGCGGCTCCCGGTCACGTCGAGACTGACTCCGAGAGCCTTCCCGTGGGTAGCGGTCGCACCGTCGATTTGGAGCAGTCATGAAGCTCGTCGTCGCGGTTGTGAAACCGCACAAGCTCGATGACGTCAAGACCGCGCTCGAAGCCATCGGCGTGCAAGGGCTGACGATCACCGAGGTCCAGGGCTTCGGACGACAGCGTGGTCACGCCGAGGTCTACCGCGGTGCGGAGTACCAGATCGACTTCGTTCCCAAGGTGAAACTCGAGGTGCTCGTCGACGACGCCGACGCGCTGAAAGTCTCCGAGGAGATCCAGGCCTCCGCTCGGACCGGGAAGATCGGCGACGGCAAGGTGTGGGTACTCCCGGTCGAGTACCTGGCGCGGATCCGGACCGGCGAGCACGGGGCCGAGGCTCTGTAGCGCGAAACGCAGCGATCCGGTGGGTGGCCGTCTCGTCACGAGGCGGCCACCCAGCCGCGCCCGAGAGCGGAAAAGACAATGCCTCGTCCGCGCGATAAGAACGCGTAAGGAAGTCTTGTTTTCGGGCGTGTGAGCCCGCACCCTTCATGGAGCCGCGCCGTCCGGTAGTGATCATCCAAGCGGTTGCGGTCGAAGTCGACCCCGCGGATCAGCTCGTTCGTCCCAAGCGAATGCGCGCTGTGCCCGCGGGGTCGACCGCGTCGTAAACGGTACCCGCTAAGGACGCGCAAAGAACTGCCGGGTCGCCGCAAGGAAGGCGTCAAGCACCTGTCGTGCAACGCGGAAAGTGTGCATGATCCTTACATGACGCGCAGCCCGTCCGTAGCAAGCGATCTCACCGGGGAAGCTCTCTCATGGTCGACGTGATCCTCGTCGCGATCCTCGTCGCGTTCTTCGCGCTCGCAGTTCTGTTCGTGAAGGCGTGCGAGCGCATCATTGGACCCGATATCGAGGCGGCTCGCGCCGGCGCGACGGCAACCGACGACGACCAACAGACCGCCGCATGAGCGGCACCGAGAGCGTCATCGGTCTCGTGCTGAGCCTGCTCGCCGTTGCGTATCTCGTCTACGCACTCGTCTTCCCGGAGAAGCTCTGATGACTGAAGCCGCCTGGGCGCAGCTCCTCGTGCTGATCGCGCTGCTCGCGATCAGCACGCNNACGCCGCTGCTGGGCAACTACCTGGCGAAGGTGTACGGCGGTCAGCGCGCACCCGGCGACCGCGTGTTCGGTCCCGTCGAGCGGGTGATCTACCGGGTCTGCGGAGTCGACCCCGACAGTGAGCAGCGCTGGCAGACCTACGCCATCTCGCTGCTCGCCTTCAGCTTCGCGTCGGTGCTCATCTTGTACGCGCAGCTGCGGTTGCAGGGACATCTGCCGTTCAACCCCGACAGCCAGAAGGGCGTGAAGCCCACGCTGTCGTTCAACACGGCCGTCAGCTTCCTCACGAACACCAACTGGCAGAACTACTCGGGTGAGTCGACGATGTCACACTTCACCCAGATGGCCGGGCTCGCCGTGCACAACTTCGTGTCGGCGGCCGCCGGTGCGGCGGTCGCGGTCGCGCTGATCCGTGGGCTGGTACGCCGGCGCACTCACACGCTCGGGAACTTCTGGGTCGACCTCGTGCGTACGACGACCCGCGTTCTCCTGCCGCTGTCGTTCGTGTTCGCGCTCGTGCTCGTGAGCCAGGGCGTCGTGCAGAACTTCCACGCCGCCAAGACCGTGACGACGGTGTCCGGCCAGACCCAGACCCTGCCCGGTGGCCCAATCGCGAGTCAGGAAGCGATCAAGGAAGTCGGCCAGAACGGCGGCGGTCCGTACAACGCGAACTCGGCCCACCCGTTCGAGAACCCGAACCCGATCACGAACATGCTCCAGATCTGGTTGCTGCTCGCGATCCCGTTCGCGTTCCCGTGGATGTTCGGCAAGATGGCCGGCGACGTGAAGCAGGGCATCGCCGTGCTCAGCGCGATGGTCGTGTTGTGGCTCGCGATCTCGCTCGTGGCGATGGTGTTCGAGACGAACGGCAACCCGAAACTCAACGCGCTCGGCGTGTCGCAGACCGCGACCGCGACCCAGGCCGGCGGGAACATGGAGGGCAAGGAGACGCGCTTCGGGCCCGCGACATCGGGCCTCTTCGCGTCGTCGACGACGGGAACGTCGACCGGAGCGGTCGACTCGATGCACGACAGTTTCACGCCGATCGGCGGCGCAGCACCGCTGGTCAACATCATGCTGGGAGAGGTCGATCCCGGTGGAACGGGCTCCGGCCTCTACGGCATGTTGCTGTTCGCGCTGCTCTCCGTGTTCATCGCGGGCCTGATGGTCGGCAGGACACCGGAGTATCTCGGCAAGAAGATCCAAGGCGCCGAGATGAAGCTGGTCGTGCTCTACATCCTGTTCGTGCCGCTCGTGATCCTCGCGTTCACCGCCGTCTCGCTCGTGATGCGGACACCGCAGAATTCCCTCCTCAACCACGGGCCGCACGGGTTGACCGAGATGACCTACGCGTTCACCTCGCAGGCAAACAACAACGGCTCGGCGTTCGGGGGGCTCACGGGGAACACCAACTGGTTCAACGTCACCGGTGGCCTCGCGATGCTCGTCGGACGGTTCATGCTGATGATTCCGGTGCTCGCGATCGCGGGTTCGCTCGGCCGGAAGCAGCCGACGCCGGCATCGGCCGGCACGTTCCCGACGAACACCGGATTGTTCGCCGCGTTGTTGACCGGCGTCGTCGTGATCGTCGTCGGCCTCACGTACTTCCCGGTTGTCGCCCTCGGCCCGTTGGTCGAGCACCTCGTGGGCAAGTTCTAGGAGCGATCTGCATGACCATGACCTCCACCGAACCCCGGCCGCCGAAGGTCCGGACCCGCCCGGCCGGATCGCGTTCGATGTTCGATCCCGCGATCATGAAGCGCGCGACGCTCGAGTCGTTCGTCAAGCTCGATCCGCGCCAGATGATGCGCAACCCCGTGATGTTCATCGTCGAGGTCGGCAGCGTCCTGACGACGATCCTGTTCTTCCAGAAGCTCCCGTCGGCGACGGCATCCGACAGTGTGTTCACCGGTCTTGTCACGGTATGGCTGTGGTTCACGGTGCTGTTCGCGAACTTTGCCGAAGCCGTCGCCGAAGGTCGCGGCAAGGCGCAGGCGGACACCCTGCGCAAGACCCGCTCGGAGACGGTCGCCCGCATCCGGCTGCCCGATGGCTCCATCGTCGAGAAGTCGTCGAACGACCTGCTCGTCGGCGACGAATGTGTCGTGACTGCGGGTGAGCTGATCCCCGGCGACGGCGAGATCATCGAAGGCATCGCGTCGGTCGACGAATCTGCGATCACCGGTGAGTCCGCCCCGGTGATCCGGGAGTCGGGAGGAGACCGTTCGGCGGTGACGGGCGGAACGCGTGTGCTCTCCGACGAGATCGTCGTGCGCATCACGTCGAAGCCCGGCGAGACGTTCCTCGACCGGATGATCGCGCTGGTCGAGGGCGCGTCGCGGCAGAAGACGCCGAACGAGATCGCGCTGAACATCCTGCTTGCGGGCTTGACGATCATCTTCCTGCTCGCCGTCGTCACGCTGCAGCCGTTCGCGATCTTCTCGAAGGCACCCCAGTCGCTCACCGTCCTGATTGCGCTGCTGGTGTGCCTGATCCCGACGACAATCGGCGCGTTGCTGTCGGCGATCGGCATCGCGGGCATGGACCGGCTCGTGCAGCGCAACGTCCTCGCGATGAGCGGGCGCGCGGTGGAGGCGGCGGGCGACTGCTCGACGCTGTTGCTCGACAAGACGGGAACGATCACCTACGGCAACCGCCAAGCTGCGCAGTTCCTCACCGTCCCGGGCGTCGACGAGCACACCCTCGCCGATGCCGCCATGCTTTCGAGCCTGGCCGACGAGACGCCCGAGGGGCGCTCGATCGTGACGTTCGCCGAGGAGCGCTACGGCCTCGTTCCGCGCGAAATCCCGAACGCGGAACTGGTGCCCTTTACGGCCCAGACGCGTATGAGTGGCGTCGACTTCGCCGGTTCGTCGATCCGGAAAGGCGCGGCCGACTCCGTTCGCCGGTGGGTGCAGGAGCAGGGCGGGAGCGTCCCCGACGAGCTCGAGATAATCGTCGACGGGATCGCGTCGCAAGGCGGCACGCCGCTCGTGGTCGCGAACGGTAAGAACGTCCTGGGCGTGATCTACCTCAAGGACGTCGTGAAGCAGGGAATGCGCGAGCGGTTCGACCAGATGCGCGCGATGGGCATCCGGACCGTCATGATCACGGGCGACAACCCGCGCACGGCCGCGGCGATCGCGGCCGAAGCCGGAGTCGACGACTTCCTGGCCGAGGCGACCCCCGAAGACAAGATGGCGCTGATCAAGCGCGAGCAGCTCGGCGGCTCGATGGTGGCGATGACGGGCGACGGGACCAACGACGCTCCTGCGCTCGCCGTCGCCGACGTCGGCGTCGCGATGAACACGGGTACTCAAGCCGCCAAAGAGGCCGGCAACATGGTCGACCTCGATTCGAATCCGACGAAGCTCATCGAGATCGTCGAAATCGGCAAGCAACTCCTGATCACACGCGGCTCGCTGACGACGTTCTCGATCGCGAACGACATCGCGAAGTACTTCGCGATCATTCCCGCGATGTTCGCCGGCGTGTTCCCGCAGCTCGACACGCTGAACATCATGCGGCTCGACAATCCGCACTCGGCGATCTTGTCGGCGGTCATCTTCAACGCACTCGTCATCGTCGCGTTGATCCCGTTGGCGCTGCGAGGTGTGAAGTTCCGCGCGATGGGCGCGGCCGCGGTCCTCCGTCGCAATCTCCTCATCTACGGCCTGGGCGGCATCATCGCCCCGTTCATCGGAATCAAGCTCATCGACATCGTCGTCACCGCGCTCGGAGTGCACTGATGCTGCGTCGCCAGGTCGTCACCGGATTGCTCATGACCGTGGTGCTCACAGTGCTGCTCGGCGTCGTGTACCCGCTGGTCGTCACCGGCATCTCGCAGGTCACGATGTCGAGGCGCGCCAACGGCTCCCTCGTCACGGCGAACGGCAAGGTCGTCGGCTCGTCGTTGATCGGTCAGAACTTCACCGACGCCAAGGGCAACGCGCTCGTGCAGTACTTCCAGCCCCGACCGTCGGCGGCGGGGACGAACGGCTACGACGCGATGTCGAGCAGCGGGTCGAACCTCGGTCCGTCCAACCCGACGCTGCTCGACTCGGTCGCGCAGCGGGTTGCGCAATACCGCAAGCTCAACGGGCTCGCGGCCGGCGTCAAGGTCCCCGTCGACGCCGTCACCGCCTCCGCGTCGGGCCTCGACCCGCAGATCTCGGTGGCCAACGCTCGGTTGCAGGCGGCGCGGGTCGCCCGGGCCCGCAACCTCACTGTCGCTCAGGTCTCGAGTCTGATCGCCGCGCACACGCAGGGGCGCCAGCTCGGGATTCTCGGGGAGCAAACTGTGAACGTGCTCGATCTCGACCTCGCCCTGGACCGCGTGAGGTAGCAGCGTGGCCCGGGGCAACCTTCGGGTCTATCTCGGCGCCGCGCCCGGCGTCGGCAAGACGTTCGCGATGCTCAACGAGGGTCGACGTCGCCACGACCGCGGCACCGACGTGGTCGTCGGCTTCGTGGAGACACACGGTCGGGCCCGCACGATCGAGCAGATCGGCGACCTCGAGGTCCTCCCGCGCAACGTGATCGGCTACCGCGGCAGCGAGTTCGAGGAGATGGACGTCGACGCCGTCCTCTCGCGCCGGCCGGAGGTGGCCCTCGTCGACGAGCTCGCGCACACGAACGTGCCGGGATCGCGCAACGAGAAGCGCTGGCAAGATGTCGAGGAGTTGCTGCAGGCCGGTATCGACGTCATCTCTACCGTCAACATCCAGCACCTCGAGTCGGTGAACGACGTCGTAGAGGGCATCACGGGTGTTCAGCAGCGCGAGACGCTTCCCGACGAGGTCGTCCGTCGCGCCGATCAGGTCGAACTCGTAGACAGCACACCGGAGGCGTTGCGTCGGCGTATGGCCCACGGCAACATCTACAAGCCGGAGAAGGTCGACGCCGCGCTCGCGAACTACTTCCGGCCGGGAAATCTCGCGGCGCTCCGCGAGCTCGCGCTGCTGTGGGTCGCCGACAAGGTCGACGAGAGCCTGCAGCGGTACATGGAAGACCACGGCATCACCGCCGCATGGGAGACGCGAGAACGCGTCGTCGTGGCCCTGACCGGCGCGCCCGGAGGCGAGCACCTCGTGCGGCGCGCCGCCCGCATCGCCACCCGAACGAAAGGAGACCTTCTCGGCGTGCACGCGCGCGCGGGGGAGGGACTCTCGGGGCCGCCGCCGGGGTCGCTCGACCGGCATCGCGCCCTGTTGGAAGACCTCGGCGGGAGCTACCACGAGATCGTGGGCGCCGACCCGTCGATGACGCTCGTCGATTTCGCGCGGGCCGAGCGCGCGACCACGCTCGTGTTGGGGTCGAGCCGTCGGTCGCGGTGGAGCCATCTCCTGCGCGGTTCGGTCATCAATCGCGTCGTCCGGGCGGCGGGCGACATCGACGTCCACATCATCTCCACCCGCGGCGTCGACGAGGTCGCGAGCCGCACCGCGAAGCCTCACCGGCTCGCGCTCGGCGTCTCTCGGCAGCGTCAGATCGTGGCCACGCTCGTCGCGCTCTTCGGGCTTCCAATCCTGACCCTGGTGCTGACACACGAACGCGACCGCGTCTCGCTCGGTAGTGATCTCCTCCTCTATCTCCTCCTCGTCGTCCTCATTGCCGTGATCGGTGGCGCGTGGGTGGCGGGCGCCGCGGCCGTCGCCGCGTTCCTGCTCGTCAACTGGTATTTCACGCCTCCGATCCACACGTGGACGATCTCCGACGCGCAGAACGTGCTCGCGCTGGTGGTGTTCCTCGTGGTGGCCGCGGTCGTGAGCGCGCTGGTCACCGCCGCCGCGCGCCGCGCAATCGAAGCTGCGCGCGCGCAGAGCGAGGCGGCGTCGCTCGTGCGGCTCGCGGGTGCCCTTCTCGCGGAGGACGATCCGCTGCCGAGCATCATGCAGCAGCTGCTCAGCACCTTCGGGCTTCGCTCGGTCGCGGTGCTGCGCCCCGTCGGGCCGAACGAGTGGCGGGTCGAGGCGCAGGCCGGCGAGGCGGTGCTGGAGCGGCCCGAGGACGCAACCGCCACCTCGGATCTTCCCGACGACGCCGTCCTCGCGTACGACGGTCCGAATCTCACCGGAGCCGACCGGCGGGTCTTGAACGCCTTCCTCGCGCAGCTCGCCGTNNCGACGCCGATGCGCTGCGCACCGCGCTCCTGCGCGCGGTGTCGCACGACCTGCGAACGCCACTTGCGTCGATCAAGGCTTCGGCGTCGACGCTGCTCGCTCCCGACCTCCACCTCGACGACGAGACCGTGCACCAACTGCACCAGACCATCGACGAGGAGGTCGATCGGCTCACCGAGATCGTCAGCAACCTGCTGGCCATGAGCCGGCTGCAGGTGGGCGCGTTGCAACTCGCCTACTCCGAGGTGGGGATCGACGAGATCGTCGGGCGGGCGCTCGTGAGCCTCGGCGATCGCGCCGGGGGAGTCGCCGTCGACGTTCCCGACTCGCTGCCCAGGGTGCACGCCGACCCCGCGCTCGCGGAGCGGGCCGTGGCGAACGTCGTCGACAATGCGTTGGCTTGGTCGCCGCCGGAACAGCCGGTCCGAGTCGTTGCCGCGGCGGTCGGCGACCGGGTGATTCTCAGGGTGATCGACCGCGGACCAGGGATCGCACCCTCTGATCGCGACCGGGTGTTCCAGCCATTCCAGCGCCTCGGCGACGGGCGGAGTCACGGCGGCGGCGTCGGGCTCGGCCTCGCCGTCGCGCGCGGATTCACCGAGGCGATCGGTGGCGAGCTGCAGTTGGAGGACACGCCGGGCGGGGGAACGACCATGTCGTTCAGCTTCCGGGCGCAGCCGGCATGAGCAAGATCCTCGTGATCGAAGACGAAGCACCGTTGCGGCGCGCGCTGCGCATCTTCCTGGAAGCACACGACTACGCCGTAGTGCTCGCGGCATCGGGCCGGGAAGGTCTCGACCTCGCCGCGCGCGAGCACCCCGACGTCGTCATCCTCGACCTCGGTCTCCCCGACATGGACGGCGTGGGCGTCGCAGCCGCGCTCCGGGGCTGGAGCACCGTGCCGATCGTGGTGCTGTCGGCGCGGGACGCGGAACCGGTCAAGGTCGCCGCGCTCGACGCGGGCGCGGACGACTACGTGACGAAGCCGTTCGCGATGAACGAGTTCCTCGCGCGTATCCGGGCCGCGTTGCGCCGCGCCGCGCCGACAGAACAAGAGTCGGTCATCACCACCGACGACTTCTCGATCGATCTCGGCGTGAAACAAATCCATCGCAACGGCAGCGAAGTACACCTCACACCAACGGAATGGCAGATCGTCGAAGTCCTCGCCCGGCACCGCGGCAAGCTCGTGGCGCAGAAGCAACTCCTGCAGCAGGTGTGGGGTCCGCAGTACGAGCGCGAGACGCACTACCTGCGGATCTACATGAGCCAGATTCGGCGCAAGCTCGAGCCCGACCCGGCGCGGCCGCGCTACTTCATCACCGAGCCCGGAATGGGCTACCGCTTCGTCGTGGAGGAACCGTGAACGCCAACTTGGACCTGTTACGGCGTCGTCCGCGTGACTCCGGCGACGGTCGCGCGCCGACGGGAGCGGCGCTCGGCGCGCTCGGCACACTCGTGATTGCCGGCGCGCTCGTGCCGCTCCGCGATCACCTGCCGAACGCCGACATGGCGCTCGCGCTCGTCGTTCCGGTGCTGCTCGCGGCGATCGTGGGCGGTCGTCTCGCGGGCGCGGCGACGGCGGTAGTTGCGGCATTGACGTTCGACTTCGTCTTCACCCAGCCCTACCTGTCGTTGCGCATCGAGAGCAAGGACGACGTGGCGACGTTCGTGGTATTCCTCATCGTGGCGCTGGTCGCGGCCGAGGTCGGCATCCGCGCCCGCCGGGGTGGAGCGGCCGCGCGCGAATTGCGGTCGGAGCTGGATCGGTTGTTGCGTGTCGCGGAGCTGTCTGCGCGCGGTGCCGACAGCGACGACGTCGTGATGTCGGTGCGGGCCGAGCTCATCGGGTTGTTCGGGCTCGACGAGTGCGTGTACCAGGCGGAGCGATCGGGCCCCGAGCTTCCGCGCCTCGGCAATCGCGGCGCGTTGGAAGGTGCGCCGCTGGTGGCGTGGGGCGAATTCCTGTTGCCGACGGGCGGCGTCGAGGTTCCGGTGATGGGACGCGGGCGCGAGCTCGGACGGCTCGTGCTGTACGCGTCCGAGGCGACGCGTGCATCGCTCGAGAAGCGGCTCGTCGCAGTCGCGATTGCCGACGAGCTGGGATTGACGTTGGCGTCGGGCTCCCAGCCCCACAACCTCCCCTGATCCAAGGAAGGCAGTTAGGCGCCGATGGCGTGGTAGCCGCCGTCGACGTGGATCACTTCGCCGGTCGTCGCGGGGAACAGGTCGGTGAAGAGCGCCACGCACGCGGCGGCGACGGGTGAGGGGTCTTTGACGTTCCATCCCAGCGGCGCGCGCTGGTCCCACGCCTCCTCGAACTTCTCGAAGCCGGGGATGCTCCGGGCCGCGATCGTGCGGACCGGTCCGGCCGCGATGAGGTTCACGCGGATGCCCTGGGGGCCGAGATCGCGCGCGAGATAGCGCGCGGTCGACTCAAACGCGGCTTTGGCGACGCCCATCCAGTCGTACACGGGCCAGGCGACGCGGCTGTTGTCGAAATCGAGTCCGACGATGCTCCCGCCACTCGTCATCAGCGGCCGGCAAGCCACGGCGAGCGCCTTCAAGGAGTACGCGCTGACCTGCAGTGCGATCGCGACGTCCTCCCAGGGAGCGGTCAGGAATCCGCCGCCGAGGCACGATTCGGGCGCGAAGCCGATCGCGTGGAGCACGCCGTCGAGATGTCCACCGACCCGTTCCGCGAGCGCGTCGAGATGTGCGGGATCGGTCACGTCGAGCTCGACGATCACCGGTTCGCTCGGGAGTCGCCGCGCGGCGCGTTGCGTCAGGCTCATCGCGCGGCCGAACGACGTCAGCACGACCTCGGCGCCTTCGTCCTGCGCGCGCCGGGCGACGTGGAACGCCATCGACGCGTCGTTCAGAACTCCCGTCACCAGGATCCGCTTGTCGGTGAGCAGCATCGTTCTCAGGATCTCCCGATCAAAGTGGCGTGTTCGAATGGCGGCGGGCCGGGTGAGCGTCGCGCTTCTGCGCGAGGACGTCGAGCGCGTCGACGAGGATGTGACGGGTTCGCGCGGGATCGACCACGGCGTCGACGAGCCCCCGTTCGGCCGCGCGGTACGGATTCTCGAACGACTCGCGATACTCCGCCACCAGGCCGGGATCGCTGCGGCCCTTGTTCAGGATCGCGACTGCGCCGGCCGCACCCATCACCGCGATCTCGGCGCTGGGCCACGCGATGCAGAGGTCGTTGCCGATGCCGCGCGAATCCATCACGATGTACGCGCCTCCGTAGGCCTTGCGCAGCACGACGCAAAGACGCGGGACCGTGGCCGCTGCGTACGCGTGGACGAGCTCGGCGCCGTGGCGGATCATGCCCCGCCATTCGAGGTCGCGTCCGGGCTCGAATCCCGGGGTGTCGACGAACGTGATGATCGGGAGATTGAACGCGTCGCAGGTCGAGACGAACCGGGCGGCCTTGCGCGACGCCTCGATGTCGAGCGTCCCGGCCCGTTGCATCGGCTGGTTCGCGATGATCCCGACCGCGCAACCCCCGAGCGATCCGTATCCCGTCACGAGGTTCGGCGCGTATCTCGGTCGGAGCTCCAAGAACGAGTCGGTGTCGAGCACGTCTTCGACGACAACTCGCACGTCGTAGGACGCAGTCGAGCGTCGCGGAACCACGCCCGCGGCGAGGTCGCACGAGCGTTCGCGATCGTCGTCGGTCGCGAGTCGGGGCGGATCGTCGAGGTGATGATCGGGCAGGTACCAGAGCAACGCCTCGAGCGCGTCGCGCGCGGCGAGGTCGTCGGACACTACGAGCGACGCGACACCGGTTCGTTGCGCGTGTATCGCGGCCCCGCCCAGCTCTGCGCGCGAGACGCGCACTCCGGTGAACTCCTCGACGGAGTCGGGCCCGGTCACGTACGCGAACGCATCCTCCGTCATCACGACGTGGTCGAAGAGCCCGAGCGCGAGGGCCGGGCCGGAGACGCAGGCGCCAGTCACGGCGAGCAGCGTGGGAACGACGCCGGACACCTGGACGAGCTCGCGTGCGAGGCGACCCCAGGCGTGGAGCGCGGCGACGCCGTCGCGCAGCTCGGCGCCCGAGGTGTCGAGCTCACCGACCAGCGGCACCTGTAGCTCGCCGGCGAGGCGCACCGCCCGCTCGACCGTCGCGCTTCCGTTGATCCCGATCGCGCCGTGGTGCTTGCCACCGGCGACCCGGAACGCGACCACGCGCCGACCGCCGATCTCGGTGATCTCGGCCGACGCGGCCGTGTCGGCCCACGCATGGAGGGGCGTGGACTTCACGAAACCGGTGCCAACACCAACGTCGCGTTGTGACCGCCGAAGCCGAAGGAGTTCGAGAGGGCGGGGGCGGGAGCGAGATCGCGTGCCGCGCCCGCGATGACGTCGAGCGCGATGTCGTCGCCGAGCCGCTCGAGGTTCGCAGTCGGCGGAATCGCGCCGTGCGCGAACGCGAGCAAGCAGGCGATGGCCTCGGTCGCGCCCGCGGCGCCGATGAGGTGACCGGTGACGCCCTTGGTGGAAGTCACCGGGGGCGACGCTTCGCCGAACACCTTCCCGATCGCTTCGGCTTCGGCCGCGTCGTTCAGGGGTGTCGACGTTCCGTGCGCGTTCACGTGCCCGATCGCGTCGGGGGAGAGCCCGGCGTCGTCGAGCGCCAGCTGCATGCACGCGGCGGCACCCTCGCCGCCCGGTGACGGCGCGGTGATGTGGTAGGCGTCGGCGTTGCGTCCGTAACCGACGACCTCTCCGTAGATGTGCGCGCCCCGACTGACCGCCTTGTCCCAGCGTTCGAGGACGAGCGCGGCCGCACCCTCACCCATCACGAATCCGTCGCGGTCGGCGTCGAACGGTCGCGACGCGTGCTCGGGATCGTCGTTGCGCGTGCTCAGCGCGGTCATACGCGCGAACGCAGAGATGGCGGTGGGTGTCATGCACGACTCGGAACCACCGGTCATCACGATGTCGGCACTCTCGTCGCGTATGAGCCGAGCGGCCTCTCCGATCGCGTTCGCGCTCGCGGCGCACGCGGTTGCGACGCAGAAGTTCGGACCCTTCCATCCGAACTGCATCGCGATCGTGCCGGCCGTCGCGTTCGCCATCATCATCGGCACGAGGAAGGGGCTGACGCGGGCCGCACCCTTGTCGTTGTAGAGCCCGACTTGTTCCTCGAGGGTGATGAGGCCGCCGACACCGGTGCCGACGATGACCGCGCTGCGTGCGGGATCGCAACGGTGGTCGCCGGCGTCGGCGAGTGCATCGGCCGCGGCCGCGAAGCCGAGTTGCGTGACCCGATCGACCCGGCGCGCTTCCTTCGCGCCGAGATACGCGGTCGGGTCGAAGTCGCGGACCTCGCACCCGAAACGCACCGGGAGGTCGGAGGGGTCGTACCGGCTGATGCCGGCCGCAGTGGACCGCCCGGCGGCCAGAGTCGACCAGAACGTGTCGAGATCGATACCCGCGCCCGTCTTCACGCCCAGGCCGGTGACCGCAACCCGTACCCGCCCTCGGTGATCCAACGCGTCGGTCATTGCTACGCGCCCACCTTCGCGAGTACGAGATCAACCGCTTGGCCGATGGTGGTGACACCTTCCAGGTCGTCCTCGGGCACTTCGATGTCGAAGCGTTCCTCGAGCCCCATGACCAGCTCGACGAGGTCGAGGCTGTCGGCGTCGAGATCCTCCTTGAAGCGCGCGGTCTCCGTAACCAGGTCGGGGTCGACACTCAAAACCTCGGCGGCAACTTCCTTGATCGTGACGAGCGCATCGGCGCGTTCCATTGCAGTGTCCTCCTCGTAGGGTCGATCAGTGGCCCATGGCCAGACCGCCGTCGACGGGCACGACGGCTCCCGTCACGTACGCGGCGGGTTCCGAGCACAGGAATGCGATGACCGCCGCGCATTCACCGGCGGTACCGAAGCGGCCGAGCGGGACGGCGGTCTCGACTTGAGCACGCCATTCGTCGGTCAGATCGTCGGTCATCGAGGTCACGATAGGTCCGGGCGCGACGACGTTGCAGGTGATGTTGCGTCGGGCCAGCTCGCGGGCGACGCTTCGGGTCAGCCCGACGAGGCCGGCTTTCGCAGCCGCGTAGTTCGCCTGTCCCGCTTGGCCGATGTGGGCGCTGGCCGAAGAGACGTTCACGATCCGGCCGAACCGGGCTTTCATCATCGCGGGCGTCGCTCTGCGGATGGTGTGGAACGCGCCCGTGAGGTTCGTGTCGACGACGGCTTGCCAATGCGCGTCACTCATGCGCACGACGAGGCCGTCGCGGGTGATCCCGGCATTGTTGACCAGCACGTCGATCTTGCNNCCGGCATTGTTGACCAGCACGGTGACGGGGCCGAATGCGCTCTCTACCTCGCGGAACGCCGCGTCGACGGCTTCGGAATCGGCAACGTCGGCGCACACCGCGACCGCCTTGCCGCCGATCTGCTCGACCGCTTCTCGCGTCGCGCGCGCACCGTCGGCGTCGGCGGAGTAGCAGAAGGCGACGGGATGGCCCGCGCGCGCGAGCGCGAGCACCGTTTCGCGTCCGATACCGCGAGAGCCGCCCGTGACGAACGCGACGCGGTCACCCGTCGACCCGTTCACCGCGCGCCCCATCGCAACAACGCGCTGGCCCACGTCAGGCCCGCGCCGAATCCGGAGCACAACACGAGATCGCCGTCGCGGACGCGGCCGTCGTCGACGGCCTCGAACAGCGCGAGCGGGATCGACGCCGACGACGTGTTGCCGTAGCGCTCGATGTTCACCAA
>PLBO01000009.1:0-351 GCA_003134555.1 Actinomycetota bacterium
GCCGAGGATACGAGCCATGAACCGCCCATCAGCGTTGGCGAGATCCACATCACCGGTTACGGATGCGAGTGCGGTGATGCCGGCGGCGTCGCAGACCTCGAAGAACTCTTCTAACTCGCGGGGCTGGCGATGTAGGCGATCCAATACNNGCCGACACGTCGTTATCGACATACCGCTCGGCGATCGGCCAGCCCCGACGCTCCGCCAACGCCTCGCAATCCTCGATCTGGCGAGCCACCCCGAGCGCAAGGCCCTCACGATCATCAGAGATCCGTGCATAGATCGCAGCCGCCCGCACCATGCCAGGAGACTATAACGGACACTGGAACACCCGAGTGCGCTCTCTCCTGA
>PLBO01000009.1:420-2542 GCA_003134555.1 Actinomycetota bacterium
GTGACGAGCAGCTTCGGGTACGTCTCACAACCCCTCGCGTTGGCCTGCGTGACGTC
This sequence comes from Actinomycetota bacterium, assembly GCA_003134555.1. Taxonomy (GTDB): domain Bacteria; phylum Actinomycetota; class Acidimicrobiia; order IMCC26256; family PALSA-610; genus PALSA-610. Next base: position 477 of record PLBO01000009.1, read on the forward strand.
AGACCCCTCGACGATGGCCGAGGCCGACTGGTCCGTCGTGAGCGTGACCACCGGTGGGAGTTGGCCTGTGGGGATACCACCGAGGTAGCCGTTCAGGGTGCGCGTCGCCTGAATGACCTGGGTGCCTCGTGCGTCGAGTCCAGCGACACCCGGGTAGCCCACGAGCTTGCAGGTCTGCGCGCCGGTGTTCTTGAACCGAAGCACGACACCGATGTGCCCAGCGCCGGAGTTGCCGGTCGCGCTGACTGTGAGCTGCGCGAACGTGCAGTGCGGCGTTCGGACCGTCGTCGATGGGAGCGACCCGCTCGACGTGGTACTCGTTGACCCGTTGGAACCTGTAGTGACNNGGCGACGAGGAGGACTTCGAGGAGCTGCACGCCCCGAGCGTCACGGCGATGACAGCGAGGCCAAGACATCCGATTCGACGGCTGGTCATGAGCGCCTCTCGCTCGTTATCTGCGATCCTTCGGGCGGGGTCGTCTCGGCCAGTACAGACCCACGCGGCCGAGCCGAGGTTTCATATCCATAGCGCAGCTACCAACGCGGGGCGTGAATGCTTGGCGAGTCCGCGCTCGACCGGCAGTCACGCGGTGGGAGAATGTCGTTGAGATGGCGAGGACGATGTGCCCTTCGTGCGGGGAACGTGTTGAGCACCCTGCCGACTGGTCGATCACGGTTGAGCGCGACATCCAGCCTGAGGGGAGTCGCACCAGGTTGATCGCCAACCAGACCCTGGCGATCCACGTCTGCACTCATGTCGAAGACGATGGGCCTCACACACCCCGTGTCCGTAGACGGAAGACCGCCCCAAGCGGTAGCGGTCAGATCGGCGGTCGGCACCAGGCGAATGTGAGGCATCATTCAATGGTGACGCGTGAACCGAAGCCGCGCCGGTCAGCGGGGACACGCACCATGACGGACATCTTGAAAGCGTTATTCCGTCGCCCAACGTCGGCTCAGAGTCAAGGCGACGTCGAGGCGCTTCAACTGGGCGAAGGCCGACGCGTGTCGTGCTTCCTTCGGGCATCGTTCGGGCCGTATCCCCGAAAGGTCCGCCAAGGCACCCTGGACCTGTCTCCACCGATCGCGCGCTGGCGCCCATTCTGGAGTCTGCGGCGACGACCCCTGACCATCGCATCACGCATCGAGTCAGTCACGATGCGTCCGCCCGGACCCGACGAATGGAATGTCAAGAAGGGTGGCAGCGCACTCGGTGTTCCGATACCGCAGTTCCTCACCGTCGTCTGCACAACCACCGATGGGACCGTCGAGCTGACTGTTCCCGATGTCGATGCCCAGCTCGTTGCCCGCTTCTTCCGCGCACAATCGGCCGGGACGCAGTAGCGCACCACCGAACCCTCGAACCTGGCGCAACTGGATGCCAGCGAGACATTCAGCTTTCTGTGAGGAGACAGGGCCGAACTCACCCCAGTGCTCCGCAATGTCTACAGCGGTCTTCGGGTATTGCTCAGGTCGAGTCAGCCAGATTCTCCGTCGAGGTTGGCGCGTTGCTCGTCTGCCCCGCGCCGCCGCCTCCGGTCATGGGCCAGGGCGAGGACGCTGCTGATCAAGAAGGCGACTGCGATGACGGTTCGTGTGGGGTCACGGCGAACGGCAGCGTGGATCACGCCGACGAGGAAGACGGCGGGCGACGTCACGAGCATGAACCGGCGAAACGCCTGCCAACGAGGTTCTAGCGGCCGCTCTTCGACTGCGGGCGCTGCCTGGTGATCTGCGAGCCACACGGAGTTCTCGCGATACCAGCGCAACATCTGTCGGGGCGACGAGTGGCTACTCGACATGATGCGTGTCCCGGCGTACAAGTTTCTCTGACTACCGGCAGCTACTTCCACTGACAGTGAATTCGTCTCATACCACCAATGCTTGACCACGACCTCGTGTCGGCCCGGGCCAACCTCGATCGTTGCCGGTTCTCCTTGGCGCACTCGACCTACGACATCGCCATCGACGAGCACTCGGTACGAGGTCCAGGTCTTCGCCGACCGTTGTATCCAAGTGACCCTGATCGTTCCCGAGGCACCGTCACGATGAACCAACTCGCTGTC
>PLBO01000089.1 GCA_003134555.1 Actinomycetota bacterium
CGAGGTCGACGGCCTGACCATCGAGTGCTGGCTGCACGGGTCGCGCTTCGACCTGCTCACCGGGCACCCCACCGGCCTGCCGGCCACCAAGCCCATCCCCGTCTACCCCGTCAAGATCGAGGACGAGGACGTCTACGTCTGCCTCGTCCCGGTCGAGGAGAGCTGATGTCAGTCCTGGAGATCCACGACCTGCACGTGTCCGTCCAGACCGAGGGCGGCCCCACCGAGATCCTGCGCGGGGTCAACCTGACCGTCCGGCAGGGCCAGACCCACGCGATCATGGGCCCCAACGGCTCGGGCAAGTCCACGCTGGCGTACTCGGTGGCCGGGCACCCGAAGTACACCGTGACGCAGGGCTCGGTGACGCTGGACGGCGCCGACGTGCTCGCGATGAGCGTGGACCAGCGGGCTCGGGCCGGCCTGTTCCTCGCGATGCAGTACCCGGTGGAGATCCCCGGGGTCTCGGTGTCGAACTTCCTGCGCACCGCTGCCACCGCCGTCCGCGGCGAGGCGCCCAAGCTGCGCGAATGGGTCAAGGACGTCAACGGGGCCATGGAGCGGCTGTCCATCGACCCGTCGTTCTCCGGCCGCAACGTCAACGAGGGCTTCTCCGGTGGCGAGAAGAAGCGCCACGAGATCCTCCAGCTCGAGCTGCTCAAGCCGCGCATCGCGATCCTGGACGAGACCGACTCCGGGCTGGACGTCGACGCGCTGCGGGTCGTCGCCGAGGGCGTGAACCGGGTCCGCGAGAGCGGCCAGGTGGGGGTCCTGCTGATCACCCACTACACCCGGATCCTGCGCTACATCGAGCCCGACTTCGTGCACGTCTTCGTCGACGGCCGGATCGTCGAAGAGGGCGGTCGTGAGCTTGCCGACCGGCTCGAAACCGAAGGCTACGAGCGCTTCGCGAAGACGACGGCCTGAGGAGGCGGACCGCTTGAGCCAGCCACCCGTTGCCACCCACGCCGCCTACGACGTCGAGCTGCTGCGCAAGGACTTCCCGATCCTCGAGCGTCGCGTGCACGACAACCAGCCGCTCGTCTACCTCGACAGCGCGAACACTTCGCAGAAGCCACGCCAGGTGCTCGACGTCCTCACCGAGTTCTACGAGCAGCACAACTCGAACATCCACCGCGCGACGCATGCGCTGGGCGAGGAAGCGACAGAGGCGTACGAGAGCGCACGCATGAAGGTTGCGTCGTTCATAGGCGCGCCGAGCGCTGACGAGATCATCTTCACGAAGAACTCGTCCGAGGCGCTGAACCTGATCGCGAACGTGCTGGCCTGGGGCGAGCGCGGGCTGAAGCCCGGTGACGAGGTCGTCATCACCGAGATGGAGCACCACTCCAACATCGTGCCGTGGCAGCTACTGTGTGAGCGCACCGGTGCGACGTTGCGGTGGTTCGGCGTAACCGACGACGGCCGGCTCGACCTGTCCGACATCGACACGCTCATCAACGAGCACACGAAGGTCGTCTCGTTCGTCCATGTCTCCAACGTGCTCGGCACCTTGAATCCGGTGGCACTCATCGCAGCCCGCGCGCATGCAGTCGGTGCGATCGTCGTGCTCGACGCCTCGCAGTCGGTGCCGCAACTGCCCGTCGACGTCCAGGAACTCGGGATCGACGTCGTTGCCTTCACGGGTCACAAGATGTGCGGCCCAACCGGCATCGGCATGCTGTGGGGACGTCGCGAACTGCTCGAGGCGTTACCACCCTTCCTCGGCGGCGGCGAGATGATCGAGACCGTCACCATGGAACGCTCGACGTATGCCGGTCTTCCGCACAAGTACGAGGCCGGCACGCCGCCGATCGCCGAGGCGGTTGCACTTGGCGCAGCTGTTGACTATCTGACGGGCATCGGCATGGACGCCGTGGCTGCGCACGAGCGTGAGATCACGGCGTACGCGTTGTCGGCACTCACCGAGGTTCCCGAGCTGCGTGTGCTCGGCCCAACCGAACCTGTCGACCGAGGTGGCGCGATCTCGTTCACCCTCGGCTCGGTGCATCCACACGACGTCGCGCAGATCCTCGACGGCCATGGCATCGCGGTGCGGGCGGGGCATCATTGCGGCCGCCCGATCCATCGGCGCTTCGGCGTAGCCGCGTCGACCCGGGCCTCGTTCTACCTTTACACCACGACGTCCGAGATCGACGCTCTCGTCGCCGGGCTCGACAAGGCGAAGAGGTTCTTCGGCTGATGCAACTCGAATCGATGTACCAGGAGATCATCCTCGATCATTACCGCACGCCTCATCACAAGGGACTGCGTGAACCGTTCGATGTCGAGGTACACCACGTCAACCCGACCTGCGGCGACGAAATCACCTTGCGCGTCAAGCTTGATGGCAGCACCGTTTCGGATGTGTCGTACGACAGCCTGGGCTGCTCGATCAGCCAGGCAAGCGCATCGGTGCTGACCGATCTCGTGATCGGTCGCGACATCGACGCGGGCCTGACCGCGCACCGGGAGTTCGTCGCGCTCATGCAGAGCAGGGGCGAAGCCGTCCCTGACGAGGAGATCCTTGAGGACGCAGTGGCCTTCGCCGGTGTCTCGAAGTACCCGGCGCGGGTGAAGTGCGCGCTGCTCTCATGGATGGCGTGGAAAGACGCGACCGCGCAGGCCCAAGAACACTCGACGATGTCGGAAGGCGACAACGATGACCGCGACAGTTGATGACATCAAAGAGGCCTTGTACGACGTGGTCGATCCCGAGCTCGGCATCAACGTCGTCGACCTTGGGCTCATCTACGACCTTGCGCTGGACGACGAGGGCGTGGTCACGATCGACATGACCCTTACGTCCGCAGCGTGCCCGCTCACCGACGTCATCGAGGATCAGACGAGGGGAGCACTCGACGGCCTGGTGAAGGACTTCAAGATCAACTGGGTGTGGATGCCACCCTGGGGTCCCGAGAAGATCACTGACGATGGGCGCGAGCAGCTGAGGGCGCTCGGCTTCAACGTCTGATCACTCCTACAGACAGCCCGCCCTGACCGGGCCGACATCCGCGCGCAAACCGATCGCCGGTGCCTGACCGCAAATGCCTGCCGAGAGGATTTCCGTGATTACCGCCACCGACGTTGAGATCAGCGTCGGCTCGCGCGTCCTGCTCGATGCCGTTACGTTCCGGATCGCGCCCGGCGACCGCATCGGGCTGGTCGGGCGCAACGGCGCCGGCAAGACCACGCTGACGAAGGTGCTCGCGGGCGAGGCGGTAGCGGCATCGGGAACCGTGACAAACACCGGGCAGATCGGCTACCTCCCGCAGGACCCGCGAACCGGCGACCTCGACATCTTGGCCCGTGACCGGATCCTGTCCGCGCGCGGACTCGACGTCGTCGTCCGTGACATGCGGGCGGCGGAAACCAGCATGGGCAGCACCGACGACGCGGTGCGTGACGCGGCGGTGCGTCGCTATGGCCGCGTCGAGGACCACTTCCACGTGCTCGGCGGCTACGCGGCCGAATCCGAGGCGGCGTCGATCGCGGCGAGTCTCGGACTTCCTGACCGGGTGCTCGGCCAGCCCCTCGGCACGTTGTCAGGTGGCCAGCGGCGTCGCGTCGAACTCGCCCGGATCCTGTTCTCCGGCGCCGAGACGCTGCTCCTCGACGAACCGACCAACCATCTCGACGCCGATTCCATCGCGTGGCTTCGCGAGTTCCTGCGCTCACACAAGGGCGGGCTGGTGCTCATCAGCCACGATGTCAGCCTGCTCGAGGCCACCGTCAACCGGGTGCTGCACCTCGATGCGACCCGTGCGGTGCTCGACATCTACAACGTGGGCTGGAAGACCTACCTCGACCAACGCGAGGCCGACGAGCGGCGGCGAAAGCGAGAACGGGCGAACGCCGAACGGAAGGCGACCACGTTGCAGGCGCAGGCCGACCGGATGCGGTACAAGGCGACGAAGGCCACTGCCGCGCAGAACATGGAGAAGCGCGCCCACAAGTTGCTGGCCGGCCTCGAAGAGGTCCGCAAACACGACAAGGTGGCGAAGCTCAGGTTCCCCGATCCGGCGCCATGCGGAAAGGTGCCGCTGTCGGCGACCGGGCTGTCGAAGTCGTACGGATCGCTGGAGGTCTTCACCGATGTTGACCTCGCGATCGACAAGGGCAGCAGAGTCGTCATCCTCGGACTCAACGGCGCGGGCAAGACCACCCTGTTGCGCACGCTGGCCGGGGTCGAAACGGCCGACACCGGTGAGGTGCTACCCGGTCACGGGCTGAAGCTCGGTTACTACGCCCAGGAACACGAGACGCTCGACCCCGACGCAACGGTGCTGGAGACCATGCGGTCGTCTTCACCCGAGTTGACGGACGCCGATCTGCGCCGCGTTCTCGGCAGCTTCCTGTTCTCCGGTGACACCGCTTCACAAACCACGCGCACCTTGTCGGGGGGCGAGAAGACCAGGCTGGCGCTGGCCAGACTCGTGGTGTCGAGCGCCAACGTCCTGTTGCTCGACGAGCCGACGAACAACCTCGACCCGGCCAGTCGGGAAGAAGTGCTGCGCGCGCTTCGTGGCTATCGTGGTGCGATCGTGCTGGTGACGCACGACGAGGGCGCAGTCGAGGCATTGTCGCCCGAGCGCGTGCTGCTGCTACCCGATGGCGTCGAGGACATCTGGAGCGAGGAGCTGGCCGACCTCGTCGCGCTCGCCTGATCGGCTCGCCGAGGCTTGGACCTCCCGTGGGCGGGTAGCACTGCGTAGTCGATTGGCTCTGCCAGTGGCCGATCGGACCAACATGGGTGATCATGGGTGGACTGGACTCCCACGTACAGGTTCCGAGCTAGAAAGGGAGAATCCGTGGCTGACACTCTCAAGAAGGGCAGCCGGGTCACCGGTGGCGAGCGCGATCGGCTGTCTGCCGACCTACGCCGGAAGTACGACGGCGGCGCGAGCATCCGCGCGCTGGCCGATGCGACCGGGCGGTCATACGGTTTCGTCCACCGCATCCTGACCGAGTCCGGCGCAGCCCTTCGCGGGCGTGGCGGCGCGACTCGCGGCAAGGCCAAGGCGCGCTGACCCAGCTGTCGACACCCTGACCGAAGCTGTCGGCACGGCCCGCACCGGGGGCGGTCTAGGGTCGCATGCGTGCCTGCGGACGAGGTTGTGGTCGTGCGGCTGCCCTCACTGGCGGCCGCCCTCTGGCCGGCGCTCGCTACCGCCGGTGGCGCTCTGACGGGCGCTGTTCGGGTCGTCGTCCTACGCGGCGAGGCGGCCGACTTCTTCAGCGATTCAGCGCAACCCGGACCCGACGCCACAGGTCCCGGCGAGTCTCTCGACTGGTTGCGTCGCCACGACCTCATCACGATCGCGGTGATCGACGGACGCGCGACGGGTGCCGGGCTCGCTCTTGCCATGGCGTGCGACCTGCGGCTTGCGGCGGACGACGCCGAGTTGGCCGTGCCGGGCAGTGACCCGCGGACCTGGGAGCCGATCGAGGGCACTGAGCGACTCGTTGACGCCCTCGGGTACGCCCGGGCGCTCGAACTTGCGCTGACCGGCCGCCCGGTTTCGGGGCGGGAGGCGGCGGCGCTCGGGCTGGTGAACCGCGCGGTGCCCTCGGGCACGCTCGAGGCCGCGCTCGGCGAGCTGGTCGCCGCGGCACTCGCGACGCCCCGCACGGCGGCCACGCTGACGAAGGCGATGCTGGCGGCGTCCGGCAAAGATCGGATGCGCAGGATGGGCGAGGTGACGGCAGCGTTTCGGCTCAGCGAGCGCGAGTTGTGATCGCCGGGAAGGCTGGGGAACCGAAAATCGTTGCGTACGGAGCAGACTGGTAGTCGAAACTCGAAGTGACGGATGGCCGTGACACTGTGAGTGGTCGAGACAGCGGCATAGTTCGGCAACAGGTGGAGTGGTAACGCGATGAGCATGGGCCAAGGCATGAGCACGTGGCATGCGATGCGCAGCTTCACCCAGGATTCGTCGGTGACCAAGCGGAAGTTGGCGCCTGGAACCGTTACGCGGATCATCAAGTTCGCCGCACCTTATAAGCGGCTCATCGCGTTCCTCCTTGTGCTGCTTGTCATCGACGCGGCGGTCGGTGCGGTGACCCCGTTGCTCATCCGCGAGATTCTGAACCAGGGCATCGGCGGCCACCGACCGCACCTCGTCGTCGGAATTGCTGCCATCATCGCCCTGATCGCTGTTCTCGACGCCGCGCTGATGCTCGCGCAGCGGTATCTGTCGTCACGTATCGGCGAGGGCCTCATCTTCGATATGCGGGCGAAGATATTCGGCCATATCCAAAAGATGCCGATCGCTTTCTTCACTCGGACGCAGACCGGCGCTCTCATCAGCCGCCTAAACAACGACGTGCTTGGTGCCCAGCAGGCCTTCACCAGCACGCTGTCGAGTGTCGTCAGCAACCTGCTGAGCGTGACATTCACCCTCGCGGTGATGTTCGCCCTGTCCTGGCAGATCACCCTCGTCGCATTAGCTCTGCTTCCCGTGTTCGTGTTGCCGGCGCGCTGGTTCGGGCGCAAGTTGCAGACGATCACGCGTGAGAGCTACAACCTCAACGCTGCCATGAACAACACGATGAACGAGCGCTTCAACGTCGCCGGCGCGCTGCTGGTAAAGCTGTTTGGACGGCCGCACGAGGAAGAGTCCGCATTCCGTAGCAAGGCCGGGCGCGTTCGCGATATCGGCGTCACCCAATCGATGTACGGCGGCGTGTTCTTCACGTCCCTGATGCTCGTCGCGTCGCTGGGCGCTGCGCTCGTCTACGGTTGGGGCGGCTGGCTTGCCGCGACGAGGCGGCTCGACGTAGGCACGGTGGTCGCGCTCGGTGCCTATCTCACGCGCCTCTACGGCCCGCTCACGGCATTGTCGAACGTCAATGTCTCGATCATGACCGCGCTGGTGTCCTTCGAGCGGGTATTCGAGGTGCTCGACCTGCCGCCGATGATCGACGACGCCCCAGCTGCCGTCGACCTGCCCGCCCGCGCCAACACCGTCGAGTTCGAGCATGTCGACTTCCGCTATCCCGCGGCGTCCGAGGTGTCGGTGGCGTCGCTCGAGTCGGTCGCGGTGCTCGACACCGCGCCGAACACTCAGGTGCTGTACGACGTGTCATTCAAGGCCGAACCGGGTCAGCTCGTCGCGCTCGTAGGCCCGTCGGGGGCGGGGAAGTCGACCATCTCTTCGTTGGTCTCGAGGCTTTATGACGTCACCGACGGAGTGGTGCGGATCGGTGGCGTCGACGTCCGGCAGGCGACACTGAGCTCATTGCGTGAGGCCGTCGGCGTCGTGACGCAGGACAGTCACATGTTCCACGACACGGTCCGCGCGAACCTCGCGTACGCCAAGCCCGACGCGACCGAAGACGACCTCATCGAGGCCTGCAAGTCCGCGCAGATCTGGGATCTCGTGTCGTCGCTCAGCGACGGGCTCGACACGCTCGTCGGCGAGCGTGGGTATCGCCTCTCGGGCGGTGAGAAGCAACGCCTCGCGATCGCGCGGCTGTTGCTGAAGGCGCCGACCATCGTGGTGCTCGACGAGGCTACCGCGCACCTCGACTCCGAGTCCGAGGCCGCCGTGCAGCGTGCGCTCAAGACCGCACTCGCCGGCCGCACCTCGCTGGTCATCGCACACCGGCTGTCCACGATCCGCGAGGCCGATCAGATCCTGGTAATCGACGAGGGCCGGATCGTCGAGCGCGGCCATCACGACGAGTTGCTGGTTGCAGGCGGTCTGTACGCCGAGCTGTACCGGACCCAGTTCGAGCGGCAGGCCGTGGCCGAGCTCGAAGACCTCGAGCTGGCCGACGTGGCGGGGGAGCCGGCCGCCGGCTGAACCGAACTTCGACGTGTCGGTGCGGCATGACGACGACCCGACGTCCGACGATGGACCCGATCGACGCGCGCAGCGTGCGCACGTCCCGAGTCCGGTTGCGACGTCGACGCCGCCGAGTCAGGAAGAGCAATGGCAGAAGCAACACAGGCGACCGGGGTCGTGGGCGGCGCGAGCGCGCCGATCCTGCATCCCGTTCTCCGTGCACAGCTCGCCGCGCGCGCGGGCAACCTGCAACTCCGCATAGCCGACGCCATCACGGAGTTCGCGGGCACCATGACGTTCGTCTACATCCATGTGGTGGTCTTCGGGCTCTGGATGCTGTTCGTCGAGAAGAACCCCTGGCAGACCCTCACCCTGGTGGTCAGCTTGGAGGCCATCTTTCTCTCGACGTTCGTCATGATCGGCCAGAACCGGCAGGCCGCGTTCCAGCAGGCGAAGGCCGATCACGACTACGCGGAGGAGGAAGCGCTGCTCAAGGAGAACACGGAGCTCACCCGCACGATCCAGACCCTCACACGGGAAGTGCACGCGAAGCTTCTGGGGCAGGCACCCGGCGCCGGCGGGTGATCGCGGCGTGCACGCGGCGCTCGAACAACACGGCGAGCGCCGCGACGATCACGCCGACGACACCGTCGAGCCAATAGTGATTGCCGGTCACCGCGACGACGATCATGGTGACGATCGGGTGCGCGAGCGCGAGCCAGCGCCACGGCGTCGTCGTCGCGACCACGATGGTGACGCCGATGATCGCGGCCCATGCGACGTGCACCGACGGCATTGCCGACAACTGGGCCGGGCCCGACTTTCCGAACGCGGGATACACGGTCTGGCCGAAGAGGGCGGGGGTATCGGCGACGTGCAGCCCGGGAACCAGCCGGGGCGGCGCGACCGGGATGAGTTGGATCGCCAGGCACCAGAGGGTGGTCAGCGCGACCACGTTGCGGACCTCGGGGTAGAGGTCGCGGTGGCGGAACCAGAGCCAGAACAAGAAGATGCCCATCGACGGGATGTGCACGGTGGCATAGAAGAGGTTGCACGCCTGGATCAACGGCGAGCTCTTGAGGAACAGGTGCTGCAGTCCATGCTCATTGGGAAGGTGCAGCGCGCGTTCGACGTCCCAGATTCGTTGGCCCGCGTGGATGGCGCCGTTCACCTTCAGCACCGAGATCGTGCCGATCACCCGCCAGAACGCGTAGAGCACGAGCACGATCGCGAGCTCACGCGCGAGCGGCGCGACGCGCGTGAGCCAGCGTCGTCGTGACGCGCGCGCGGCGATACCGGTGACGCCGAGCACGGCCCCGGCCTCGACCGCGACGTTCCAGGGCACCCACCCGAGGCTCACGCGTCGGCCTCCGCCCGTTCGTAGGCGCGCGCGACGTGGCCGCGCAATAGGTCGACCGCGCGTGCGAACGCCACGCCGACTGCCCACGGGTCGAGCTCGACCCAGTCGGGTTCGAGCGGCGCGGCGAGCGGCTGCGCGCTCAGCAAGGCGCCGGCCGGGAGCGCGCTGCGGACGACGAGCCACGAGGTGCCGGCCGCCGCCGCGATCGGCCGGCCATTGGGATAGTGGATCACCGGGCAGCCGGCGACGAATTGCCGTCGCGTGTCACCGATCGGTCGCGCGATCTCGGCGAGCCGGGCGACGAGATCGGGGTGACAGCGCAGTTCGCCGATCGGGAGGTCGGGCGCCCAGCCGTGTACCGGCTCGTGGTCGGCGCGTTCGAGCCATTCGAGCAGCGCCGGAGCGAGACCCGTCTCGGCCTCACGGTTCACGCGGGAGACCGAGGACCTTTTCTCCGAGGATGTTGCGCTGCACTTCGCTCGTCCCGCCACCGATCGTCAGCGCACGCGAGTAGAGATAGCCGTACTGCCAGCCGGCGCGGTCGGGCTCGCCGTAGGGCCCGCGGTCGGCGCACAGGCCGTACGTCCCGGCCAGCTCCAATGCGGTCGCCATGATGTGCTGACCGTGCTCGTCGGAGATCGCCTTGCGTACCGACGCCTCCGGACCGGGCTCGAGTCCGCGCACGCGCGCGGCGACGGTGCGCAGACGGATCAGGCGGAGGACCTCGGCCTCGATGTAGAGGTGCGCGAGCCTTTGCCGCAGCAGCACGTCGCGCGTGCCGCCGTGATCGCGCACGAGTTGCAGCACGTCGTTCGCGGTAGGGCCGCGACCCCACAGCGCGCCCTCCCCCGAAAGTGAGACGCGCTCGTTGCCGAGCGTGACCTTCGCGAGCCGCCAGCCGTCGTGCTCCTTGCCGACGACGTTGGCCTCGGGAACGCGTACGTCGGTGAAGAACACCTCGTTGAACTCATGGGTGCCGGTCATCTGCACGATCGGTCTGACCTCGATGCCCGGTGCGCGCATGTCGACGACGAAGTAGGTGATGCCGCGATGCGCTTCGGCATCGGGATCGGTCCGCGCGAGGAGGATGCCCCACTGCGCCACGTGCGCGAGCGTCGTCCAGACCTTCTGGCCGTTCACGACGTATTCGTCACCGTCGCGCACGGCGCGGGTGGTGAGGGACGACAGATCGCTGCCCGCGCCGGGCTCGCTGAACAGTTGGCACCAGATCTCGGACCCGTCGAGGAGGCCGGGAAGCCAACGCTGTTGTTGCGCCTCGGTGCCGGCGACGAGCAGCGTCGGGCCCGCCCAGCCGATGCCGATCGGATTCAGCGGCCGCGGCACCTTCAACGCGCGCATGAGCTCGTCGAGCTCGAGTTGTTCGGCCGGTCCGGCGGCCAGGCCCCAGGGCTCGGGCCAATGCGGGGTCACGAGGCCGGCGCGCGCCAAGCGGGCGTTCCAGTCGGGCGGATAGCTGCCGCCCGGGGCATGCTCGCCCACGAGCGCGCGCAACCGGTCGGCCGGGGAGAGCGTGCTCGAGCGGGCCACGGCCGCGAACCTATTTCATCCGCGCCGTGGGCCGCTCCGCCCGCGCGACGATGGAGTGTGCCTTTCGGCGTCCCATTCGGTGTTTACGTCCACATCCCGTTCTGCGCGTCGCGCTGCGACTACTGCGACTTCGCGACGTGGACGGATCGCGACCATCTGATCGACGACTACGTCAGTGCCTGTGTGACCGATCTCGCCCGTCGTCGGGCCTCGGGTCTGCCGATCGCGACGAGCGTCTTCTTCGGCGGAGGCACGCCGTCGCTGCTCGCGGCCGAGCAGCTCACGCGCATTCTCGACGCGATCGAGCGGGCCGATGGGGCCGAGGTCACCGTCGAATGCAACCCCGACAGCGTCGACGCGGCCAAGCTCGGCGCGTACCGCCGGGCAGGTGTCGATCGATTGAGCTTCGGCGTGCAGTCGATGGTGCCGCACGTCCTCGCCTCGCTCGGGCGCACGCACGATCCCGCGAACGTCCGGCGCGCCGTCGACCTCGCGCGCGACGCGGGGTTCGCGCGCGTCAGCGTCGATCTCATCTACGGCACACCGGGGGAGTCGCCCGACGACTGGCAACGATCGCTCGACGGCGCGCTCGCGCTCGGTGTCGACCACGTGAGTGCGTACGCGCTCACCGTCGAGCCCGCGACTGCGCTCGGCCGCCAGGTCGCGGCCGGCGCGCCCGCGCCAGATGACGATCTCCAGGCCGACGCCTACCTGCGCGCCGACACGGTGTTCGCCGCGGCCGGTCTCGATTGGTACGAGATTTCGAATTGGGCGCGGCCGGGCGAGGCGTGCCGGCACAACGAGCTGTACTGGACCGGTGGCCAGTACGTCGGGATCGGTTGCGCCGCCCACGGACACACCGGTGGGCGCCGGTGGTGGAACGTGCGCACGCCCGAGCGGTACATCGCCGCGATCTCCGGCGACACCCCGGCGGTCGCGGGCTCGGAAGTGCTCGATCCCGAGATGCGAGCCGAAGAGAACTTCTCCCTCGCACTGAGGATGCGAACGGGCGCGGTGGCCGGCGCCCGCTCCGCCGCCGTCGTCTCCGAACTGGCCGAGCAGGGTCTGCTCGAGCGAGGCCGGCTCGAGGGGGATGGAGAGCGGATCGTGCTCACCCGACGGGGTCGCCTGCTCGCATCCGACCTGACGGCCCGGCTCCTCCTGGCCGGAGCGGCGTCGCCGGATTCCGCGCCGGCACCGGGTCACCCTCCGTCCCTGGCACTCGGTACGATTGAGTGCTAACGCGGCAGGTGCGGACGCAGCGGAGCCAGGGACGGCGAAGCGAGGGAGCCGTAGACAGGTGCGGACGCAAGGGGTACCGAGATGACCGAGCTTGACGAACGCAAGGCGGCGGTGCTGCGCGCGATCGTCGAGCAGTATGTCGACACCGCGCAGCCCGTGGGCTCGCAGACGGTCACGAGCAAGACCGGACTGGGCGTCTCGGCCGCCACCGTCCGCAACGAGATGTCGTTACTCGAGCGTGAGGGCTACATCGCCCAGCCGCACCCGTCGGCCGGGCGGGTACCGACCGACCGTGGCTACCGCTACTACGTCGATCACCTCGCGGGCGCCGGTCAGCTTCCCGCAATAGAGCGCCGCCGGATCGTCGAGTTCTTCAGTAGCGCGACGTTCGCGATGGACCAGTTGCTGGCCCAGACGAGCCAGTTGCTCGCCGGGGTGACGGCCCACGCGGCCGTCGTCGTCGGCCCCGAGCTGCAGGCGGTCGACGTGCGGGCCGCGAACCTCGTGCTGTTGCAGTCTCGCGTCGTGCTCGCGGTGGTCGTGCTCTCGAACGGCTCGGTCGAAAAAGAGGTCGTGGTCTTCGACGACGACCTGTCCGAGGACGACGTTGCCGACGCGAGCGCATGTTTCGCGCGCCAGCTCGCGGGCCGCCGGCTGTCCGACGTCTCCGCTCCGGTCGGCGAACGCGACACCGGCATCCCGCCCACCGCCGGCCGGGTGGCCGAGATCGTGACCGCGTCGCGCGTCGCGCTCCAGACCCGGCTCGACCAACACCAGAACGAGCCGCTCTACGTCGGTGGCACGAGCCGTCTCGCGGCGGAGCACGCCGCGTTCGTCACCACCAGCACCTCCCGGCTGCTCGAGCTCCTCGAACAGCACGTCGTGCTCGCGTCGTTGATGCGCGAGCTGCTCGGGCCCGGCCTCACCGTGAGCATCGGTTCCGAGAACGCCAGCCTGGAACTACGCGAGTGTTCGCTCGTGCTCGCGCCCTACCTCGTCGAAGGTGAGCCGGCCGGCACCGTCGGCGTGCTCGGCCCGACGCGTATGGACTACCGCAAGGCGCAGGCCGCGGTTTCCACCGTCTCGCAACAGCTCGGACGCCAGCTCTCGCGATGAGACGAACATGAACTACTACGAGCTGCTCGGTGTGTCGTCCGATGCGACCGAAGACGAGATCAAAAAGGCGTTCCGCGTGTTGGCCCGCAAGTATCACCCCGACGCGAACCCCGACGATCCGGCCGCGGTCGAGAGCTTCAAGGAGATCAACGACGCGTACGAGACGTTGCGCGACCCGGAGCGTCGTCGTCGCTACGACATGTTCGGGCCCGAGGGCGCGAACGCGGGTCCCTTCGGAGCCGGCAGCCCGTTCGACGCGGGCGCCTTCGGTCTGAACGACCTCTTCGACGCGTTCTTCGGTGGGGGCGCGCAGCAAGCGGGACGAGGTCCGGGCGGATCGCGCGGGCCCGACGCCGAGACGGTGCTCGATCTGACGCTCGTCGACGTCGTGTTCGGCGCGCGCAAGACCCTCGATCTGCAGATGCTCGTCGAATGCGAGAACTGTTCCGGGAGTGGTTGCGCGCCCGGGACCCATCCCGACCGCTGCCCGACCTGCGACGGCAGCGGCGAGGTCCGGCAGGTGCGCCGGTCGCTCTTGGGCCAGATCGTCACCGCCGGTCCGTGCGGCGCGTGCGGCGCGACCGGTCAGGTGATCCCCAACCCGTGCGACGCCTGCGGCGGCGCCGGCCGGGTCAACGGCAGGCGTTCGATCGAGGTCGACGTCCCGCGCGGTATCGACGACGGTCAGCGGCTGCGCCTGTCGGGACGGGGGCCGGCGGCGCCGCGTGGCGGGCCGGCGGGCGATCTCTACGTCTCGGTGCGCGTTTCTCCTCACCCCGACCTCGAACGGCGGGGCGACGAGCTCTGGTACCAGTTGCCGGTCTCGATCGCGCAGGCGGCGCTCGGTACCCAGCTCGAGGTCGCGACGCTCGATGGTCCCCGCGAGATCGACGTCCCCGCGGGGACGCAACCCGCCACGCTGATCCGGCTGCGCGGGCTCGGTGTGCCCTCGCTGCGAAGCACGCGCCGCGCCGACCTCGTCGTCGAGGTTCGGGTCGACGTGCCGACGCATTTGCGCGACGAGGAGGCGGAGTTGCTCGCGCAGTTCGCCGAGTTGCGGGGCGAGACGGTGAGCTCGGTGCACGAGGGTCTCCTCGCCCGTATCCGGTCTGCGTTCAAGCCGTGACGTCGCGTCCGGCCCGCGACCCGGCCGACGCGAATGCAGTTGCGCACCTGTTCGTCGATGCGCTCGACGACCGCTGCGAGGTGACCGGCGACGACGGCCATCATCTGCGGCGCGTCCGGCGGCTCACTCCGGGAGAGTTCGTCACCGCGGCCGACGGTTCCGGCGCGTGGCGCAGCTACGAAGTGACCGACGTGGCAACCGGACGGCTGACTCTCGCCGCGCGCGGCGACGTGGAGCGCGCATGCGAGCCGCACATCGGCGTATCACTTGCGGTCGCGCTGACGAAGGGCGGGCTCGACGACGTGGTGGCCGCGGTGACGGAGTTGGGCGTCGAGCGCGTGACGCCGGTGCGCACGGCTCGTGCGGTGGTGCGTTGGGACGACCGCCGTGCGCAACGCGCTGTCGCGCGCCTGCGTTCAGTGGCGCGCGAAGCTGCAATGCAGAGCCGCCGCGCCCGCATCCCCGTCGTCGACGAGGTCGTCGACCTCGCGGCAGTGGCGGAGCGATCCGGTGTCGTGGTCGCGGACCGCGCCGGCGTCGCGGCGTCAGAGCTCGCGCCGCCCGGTGCAGCCGGATGGACCGTGCTCGTCGGCCCCGAGGGTGGACTCGCGCCGGACGAACTCGCGGCGCTCACGCGGGCACCTCGACTTCGCTTGGGTCCGAACGTGCTCCGCGCCCGCACCGCGCCCCTCGCTGCTGTCGCCGTCCTGACCGCAGCGGCGGTGCGGATGCGCCCAGAGTGACCAGTGTGGCGTCGACCAGCGTCTGATGGCGGAGTTGGAAGCGATGGGAAGCATGACTTTCACGGAGCGTGCTGTTATCATGAATTTGCCGTACGCTGCGCCCGGCGCGGAGTGTGGGCGAAAGGGACGCGGCAGACGCCGGGTCCGGGCGAGGGAGCACCGAGTTGGCGAACAGCGGGGCGCGGGTCGGCGAACGATTGCGGGCGATCCGGCGCCAAAAAGGTTTGTCGCTGCACGACGTCGAGGCGCGTTCGAGCCTCGAGTTCAAAGCGTCGGTGCTCGGAGCGTACGAACGTGGTGAGCGCGCGATCTCGGTGCCGCGATTGCTTCGCCTCGCGGAGATCTACGAGGTTCCGGCCGACCAGCTCCTGCCACGTGAGCTCGAGGGCGAGATCAGCCTCGTCGAGACCGGCGGCACCAACGGCCTGGATCTGAACGCCAAGTTCACCATCGACCTGGTGCGCCTGCACGAGCTCGACGATCCCGACGCCCACATCCTCGATCGGTTTGCAACCTCGCTGCAGCGCGAGCGCCAGGACTTCAACGGTCGCATGCTCACGATCCGGCGTTCCGACCTCCGGGTCCTCGCGTCGTGCATGGGTCGCAGCCTCGACGAGCTCGGCTCCCGGCTCGAGCAGCTCGGCCTGCGGGCGTCCGCAACGGCTGGCTAGGGCCTTCCTGCTTTCGAAATCACGGTTCGGGAAGTTCCGGGCTTTCGAACGGTTCGGATCACCGCCGGCTCGACTACCCTCGCGCGCACTTTGGCACGCTCGCACGCCATCAGCCCCGCTCCCGGCAATCAGGATCAGGACGCGTCCGTGAAGATCCTCGTGCCGGGCAATCACCTCATGGTCGGGCTGCTCGGACAGCGCGACGAGCTGCTGCGGATCGTCGAAGCCGAATTCGCCGTCCACATCCTCGTCCGCGGCAACGAGATCAACATCACCGGCAAGGGCGACGAGGTCGATCGGGTCGGCCGGCTCTTCGAGGAGATGGTCGTGCTGCTCGAGCAGGGCCACGAGCTCGACCGCGAGAACCTCGGACGCTCCATCGAGATGATGAAGGCCGATCAGCGACCGACCGACGTGCTCGGCACCGAAGTGATGCGCGGTCGCAAGACGATCCGCCCGAAGACGGCGGGCCAGAAGCGCTACGTCGACGCGGTGCGCGACCACACGGTGACGTTCGCGATCGGCCCGGCGGGTACGGGCAAGAGCTACCTCGCGGTCGCACTCGCGGTGCAGGCGCTACAGGCGAAGGAAGTGAATCGCATCATCCTCACCCGCCCGGCGGTCGAGGCCGGCGAGCGGCTGGGTTTCCTGCCCGGCGACATGCTCCAGAAGGTCGATCCCTACCTGCGCCCGCTCTACGACGCGCTGTACGACATGGTCGAGCCCGAGGTCGTGGTCCGGCTGATGGAGCGGGGGACGATCGAGGTCGCGCCGCTCGCGTACATGCGCGGCCGGACGCTGAACGACTCGTTCATCATCTTGGACGAGGCGCAGAACACGACGCCCGAGCAGATGAAGATGTTCCTGACCCGGCTCGGGTTCGGATCGAAGGTCGTCGTCACGGGCGACGTCACCCAGATCGATCTGCCTGAGGGACGCGGCCGTTCCGGGCTCTTGCAGGTGCGCGGAGTGCTCGAAGAGATCGACGGCCTGGTGTTCGTCGAGCTCGATTCGCACGACGTCGTCCGGCATCGCATCGTGCAGGACATCGTCGACGCCTACGAACGTCACCAGAAGTGAGACGACAGCGGAGCGACCGCGGGGGAGCGGAGTGATGGAGACGGAGTCGCCGTCGGTGTTCGGCGCCGACGAGCAACACGACGTGGAGGTCGACGTTCCGCGCTGGGTGCGCCTCGCGCGCCTCGCGCTCGAGAGCGAGCGCGTCAACGAGCGGTTCGGTACCGACGTCGAGATGTCGTTGATGTTCGTCGACGAGTCGACGATCGCCGAGCTCAACGTCCGGTTCCTCGGTGGCGACGGCCCGACCGACGTGCTCTCGTTCCCCCTCGACGAGGAGCTGCCGCCCGCCGGGCGTTCGCCCGACCAGGGTGGCCGCGGGCCGGGCTCGCCGTCGGATCCGGGCGATCCTCCCGCGCTGCTCGGCGACGTGATCGTGTGCCCGACGGTCGCCGGGCGCCAGGCGCTCGAACGGGGCGTGCCGGCCGACGACGAGATCGCGTTGCTCGTCGTCCACGGCGTGTTGCACCTGCTCGACTACGACCACGCGGAACCCGAGGAGACGGCCGCGATGCGCCGGCGCGAGCAGGAGTTGCTCGCGCGTTTCCGCGAGGTCGAGCGTGAGGCGGACGGGGAATAGATCCGTGGGACGCGGCGCACCCCCAGATACCGTTTCGTCGTCTATGAGGGCGCGCGCGCCGGAAGCTTTCGCATGAACGCCCTGGCCATCGTCGTCGTTGCAGTGCTCTGGACGTTCTCCGGCGTGCTCTCGCTCGCGGAGACGGCGTTCACGCGCGCCAGCCGGATCCGGCTGCTCGCGGCGGACGAGGAAGGCGACAAGCGCGCCCGGCGGGTGTTGCGGCTGCTCGAGCACCCGGAGCAGACACTCAACAGCATCCTGCTGCTCCTGCTCGGTTGCCAGATGATCGGCGCGACCATCCTCGGAACGGTTCTCGAGCCGTCGCTCGGCGCCGCGGGCATCGCGGTCGGCATCGTCACCGAGATCTTCGTCGTCTTCACATTGTTCGAGGTGGTGCCGAAGACCTTCGCGCTGCAGCACAGCGATCGCACCGCGCTCGCGATCTCACCGCTGCTCGTTTGGGTCACGCGGTTCTGGCCGCTGCGCATGCTGTCCGGGCTGTTCATTGGTTTCGCGAACATCGTGTTGCCGGGCAAGGGGCTGCGCCACGGCCCGTTCACAACGGAGGCCGAGATCCTGACGATGGCCGACGTCGCCGCCCAGCAGGCGACGATCGAGACCGAAGAGCGCGAGCTCATCCACTCGATCTTCGAGTTCGGTGACACCGTGGTGCGCGAGGTGATGCTTCCCCGTACCGACATGGTGGCGGTCGAGGCCGACGCGACCATCGACGAGGCGATCGGGACCGCGATCGAGGCCGGAAAATCGCGGCTCCCCGCGTACGAGGACACGACCGACAACATCGTCGGGCTGGTGTTCCTGAAGGATCTCGTCGCGCGCAGCGCGGCGGGTCAAGGCGCCGAGCCGGTGCGGGAGAGCCTCCGGTCGGCGCATTTCGTGCCCGAGTCGAAGCGGGTCGCCGAGCTCCTGCGCGAGATGCAGACCGAGAAGTTCCACATGGCGATCGTCGTCGACGAGTACGGCGGCACCGCGGGCCTCGTCACCATGGAGGATCTGCTCGAGGAGATCGTCGGCGAGATCACCGACGAGTACGACCTGCCCGAGCCGGTCGTCGAACTGCTGGCGAACGGAGTGCTCCGTGTGCCCGGCCGGACACCGATCGACGAGGTGAACGAGTTGCTCGCCGTCGACCTGCCGCAAGAGGAATGGGACACCGTCGGCGGGCTGGTGTTCAACACGCTCGGGCACGTCCCGATCGAGGGCGAGTGCCTGCAGGCCGACGGGTTGGAGTTCTGCGCGGAGCGTGTGCAGGGCCGGCGCATCGTGTCGGTGATCATCACGCGTCTCGACATCCGTGGCGAGGAACTTCCCGGCGCCGCGGAACACGACGAATGAGCGACGATTTCCGTTCGGGATTCGTGTCACTGGTCGGGCGACCGAATGTGGGGAAGTCGACGCTGCTCAATCAGATCGTGGGGCAGAAGGTCTCGATCGTCTCCGACCGGCCCCAGACGACGCGCACGCAGGTTCGGGGAGTGCGGACCACGCCGACCACTCAGATCGTCTTCCTCGACACGCCCGGCGTGCACAAGCCGCGGACGTTGCTCGGCGCACGCGCGAACGACCGCGCGCTCGCAACGTTGGGCGAGGTCGACGTGGTGTGTTTCCTGATCGAGGCCAATGCGCCGATCGGACCGGGTGACCGGTTCGTCGCGGCCCGGCTCGCCGAGGTCGACACGCCGGTCGTGCTCGCGGTGAACAAGGTCGACCTCGCGTCGCGCGATCAGATCGTCGATCACTTGGCCGAGGCGTCGGGGGAGCTCGGTGACTTCGCCGCCTACGTGCCGCTCTCGGCGCGTGCCGGCGACGGCGTCGACGCGCTGCTCGGCGAGCTGGAGACGCGCCTGCCCGCCGGACCGCACTACTACCCCGAGGGCGTGGTCTCCGACCAGCCCGAATCGTTCCTCGCGGCCGAGCTCTTACGCGAGCAACTGCTCGCGATGGCGCGCGAGGAGCTCCCGCATTCGATCGCCGTCACCACCGACGAGTTGGAGGAACGGGAGACGGCCGACGGACCACTGCTCGTCGTGCGCATCGTGGTGCGCGTCGAGCGCGATTCGCAGAAGGGGATCGTGATCGGCCGCGGCGGTGCGGTGCTGAAAGCCGCGGGAACGGCGGCCCGGCTCGAGCTGGAAGCCCTGCTGGGGACGCGGGTTCACCTCGAGACGCGGGTCAAGGTCGACCCCGATTGGCAGCGCCGGGCGGGAGCCCTCGACCGCCTCGGCCTCTGACCGACCGACGGCGTTCTGCTTGTGATCATGCGCGTGCCACCACGGCGCGCGGTCGGCGTGCCAGAGTTGAGTTTCGGAGAATCGACGGCTGTAGAGTCCGGCCGATCTCCCGCAGAGACTGTCGCCGAGAGAGGCTGATGTTGGACCGCACGCACCGGTTCCGGCGCGCAGGCGCGACTGCCGCCATCGCGTTCGCCGTCGTCACGCTCGCGAGCTGTGGTGACAGCACGGGGCCGCGGAACAAGCAGAACGCGCTGCGTCCGGCCGGGAAGTACTCGCGCCAGATCCTGCACCTCACCGAGCCGTTCTTCTGGATCGCGGTGATCGTCGGCCTCGGCGTGATCGGCGGCACCTTTTTCGTCGCGTTGCGCTTCCGCGAGAAGCCGGGCGAAGAGCGCGCGGTGAAGCAGGTGCACGGCAACACCGCCCTCGAGATCAGCTGGACGGTGATCCCGGCGGTCATCCTCGCGGTGATGGCCGTACCGACCGTCGCCACGATCTTCAGCCTGGCCAAGAAACCCACCGGCAGCAACGTCGTGAACGTCACCGTCACGGCGCGACAGTGGTGGTGGCAATTCCATTACGACGACGCCGGCAACGGGGTCGAGACCGCGAACGAGCTGCACATCCCCGTCGGCGCGCCGATTTCGCTGACGTTGCAGGGCCCGCCCGCGTGCTCGCCGGCGCCGTGTTACGCCAACGGCGTGATCCACTCGTTCTGGGTCCCCGAGCTCAACGGCAAGAAGGACGTCGTTCCCGGCCGCAAGCAGTTCCTGAAGCTCGAAGCCGACAAGCCGGGCATCTATCTCGGGCAATGCGCGGAGTACTGCGGGCTGTCGCACGCCGACATGCGGCTTCGGGTGATCGCCCAGTCCCCGGCCGACTACCAGGCCTGGGTGCAGAGCCAGAAGGCGCAGAAGGTCTCCGTGGCAGCATTGGAGGCCGGCGTCAACAACCCGACCTATCAATGCGCGAGTTGCCACAGCTTCAAGTCGGATACGGCCGGCGCGGTCGCTCCGAACCTCACTCACCTCGCCGACCGCACCGCGTTCGCGGGCGACAAGTACCTGCTCAACTACGACAATCTCTGGCGCTGGGTCTACGACGCGCCCAGCCGCAAGCCGATGGGCAAGCTGGTCCAGCACATGCCGAACTTCAGTCAGGCGAACATGAGCCCGGCGGAGGCACAGAAGATCGCGTGCTTCCTCTTGACCAACACCGCCACCAACCCGAAACCGCCGTCGGAGTGTGCAGCCAAATGACAACTGTCGAAGACGCCCCCACAGTCGTCCACGCACCCGAGCGACACCCACGCATCCTCGAGCGACCGAAGGCGACGACCGGCAAGTTCAGCTGGGTCACCACGGTCGATCACAAGAAGATCGCGATCATGTACGCCACGCTCGCGCTCTGCTTCTTCGTCGTGGGCGGCATCGAGGCCCTCTTCATCCGCCTCCAGCTCGCGCAGCCCAACGGCACGATCCTGAGCGCGGCGCGCTACAACGAATTCTTCACGATGCACGGCACGACGATGGTGTTCCTGCTCGGGATGCCGATCGCGGCCGCGTTCGGCAACTACCTCGTACCGCTCATGATCGGCGCCCGCGACGTCGCGTTCCCGCGGCTCAACATGCTCGGCTTCTGGGTCTTCGCGTTGGGCGGCCTGTTCCTCTATTCGTCGTTCGCGCTCGGCGGCGCGCCCGACGGCGGTTGGTTCGGCTACGCGCCGCTCACCAGCACGCCGCTCGCCGCCGGTTATCTGCCCGGTCGGGGCGCCGACTTCTGGTGCGTCGGCTTGATCATGCTCGGCATCGGTTCCGTCGCGACCGCGGTCAACTTCTTGGTGACGATCCTCAACATGCGCGCACCGGGCATGACCATGATGCGCATGCCGGTGTTCGTGTGGATGATGCTCGTGATCGCGTTCTTGACGCTCTTCGCGATGCCGCCCGTCACCGCGGCGCTGATCATGGTCTTCATGGACCGCAACTTCCACACGAACTTCTTCAACGCGGCGGCCGGTGGCGACCCGTTGATGTATCAAAACCTGTTCTGGATCTTCGGCCACCCCGAGGTGTACATCCTCATCCTCCCGGGCATGGGCATCGTCTCCGAGATCCTCCCGGTCTTCTCGCGCAAGCCCCTCTTCGGCTACTCGATCGTCGTGTTCTCGGGAATCGCGATCGGCTTCCTGGGTTGGGGAGTGTGGGCGCACCACATGTTCGCGTCGGGCCTCGGTCCGGTCGCGGTCTCCGCGTTCGGACTGTCGACGATGCTCATCGCGATCCCGACCGGCGTGAAGATCTTCAACTGGCTCGCGACGGTGTGGGGAGGCGCGGTTCGGCTTCGAACCCCGATGTTGTTCGCGCTGGGCTTCATCGCGCAGTTCACCGTCGGTGGACTGTCGGGCGTCATGCACTCGATCGTGCCGAGCGACACGCAACAGACCGACACGTACTTCGTGGTCGCCCACTTCCACTACGTGCTCTTCGGCGGTCTCGTGTTCGCGGTGTTCGGCGGCTTCTACTACTGGTGGCCGAAGGTGTTCGCCAAGATGCTGAACGAGAAGATGGGCAAGCTGAACTTCTGGCTGATGGTCATCGGGTTCAACCTGACCTTCTTCCCGATGCACTTCCTCGGATTCGAAGGTCAGCCCCGCCGTACCTACACGTATCCGTCGGGCATGGGTTGGGACACGATGAACCTGCTCGCCACGGTCGGCGCGTTCATCATCGCCACCTCGGTCTTGGTGTTCCTCGTGAACGTCATCTACACGACTCGCCGCGGTGAGCGGGTGTCGCACGACCCGTGGGACGGTCGCACGCTCGAGTGGAGCACCCCGTCGCCGCCGCCCGAGTACAACTTCGCGGTGGTCCCGGTCGTCACTAGCCTCGACGACTACTGGCACCGCAAATACACCGAGGACGACGAGGGCCGGCTCGTGAAGCTCCCGGCGGGCGGCGCCGACTACGACGCCGAGCACGTGCCCTCGGGCTTCGATCCGCACAGCGTCCACATGCCGTCGCCGTCTTACTGGCCGCTGATCTTCGCGCTCGCCTTGCCGATCATGGGCTACGGCTTCGTGTTCAAGAACTGGTACCTGCTCGCGGCCGGCGTGATCGTCGGGCTCTTCGGGCTCAACGGTTGGGCGATCGAACCGTCGACCGCGCCCGAGCCGAGCGCGGCGGAGGTCCACTGATGACCCAGGCAGTCGTCACCTCCGGCTCCTCCGAGCTCGTCCCCGGCGGGCACGGAGATCACGGTCACGAGACCAATACGGGCGTCAGCAATCCGAAGCTCGCGATCTGGCTCTTCCTCTCGTCCGAGGCGCTCTTCTTCGGCGCGTTCATCTCGACCTACTTCCTGTATCGCGGTCGTGACGCGTCCTACCTCAAGGGACCGACCCCCGACAAGCTCCTGAACATCCCGTTCACGTCGGTGACGTCGTTCGTCTTGTTGATGAGCTCATTGACGATGGTGCTCGCACTGGCCGCCATCCAGCGCGGCGATCACCGCCGGCTGCGCATCTGGCTACTCGCCACCGCGTTGTTCGGCGCGACCTTCGTCGGCGGCCAGGTGTACGAGTTCACGGAGTTCTACCGCCAGGGTCTGCACCTCGGCACCAACATGTTCGGCACGACGTTCTTCGTGCTGACCGGCCTGCACGGCGCGCACGTCACGATCGGCATCATCTGGTTGCTGTTGGTGTGGGGCCGCTCGATGCAGGGCCGCCTGCCGAGTGAGAAGTCGGAGGCGGTCGAGATCGCCGGGCTCTACTGGCACTTCGTCGACGTGGTGTGGATCTTCATCTTCACCGCGATCTATCTGATCCCGACGCACTGAGGATGCACGCATGACCGAAGGTACCGACCTGGTCACGATCTCGGATCCGGCGCCCGAGGGCGCCGCGAGCACTGAGCTCGCGCCGCTCGGCGATCAGGCGCCCGTCACGGCCGAGGAGCACTCGCACCCGGGTCCGCGTGAATACGTGCTGATCGCAGTGGTGCTCGTGATCCTGACTGCGGTCGAGGTCGCGACCTCGTATCTCGAAGGCAACGTCAACTCGAACCTGCTCATCGTCGCGCTCGGCATCATGGCGGCGGTCAAGTTCTTTCTCGTCGCCGCGTGGTACATGCACATGAAGCAGGACTCCCAAGTGTTCCGGCGACTGTTCCTCACCGGACTGATTCTCGCTTCGATCGTGTACGGCATCCTGATGCTCTTCTTCTCGAGCACGGTCCTCAAGTCGTAGGCGATCGTGCTCGCCGACGTCGCCTTTCCCGCCTGGGCCCCGCACCCCGATGTGTGGTTGCTCGTCGGCGCGATCGCGGGCGGCTACGCGGTCGCGATGAAGCGGTTGGGCCCGCGCCTGGCGCCGACGGGTTCCGCGATCGTGACGCGCTTCCAGGTCGCCACCTTCTCGGCGGGGCTCCTCGCGTTGTGGGTCGCGTCCGACTGGCCTATCCACGATCTCGGCGAGCGCTACTTCTTCTGGGTGCACATGGTGCAGCACACGACGTACGCGATCATCGCCGCGCCGTTGCTGCTCATGGGGACGCCCGCGTGGTTCGCGCGCTGGCTCCTGTCGCCGCGGTGGTTACTGCGCACCGTGCGCTATCTGTCGCGCTTGATCCCGGCGACGATCGTCTTCAATCTCGTGATCATCGTCACCCACGTGCCGGTGGTGGTGAACGCCTCGCTTCACCACGCGCTCCTGCACTTCGGGCTCCACGCGCTGATCGTGGTGTCGTCGCTGATCGTGTGGATGCCGCTGTTGAGTCCGCTGCCCGAGGTGCCGCGGTTGCAGCCGCTCGCCCGCATGCTGTTCCTGTTCCTGCAATCGGTGGTCCCGACCGTGCCGGCGTCGTTCCTCACGTTCGGCGACCGGCCGTTGTACTCGTTCTACGAGACCGTCCCGCGCCTGTGGGGCCTTTCCGCACTCGACGACATGCGCTTCGCGGGCTTGATCATGAAGATCCTCGTGGGCTTCAGTTTGTGGATCACGATCACCGTCGTCTTCTTCCGCTGGTACAACGCGGAGGAGACGGGTTCCCCGGCGCGGCGTGTTTCGCGCGACCTCGACCGCGAGCTGATGGAGTTGCAGCAGCAATGACCGACACCACCACAGACGAACCGCAGAACTCGGAAGAAGAGGAAGGGGAGACACTCCTCCCCACGGCGCGCGACAGTGAGGCGGTAACGCCCGCGGGCGATCCGGTTCCGTTCTGGCAGCGACCGCTGGTGGAGCGTTTCCTCGTGCCCCTCGTGCTCCCGATCCTGGTTGTGGTCGGGCTCGTGGCGTACATCCTGAACATCTCGCGGATCTTCCTGGCCGGCCACGGCCACATCCCGGTGATCGTCGGATCGATCATCACCGCGATGATCCTCATCGGTGCGACCCTGCTCTCGGCCGCCTCGCCGCGGTTGCGCCAGTCTGCGATCACACTCGTGAGCGCGGCGTTCATCCTCTCGATCATGTCGAGTGGATGGCTGGTACTTGGCCACTCGCAGCCGAAGAAGACGGGGCCCGCGTCACTGCCGGCGACGCTCAAGACCAAGCAGACGCTCGCCGACACCGCCGCGCCGGGCGGCCGGCTCGCGTTCGCACCCAATTCGCTCAAGGCCAAGACGGGTCTCGCGAAGGTTGAGGTCACCGTCGCGGCACCGGGGCATACCTTCAACCTGCAGGACCCCGCGACGCTGTTCCAGTCGCTGAGTCTCGACGCGGCCGGCAGCAAGAAAGACGGCGTCGCATTTTTCCCGCACGCCGGGAGTTACGTGTACTTCTGCGCGATCCCGGGTCATGAAGCCGCGGGAATGAAAGGCACGATCACCGTGACCGGCCCGACCGTCACGTTGACCGAGGCACTCACGGCCACGGGGAACCCGCCGACCGCGGCCGGCTAGGGCACCCGTACCGTCAGCGCGTCGCGCACTGCTTCCATCGTCCCGGGGAGCGGGCCGACGCGCTCGCCGTCGGCGTAGACCTCCATCGGGATCGACGTGTCCATCGACTCGAGGTGCACGTGCTCGCCGCGCAGGGTCGTGACCTTCGGGTTCGCCACGTGCTCGCCTTTGAAGACCTTGGGAAAGGTCCAGAGGAACTCCATTCGAGACATCGCGCCCACCACCGTGACGTCGAGCAGACCGTCGTCGAGGCGCGCGGCCGGTGTGACGCGCATGCCGCCCGCGTACGCGGGCCCGTTGCCCACCGCGACCAGCCAAGCTTGCGTCTCGAGGGGGTTGCCGTCGACGGTCACCCGGAACCGGTGTGGCTTGTACACGGCGAGCGTGCGCAGCACGGCCGCGACGTAGAGCGTGGTCCCGGACAGTCTTCTGACGGTGTTCGCCCAGCGGTTTGCCTCCGCGTCGAAGCCCGAAGCCGTGACGCAGGTGTACCAGCGCCCGTTCACCCGTCCGAGATCGACGACGCGGTCGTGGCCGTTCGTGACCACGTCGAACGCGCGCAGCGGATGCTTCGGGTCGTAGCCGAGCACGCGGGCGAAGTCGTTGCCGGCGCCCGTCGGCACGATCGCGAGCCGTTGGCCCGTGTCGGCGGCAACCCCGGCGACCTCGGTGACGAGCCCGTCGCCGCCGCACGCGACGAGATCATGACCGTCGTCGGTAGCGGCACGCGCGAGCTTCGTCGGCGCACCCGGTTCGGGGGAGACGTGCAGCGCGATCCCCGCCGCGCTCGCGGCCCGCTCGAGCTCGGGAAGCAGCCTCTGCGTGCGCCCCCGACCGGCCACCGGATTCACGATCGCGGTCCACGGCACGGCCGGAAGCTACTGCGTCGGCGCGGGTATCGTCCGGCCGTGCGGTCGCAACGGAGCCAGGGATGGCGCAGCGAGGGAGCCGTGCAGATATGACCCTGCCTTCCGAGCTCGACGGTCAGCGGATGCCGGCTCACGTCGCGATCGTCATGGACGGCAACGGTCGGTGGGGGCAACAGCGCGGGCTGAAGCGCACCGAGGGTCACGCGGCCGGTGAGGAGGCGCTGTTCGACACCGTCGACGGGGCGCTCGACATTGGACTGAAGTGGCTCACCGTCTTCGCGTTCTCGACCGAGAACTGGCGGCGCCCGCTCGACGAGGTCCGGTTCCTGATGAACTTCAACGAGCGGCTGCTGCTCGCCCGTCGCGACGATCTGAACGAGCGAGGCGTCCGCGTGCGGTTCATCGGTCGGCGCGGTGGCCGGGTGCCGCGGCGGGTGCGGAAGATCATCGAGGAGACCGAGGCGCTGACGGCCGCGAACCGCCGGCTCACGCTGACATTCGCGTTCAACTACGGCGGCCGGGCCGAGATCGTCGATGCGGTCCGGGCCGTCGCCCGTGAGGCTGTCGACGGCCGGATCGATCCGCGCAAGATCGACGAGCGCACGATCGCCCGTCACCTCTACGCACCCGACATGCCCGATCCCGATCTGCTCGTTCGCACGTCGGGCGAATATCGGATCTCGAACTTCCTCCTGTGGGAGCTCGCCTTCGCCGAGCTCGTGTTCACCGACGTGCTCTGGCCCGACTTTCGCACCCGGCATCTCGTCGAAGCGATCGCCGAGTTCCAGCGCCGCGACCGCCGCTACGGCGGCATCTAACCCAAACCGCGCCAACTGTTGGAACCAAAAACCGTCCGTGGTGCCGGTTTTCGCGCCCAACTGTTGGGTCAGTTCATCGGGGTGGGGGAATTACACTCGTGTGATGCCCGGGCTGTATCGCGACGAGGGGGTCGTCCTCCGCACGATCAAGCTGGGCGAAGCGGATCGGATCGTCACCGTCCTGACCCAGGGACACGGAAAGGTGCGCGCGGTCGCCAAGGGCGTGCGCAAGACGTCGAGCCGGTTCGGCGGCCGGCTCGAGCCGATGAGCCGGATCGCGCTCCAGTGCTATCGCGGCCGTGAGCTCGACATCGTCACCCAGGCGGAGACGCTCGAGGCGAATCGGGTGCTGCGGGAGGAGTACGGGTTGCTGACGCACGCAATCCCGATGCTCGAAGCCGTCGACCAGGTCGCGCAGGAGCACGAGCCGAACCCCGCGCTGTACCGCATGCTCACCGGTGCGCTCCGGGCGCTCGGCGAGCTGCGGAACCCGGTCGTCACCTCCGCGTTCTTCTGGAAGTTGCTCTCCCTCGAGGGCATCCATCCGATGCTCGACGGCTGCGCCCGCTGCGGTCACGAGGAGGGCGACGACGACGCCGAGCTGATCGCGTTCGATCTCGACGAGGGCGGCACGCTGTGCCGGGGGTGTGCGCGCGGAGGTGGCTGGTCGTTGTCGTTCCCGGCGCTCGACCTGTTGCGCCGGATGCTCGGCGGCGGGTTGAACGGCGTGTTCGCGCAACCGACCGGTCCGGAGACGCACGAGGTCGAACAGCTCGGCATCCGCGCGGTCGAACACCACGTCGAGCGCCGCCTGCGTTCGACCGCACTTCTCTAGGTGTGGTCGAGCTCCGGGGACCTGCTCCGGCCCGGGCGGGCGAGGGGCCGCGGACTAGCCTGTCTTCCCTATGGCACCGGCCGGCGACCCCAAATTGATGGAGCGCGTCGTCAACCTCGCCAAGCGCCGGGGCCTGGTGTTCCCGTCGTCCGACATCTACGGCGGGTTCCGCTCGACCTGGGATTATGGACCGCTCGGCGTCCTGCTCAAGCGCAACGTGAAGGACGCTTGGTGGCGGTCGATGGTGCAGCTCCGAGACGACGTCGTCGGGCTCGACGCGGCGATCCTGATGGCTCCGAAGGTATGGGAGGCGAGCGGTCACGTCGCCACGTTCACCGACCCGCTCGTCGACTGCCGCAACTGCAAGGAACGCTGCCGCGCCGACCAGCTCCCCGAGTCGGGAGCCTGCCCGAATTGCGGTTCGAAGGAAACCTTCACCGAGGCCCGCAACTTCAACTTGATGTTCAAGACCCACGTCGGCCCGGTTGAGGACGACGCATCGGTCGCGTACCTCCGCCCGGAAACCGCGCAGGGCATCTTCGTCAACTTCAAGAACGTGCAGACCACGACGCGCAAGAAGCCGCCGTTCGGGATCGCGCAGATCGGTAAGACCTTTCGCAACGAGATCACGCCCGGCAACTTCGTGTTTCGCACGCGTGAGTTCGAGCAGATGGAGATGGAGTACTTCGTGCCGCCCGACCAGGCGCCGAAGTGGTTCGAGTACTGGGTGGCCGAGCGCCACCGCTGGTATCTCGATCTCGGCATCCCCGAAGACAAGGTGCGCATCCGTCCGCACGATTCCGAGGAGCTCTCGCACTACTCGGCGGGCACCAGCGACCTGGAGTTCGCGTTCCCGTGGGGTTGGGGCGAGCTCGAGGGCATCGCGAACCGCACCGACTACGACCTGACGCAGCACGCGAAGTTCTCCGGCGAGGACCTCTCGTACTTCGACCAGGAGAACGACGAGCGCTACGTGCCGTACGTCATCGAGCCCTCGGCCGGCGCCGACCGATCGACGCTCGCGTTCCTGCTCGCCGCGTACGACGAGGACGAGGCGCCCACCGGCGAGGGCAAGGTCGAAAAGCGCACCGTGCTGCGCCTCGACCCGCGCCTCGCGCCGATCAAGGTCGCGGTCCTGCCGCTCTCGAAGAAGGACACGCTCCTGCCGCTCACCGACGAGGTGGCGAAGGCCTTGCGCCCGCATTTCATGATCGATGTCGATCTTGCAGGTGCGATCGGTCGCCGCTATCGCCGGCAGGACGAGATCGGCACCCCGCTGTGCGTCACGATCGACTTCGACACGATCGACGACCGCGCGGTGACCGTCCGCGATCGGGATTCAATGGCACAGGAGCGAATTCCGGTCGACCGACTCGTCGACGAGCTCCGCGATCGTTTGGGTGGGGCCTGCTGATGGACGACTTCTACTCGTTGCTCGGTATTGAACCCGACGCGTCGGTCGACGACATCCGGGGCGCGTACCGCAACCGCAAGGATGGGCTCGACAGCGCGAGCGAGGCGGGCCGGGCCGACGCGGTCAAGCTCAACAAGGCGTGGAACGTGCTGTCCGACCCGTACCAGCGCGGCCGTTACGACGAGCAGCGTGTCAGTGCAGCCGAGTCGGGCGAGCTCGGGTCCGACGCCGACGGCGACGACGCGCGGAGCTCGAACGGTTCAGGTTCCAAACGCCTCCCCGCGACCGCGGGCAACTCGCGCCAGACGCGCCAGCAGGCCGCGCGCGAGGCCCGTCAGGCGCGCATGAAGAAGCCGACGATCACGCCGCCCGCGGGTACGCATTTCCCCGCGACCAAAGATCGCATCATCGCCATGGTGATCGACCTGCTTGTCCTGATCGTGCTCGTCAGCGGCAGCCAGGTCGCCGCCCAGGTGGTCGCCAAGTCGCAGAAGCCGGCAGTCGTCAAGCAGGTCGACGACCTCAACGCCAAGATCACGGCGGAGAACAAGCTCAAGAGCGACGCCGACAAGCGAGTGAGCGCCGACAAGAAGGCGAACAACACCACCGCGCAGGCAACGGATCAGAAAACCTCCGACGACCTCAAAACCCAGATCACGAGCCTGACCAAGCAGCGCGACGACGCGGCGGCGAAGCTCAATCCGTACTTCATCGGCGGGATCGCGATCGCGTTCTTACTCGGGTTCTTGTATCTCGCGATCCCGAGTGCCCTGACCGGGCGAACTCTCGGCAAGCGCCTCCGGCACCTCAAGGCGCTGCGCGAGGACGGTTCGGCGCTCGGGTGGCGCGGTGCCGTCGTTCGCTTCGGGCTCATCGTCCTCGTGACCTTCGTGCTCTATTTCGTGCTGCAGCAGATCGCGGCGGTCATCGTGCTGTTCGGCGTCACCGCGTGGATGCGCAACCCCAACATGCAGGGCATGCACGACCGCTTCGCCCACACGATCGTCGTCAGCGACGACGCGGAAAACTGAGAGGTTCGTCGATGTCGAAGCAAGGTCGGCAGAAGTACGTCTTCGCGTTCGAAGCGGGCGGTCGCGATCAGAAGTACCTGCTGGGCGGTAAGGGCGCCAATCTCGCCGAGATGACGATCATGGGGCTTCCCGTACCCCCCGGCTTCACCATCAGCACCGACGCGTGCAAGGCGTACATGGCGCTCGGCGACGAGCTTCCCCCGGGGCTGATGGAAGAGGTGGCCGTCGCCCGCGAGCAGCTCGAGAAGAAGATGGGCAAGTTGCTCGGCGACGCCGACGATCCGTTGCTCGTGTCCGTTCGTTCCGGCGCGCCGTTCTCGATGCCCGGAATGATGGACACGGTCTTGAACCTCGGTCTCAACGACAACTCGGTCAAGGGCCTGGCGAAGCAGACGCAGAACGAGCGGTTCGCGTACGACTCCTACCGGCGCTTCGTGCAGATGTTCGGCAAGATCGTTCTCGACGTGTCCGGCGAGCTCTTCGAAGATGCGCTGCACGATCTCGTGGAGCACAAGGGCGTCAGCGTCGACACCGAGCTCACGGCCGAGGATCTTGCCGGCCTGGTCGAGACGTTCAAGGGCATCGTGAAGACCGAGGCGGGCGTCGACTTCCCGACCGATCCGCAGGCCCAGCTTCGCTATGCGGTCGAGGCCGTGTTCAAGTCGTGGAACGGCCGCCGGGCGCGCGACTACCGCCGCATGGAACGCATCCCGGACGACCTCGGTACCGCGGTCAACGTGCAGACGATGGTGTTCGGCAACAAGGGTGACGACTCGGGTACCGGCGTCGCGTTCACCCGCAATCCCTCGACCGGTGAGCACAAGCTCTACGGCGACTTCCTGAAGAACGCGCAGGGCGAAGACGTCGTCGCCGGTATCCGCATCACCGAGCCGCTCGAAGCGATGAACAACGAGTTCCCCGAGCCGCACAAAGAGCTCCTCGCGCTCATGCAGCAGCTCGAAGACCATTTCCGCGACATGTGCGACATCGAGTTCACGATCGAACAGGGTCGCCTGTTCATGCTGCAGACGCGTGTCGGCAAGCGCACGGCCGCGGCGGCGCTGCGCATGGCCGTCGAGATGGTCGACGAGGGACTTATCAACCGGACCGAAGCGGTGCTGCGCGTACAGCCCGCGCAGCTCGACCAGTTGCTGCATCCGCAGTTCGACCCGAAGGCGAAGTTCACCGTTCTCGCGAAGGGATTGAACGCGTCGCCGGGCGCCGCGGTCGGCAAGGTGTACTTCACGGCCGACGAGGCGGAGGCGCGCCACGAGGCGGGGGAGCGCGTGATCCTGGTGCGCCCCGAGACGTCGCCCGACGACCTGCACGGCATGATCGCGGCCGAGGGCATCCTGACTTCGCGTGGCGGTCTCGTGTCACACGCGGCAGTGGTCGCGCGCGGTATGGGCAAGCCGGCGATCTGTGGCGCCGACGCCGTAAAGATCGATCTCGCCGCGCGCACGTTCTCCGTCGGCGACACGACTGTGCGTGAGGGCGAGGTCATCTCGATCAACGGAACCACCGGCGAGATCGTGGTCGGCGAGGTACCGGTGATCACGCCCGAACCGAGCGGTCCGTTCGGCATCATCCTCGGATGGGCCGACGGGTTGCGGACCTTGAAGGTGCGGACGAATGCCGACCTTCCGGAAGACGCGCGCAAGGCGCGTGAGTTCGGAGCCGAGGGCATCGGCTTGTGCCGCACCGAGCACATGTTCCTCGGCGACCGGCTGCCGATCGTGCAGCGCATGATCCTCGCCGACACTCCCGACGAGGAGGCCGCGGCGCTCGAGGAGCTGCGCGCCCAGCAGGAGTCGGATTTCGAAGGCATCCTCGAGGCGATGGACGGGCTGCCGGTCACGGTGCGGCTTCTCGACCCGCCGTTGCACGAGTTCCTTCCCGATCACGAAGAGCTGATCATCAAGCAGGCGAAGGGCGAGATCACCGACAAAGAGCTCAAGCTGTTGCGCGCGTCGGAGCTGTGGCGGGAATCCAACCCGATGCTCGGAACGCGCGGCTGCCGGCTCGGAATCATCAAGCCCGGCTTGTATCGGATGCAGGTGCGCGCGCTCATGCAGGCCGCAGTGACGCGTCGGCGTGCCGGCGGCAACCCGGTCATCGAGATCATGATCCCGTTGATCGTCAGCGAGCCCGAGCTCAAGCTGCTCGAGCAGTGGACGCGGGAAGAGGCCCACAACGTGTTGCGCGATGCGAACGTCGAGATCGACTACCTCGTCGGAACGATGATCGAGACGCCCCGCGCGGCTTTGGTCGCCGACTCGATCGCCGAAGTCGCCGAGTTCTTCTCGTTCGGCACCAACGACCTCACGCAGATGACGTTCGGGTTCTCGCGCGACGACGTCGAGGGCCGGTTCATGAGCGAGTACCTCGAGTACAAGTTGCTCTCGGCCAACCCGTTCGAGACGCTCGACGTCGAGGGGGTCGGCCAGCTCGTGCGCATGGGTTGCGAGCGGGGGCGTGCGACGCGTCCCAATTTGAAGCTCGGGATCTGCGGCGAGCACGGCGGTGATCCGGCATCGGTCGCGTTCTGTCACGAGGTCGGTCTCGACTACGTGTCGTGCTCGCCGTACCGCGTGCCGATCGCCCGTCTCGCGGCGGCTCACGCCGCGGTCGGTACCGGCGGTCCCGGCGCGTCGGCCTGAAACGCCGGGCCGAGGTGTCGACGAGCGAACGCGACGGCACGACCCGCTTGTCGGCCGCGGAGATCGCCGCGTTTCTCGACGACGTGTTCCCGGGGTCGATGGAACATTTCGTCATCGAGGAAGTGCGGCCGATGCACGCCCGGGTGCGCATGCTGTTCACCGAGTTCCGATTGCGGCCGGGCGGCACGATCAGCGGGCCGTCGTTGATGATGCTCGCCGATACCGGGCTATGGGTCGCGCTGCTCGCGATGATCGGTCGCGAACCTCTGTCGGTCACGTCGCATCTCGACATCGACTTCCTGCGCAAGCCCGCGCCCGACGACGTCGTCGCGGAGACCACGTTGCACAAGATCGGCAAGCGGCTCGCGGTCGGCGACGTGCTCATGTATTCGGCTGATGAGAGCGTGCCGTGCGCGCGAGCATCCGTCACCTATGCCATTCCCTCGGTCCGGCTCGATCCGCCGAATCCCTGACGCGACGCCGTCGGTGTCTCACCCGGTCGGTACGCTTCGCGTATGCAGGTCGACCGCGCATTGGGTCAAGAGTTGGGTCAAGAGCCGGGTCCCGAGTTGGGTGAGGAGCTCGTGCGGCGAGCGCATCCCGGCGCGGAAGCGTTCGTCGGTCGCGGCGTGCTACGACGCGAGACCCGCGAAGCGGCGCTCGACGCGGCACTCGCGCCCGGCGCGACGCGCCCGGTCGGCGCGGGAACTCGTGCACGCGGCGAAGAGCCCGATCCTTATCGCTTGTGCTTCGAGCGCGATCTCGATCGGGTGAAGCATTCCCACGCCTGGCGCCGGCTCGCGGGGAAGTGTCAGGTGTTCATCGCGCCGGAAGACGATCACCTACGCACGCGCCTCACGCATGCGGTCGAGGTCGCGCAGGTGGCCACGGGCATCGCCCGCGTCACCGGCCTCTGCGTACCGCTGACCGAGGCGATCGCGCTGGCGCACGACTGCGGGCACGGTCCGGCCGGCCATGCGTCGGAAGAGGCGTTCTCGCCCTACGTTCCGGGCGGTTACGACCACGCCGTATACGGCGCCGACGTCACGCTGGCTCCGTTGAACCTCTGCGCCGAGACGCTCGACGGCGTGCGCAACCATTCCTGGCGCCGACCCGCGCCTTCCACGCCCGAAGGTGAGGTCGTCGCCTGGTCGGATCGAATCGCCTACGTGTGCCACGACTTCGACGACGCGGTGCGCGCGGGAATCCTGACCCCGGCCGACCTGCCGGAAGCGGTCGCCGCGGTGGTCGGGCGAAAAGGTTCCCATCAGGTCGGCGCGTTCGTGAACGCCGTTCTCGAGGCGATCGACCGCACCGGCCGGGTCGGGATGAGCGAGCCCGCGGCGGGGGTTCTCGCAACGTTTCGGGCCTTCAACTTCGACCGGATCTATCTCCGTCCGGCCGCCCGGCGCCAAGCCGAGAAGGTCGTCGGCCTGCTGAGCGGGCTCGTCGACTTCTTCGTCGACGCGCCGGCCCGATTGCCGGCCGCGGCAACCGGCATGCGCGCCGGTCTCGCGCCGGGCTCGCTCGAGGCGGCCGCGGTGGCCGTCCGTTACGTCAGCGGCATGACCGATCGGTACGCGCTCGGGCTCGGTGTCGAGCTGCTGGGATGGCGCCCCGACGAGCTTCCCCGGGGCGTGTGAGCCCCTCCGCGAGCCCCTAGCCTGCAACGCGATGGGCATTCTCGACGACGACGTTGCGCGCGTACGAGAAGCAACGGATCTCGTCGCGCTGGTCAGCGAGCATGTCGCGCTGAAACGCGTCGGCCGGCGCTTTCAAGGCTTGTGCCCGTTCCATCAAGAAAAGACGCCGTCGTTCTCGGTGAGTCCCGACAAAGGCGTGTGGCATTGCTTCGGCTGTCAAAAGAGCGGTGACGCGATCACGTTCGTGCGCGAGGTCGAGCATCTCGATTTCGTCGAGACGATCGAGCGCCTCGCCGGTCGGGCCAACATCACGTTGCGCTACGACGACGCGTCGTATTCGGAGGAGCGCAAGCGCAAGCACCGGCTTCACGAGGCGGTGCAAGCGACCATCGAGTTCTACCACCAGCGATTGCTCGAATCGCCCGATGGTGGTGGTGCGCGCCGCTACCTGCGCAGCCGCGGGTTCGAGGGTGACGCGGTCCGTCGCTTCTCGCTCGGCTGGGCCCCGGAGGGGTACGACCCGCTGAGCGCGCACCTGCAGGGCGCGAAGTTCGGACGCCAGGACATCGTCGACGCCGGGCTCGCGTTCGTGAACCGCGCGAACAAGCTGCAGGACGCGATCCGCGCGCGCGTCATGTTCCCGATCTGGGACACGCGGGGCGATCCCGTCGGCTTCGGCGGTCGCACGCTCACCGACGACGGCCCGAAGTACAAGAACACGGCGGAAACGGCGATCTATCACAAGTCGCGATTGCTCTACGGCCTCAACTTCGCCAAGGGCGAGATCGTCGCCCAGGGCGAAGTCGTGATCTGCGAGGGCTACACCGACGTCATGGCGTTCGTCCTCGCCGGCGTGCCGACCGCCGTCGCGACGTGCGGCACCGCGCTCGCCGACGAGCACTTCCTCACGCTCAAGAATCTGGCGCGCAAGGTGACCCTCGCGTACGACGCCGACGCGGCGGGTCAGGCGGCGGCCGAGCGGTGCTACCAGTGGGAACAGCGCTTCGAGGTGCAGTTCCAGGTCGCCGATCTTCCGGCCGGTCGCGATCCCGCCGACGTGTGGAAAGACGATCCGCAGCAGCTCGTCGGCGCGGTGAAAGGTGCCGTGCCGTTCCTCGAGTTCCGCCTCGACCGCCTGCTGCGCGCTGCCGACACGTCGACGCTCGAAGGTCGCGCCCGCGCCGCGCAAGAGGGTGCGATCCTGATCGCCGAGCATCCCAACGACCTCGTGCGCGACCAGTACGTCATGAAGCTCGCGGGGCGGCTGGAGATCGAGCCCGACCGCGTGCGCGACGCAGTCGGTCAGGTGCGCAATCGTCCGCACGTCCGGTCGGCATCTGAGCCGACACCGCGTCCTGTCGAACAGCCAGTCGATCGTCGCGAGCTCGACGCGCTGCGCTGGGCGGTGCACGCTCCCGAGTTGATGAGCGGCCGTCTCGACGTGGCGCTTTTCGTCGATCCACTCGCGCGGACCGCGTTCGCCGGTCTCACGGAGCTTCCCTGGCACGAGTGCCTGGAACGCGCGTCGCCTGAGGTCGCGGCCCTGTTGCAGCGGCTCGCGGTAGAGGATCTCGACGATCGCGGTCCGACCGAGGAACTCGCGGTGCGTGTGGTTGTGAACCTGGTCGAAGCGTCAAGTCAACGACTCCTGACGTCGATGCTGAGGCGTGACGACCCGCGCACCTCGGAGTTCAAGGCGCGGCTCGACGGGCTCACCAACGCGCGTGCATCGGAGCACTGGGACGCGGCAGAAGTAGTGGCCGAGCAATTGGTAACGTGGATCACCGATGACGCAGACGCCGGAGCCTGAAGCCGCCGGGCCCGTCGACGGACCCGCATCCTCCGCGGAAGTGCCGCCGTCGAACGGGGGAACATCGACCGTCGACGACGTGCTCGCGCAAGTGCGCGAGCGCGGCTTCATCACCACCGGCGAGATATTCGCGGCCTTCCCCGATCTCGAACCCGAAGCCGACGAGTTGCGCAATCTGTGGGACATGTTCGAGACGCGCGGCATCAAGGTGCTCGACGAGATCGCGGAGGAGCTCAAGCTCGAAGACGAACGCCGAGGTGCCCACCGCGCGCCCGCGCCACCCGCGCCCGCGCCCACTCCGAGGCGCGTCGAGCACCGACCGAGCGCCGCGCCGCGCCCGGGCGCGGGATCGCGTCGTGCCCCGTACGACGAACCCGACCCGGAGCTTGCCGCAGTACGGGCCGCGGCCCGCCCGACGCATACCGAGAGCGGGAGCTTCGACCCGGTTCGGATGTACCTCAAGGAGATCGGCAAGGTGCCGCTCCTGACCGCCGAGCAAGAGGTCACGCTCGCCAAGCGCATCGAGGCCGGGCTCCTTGCCCGCGAGAAGCTCGGAGCCGTCGACGCCGACGGCGAACCGGTCGACATCAGCGAGAACCAACGTTCGAGCCTGCACGCGGTCAAGCGCGACGGCGAGCTCGCCCGCCGCCAGCTGACCGAGGCGAACCTACGGCTCGTGGTGTCGATTGCCAAGCGCTATGTCGGGCGCGGAATGGCGCTGCTCGACCTCATTCAGGAGGGCAACCTCGGCCTCATCCGCGCGGTCGAGAAGTTCGACTACACGAAGGGCTTCAAGTTCTCGACGTACGCGACGTGGTGGATCCGCCAGGCGATCACGCG
>PLBO01000002.1 GCA_003134555.1 Actinomycetota bacterium
CGACATCTCCGCGGGATCCGACCCGCGAATGCTCCCGTTGGTGGTCTCGCACCGCGCCTCCTACATAGCGATGCACATGCAAGGCACTCCGAAGACGATGCAACTCGCGCCCTCTTACGTCGACGTTGTCGGAGATATCCACTCGTTCCTGAAGGAGCGCGTGGCACTCGCACGCGTCGCTGGAGTCGGCGACATTTGGATCGATCCAGGATTCGGCTTCGGAAAGACGATTGACGACAACTACGCGTTGCTGGCAAACCTCCACAAGTTCGCAGACATCGGCGCACCTCTCGTCGTCGGGCTCTCACGCAAGAGCATGTTCTGGCGGCTCTTCGGGGTGGGTCCCTCAGATGTCATTCCCGCGGCAAGTGCCGCACACCTTTGGTCTCTGGGCCAAGGCGCGATGATGCTGCGCGTCCATGACGTCGCGGCGGCCAAGCAAGTCGTCCGCGTCGCAGCTCAGATCAACAAGCCGACTGGCCGGCCACTCGCCTGACGAAGCGCCGATGGCACACCTCGCCGGGACGTGTCAAATCGGTGCGGCGGGGGTTTTGCGGCTACATCAGAGAGAGATCCGGTTTGCGGGTCACAAGAGCGGGGTCCAGTGAGGCCATCAATGAGTCAACTCTGCCTAGGCCGGGGATCTCCGCTTCGCCGTCAACTTCGAGCCAAGGTACGAGAACGAACTCACGCTCGTGAGCATGCGGGTGAGGCAGCACTAGCTCGGGGAGATCCGAAACCTCGCTACCGAAGACGACAACGTCGATATCGAGAGTCAGAGGACCCCAATGGACATCACGTGTGCGCCCGTGGTTGTTCTCGATCTCTTGAAGAGCGTGCAAGAAAGCGAGAGACGACAACCTCTCCGAAACTTCGACCACCACGGCTGCATTCAAGAAATCCGGCTGTGCGACGGGTCCCCATGGCGGCGTCTCGTAGACGGACGAGACGGCTACAAGTTGCACACCAGGAAGGCCCACGATCGCCCGCACAGCGCTGCGTAACGTCTCAAGCCGATCACCCTGGTTCCCGCCAATACTCAGAACCGACTGCACCATATCTCGCCTCCCTACGATCCTCACTATCACTATTAGNNGTTAGCCTTCAGGTTCGTTACAATCTTCCTGGCTCTCCTTTGAATGTCCTACTGATTATACGCTTGTTACGCGAACCCAACTCCGACAACACCACGGCTGACGGCTCGGAGGGCTAGCTGACGCTCGGTTCACGGCGCAGTTCTTCCGGCAGCCGGTAGTCGTCCGGGACGTCAACACGGCCGCTTAGCACATCAACGACCTTCAGTACGTCGCGACATGCCGCGACGTCATGGACGCGAAAGATGTTGCCTGGAGTCGCGGCAACCATGGCAATAGCGGCCATTGTGCCGGCGTCGCGTCCGCGCGGCGTCTTTTCTACGATTGCTCCAAGAAAATCTTTCCGTGACAGAGCCNNGAACCTGCGGAGCTCCTCGACGCGCCGAATGACCTCGATCGTCTGCGCTGGCGTCTTCGCGAAGTCGGGCCCAGGGTCGAGGATGAGAGCGTCCATGGGGACACCCAAGTTCGTCGCCTGGTCCATCTTCTCCGACAAGAACAGGAGCACGTCAGCAACGACATCGTCGTAGGCAATCGCTTCGACGAGGCGCTCCTTAGGCTTGTTTCGTGTATGAGATATCACCAGAGCCGAGCCAGATGCCGCACACACCCGAGCCAAGTCCGGATAGAGAAGGCCGCTGACATCGTTGACAATCGCAGCCCCCGCCTCAACCGCCGCTTCAGCGACTTGGGGTTTGTAGGTGTCAACGCTTATGAGAACCTCCGGGTGACGATCGGCGATCGAACTGACGATCGGCACCACAAGAGCAATCTCATCCTCNNCACTTACGAGCGACTGACCCCCGACGTCGATGATGTCAGCACCTTCCGCGATCAGCCGGTCGGCGAGATCAACCCGGTCGTTCAGGGTGCGGTACTGGCCGGCATCCGAAAAGGAATTAACGCTGGCGTTCACGACGCCCATGAGGAGCGAGCCACTTACTTGAATGTTCTGTTTCGCGAAGCGCAGCGTAGGGCCGCTCGTCATGTCGGCGATTCTCCTTGAACTGAGTACGGGTCTGTCTTTCGC
Source organism: Actinomycetota bacterium (assembly GCA_003134555.1). Taxonomy (GTDB): domain Bacteria; phylum Actinomycetota; class Acidimicrobiia; order IMCC26256; family PALSA-610; genus PALSA-610. The sequence goes on from PLBO01000002.1 coordinate 2,125, forward strand.
GAAAAGCTCGCCCGGATCGGCGGAGCCGGCAGTTCTGGTTTCGGGCGACACGCGAGTGTAGACACCGATTCAGTGTCACGATCGTCGGCGGACGACAGCTCGCGAGCGAGCTAGCCTCGTCCNNTCGCGCCACGCCGCAGTGAGCCGACGTCGTGGGCGCCCGATGTGAACCCACACGGGAGGGCGAGCAGCAAAAGTGGAGAGAGTCGTACTCGGCATCGGATCCAACCTAGGTGATCGCCTAGCGCACCTTCACAAGGCCATCGCGGAAATAGAACAATTGCCGAGCGTGACACTGACCTCAACGTCGTCGGTCTACGAGACGAAGCCATGGGGCAACGTCGACCAACCGGACTTCCTCAATGCCGTCTTGGTAGTGAGCGTAGAAGACGAAGTGACTCCGGAGCGGCTGTCGGAGTCACTTCGAGACATCGAGGCGGCGCATGGAGGTAACCGTAGGG
>PLBO01000015.1 GCA_003134555.1 Actinomycetota bacterium
CAGGGTCCGCCCGTTGTTGCCCAACTTCGCGACGCGTTCCCGACGGCCTCCATCCTCGTAGCGACCCGTATGGGAAACCCGGCCTACGTGCACCTAGCGCTCGAGGCAGGAGCGAAGGGCTACATCCTGAAGAACGCACCACCCGAGGACTTCCTCGCTGCCGTTCAACGAGTAGCAACCGGAGAGGACTACGTCCAGCCGCAGCTCGGAGCAGCCGTGGCGCATTGGAAGGGATTCACTCGACGCCAGCGGCCGGAGTCATTCACGATGCTCACTCGTCGGGAGGAGGAGGTGCTCCAGCTTTTGGCGCTCGGTCATACCAACCCCGAGATCGCCGGGATACTCGAAGTGGCGTTGCGGACGGTTGAGGCACATCGGTCGCACGTACTGCAGAAACTGGGTCTGACAACGCGTGCCGAGATCGTTCGACATGTGTCTGAACGCGGCTACGCCGTCGTGTAGCGAGAGTCCACCGACAGCTGAGCGGCGGTTCCGGTTCGCATCGGATCTGCTTGGTAGGGGAAGCCCGTTCAGCAAGTGCGACCGGCAAGCCATGGGACATGCGTACGCGCGCACTCGCATGTGATGTCCCCCAAGTCACGGCCGCGAGGGATCCAACTCTCGCCTGCCCAGCCGACACGTTGCGGACTTCCCGCTGCGCANNCCCTCGCGGGTTTACCGCGATGCTCCGCGCGCGTGCGGGTCCTCAAACTGCGATAAGCGATCGTTTGCAACGGTAGGCACGGCGCCGACGGTGATCCCGAACGTTCAAGGACCGTCCCCGACGACACCGCCAGCATGGGTCGAGGTCGCGTGACCTTCGACGGCGACGTGGGGGAAGGTGAGGCGCTCACTATGACCGACGCTGTTGTGCACCGCGACCCGGTCGCGACGATCCGTGCCTGAGGTCAGGGTCTGCTCCGCGGGTGACGTCAAGGCCGGCGGCGCTGTGCGGTTCGAAGTCGTCGGCCACCGCCTCTGTGTCGTCAAGATCGACGAGCACTGGTATGTGATCGGCGACCGCTGCTCGCACGGCGCCTATTCGCTGTCTGAAGGTGAGGTGTATGGGGACGATCGCGAAATCGAATGCCCGGCGCACGGCTCGATCTTCTCGCTTGAGACGGGCGAGCCGAAGAGCCTGCCCGCCACGAAACCCGTTCCCGCCTATGTGGTGACGATCGATGGTGACGATGTGATCGTGACCCTGCCGTAACACTGAGGTGTGCCCGTCGGAGCGGGGCCGACGAGCCGCCGGCCCCACGGTGATCGCGTCCGCATCCTGGTCGATCGACTCTGGCCCCGCGGCCTTGCACAAAGGAGCCGCGCTTCGACCACTGGCGCGAGGATCCTTCGCCGAGTACCGAGCTCTGCAAGTTCTACGGTCATGGCCATGAGCGGGTTTACCACGATGCTCCGCGCGGGTGCGGGTCCTCAGACTGCGATGTAAGCGATCGTCTGCCACGACGTAGGTGAGCACCTCTTGCGACGACTGCATCCTCAGATTGGCGAAGTACTACCCGTTGGCGCGAAGACCCATGTCTAACCTGTGGAGATACCTGGTGTCGTCAGATCGCCCTAGTCCGCCAAGGTCACGCTCGCGCTGGTCCTCGCCGTCGACGGAACCGCGGTGAAGTCGACGCATAGTGGCGACTGCACAGCTCACCAGGCTGAACGGGACATGCCGTGTTGAAGCGACGACCGACCGCGGTGGAGTTCGCCTTGACAATCGGCGCCGTCGCTGCGGGGGTTTTCGCTGCCTCCGGGATCGTTCCGAGCCTGACGAAGTGGAAGGACCACTCCCGAGTCACCCGCCAGGTATTCGGCAACGTTCCGTCAGCGGTCGAGATGGTGTTCTACTCGGTCCTCGTCACGATGGCGCTGGTGCTGGGTTGGTTGTGGTCCAACCGGGTCCGAAACTGGTCCCGAGGCCGGCCCGAGAATCGGGGGACCACCCGGACGAATTGGCGTCGCCGCGCCCGCGACTACCGAGCCGGTGTGCTCACGCGAACCCTCGTGCGCGACCCGGCCGCGGGAATCATGCACTCCCTCATTTATTTCGGCTTCGTCGTGCTCTTCATGGTCACGGTGACGCTCGAGATCCAACACCAGCTGCCACCATCGCTGAAGTTCCTCCATGGCGGCGTCTACGAGGGCTACAAGTTCACTGCGAACTTGGCCGGCGTTGTGTTCGTGAGCGGGGTCGTCTGGGCCCTGCTCCGGCGCTATATCCAGCGGCCCTACCGCCTGCGGATCAAGACCCGGCCCGAAGACGCCGTCATCCTGGTCACGTTGTTGGCCATCGGCGTCGGCGGTTTCCTCGTGGAGGGGGCACGGATCGCCTTGGCGGGCCGGCCGGCGTTCGAGGAGTGGTCGTTTGTGGGCTGGGCTGTCGCCTGGCCCATGAGGGACTGGTCGCATGGCACGCTGCAGACCGTTCATCGTTGGTTGTGGTGCATCCATGTATCCACGTTCTTCGTCTTCCTGGTGCTCCTGCCCACCACGAAGCTGCGACACATGTTCAC
>PLBO01000141.1 GCA_003134555.1 Actinomycetota bacterium
GCGCCCGTCCCGAGATTCTCGCGGCTCACGATGTACGAACCGCCACCACTCGGGTACGCATACAACGTCTGGCGATAGCTCGCCGTCACCACCGCCAACAACGCGATCACCACCAGCGAGATCGGCACCAGATCATCCAGCGCCGCCATCCCCGCCGCCGGAACAAGGACAACCAAGATCTCCTGCGTCGCAAAAGCAGTCGACGCCACCGCGTCCGTACCGAACACCGCGAGCGCAACACGCTTACTCAGCCGCTGCTCCTCAAACTCCTCCGACGACAGCGGCGACCCGATCAAGATCCGCTTCAGCAGCGAGTACACGCCGCGAGCCTGCCATGCACCGCAAGCCGCCCGAAGACATCCGATCCGCGACACCCAAAACGACCCGAGCCGCACCCACAGGCCATCTCATACCGAGACGCCCTGAAGCAGTGTCCCCGAACGCGCGCTCCCGAACAACGCAGCAGCCCGAGCCCATAACGCCGGCACCGGGGCGTTCGCGTCCGACGAGGTCGCTCGGCTTGAGCCCGGCTTGCGGTCGGAGGGGACGGTACGGATGGCGACGCCTGGGTCACGGCGATCTCTGTCCGAATCGACAATCGCTGGGGGCTACCCGTCGCGTTTTGGTTGGTGCCGTTCGTGGACGTTGCTGTGGCAGGCGGTGCTGGTGGTCCAGATGGACGCCCCCGGCTGCCGATAGGTAGCTACGAGGATTCGACATGGCCTGTTGGGGAGGTTCGGTTGATCCATGGACGAGAACTGAACCGCCTTGGTGGCTACTGCGGAGTAAGGGTTTCGATAGGCGGTAGTGATGGGCGCGTCGTGGCGGCTCGGACGAGAGGACACGGGCTAATGCGTGGTGTCGCGAGATCGACGATGGCCTGGGTGGGGTTGCCGCTGTTGAGCGTGTGCGTGATGGTCGGCACTGGGGCTGTTCCGGCGGTTGTGGCGCCGTTTGCCGCACCGGCCGCTGCCGCGAGCGCGACCCATACGACGACGTACTACGCGATCGGCGAGCGAATCTGCAGACAGCCGAAGAAGCTACGCGTGTCCGCTTGTCTCATCGAGAAGCGCACGTTGGTGAAGCAGGGCACCAAAGGCGCGCGAGCGTTCACGTTGGCTGCGGGCGCGACGGGGTCGGCCACGGTCGGTCCGGCCGGCGGATTGACTCCGAGTGACCTGGGTGGCGCGTACGGACTCAACACGACCGGAGGTGCCGGTCAGACCGTGGCGATCGTCGACGCGTTCAACGACCCGAACATCGCGGCCGACCTCGCGACCTTCGATTCGCAGTACGGCTTGACGACCTGCGCGCTCGGGTCGTGCCTCGTGGTCAAGGATCAGACCGGCGGCGCGACGTTGCCGGCGAACGACACCCAAGGCTGGTCGACCGAAGAGACCCTCGACGTCGAAGCGGTGCACTCGGTGTGCGAAGCCTGCAAGATCATCCTGGTCGAGGCGAACTCGGCGTCGAACGCCGACCTCGGCACGGCGGAGAACGAAGCGGTCAAGCTCGGCGCCAACGAGATCTCGAACTCGTTCGGGGTCGAGGAAGCCGGGTCCGACCCGACCTTCCAGGCCGCCTTCAACCACCCGGGAACGGTCATCACCGCGGCCGCCGGCGACGACGGGTATTACAACTTCGATCAGCTCGCCGCAAGCAACCAGCCCGACGCGCCCGCTTCGTACAGCACCGTCGTCGCGGTGGGAGGCACGTCGCTGTACCTGGGTCAGAACGCGGCACGCCAGTCCGAGACCGTCTGGAACGCCAACGGCACAAAGGACTTCTACCAGCAGGTCTTCTTCGGCTTGCCGCTGGGCGCGAGCGGCGGCGGCTGCAGCACCCTGTTTATCGCGCCCAACTGGCAGACCCACGTGGGCGGCTGGCCGAGCACGGCGTGCGGCACCAAGCGACTGGTCGCGGACGTTGCCGCGGTCGGTGACTCGCTCACCGGATTCGACATCTTCGACTCATACAACTGCGGCACCAACTGCGGCGGCGCGGCGCCGGGCTGGGCGACGGTGGGCGGTACCTCGCTGGCCGCGCCGATCATCGCCGCGGTTTACGCCCTCGCCGGTGGCGCCCACGGTGTGCCGTACCCGGCACTGACGCTCTACGGCCATCACGGCCAGGCGTACGACGTCACGGTCGGCGGCAACGGCTGGTGCGACGGCGAGGGTGCCGCCGGCTGCGGAGACCCGAACACCCAAGGCTTCGGCGTAGTCGATTGCGACTATCCAGCAAGTGGCACCACGCCGAGCGCCGGCGACCGAGCATGCGACGCGCTGGTCGGCTACGACGGCCCCACCGGGGTCGGCACCCCGAACGGGCTCACCGCGTTCACCAGGACCGGCCCGACGGCCAACATCACCGGACCGAGCACGGTCGCGCACGGAGCGACCAGCACGTGGACAGCGACCTCGACCGACCCGTTCCCGGGCGGGTCGATCACGAGCTACACCTGGAACTGGGGTGACGGCACAACACCAACCGTCACCGCGACCGGTTCCGCGTCCCACGACTACGCAACTGGCGGCGCGAGTCACACCATTACGCTCAGTCTCAAGGACAACTACGGCATGACCGGCACCGCGATGCACCCCGTCACCGTCACGTAACGCCACGACAAGGTGGACGGTGCCAGCCGAGCGCTATCTAAGTGTCCCCAAACGCGCGCCCCTGAATCTCGCGGGAGGGGTGTCCCAGTACGCCGGCTCGGTGAGACACGACGGGCGGGCTGTTGGGAAGGCCAAGGGTTGTCACTCGATGAGGTCTGACGGCGGAAGCGAGTAGCCACCCGTGAGACTCATCTGCAACAGGGCCAGAAGATCGTCACTGTCACCTTCCCAGTCGAGTGCACGGATCTGGCGCGCTGAACGCCTCCCCGACACGGACCGAAGTACCTCGAAGGGCTCCGCGCGTAATCGCGCGTGGTGCAGTCCGTGCGCACCGAGGATTCTTGCCTCGGCTCCGGCCACAACCTCGAGTGTGCCCCACCCCGCGCCGTCGAGCATCTCGTCAACGAAACCGAGGTAGTGATCGAGCGCAACACGAACCACGAGTTCGTCGGCGTCCCGTGGAAGCCCGAGAGTTCCCCGCACATCCTGAAAGTGAGCGTGAAGATCCGCAACGAAGTGGCTACCCACTTCGTACCCGAACGATCGCAGCCCATCCTCGAACGGAACCGCCTCCCGATCCCATTCAGCCAGCTCCTCGCGCAATGTTCGGCCCCGCCCGTGCTGCACCTGGAGCTCAGTCCACGCCGTCCCACCTACATCATCGGCCGACGGGAACCGCTGCGCGTTGAGATCCGCGGCCAGACCCACAACGTGCGCAAGCACATCTCGTACAGACCACGACGGCGTCGCCGGAACCGGAAGCGTCAGCTCGTCGTCCGACAGTGCGCTCACGGTCGCGACGAAGTCCTCTCGAACACGTTCGTAGACGTCCCCCGTATCAACGCTTGCCGCACGCGCGGCTCGAGGGTCTTGCACGACTGCGGTCTACCAGCGAAACCGGCTGACGGACCCCGACACGCCGCCGAACCTCGCACGGCCACCCAGTCGTCAAGGATCCCAGTACCACGACGAGTGTGTCGTTCATGGGCATGCCACTTCACGGCTCGCGATCATTGTGTCGAACTCTGTAGAGGTGAACGCAGCGCGCACCGGATTGAACTCGGATCCCCGCTAGTCGGCTGCGCGTGCCGCGCACCAAGGCGGGCTTGTCGCACGACAGCGCAGCCGGTCTTGGACGTTACGACGGCGATGGTTAGACGACGGTGAAGACGCCTGTGCCGCTGGTGCCGTGCTGGGTAGAAGCAGGACGCCCGGCGATGAAGGAGCGCGATGAAACAATACGACGATCAGGCGGCGGTGGTGACGGGCGCGTCGTCGGGGATTGGCCGACGAGTCGCGCTCGATCTCGCCGACCGTGGCGCGGTCGTCATCGGTCTGGCCCGTCGCGCTGCGCTCCTCGAAACGCTCCAGCACGACCTGCAACGCTCATCGCCGCACAGCCGCGCCGTCGTGTGTGACGTCGCCGACGTCGATCAGCTTCGTTCCGTGCTCGCCGAGGTGGAAGGCCGTTATGGCCGGGTCGACGTGCTGGTGAATAACGCCGGGGTGTACGAGTCGACGCCGATCGCCGACCCATCACACGACGCGTACGCGCGCGTGATGGCGACGAACTTCTTCGCGCCCGTCGTCGCAACCCAAACGGTCATACCCGGCATGTTGGCGCGTGGCAATGGCATCATCGTGAACGTCTCCTCCGATTCCGCCCGGGCGCCCGAGCCACGCGAAGGTGCCTACGCCGCGAGCAAGGCCGCCCTGTCCGCGTTCAGTGAATGTGTCGCGGCCGAGGTCGGCGCGCGCGGCGTCCACGTCCATGTGTTGTATCCGGCGTGGGTGCCGACCGCGATGGGACTCGGCGACGGCACCGGCAGCGCTCCTCCGAAGCTGGTGCGACGGACCGAAGCGCAGGTCTCCAACCTGTTGCTCGAACGAATGGGCACCACCCGCGTCGACATCAACGCCTCCCGCCTGCCGCTCGTCGCAGTGCTGGCCCGGACCATCATGCCGACCGCGTACGCGCGCACAATACGCAAGTACGGCTCCCGACCCTAAGACACCCGTCGACGAAGGCTCTGCGACCGGCGTCCCCTATGACGACAAGGCACACGACGGTCCGACCTCGTTCGAGGAAGGGCTAGTAACGCCTAGCTGAGGCGACCGAACACACCGCACGCCACCGTCGATAACGAGACCGCGCAGCCCGGGCGCCTCGGCGCCGGTCGTCAGCACTTCACCCCAGTAGCCGCGCGCGTGTTCGTGGCCGACATTCACGACGAGTACACGAACCCGCCGGCGCTTGCGCGACCGCGACGTGGATCGCGAGATTGTCGGCCGTGCTGCAGTTGACCGGGAACGCGGGCGCGCTGAGGCGCGCGCCGCTCCAGGCGGGTCGCATCCGGGGCGCCATCGGCCGGCCGCCGCTCTCCCCGAGCGTCGCGGCACCCAATGCGGCAAAGGCGGCGGCGTCGTAGTCGTCAGTCATCGAGGACGCTCATTGGTACCGAACCGATCAAGTCGAGGCGACGCCGACGATCGGGACGGCCGGCGGGTGTGATCCGAGTGAGCCGCGGAACGGTTTGTTCGAGAAGGCGAAGATGCCACCGTCGGAGCCGACCATGAGGTAGCCGTTGCCGTAGCGAACCATGCCGATGACGGGCTTGTTCAGCCGGGTTCCGCCCATGGACCCGCGAAATGGTGCGTTGAAGGCGAAGATGCCGCCGTCGGAGGAGACGAGCCAGTAGCCGCGGTTGTCGAGCGTCGGCACGAGACCGTTGACTGGTTGGTTCAAGCGGGCTCCGCCCATCGATCCGTGAAAGCGTGCGTCGCCGAAGGCGAAGATGCCGCCGTCGGAGGCGACCATGTAGTAGCCGTGTCCGGTCGGTGTGGCTACGGAGCCCACGATCGGGCTGTTGAGTGGGGTGCCACTCATGTCGCCGAACGACCGGGCGTCGCCGAAGGTCATGACGCGTCCGCTGTTCGTAAACAGCCAGTATCCGTTGCCGGTCGGTGTTGCCGACAGGCTGCTCACGTTTTCTCCCGGCCACAGCGTGCCGGCGTTGCCGTGCGAACGTGCGTTGCCGAACGCGTACACCTGGCCCGCGGCGTTGACGATCCAATAGCCAGTGTGTGACGGCGTCGGTTCGATGTGCGTCACGTTCGTCGTTGATGCAGCGCCGAAGTAACGAGCGTCACCGAACCCGTATACCGAACCGGACGCCCCAACCATCCAATAACCACCCACCGCAGGCGCGGGGGCAGGCGGAGGCGGCGGCGGAAGCGGTGGCGTCGCAGACGCGGGCTGCGGCCAAGGCGTCGTGCCGTACTGGAGGGGGTGGCCTTCCCATGGTCCGAGTCGCACTACCGCGGACGTGACGCAGCGACCATTGTCGATCGACCGGTTGGTGTAGAGGTCGAGCACATAGCGACAGCCACTGACCCCGAGCGGGATAACGCCCGTGCGCGTCGCGGGACTCACGTTGAGCAGGGACATTCCTGCTTGGTACCGACGGAACCAGAGACAGTGGATGGCGTCGCGCGGAGCGCATTGGGTGGACGCCGGCCGCGTCGAAAGGGGCGGCCCGTAAGCGACGTTTGCGAGCTCGGGGTAGAGACCGGATTGGTTGCAAGGTAACCCACCTACCGGGCAACCCGCGTCGCCGGTGTTGACCCCGAGCGGGACGGCGAACAGCTTCACCCGCGTCCAGCCGTAGTAGACGTTCTGGCGGTTTTGGGCGCCGATCGTCGCGGTCGTGAGGAGCCCGATGACGCGACCCCCGTGCTGCGCGTTCTGCTCGTTCTGGAGGTTCACCGCGTAGTCGGCTGCCCAGCGCCCGTCGCCCGGGTGACTGATGGCCTCGTCGAGTACCAGGCCGGTGGTCGAGAGCGCGTTCCACGCGTCGGAGCGCAAGGGCGTGTGCGGCTCGAACGGGGAGATCCCGTAGTTGATGATCAGCGGGACGCCCGCCTGCTTCGCGACCGCCATGATCCCGACGTACGCGTCGGCGAACGTTGCGCCAGCCTTGGTCGGTTGCCCGGTACACGTCGAAACCTTGTTCCACATGTTGTAGCTGTCACCGCTCGTGAGCGATGCCCATCCGCGGTCGAGGAACACGCCGTCCCAGCCCGCGGCCTTCAGCGCGAGAAACTTGTCCAAGAAGTACTGGTGCACCGGCTGCTCGTTCATGTCGAGGAACCACCACACCGTCCCGGCCCCGGTCGTTCGCCCGGCCATAGGCGTGCCGCCGGACGCGCAGAACGCCCAGTCCGGATGCGCGCCGATGTCGAGCCCGTCGAAGATTTTACCTTTCGGGAACCAGTACGACTGCACGTACCGGTACGCCTTCGCGCCCGTCGCCTTGATGCGCGCCGCCGCCGCAGCGTCGTTTGCTTGGATGCCCGCAACCACGAGCTTGACGTTGCCCAGGCGCGACATGTTCGTAGTGCTCGTGACCTGCTGATAGAAGAACGAGACGTTCTCCCGGGCCGGAACAACAGCCGTCGCCGTGGTTCCTGTGCTCGTCGCCGTCGTCGTTGCGGCGTCGCTCGTTGCCGCGGCCGACGCGACGAGTACCAGGGATGAAACCAAAACGATGGCCACCCGACGGACAAGCGAAGGATCTCGTCGGTACTTCAGTGCGGCCTTCATGCGCGCGCCTCGCTCGAAGCGCGCCCGGACGAAAGGAGCACCGCTGCGGCATGCGGTCCGGGCCGTGCGAGCCGAGAGCTGCTCGGCAGGGAACGTCCTCGACGACACAGCGATATCTCCCCCTCGCTACTGATGCCGACGTCGCAGAGCTCGATGCCTGGATGTCGACCAATACCGCATCGGCACGAAACGAGTTTCACCCAAGCGGACATTCCGCCTCAGAGGTGTCGTAGTCGCCCTACAACTCGTCCGCCCCGTCACGGAGTAGTGCTAACTATCGCGACCTCGCTGCTGCAGGCGCCCGTCGACGGCGCAGCGGCCACGGCGACCCGGCCGACGGGCGCCTCCGAGTGGAACCCGCCGACCCTGTTGTGGAGGTTCCACCCGCGGTGTCGCTGCCAAGTCCAAGAGCCTCGCACCGGTCTGTAGGTCAACCCGCTCCGCCCGTTCAGGTCGTGAGGCTGCCAACCGATGCGGAGCACATGCGTCGAGAGGCCGCACCGGTCGCCGCCGCCGAGATCCTGTTGCGTCACGGCCTCTCCGACGACGCGGTGGTGAGGTACCTCGCCCGGAGCTGGCCGCTCGACGACAACGACTGCCAGTCTGCGCTCAACGCCGCGCACATCTTGCTGCGGCGAGAGCAACCGCAAGGCAGCGCAGGAGCCGACGAGTAGCGGCCGCGCACCTGCGGTCTTCGAACGCGTTTACAACCTGGTACTGGCCCCACCGATTGTGTTGTGCGATGCGCCGACCCGAAGCAGCACGGCGCCGTGTATTCGCTCCTTGACCGCGCCGTCGAACGGTTCCGGGCGCTCGACGAGGAATCGCGCCTCGGGTTCAAGGACGCCCTCAACAAGTTCGTCCGCATCTACTCGTTCTTGTCCCAGGTCGTGTCCTTCACCGACTCGAAACTGGAGCGCGACTACACCTACTGCCGGGCGCTCGCCTCCAAGCTGCGCGACGAGACCACCATCGAGCGGCTCGACCTGGGCACTGAGGTCGAACTCACCCATCTGCGCACCGAGATCACCCATGAAGGTGGGCTCTCCTTGACGGCCGACCAGGGCGAGGTGAAGAGCATCTACGGCGACGGCACCGGACGACAACAAGAACTCGACATCGCGCACCTCTCCGCGATCGTCGACACCCTCAACGAACGCTTCGGCCTCAACCTGAACGAACGAGACCAGCTCCTGTTCGACCAGTTCGAGCAGACCTGGCTCGCCGACGAAGACGTCGTATCGCGCGCCCGCAACAACACGTTGGACAACTTCCGGCTCGTGTTCGACCGGGAGTTCGAGAAGACCCTGATCGGTCGGATGCAGGGCAACGAAGCGATCGTTTCGCGCATCCTCGACGACGAAGAGTTCCGCGAGACGCTCATGGCGCTGTACGCGACCCGGGTGTACCGACGCGCTCGGGGCGACGACGAGCAGATCACCCCGGCCTCCGGGCAGTAGGTCGGCACGCCTGTCCCAACAACTCTCTCCTTCATCCGTTCTATGGGAGAGCTATTGGGACATGCCGGGGTCTGAGCCGTGGTTCCAGCTACCGCGCCGAGGTCATCGTGCAGGCGGTCTGCGATGTTGAAGGCCCGTTGTGTGCCGATCTCGTTTTCGTTCCGGCCGCGAGGATGGACGCCCCTGGGCAACGGTCGTAGCCTGCGCGGATCGAGGGCTGAGCGCGGCGCTTGGCCTTCGGGTGGGTTTCGGAGAGGCGGGGGCGGGATGCGACGCCTGACGGTGGCGCTGCTGTTGGTGATGTCGGTCCTGGTGGTGCGCGCTGTTCCCGTCGCGGCCGTGAGTACCGACCCGGGCTCTCGGCTCGTACGACCGTTGCTGGCGGGCGGTGCGGCGCATGCCTGCGCCCTTCCCGGCGCCGGCACGATGAAGTGTTGGGGGCTGAACAGCACGGGCCAGCTCGGGGATGGCACGACGACGAACGGCGCGGACGCGATCGAGGTGAACGGCCTGGCTGGTGCGGTCGCGATCGCGGCCGGGACCGCGCATACCTGCGCGGTGGTTGCGAGCGGGATAGCGAAGTGTTGGGGCAATAACGGTTCGGGGCAGTTGGGGAACGGCACGACGACGAACTCGGTGCTGCCGGTCACGGTGACCGGCCTTGCAGGTGCGCTCACCGTCGCGGCCGGTAACGCCCATACGTGCGCGCTGATCGTCGGCGGAACCGTCGAATGTTGGGGTGCGAACAGTTCGGGACAGTTGGGCAACGGCACGACGAATGTTGCGTCGACGCCGGTCACGGTGACGGGGCTTTCCGGCGTGATCGCGGTCGCGGCCGGGAATGCTCACTCATGCGCCCTACTCGCCACGGGGACGGTGAAGTGTTGGGGGGCAAACAGCTCCGGACAGTTGGGTAATAACAGCACTACGAGTTCGTTGACACCGGTCGCCGTGTCCGGACTAGGCGGCGCGACCGCGATCGCGGCGGGCAGTTTCCATACGTGTGTTGTCCTCGCTGCGGCCAGCTCGGTGGAGTGTTGGGGTCAGAACCTCTCGGGACAGCTCGGGAACGGCACCACGACGAGTTCGTCGGTGCCGGTTGTTGTCAGCGGCCTTGCGGGCGCGGTGTCTGTCGGCGCGGGTGCGAACCATTCATGTGCCGTGCTTGTCGTGGGGACCGTGAAGTGTTGGGGTGCGAACAGTTCAGGCCAGCTCGGCAACGGCACTATCACCGGCTCGACCAGGCCGGTCGCGACGAGCGGCATCACCGGCGCGATCGCGGTTGTTGGTGGCGGCGCGTACTCGTGTGTCCTGCTCGCGGCGCGGGCCGCGAAATGTTGGGGGAACAACGGCTCCGACCAACTCGGCGACGAGAAAGCGACCAGCTCCGCCGTCCCGGTCCTCGTAGACGGCCTCACTGCCGTCGGGCGCATTGGTACGGGCGGACTTCATACGTGTGCGGTGGCGTCATCGACGGGCACCGCGAAATGCTGGGGTTACAACAGCTCGGGACAAATCGGTGACGGCACCACGACTACCCGCCCGATTGCTGTCACGGTCACCGGCCTTACCGGTGTGGTCGCGATCGCGACCGGTGCTTCCCATTCGTGTGCCCTGCTCGTTGGTGGGTCCGTCAAATGCTGGGGACTCAACGCTTCGGGTCAGGTCGGTGACGGCACATCTGGCAACTTTCGTTCGCTGCCGGTCGCGGTGAGCGGCCTGACCGGCGCGGTCGCGATAACTGCTGGCGAGGACCATTCGTGTGCCGCTTTGGCTGCTGGCACCGTCAAATGTTGGGGTGATAACACCGACGGACAACTCGGTATCGGCACGACCGTCAGCTCGTCGATTCCGGTCATGGTGAGCGGCCTTACTGGCGTCGCGCCAGTCGAAGGCGCAATCGTCGCCGGCAGATTCCATTCGTGCGCGGTTCTGAATGGAGGCACAGTCAAGTGCTGGGGCGACAACACGTACGGTCAACTCGGTAATGGGACGACGGGTACTTCATCGGTGCCGGTCCTGGTCAGTTCCCTGAGCGGGGCCATTGCGATTGCTGGCGGCCTCGGCCATTCGTGCGCGGTGTTGTCTGCAGGCACCGTCAGGTGTTGGGGCCTAAACGACCATGGACAGCTTGGCGACGGCACGATGACCAACCGTCTGACGCCGGTCGCGGGAACCGGTCTCACGAACGCGAGCGGCATCGCCGCGTCCCAAGATTACTCGTGCGCATTGGTAGTCCCGTCGGGGGCGGAGGACTGCTGGGGCGATGGCACCTCCGGCGAGTTGGGAGACGGCACCACCAACGATTCATTGACGCCGACGGCTGTGAGCACCGTGGGCGGCGCGATCGCGATCGCGGCCAACACCGGCAACCATTCGTGCGCGCTGCTCGGGACCGACACGGAGAAGTGTTGGGGCGACAACACCTCCGGGCAGCTCGGCAACGGCACGTTTGTGGACGCGCTGACGCCCGTTTCGGTTCACAACCTGAGCGGTCTGGTCGTGCCGGTGGCCATCGCGGCCGGTCAAGCTCATTCGTGTGCCCTGTTGGGCGACAGTTCCGAGAAGTGTTGGGGTGCGAACGGTTCCGGCCAGTTGGGGAACAACACCACGTCGAACGCGCTGGTGCCGGTTGGCGTGAACGGTGTCCTCGCGGGCGGGATCGCGGCGGGTGGCGCGCATTCGTGTGCGGTGTTGCCGGCCGGGACGGTGAACTGTTGGGGACTCAACGCGTCGGGTCAGGTCGGTGACGGCACCACGACGAACCGTCTGGTTCGGGTCGCGGTGTCCGGTCTGACGAATGCGGTCGCGGTCGCGGATGGCGCTAACCATTCGTGTGCCCTGATAGGGGATGGAACCGCGAAGTGTTGGGGGCTGAACAGTTCGGGTCAGCTCGGCAACAACACGACCACGAACGCCTCGACCCCCGTCGCGGTGAGCGGTCTTGCTGGCGCGGTGGCGATCAGTGCCGGGACGTCGCATTCGTGCGCGCTACTCGTAGCCGGCACCGTGAAGTGTTGGGGTTTGAACAGCTCGGGACAGCTCGGTGACGGCACGGTCACCAACCGACTCACCCCGGTCGCGGTGTCGGGCGTGGCTGGTGCGGTCGCGATCGCGGCGGGAGCGGACCATACGTGCGCGGTGCTGAGCGACGCGACCGTCAAATGCTGGGGACTCAACACGTCGGCGCAGTTGGGCGACGGCACCCTGACGAATCGTCCGTCACCGGTCGCAGTGAGCACCTTGACGGGCGTGGTCGCGATCGCGGCCGGCACCGCGCACTCGTGCGCGGTTCTCGCAAGCGGCGCCGTCAAGTGTTGGGGACTCAACGCTTCGGGCCAACTCGGCAACAACACGACGACCAGCTCGTCCACCCCGGTCACCGTGACCGGCCTGACGACTGCGATTGCGGTCGCGACGGGTGCGAGCCATACGTGTGCCCTGCTGGGGACCGGGACGGTCAAATGCTGGGGCGCCAACGCGACCGGACAGCTCGGTGACGGCACGACCACCACACGGCTGACGCCCGTCACCGCTCTCGTCTAACCGTCATCCCCACGTCGGGCTCTTCGGACCATCGACAGGCCCCGAACTTCGCCTGGCCGCGCCGCGTTCATGATCTAGGCGATCACCTCCGCCAACGCGTCGAGTTCCTCGTCCGTCGCGTTCCCGTCAATCTCGAACATCCCGCAGAACTTCGCACGCGACCCGTCCCACACATACCCGCACTCGCAGCGGAACGTCGGATGAAAAGCGATCCGCTCGACCTTCGTGCCGTCGCCTTTGCCGCACTCTGGGCAGATGCGCGTCCAACCATTGGCGTTGACCATGATGTTCCTCCTCATCGGTCCTGGCGTTGCCACCGTGCCCGGAGGTCGGTTGGCTGACCGTCACAGAGCCAGGGCTCTCGGGTCATCGGGATGAGTAACCGCAACGATGCTATCGACGCCCGGCACCCACCTCGCCCGCACATAACCGCGTCAACGCGCTCGCCGTAACGACCACGATCGGGCAATCGGTGCGGGTTTCGCGATTGCAAGCACGACCTCAATGCCGGTCGGGATAACGCGCCCCACTCCCGGCGTTCCGGGGCAGTCTCTTCCCGTCGTTCGGGGACGCGTGTTTGGGGACGCGCGATCCTGCGTCGAGCCAGGGTTTGCACGGAGTGCGTGTTCGGACGAGGATGTCGGCGATCGACATTGTTCGTGGTCGATCGGGCGAGGATCACGGAAGAAGCGGAGTGACTCATGAAGAGGACGCCACTTGTCGCGGCCGTAGCGGCGGCGCTGTTGACCGTCACGATCGCGGCGACGCCTGCGAGCGCAAAGCCCGCCGCGCCGCCGATTGATCCGGGCCCGACGGTCGTTGCGACCGGACTGTTGAATCCGAGGGGTCTCGATTTTGCTCCCAACGGGACGCTGTACGTCGCCGAGGCCGGAAGCGGTGGCGCGACCGATATCGGTGGCGGCACGTTCATCGGGACGACCTCCCGCATCTCGGCAGTCGATGTGACGGGCGCGCTGCCCGCGCCGGCCAAACCGATCGTCACGGGCCTCATCTCGATCGCCGGCCAGGACGGCAGCGCGGCGACCGGTGCTGACGGCCTTTCGCTCCAGGGCGGCCGGATCCTGGCCATCATGACCGGCGCGCACCAGTTCGTCGATCGGGTCCCGCCGGGCGCAGTCCCTGCGGACGTTCTTCACGCGGCCACGTCTCAGCTCGGTCGTCTCCTCCAAGCCAATCCGAGCGGACACGTGCGAAGCATCGGCGACGTCGGCGGGCTCGATTTCAACTACACCCTGTCGTGCCAAACCGCGACGCCGCCGTGCGACCCGAACACCGACTTCCCCGACGCCAACCCGTACGGCGTCCTCGGTTTGGCCGGCAAGACCTACGTCGCTGACGCGGGCGCAAACACCCTCGACGTGGTTCGACCGAATGGGTCCGTCCAGATCCTGGCGTACCTGCATGACCCGGGCGTGAACATCGTTCCGTTCAATGACGAGGTACCGACCTGCGTCGCGCAAGCTGGCGGCCAGCTTTACGTGGGAACGCTAAATGGGCGACTGTGGCGCTACGACGGCACCAGCACCCTTCAGCAGGTCACGATCTCCACGCCGCCGGGTCCGCCGCTTGTATCAATCGGTGGCTGCACCAGTGACGCGGCCGGGAACCTCTATCTCAGCGACCAGTTCGGCAACGACGTGTGGAAGGTCGCGCCTGGCGGGAGCGCCACAATCGTCAACGCCATTACCGACCCGAGCGGCATCGTGTTCGGCGCCGACGGCTACCTCTACGTCTCCGCCAACAGCACCACGACCAACGGTCAGATCATGCGGCTACAGCCCTAACGAACTCAAAGACGCGGCGCCTAGCAGGGCCCGCCATCGCGGTGATGGTGGGCCCTCTCGCCAAGTCGGCTCCGCCGCTCCGCGCGTCATAACCGATCGGTAGTCGCCGCGCATGGTCTCCGCCGCTCCAGACCTCCCCGATCAGCTCGGCCAACTCAACCCGACTCGCGTGACCGCAGTCTCGATGGCGTGAGCGAAATGTTCGATCGACCCGCCGCACGACACGAGTTCGGCGGGTCCGAGCACCGCGACGTACTCGTCGTCGGTCTCGGCGAGCACAACAGGGACATTGCCCCCGGTCGCGAGTCGAGTGTCGGCGGGTTGATCATCGCGATGGTAGAGGTCGAACGGGACCTGAAGCCCAACACGGAACGTGTTCCAGGCGGCGCGCTCGCGGACGAGCCCGTAGGTGATGTCGCACAGCGCGCAGTGGGCTCGGCCGAGTCCAGCGCCAATGAAGTAGACCAGCTCGCCGCTGACGGATCCGTTCGCGTTGTATACGCCGACGAGGCGACGAATCGTCCGGTTCACGTCGCGCTTATCGGCCATGCAATCCACGCTACGGGTGCAGGACGTCGACATCGCCGCGCCGTTCGGACGGCGTTGTCCCACCACCTCAGTACCGTCCCGCGCATGGCGACTTGCCCGGGCGCGCTCATCGTCCATGCCGACGCCACCGTCATGGGCTGCACTGAGGACGGGGCGCGTACGAGTACTCGGAGGGTGCTGTGATGTGCGATGGAGAACTCGCGGCCTACTGCACCCGATAATCGTTCTTCGTGCTCGGGCAATACAGAGTGTCGCTGCCCACTTGTAGCGTGAGGCCGTAAGAACGATCGGAGGGCGTCGGCGCGTGCGGTGAACCCTCGAACGCGACCTGTTGGAGTTGCACCATGTCGCCCGCGAGTTCCAGCACCGACCGGGCCAGACGGCGAACGTGTCTCGCCAAACGGTGCCTCATGCGATGGACCCTAAACCCGAAACTCGTCGCGTGACCAGGGGCGAAAGGCCTTGGTCCGCCTTGCGGGGCATCGCGAGATGGCGTCCGCGCTGGGCTCGCTGATCGTCTACGCCGACGAGACCGTGGTGAGCTGTACCCGAGACGGGAGAACCCGACGGCTGTCAGGCGTACTTATGTTTCGTGTTGATGCGGCGGGATGCTGCGCCCAGTGATCGTGTCGGGCCGGATGCGCATCCACTGGGATTTGGGGCCGGGTGCCCATGGTCCGAGCGGCAAGGTGGCGAGGGCGGCGAGTTCGGAGCGGTCAGTGACTTCTTCGACGGTTCCGACGACCAGGACACTCCAGCCGAGGTGATAGCGACGGTCGATGCCGTCGATTTCGAAGGCGACCGTGTGTTGGTGGGCACGGTGCAAGATGCTCGACGCGTCGGTACGAAACACGATGTTGTGTTCGTCGAAGGCGTAGTTGATCGGGAAGATCACGGGTGGATGCCCGTTGAGGTGTACGGCGACGCGGCCGATCGGTGAGTGGGCGAGGAGGCCAAGACACTCGTCGTAACTCAGCACGTCCAATCCGGTGCGGCTGTCGCGCGTCATGCGGTCACCGTCCTCGCTTCCCCCCCACCGTCGTGAGCTACGGCGGTGATGATTTCGGTGGCGGCCGGGCCGGGAGGCCGGTACCGAACGGGCACGGTTGAAGATGTTGCCCGCTGATCGTTTGGGGCGTGAGGTGGACGATCTGACCTGCTGTCGGCTGTCCGCATTCAGTGGGTACGCCAACTTGTCGGGGAAGTCGCGCCACCCCCTGGACTTGGACAGTCCAGCCGGTTCGCGTCACAGGGTCGATTGCGTCTGCGGCGAAGCCGACAACGGCGTTGTTGACGGTCCGGTCGTTGAGGCGGTACTGGCCGAGACAGATCGCGAGTTCTTCGCCATCGAGGGAGTACTCGACCGGCAAGATCATCGGTAGCGCCTCGACCGACAGAGCGACTCGACCGAACGAGGCGTCGCGGAGCAACTCCCAGCACATCGAGGTCGGGATTGTGTGCTCGGCGGGATGCTCCATCGCGCGATCGTGACCCAGGGCGTATCGGCGCCGAAAGGGCCGAAAGTCCCCGCAAGCGAGCGCCTAGGTCTTGGACAGCGACGCGCCGAGCCGTGCGCCATTGCGCCGAAGGGACCATCGTCCCTATCCCCGAGTCCGGCGGGGGGGCAGTCTCGGGGTTGAACGCGAGGAGACGATGATGGATCTCGACCACGACACGCGGGTACAGGCTCTCGTTGCACGTCCGGTGGTGTACGTCCACCCCAACGACACCCTTCGACAGTTGACGGCCACGTTCGTCGAGGAGTCGATCGGCGCGGCCCTGGTGCGCGGTCCGCACGGGACGATCGGCCTGGTAACGGAGCGCGACATCGTGCGTGCGATCGCCGACGGTGCCAGCACGAGCCGAACGACGGTCGAGCAGGTCATGAGCGAAGACCTGATCACCGTTGGGCCAAACGAGGACTTGCTCACTGCGGCGCACTTGATGCTCGAAGCCGAGGTACGGCACTTGCCGATCATGGAGAATGGTGTCGCGGCGGGAATGGTGAGCGCGCGTGACGCGCTCCGAGCCCTCGTCGAGCTACGAGACGAAGCAACCGCCTGAACGATTTCGCTGCTAGCTCGTTGTGAGAGCGGCGGATCCGCCGATCTGCACTCGATCCGTCGTGAGGTCGTCTCACCGTCTCGCTACCGTCCCCGACATGGCGACCTGTCCCGGCTCGCTCATCCTCCACATTGACGACACCGTCATGGGCTGCACCGAGGACGACGAACGCGACGGCTGTCGTGGCCGTGACCTTCGCCACGAAGGCGACCCCGTCCGGTGTTGGATGTGGACGCTGATGAGCTGTAACTATTGCGGGGTTCAGTAGAAAACTGCGGTCGGCAAGCGCGGATCGACTGTCACTGCCCGCTCTGCGGTTCAGACTCGTTCAATACGCCCAACACTGACCGTGTAGACCTGCTCATCGGACACGTCCCGAACCACGGCGACGGCGCCCTTTCTTCCCGACCCAAGCACGTCATCGACGCGTAGCTCAACGATGAAGAACGGTCCTGGCAATGGGTCGACGAACTTGACGCGAACCCGGTCGCCGATGCTGAGGTCACCCCAGGAAGTCACCGGCTCAGCATGATCACTCACGACTGCATGATGCCCGCCCCGCCTCGCAGGAGCGAGCGCCGATCGGCAGATATGGCGTCGCAGGCGACCAGCGGTTAGCCGTCAAAGGAGAGGTAAGGACGCAGCGCGGATCGTACTTTCGACATCAGGGCAGAGGAGGTGTCCCGTGGCGATAAAGAGTGTGCGGAACGTCTCGATCGCCAGTTGGTCGTTGGCGTTGTACGCGGAGGCGACGTGGTCGCGTTTGAACTTTAGGAGTCCGGCACCTCGATCGGAGCGCGCACGCCGGGCCGCCGCGCATTCGTCGATGCCGAAGGCGTGCAACGCGGCCGAATCCATCGAGGTGGCAATCCCGAGGGCGTTGATCTCCGACTTGTACGCCACGTAGCGAGAGTCAAGCGACGTCGTTGACGTGGAGGATGCGGGTAAGAGCGACGATCGAGAACGACGCGAATCGTTCGAGACCGCATGATCAACGACTGCACCAGCGGCGGCTGAGGCCAATGCGACCACAACGAGCGTCACGATCCCCTGAAATGGCTTCACCCTCACCAGACGCCAACCGAAGTATCCGGCGTTCCCACGAAGCGCATAATGCCCGATCACGCGCCGCTGGGCGAGTGCCCGATCGGCAGATATAGACGCGGGCGCTAGATCGGACCCGGCGGCGATGCATAGAACGAGTGGACGTACGGCGTCCTCTTGTGGCTGCGCTCGATCCAGACGGAGATAACAACGTCGGCGGTTGTGCCCAGGTCCAGAGGTGTCACCGGCGAGCGTTGGAGGGTCACGTACTCGAATCGAATGCGCAGTCCCTCGACGTAGCGAGTGGGGTCGCCGTGGCGAAGGCCCGTCAGCTCAGAGCCGTCCTGTGTGCGCATGCGGAACTCGGGGCGGTCGACCATGCGCGTCGGCTGCGCCTCGGCGATCGTGCCTTCTACGCTTCGACGCTCGATGGAACCTGCGTCGATCGCTCCCCACCACTCCTCACTGCCGAAGAGATACGGCGCGCTCGACCTCGCGCTCTCCTCTTGCACGCGGCGAACGCGTTCCACGTCGTTGCGCAGGTCGTAGATCAGATCCCATTTCTCGACCATCGCGCACGCATGATGCCCGATCGCGGCCGTCAGGAGCGAGCGCGGATAGGCAGTTCCGTGCGCTACGAGTGGCTATCTCGCCGCACGACCGACAGAACCGTCTGGACGCGATGCCTACCGTGAGCTGGTGAGCGAAGCGGCCTAGCGCTTCATCCTGCACATGGAGGCGCAGCCACCGCCGCCGCAGTCTGCGGTCTGGCACACCGTGTGTTCAGGATCCACCCACACCTCACTATCAAGTTCTTCTCCGAACTGTCTGCGTGCCAGCTCGATGGTGCGGGAGTATCGAGTCCGGTAATCGGTCCTGCTCTCGGGCTCGCGCGTCGGCCGGTGGTGGATGAACCGTCCCAGGTAGTTGTGGCAATAGGTCGCGTAGACCTCGCTGTGCAGCAAGAAGACGTGCCAAGCCTCGTCGATCGGCTTCGAAGGCACCAGCGATTCATCGGACGACGCGGCGAGCGTCAGGAACTGCAAGAGACCGTAGAAATGCCTTTCGGCGTCTTCGAGTGAGAGGCTCTCGGAGACGGCCAGACGCCGAATGATCGAGTCATTGCTGTAGGTCTCCAAGTACTACCTCCTTCAACTGGACCGCCTGCGATCGCGCGGCCGACACGGCATTCAAGTACGAACCTTCGGCTTGCCCATGCAATGAATCATCCGGCAATCCACCGTGCGACCCGCTCATATTGCCCGGTAGGAGGATGTCGCACGAATCCAATCGCGGGCATCGACGCCCCAACCTGTGGGGTGTCGACCCGCAGCGACTTCAACATGTCGCGACGCCGCGACGCCGAATCCGATTCGTGCGACAGCCTCGTAGCGGCGCGTTATGCCACCGCCGTCGGCCGCACAGAACTACGACTCCGTCGACAGTCAACGCGGCGAAAGGTTGTGTACTCACACCCAGTTCGCTGCCACTTCTCGGTCCGCCGCTGACACCGCCGCCGCTCGCCATTCTGAACACGTGACCATGACCGCCTCTTCGGGGATGCGCGGCTAAACAACCCCACGTCGGGGTCGTGCATTTGTGGGTGATGTGTTCGGTGACGAACCCAGCGGCCTGAAATGCGGGAAAGTACCGTTTTGTTCGGCCTGGCTTACGCCGAGGACAGTCCCGTGGACGCCGATCTCCAGGCACTGATCGATGAGGCCAGCCTCGCCTACGCCGAGACGGAACGAGGCCGCGCGGGCAAGCCCGACCGACGCCACCAGCCGCCGCTGTGGGATTGGCGAGCGAACCGGGAGGAACGCCGACAGCGGCAGCCCGTATCACCTGACAGTCCGTGACACCTATCGCGGTCGGTGTGCTCGACCCCCGACCAGCTCCGCCTGCAGCTCATGGTTTTCATGCTCTGCAAATCGATGAGCTACCGGGCCATTGCCCGAGAACTCGGCGTCGCCCGCGACGGTGATGCGAATGGCAGCCGACGCCGCGAGGTTCAGTGCCTACACGGACTGCTTCGTCAACATCCCTCTGCCCGTGATACGCGTCGAGACGAACGAGACCGGGCGCGCCGTCGACGACAACACCGGGGTGCGCGACACCAGCGACGGGTTCGCGGTTCCGTTGTCGCGCTGGGATATCGCGACCGGTACGCAAGTCCCGGTCAACGCCGACCCGTGGTCCGCGATAGTCCCCGGCACACCGATCGGGCTCAGTCGGAACCTCGACGGGATCGTGCAGCGCGACGCCACCGACCCGAACCTCGCCGAGGTCGGTCATATCTCAACCGGCGGATCCATCAAACTCGACGCGCCCGTCGTCGCCCAACAGAGCGTGAACTTCGGACCGATTGCCGATCTGCTCCGACCCCCTGCGTTCACGATCGACGGACAGTCGTTCCTCTTGTCCGCCGAAGATGGCACCGTTCCGATCTTTGCGCTCACGAACGCTCCGTACTCGCACTACGCGCAGAGCCGCGCTTACGGACCGTCGGACGTCTTCATCTGCAACCCTGTCATCTCGCCGGATGGTCGAATCCTGGCCACGGGCACACCGGCCGGCTTCGACGGACACGTCATACCGGGAACCTTGCGTTTCACGACCCTCGACGGCTCACGCGGTCCTGTAACAATGTCCCTTCCCACGGGCGGATGCCCAGGCGCGTTCAGTTCCAACGGCGCCGAGATGGCCGTCGCGCATATCATCGACGGGTCCGTCGACGTGTACGACACCTCGACAGGAAATGCGCGACTGCACCTCGACCCTCAGCAATTCTGTACATCGTGCCTTGGGGCGTTGGCGTTCTCCGGTTCACTCAATGACGGTCGTATCGCCGAGGCATACCACAACGGCGAGTTATGGACATGGGATCTGCGCTCCGCCAAGACCGTCGCGATTCACCGTCTCCGAATCGCCGGACAGAACTTCGCGTTGAGGTTGTGGCTCAGCAAATCCGGATCTCGCCTCGCCGTCACAACCTTCGCGTCGACGACCCGCAAATTGACCGTCCACATCTTCGACGCGATCGCGAACGGTTGGTCAGAACGAATGTCGTTCCCGTTGCGGGCAGCAGCCTTCGGGTTTGGCGAAGCGATGTCACCCGACGGAACCCAACTCGCAGTCGCGGACGGCTCTCATCTCACCATGTACGACCTCGATCGCGAACACGTCACCTGGACGACCGACGCCAGGGACGGAAGTGCCTGGTTCGGAGCCGACGGAACTCTCTTCACGACGAGGAGCATCGCCGGATGTTTCTCGGCTCCCGGGTTCTGTGCGAGCGACGCGATCCTTGCGCGCGCTCCCGAAACGCGCGTCATCCAATACACGATCGACCCCATCTCCGCCAACGGCATTTCCAGCACACCGTCCTCGCTCGTGTTCACCGGTTCTCATCTCCTGACCGCGGTGGCCGAGGGCAGCTTCATTGCGAGTGCCGTCGTTACCGATTGGCCGCTCGCGATACCCGACCTTGTCGCCGCCGCCTGCAACGAGGCCGGCCGCAACCTCACTACGAGCGAATGGACGCAATACGTCGGCACGTTCGACGCATACGAGAAGACCTGCGCTGACCTTCCGTAACGCGCGCGTGCTCTGTCTCACCACACCTCACTTCAGCCCACCCATGGCGACGTGTCCCGGCGTGCTCATCCTCCACGCCGACGCCACCGTCATGTCCTGCAGCTAGGACGACGAACGCGACTGTTGTCGTGGCCGCGACCTGCGGCATGAGGGTGACCTGGTCCGGCCCGGTGCCGTCAGTCGTGGCTGACGATGGGTTCGATCCGATGTGCGCGTCCTCGTCGCGTGGCGCGTCGGCGTTTGCCGAAGCCCGTTCCGATCACGGCGAAGGCGAGTGCGAGCAAGGAGACCAGCGCAAGAGCCACGAGCAGCTTCGTGCCGGTTGACGACGAGTGCTTGCTACTCGCGAGTTTGGCTTTGAACCTACCGGCCCGGAGCCGGGAGCGACTTGGCCCTCGCCCGCTCAGGGTGCCCGGCGCGCCGTATGGCCGCGTCGACGACGGTTTCGAGACCGACGTCGAGGTGGTTGGGCCCGACGTCGAGGTGGTCGAGACCGAAGTCGAAGGAGTCGGGCGCGAAGTCGAGGCGGACGGCACAGATGACGATACCCGCACCTTCCTCTTGTGCGCGGTCCTGTGGTGAGCCTTCTTGTGGTGGACTTTCTTGACGTGCCTGAGGCGGTGCCGCACGCGCGGTCGTCGACGCGCGGGACGCTTGACCCTTGCGTTCGGCTTGACTCTCGCGAGTGCGCTCGTCAGCGGCCCAGCCTCGGAGTGTTTGCCGACAGAAATCACGCCGCTTGAACGCGAGGTCGAGGCATGCGGTTTGGCGGTGGTGGATGTGGTGGTCGTGTTCGCTTGTTGCCGGGTCGTGCTCGAAGAGCTGTTGGCGATGACGGCACCGGCCAACGGGACCAACCCGGGCGCGGCCATTACCAACGCGAGCGCGACGACCACAATGCTGACTGCGCGACGGCGCAAACCTCGACTCAACATCGTGCCCCTCCGCGCCGTGGTTGCAGTCCCGCCGCACCGCTCCTCCGAAGGCGCACCTCGACGCCGACCGTAGGTGGAATCCACAATACGGACGCCATCCTGAGAGGTCTGATAGAGCCAGGTAAGCAACAGGCAAGGGTCCGGCGACGATTTACTCGACGGTTCCACCAAGGAGCCATACGCGGTCAGTGGTCGACGCTGACGAGATGAGGATCGTGAGGTCGATAGCCACACGGTCAAGCGACCCGCGCCGGCGCACGGTTGTCGACGGGCCGAGCGCAAGATTCGCGTGGCGCACCCGGCGCGTACTGTCCCCGTCATGGCGACCCGTACCGGCGCGCTGATTGTCCACGCCGACACCACCGTCATGTCCGGCACCGAGGATGACGAACGCGACGGCTGTCGTGGCCGGGATCTGCGTCGCGAGCTGCGAGCTGTGGGTTCCGGCCTGTCGGACTGCGCGGCTCGTAAGACGGCGATCAGACGCGCGACCACCCTGTCATCGGCGCCTACTTCGATGTGTGCGGAGCTGTGAGATCGGTACGGATGAGGTTCGCGGAGTTGGTCACCGTGGCGACGTCGCTCTCGAACTGGTTCTTCCACGCTCCAAAAGTGACGCGATTTTGTGCGGCGAGTTCGCGCATGTCGCCGACGAGTTGCGCATTCGCAAACACCAGCGCCTTGATGTCGCGGGCGACTGTTCCGGGCCACGACACTTCCAAGAGCCGGTGGTCGGCCGCGTCGATGGCGTCCGCAGCCGGAGTTGCGACCTTCTGCGCGTCGGCGCCCGTGGCGGTGCTGGAGAGCGCTTTGAGCGCGGTGAAGAACTCGCCGGTCGCGGCGTCTGCAGGACCGAGAATCTGTAAGTACAAGTTCGCGAACGCCGAGGGTGCCGTCGTTGTGCTGACCGTTCCCGTCGTCGTTGTCGTGGCCGTTCCTCTAGGCACGCTGTCGGACGTGGACGCGCCCGCCGAGGGCTTCGGCGTCGCCTTCGGTGTGCGGTTGGCGCATCCCGCGACCGTGAGGACGAGGGCGACTACTACGAGCAGTCGGGTCGGAGTGGCCTTCCAGGCGACGTCAAGGTCTTGGGTCCGCACGCAATGCACGCTACGGGTGAACCGCCTCCCCGTTCGCGCACGCAGTGTCACTGCGTTGCTACCGTCCCCGACATGGCGACCCGCCCCGGCTCGCGCTCATCGTCCACGCCGACAACACCGTCATGTCCTGCACCGACGACGACGAACGAGACGGCTGTCGCGGCCGTGACCTGCGGCATGAGGGCGACCTGGTCCGGTGTTGGGAGTGGGCGTTGACGGGCTGCAACTACTGCGGGGTCCAGCGGGCCTCCATCGACACCGGGCCTGCTCCGTCCTACTCGGAGACGTCGATAGCTCTCGGCGCTCTCCACGTCCTGATGCGCGTCCTCGACCTCATGACGCACGACGCGGGCTGACTACACGGCTGCGTACCGGCGCGGCGAAGAGGAACGTCGGACGTCGCCACGAAGGACGCGAACCACACTTCGCCTGGGAGAAAACGTCTCTTGCCAAGGTTGGGGTCGCG
>PLBO01000060.1 GCA_003134555.1 Actinomycetota bacterium
AGAGTCAACGCCGAGCTCCCGGTGCCGGCGTCATTCGACGCTGCGTCCAAGACCGTACGCGAACAAGACGTCTCGACCCAGATGCCCTGCGGCCCCGACCTTGGGCGACACGTCGACGGGATACGCCGCTTCGAGACCGCCGGGTTCACACACATCGCGTTGGTGCAAGTCGGCGGAAACACCCAAGAGCAATTCATCACGTGGGCAGCAACCGAACTGCTGCCCGCCCTGCGCGCCTCATGACCGGCCCGGAGGCGCTCATGTCACCGACGAAGGCACGGGCATCGGCATCCGCAGCGCCGAGCGGATCGACCACGCGGCCGCAGCGATCCTCGGCCGGATAGGANNGACCGACCGACAAGCCGAAGAAGGACTCGGTCTGGAAATCCAAGAACAGGCCATTCGAACCTGGGCACGCGCGCATGATCATCGCGTCGCGGTCTGGACGCGAGACGAAGGCATTTCCGGGAGTAACGGGCTCGACGCCCGGGAAGGGCTTGCCGACGCCCTGGGAGCGATCAGAAGCCGTAACGCCTGCGCGCTGGTCGTGTACCGCCTCGATCGACTCGCACGCGACCTGGTGCTACAGGAACAGCTCCTCGCAGACGTTCGCCGCATGGGNNCGGTGAACGAATACGAGCGGGCAATGATCGCGCTCCGCCTGCGGTCCGGCCGGCGGCAGAAGGCGCACAACGGCGGCTACGCGTACGGCTCACCACCCTTCGGCTACCGCGCCCACGGACACGAACTCGTCGAATACCCCGAGGAACAACGAACAATCGAGAGGATGCGTGTTCTACGGGCCGCCGGCGCGTCGTTCCGATCCATCGCGACGACTCTGCAAGCCGAAGGCCACGCGCCTAAGCGCGGCGCCACCTGGCACCCCATGACCATCCGACAGGTGCTCAGCCGATAGAAGCGAAGTCGACACAGTCGACGAAGCGCTCACACTCCACGCCGCTTCGCTGAGACCGTCAGGTGCACGGCGACTCATCGATGGATAATGCGTGACAGTTGCCGTACTTCGCGGGAATGAAGATCGATGACGACCTTGTAGGTCTTGCGGTCGGCATGATCAAGAATCACGAAAGTCAGGTCAGTTTCAGCGTTCCGGTGAAATGACTGAATGTCGAGTTGGCTCTGATCTACGTGCTTTGCGCCGGCAAGCGCCGTGTCTGCAAGAACGATCGCGTCCGATAGGGACGCCGCGCCCGGCGGTCGCGAACCAAAGTACGCCCCTGTGGCGAGCAATACTACGCCAAACAAGAGCAGGTAGAAACTGAAGCCCAGTAGATAGCTGGCCGCCTTGCTAGTTGGATTGCCGTCCTTGACGTTATTGGCCGTCTGGGCNNACAACACCCACGACGCGATAATCCAGGCGCGACCTTGGTAACCCGAACCCACAACATCCTTCAGAAGAGTTGCACTGATTCCGAGTACGGCCGCGCCAAGCGTCGCGATCGTCTTTGCGTCATCGTGGAGGAGTTCAGCGTGGTCGGCCATATCGGTCCACGCCCACTAGTGCCAAGGACAAACCTTGTCAGCCACTTCTGCCGCGCCGAAACTCGATATCCAAAGAAAAACATCGGCGCTTGTTAGAACCAATCGCGCAGCGCCTTCGCGCTCACTCAACCTATACGTGTCGCGCGCATGGCGAATCTTCTCGGGCAACATCTTGATGAGCTGATCGAAGAGATCCTGGCAATCCACGGACTCCGGAGCGGCCGGCACGCCCTCGATCACAATCGACGTCAGAAAATCGGCGAGGATCTCTCGAGCGAACGGGCTGAGGACAACTTCGCTATCGGCCGCAGCCTTGTCGCAGGCGGGCAACACCACACTTGCGAGGTCTTTCACCCCAGGCTCATCCAAGACTCCCATACGCCCTCCGCAGGACCGTACGACGCGTGTCTTCGGAGTGTAGATGCGCGTCTCGAATCCTTCCAGTTCCGTTCCTCCATCTCACGAGTCGTACGCGACACGGCCGAATGGCTCCGATCCTCAGGGCGCTCCGTCAAGGCTGCCTCGCTGCGGCGCGCCTTGGATGCACCAGACTGGTCGCAGAAAGGCTCGATCTCGGCGTTACGCCGTTCCGAGGAATTCGTTCAGCCTGCCGGCGATGTCGCTCCGGCGATCCGCGAGAAACGCCTTGTAGTTCGCGATGTCGAGGAGCGAGCTCTCGGTCGGTATGCACTGGGCTTGAAAAGGACCCGGACCGAGGGTCTTCAGGAGCGGGGCGAAGTAGACGGCCGGCGGCTTTGCGCTGATGGTGCGGTTGGTCCTTCCTGCGATGAACGCGAGGTTGGCAATGTCGTCGGCTTCGCGTGATGTGTAGTGGCCTCGGAGCACAGCCTTTGGGAAGATGTGGTGGAACTGGAGGCGGTGAGTCGCTCCCTTGTGGTCGAGCGCGATCGCCAACTTGGATTCCCAGTCCTGGGCGCCTGCGGCACGGAAAGCGAGGAACATCGTCTTGAACAGGGCGCTTCGCTGGTTGCGTCCGAAGAGTTCCTCTGCAGTGACGTCTAGACGACCGACCTGCAGCCGGAGGCGGTCGATCAGCTCGGTGGTTCCGCCGCCGTCCCTGATTGTCGCGAGGTCTTGGTCGAGGAGCGTTTCGCTGGATCCCCGGGAGTAACGACCTTTCGCGTTGGCCAGCAGAGCCCAGAAGCGCAACCGGTCTTCGTCTTCGGCGCTTAGTCGATAGTCACGTTTGTGACCGAAGTACGACAGTGTGATGAGCACAAAAGGAGAGGAGAGCAGAACCGGGCTGTCGATTCCCGCGTTGTTCTTGGCGAAGTTGACCGCAAAGTCCATCCCGTCGCAACTGAGCTTCCACGCTTCTTGAAGTTGCTCCTTGGATCGCCCGCCGACGGTGAGGAATCGTGACTGGCCAGTGGCGAAGGCGATCATGTTCTTCAAGTGCAGGCTGAGATCGAGATCGAATCCAGCGCTGACGAACTTGTTACGGAAACTCTCGAAGATAGCCAGCGAGTTCCGCCACGTCGCTGTGATCTGTGCCAACGCGAGGTCGGAGCTCCGGAGCTTTGTGCCCAACGAGTTCACCCGGACGAATATCTCGGTGACCTCGTCATACGACAGCGCCCGCTCGAGAACGTCCATCCGATAGACGTAGCTGCGGATCGCGCGGAGCTTGGCCAAACGTTGGCTGTATTTCGTGTAGCGGGGATCGTCGACGCGCTCGATTCCAGCCTTACCTAAGAACGGAGCGTCTTGGTCGGTGCGAAATACGTCGGAGACGTTGACCCAGTTTGGTTGCACGGCAAGTTTGCCCGTCGCTACAACGAACGTCATCTGGTCGAAACGCCGCTGAAGGTCGTCGTCGGTGGCGTCCAGACCAGCCTCCTCAGAGGTCTGGTCCTCGTCATCGTCCGGTTCATCATCGACATCGGCGTCTTCGTCAACTTCGGTCACAACGCCCAACCGCTCGGGGTGTTCCAGGTTGAAGAGCAATTCGATTGGCTTCTTGCGTCCCCGGACGGTGACCGGCTCGCCCCNNCCTGGGACACTGCGAAGTCCTGTTCAGGAACGACTTCGTCCGTGTCCCACAACAAGATGACTCCCGACGGATACCCGCGGTAGAGCGAGTCCAGGAGATCGCGGACTCGTGTCGATCGCCAGACATACCGACGCTGCATCTCCGGAAGGCGAAGCTCACCTCGCTCGATCATTCCGACCAGTTCCTCAACGGACGCCT
>PLBO01000014.1 GCA_003134555.1 Actinomycetota bacterium
TCGTCGGGCATGGAGAAAACCCTGTCGGCCTGGATCGCGGGCCGGGTTCGGAACGGATTTCGCGTTTTTCGGAACGTGCCGGGACGGGTTATGGCCGGTTGTGGCGGGTTATGACCCGGGCACGTGACTCTCCGCAGGGTGCGGTTACGTCTCGAGGGCGCGGAGGCGATCCTCGATCTCGACCTGTTCGCGGAACACGAGACCGGACTTGAAAACGAGCTGCGCGGCTCCTAGTCGAGTCCGGCTGTCTTTGTCATNNGGGGAACAGGCCCGCGAGCTGGGCGCCTGCGGCCGACACGACCTCGGCACGCGCCTCGTCAACGCGAGCAGCGAACGCCGGGTCTTGGAGTCGGCGACTGATCGTGCGCTCCGACACGTCGGCGATTCTGGCCGCCTCGGCGTGCGTCTTCCCATGTGCGAGTGCGTGCACCATCGCTTCGTTGTTCATTCGGGGCCGGCTCAACGATCACGCCCCGTTCGGTCGCGGCCGAAGGACACGCCGCCTGCCGCGTACGGACGCGGCCGCGACGACCCGTGTCCGTCCGAGGGTTCCCGATCCGATATCCCGCATGGGCTTTCCGACGCTCGGAGCCCTCGTGCCGAACGCGCCTCGGCCACGAGACCGATTCCGACGAAGACGGTGACGATCGGTAGGCGCTTCCAATCGTAGATCTGACCAGTGATTGATCGCCATGCAAATAGCGTACGGAACAGGAGTTCGGTGCTGAGCTTCTACTCCGCCAAGCGCCCAAATCGACCAGCCGCCCAAGTCCTGTC
This sequence comes from Actinomycetota bacterium, assembly GCA_003134555.1. Taxonomy (GTDB): domain Bacteria; phylum Actinomycetota; class Acidimicrobiia; order IMCC26256; family PALSA-610; genus PALSA-610. Next base: position 778 of record PLBO01000014.1, read on the forward strand.
AGCCCTCGACCTCGACACCGCTGTCGCAGATCCAAACCACAAATGGAAGACACCACATGAGAATTCAGCAACGTCTCACCCGACTCGAAGCTCGCCGGCACGCGCTACATCTCCTGCGCCTCCGCGCCATGGACGACAACATGTGGCGCGGCCTCGGCGCCGACGACGAACTCCTCNNCGACTATTCGGCGGACCCACCAACGACACCTCCAGCAAAGGCTCCGCGAGCGGGGCATCCGTCCGCTAATCCAATCGAGATCGTGCGCGGCCACGGGCGTGCACGATCCCGCAGCCGCGATCGCAGGCGGCGACATCGATATGGCCACGATGATCAGATGATCGCCGACGAACCCGGTGCGCACGATCGCGCACTCGACGAACGGGCCGACCGTGCCGTTCGTGCCGAAGAGATCGAGGTCAGACTGGTAATTCCCGTTCTTGATCGAGAGGTCCCAGCTGACCCGCCCAGTACGGGGATTGGCGTTGCCGACGACACCGGACCCCAAAAGCACCTTTGTGCCGGAATCCTGGAGTCGGGGCCGGGCACGTGGGCAGTGACTCTGACCTCGGTGACGAAGGACTGACCAGTGCTCAAGACGCTCGGCCGCTCAGAACCATTCAGGCGCAGTGTCATTGTTCCTCAGGGGCCTGGTCGGTGGGTTCGTTTCGCGTGGCGTCTGACTGTGGGGCCGTCAAGTTGCGTTTCCGGAGGAGCTCGTATTGGCGGAGGGCTTGGTCGAGTTCGCGTGAGTTGCGCTGGCTGGTGACACTGACCTTGTCCGTGTCGGCCAGTGCGGCGCGAGCACCGGCGCTGCGAGCGGCGTCGCGTGTTCTGATCTTGTTGTCGATTTCGTCGACGTCATCGACGATCAACTGCACGAGCTCCGCCCGGTCTGGGCAGTGTTCGATGAACCACTCGATACGCTCACTCGCGGAGAGTGCCAGATTCGCCTCGGGTTCGGGCTCGAAGCAGTCGACACCCTCATAGAACTCATGAACGATCTGTAGCCGCTGGAGCTCGTATTCGAAGTCGACGCCGTTGTCGAGCTTCGTGACGAACCAGTCACGAAACGCCCGGGCCCGTGCCAGCTGGCGTTCCAGGGGTTCACCCTCGCTCGAGTCGTCGACATCGCGGGGCTGGCGACGGCCGAGCGCTTCGGCTTCGAACCCGTTCAAGCGCCGCGAACGAACACAGCACATCGCGATACGGCGCGCCTGCTCGCGCTCGACGGCATCGCGGGGATCCAACGAGTCGGTAATCCCCGCGATGAACTCGTCGAGTTCGACGGTGTCCTCCGCGAACGGCCCGCGCGGGATCGCCACCGGCACCTTCGCGAACCCGCCGTGCTTGAGCGCATTCATCGAACTCTTCTGCTTGCCCGGCCCGGTACGCGGCCGAGTCGAGTGGCGAGCATTCTCAGCGTTCGCGCGCGCCTTGCGGTCACTCACGCCCGGCCCATGCTCGGCCTCGTAATCGGCATCTACGGTCGTCATGACTGCTCCCTGTGGTGTCGTTCACCTGGTTGGACACCACCCAAGCGCACATCGCGGCTCGGGTGGTGGACCGGCCAAACCCAGGCAGGCCTTACCGGCAGCGCGATGCGCCGTGCTCACCTCCGAAGCGCCCACCCCGACGCGAACGCCCTAGTCATTGGAGTTGTGCGCGAACACGTCGCGTCGTGTCCCGCGGCGCCCGCGACCTCACAGCGTCTCAATGAATCTGTCTCTCAACGCCATCTACCCGTGNNCTGAGACGCCGTCGGGTGTTCAGCAAATCCCCGACAACGCGTGCGGGCCATATAAGCGATCCCGCATGCAACTGCGCGGGGTATCCCCGTACGGCACAACTGGGATACCCGTATTGCGTGTTCGGTGCGCGTTATTGGGGCGCGTTCTGCTCAGTTTCGGGCGCAGTCGCGAGCGCGAGTCGACATCTCGCGCGTTGCTCAGAGCTCGGCGAGGAGAGCGGCGGCGCGTTTGGCGAGTCCGGCACAGCGGTATTCGGCCGCAGTTGCCGCAGCAGTAGTTGTGAGGTCGCGGGCGCGTTCGAGATCGCCGTCGGCGCNNGTCAGCGTGGTCGAGTTGCCCGCGGGCGGCTTCGAACGGTGCTTGCAGCCTGGCGTGGATGTCGTGCGCAGTCGCGAACCACTCTTCGGCTTGTTTGTAGTCACCGAGGATTGTGGCCGCTCGGGCAAGCGGGCGCGCTATGGCACCGCGCACGAGGACTGCCGTCGGAGAGACGACATGGCTAGCGAAGGGCGCGACC
>PLBO01000013.1 GCA_003134555.1 Actinomycetota bacterium
GGCTGGGAGCAACGAAGCGGGGTCGTGCAGGCCGGGGGGCCGGGTCGTTTCGGGGGCGGGGGCGCCGGCAGTTGGGAGAGCAGCCACGGGGGCAAGGCTCCGCCGGGATGATCGATCTCTTCTTAGCACCGGCGTCGGCATGGCTGGTGGACCGCTCGCAGATGTTCCGTCCATAGGTATGGAACCAAGCTGTTCGGCTTGGTGGTGGCATACCTCTCTCTAAGGTTTTATACCTATGGACGGAACACTTGGCGTCGGGTTGGTGGGTGACGTATCGGTCTGCGCTGTCATTGCTTGGGCGGGGAAGCTGGGATCGTGGCGGCTAGCCAGTTCATGACGCGCCGCCACGCCCGCTCTGCGTGAATGCAGGCGACGTCGGATGTGGGGAGTCCGTCGAGGTCGTCGCGTGTCGCGCGGCGCCAAGTGGCTCCACCGGTTGTCTCGTCGGGGTACCTGCCGTGGGCCAGGCGCTTGCCGCCGTAGGTCGCGGTCCACTGCGCGTCCAGGCTGCGCTCACGCCCGATGTGTTTGAACAGTGGGATCCAGACATCGCGCGCCATGCCGACATCCCAGGTTGCGCGCTGGCAGTTGTCCCAGCACGTCGGGCACAGCAATGGCCACTGGCCGAAACGCTTCGCCGGAACGAACCGATGGCGAGGATCCATTTCGCCGCAGCAGGCGCACGGACCGCCCAGCGAGGCCCGCACCTCAGGGCGCTCGTCTTCGGGCACCTTGGCCAACTCGCGCTCAACTCGTCTCGACATGGCGTCGCGGCGGTTTTGGCACTGCTTGCAATAAGAGGGAAAAGCGAGGAACTCATGGCGCTCCCAGAGTTCGCTGCCATCGTCGAACGTGCGGGCGAGCACCATTCGCTTCGTCTTCCTCGGGTACCAGTAGCTGCGACTGGTGGCGGGATCGGTGGGGAAGGTGCGCATGCAGTCCCGGCATTTGCGCTCTTCGGCGTTGGCCGTCACGGAATCGTCCACTTGGGCTTCCACTTTTGTACCTCCGGGTTCTCGCTCGGGCTACGCGCATCCGACATGGCGGAACCGGTTGCGTTCGCGCTCACGGCGGGCATTGCTTGTCTGGTCACCGTCGAACCGAACCCGGCGCTGGTGTCGTCGATCTGTCTCGCGCCGTGCGCGGGAACGGTCAACAGGAACCGCCAGACCCGCTTCCACGCGCCTTCCATCCACATGCACTGAACGTGCGCAAGCGGGAACCCTTCAAGATCCTCTGGTTTCGCGTTCCGCCAACCCGTTCCGCGCTTGGTCCTCCCCGCGTCCTCCCGCAGGTAGGTCGAGTGATACTGGCGGCGGCGGTCACAGCGTTCGGCCCACTGCGCTTCGAGCCGCTTCTCGTGTGCATTGTGCTTAAGCAGGTGAAGCCAAACATCGCGCGCACCGTCAGCATCCCAAGACGCGATGTCGCAATAGTCCAAGCACAACTCACACAGCGCGTAGTGAGCGCCTCCGTAGGCGATCAGCTCCCGCTTCGTACGCCGCATCCGCTTGTGGCAACAATCGCAGTCCCCCGCGAGCTGAGTCACTTCCGCCACGAGGCGCTCATCGGGCGGCAGCTTCTCGATCTCGCGACGCAACCGACGGCCGTCAGACGAACGCCGCTTCTCGCACGACTTGCAGTACGTGGACGGCACCAAGATCTCGCGTGTTTCCCAAATCTCGAAGCCGTCGTCGTCGTCATCGACGTAGACGGAACGGATCGTCTTACGTAGGTACCAGTACAGGTGGCCGTCCTCGACGCGCGTCGAGTACTTGTTGTGGCACGCGGGACACTCCCGGTACGACCCGAACTCGAAACCGTGACGCTTAGGCACGCTTCAACGCTCCCGGTCGCGACTCGCCGAGGAGAGCCAACATCAGCATCTCGGAGACAGTGGCTTCCATTTCTCTAGTTCCCTTCAACCAGAACAACTGCTGGTGATACGTGGTTCGAGATCGAGGAGGAGGTCCGCTGGACGGCGCGCACGGCGGGCTCCTTTGCGGCGTCGGTAGCCCCCATCGCCACGACGCCGACACCGCGTTCGGTAGTAGCGCGTTCTTGTGCTCCGAAGAAGATCTTGAGGAGCGCCTGTGCCGCTCGGGAGTCGAGCACGGGCGCTGACGTCGGTGCAACGATCCTCAGCGCTTCAGGCGCCATCAGAACGTCTCTCGGGCGAGCATTGCGACGAGCTGCGCGTGACCGTCGTGATGCCGGCCGCGTGGACTACGACGTCCGGCCTCCCGGCGCGACCTGTCGGCGCGGCGACATCAAGCACGCTGCTCTGGCACCTAGGGCGCCCGCAGTGTTCGCGTAGCGCACGTCGAACCGCCGGGACACGCAGCGAACCGCGCAGACGGCACGTTGGAAGCAGCGCGCCAAGCGCGTTCGTGTGCACGCCGCACTATTCGCACGGTCTGGGGAGTGTCGGGAGAAGCGCCCACTACTCACGATAGCTGCGCTACTATTGCGAGTAGGACGCGAGCGTGACTAGGATCGGCAGGTGGACGACTTCACGCTCACCCTCAGCCACGAGGACGTGCCAGCGATCACTTGGGCGCACATGGAGGCGCACACCGTCCTTCACGCCTGGTGGCACGGTCCGATCAACGACGACTGGGCGGTTGCATTTCGACTTGTCCTACAAGAGGGACAGCCGGTGGTCGGAGAGGTGCGGGTATTTCCCAACGAACTCGGCGATCCCGACCACGACAACTATGCGGGCCAGTGGAGCGCCGAAGTCGAAGGCAGCCACGCGCAGGTTCCGGTACGTGGGGTCACGTCGGCCGTGCTGAAACAAGTGAAGTTGAGCGCCCTTGAGTCGCTCCCCGATGTGATCGGGTGGGTTCGCACCCAACAGCCAGCACACATCGACAATCTCGCTCGTCATGAGCTGACGCCTGAGATGCGCGGTCGCATGCGGCGCGGTCCGAAAGGACCGAGTGACAAGCAGCTCGCAGGTCTGGCGCGAGCGTACGTTGACCTCGTAAGCGGAGATTGCGCGAACCCGAACGAAGTTCTCGCCAAACGCCGGAAGGTGAAGCCCCAGCGCATCCGTGACCTGATTCACGCTGCTCGCAACCGAGGAATCCTCTCCCCCGCCACTCGTGGACGCCGGGGCGGCTATCTAACGGAGTGGGGCNNGTCGTGTGTCGACTGAGGAGCAGCAAGATCCTGAGGCGTCGCGCAACTGGCAGCTCGACAAGTGCCTTCGACTGATCGAACCCGCCGGTGGGGTCATCGTCGAAGAGTTCTTCGATATCGGCCAGTCCCGCTCGCTTCCGTGGAAACGTCGGCCCGAAGCGGCCCGCCTACTTGCGGCTCTGCGTGACAGGCATCGAGGGTTCGACGAGGTNNTACGGCGAAACCTTCCCACTCTTCGTTCACTACGGCGCAGGGCTTTGGATTCCCGAAATGGGCGGTCGCATCGACCCCGACTCCGAAGCCCACGAGATGATGATGACCATGTTCGGCGGTGTCTCGAAGGGCGAGCGCAACCGCACCAGGAAACGCGTGAGGTCGGCCATGGGGAGCCAAGC
>PLBO01000033.1 GCA_003134555.1 Actinomycetota bacterium
AAAGACGCCTACGGGCTCAGTTGCCTCGCGCTTGTCATGTTCATGCCCAACCTCTTCGCTCGTGATCGACAAGTCTCCCGACCCGCGCCGACCCCATGACCAGGCTTGGCGTTGAGCGTCAAGCGACGGGAACCTTGGTTACCCTCGCGGCGCGTCTCGCGCGGAGAATCGCCCTGCGCGCGAGATCCAGTAGCCGATCGGATCTTCCCAAGCTCCGATAATCGGATCTTCCCNNAGGTCGTAGCGGATCCATCGCCGTACGGGTGGCAAGGTGATCGCGATGGCGCTCGCGGCAAGCAGAGCCACCGCCGCCATGAGAACGAGGTCAGGCATCGCAGATCCTGACGGCTCCAACACGAGAGTGAGCACGACCGACGCAAAGATCGCGAAGCCACGCTCGATACGGCGACCAGCGGGCGCGAGCACGATCACCGCCCAGAGCGCGTACCACGGAAACACGACGGTTCCCGCAGCCACTACGAGCGCCAACGCCAGGCCGCACGCGCGCGTCGTACCGAGTTGTGGTGCGCGCCAAAGCAAGTACGCGATCCCGACGCCGATGATGAGGTAGCCGAGCGCGCGCGTCGCGCTCATGACGGCGGCATCGTGCCCGACGACGGCGGACACGATCCGAGCGAGAACAAGTGCGGGTGTCAGGAGCACGTGGGTGCTCCCGGGGATGCCGAGCGCGCCGATCCAACCCCAACCGAGACCCGTCGCCCACGTCACGAGCACGAATACCCCGCACGCAAGCCCCGTCAGACCGAGCAAAGCCCGCAGCCGTCGTCCGGCCGGCGAGCGGCGGACGGCCTGCACGATGAGGAACACGGCTGCGATAGCACCGGGCGCCTTGACCGCCGCGGCGAGGACGCACAGGAGCACTCCCATTGCCGGACGGTTGACGCATGCGAGCGCGAGCCCTCCAACGATCAGGCCGACGAAGATCGCGTCGTTGTGCGCGCCTCCGATGAAATGCAACAAGACGAGCGGNNCCGCACCGCAGCCGATGCCATGCTGAGGAACAGCGGACCGTATGGCGAGCGCGTAGTCAGCCACACGCTGCTGACCGGTGGTACGAAACGCGAAGATCCCAGCAGGGCGGGCCCGCCCTTGTACGGGCTGAGATGATGGCTCACCATCCGGCCCAGCGCGGCATAGCTGTAAACGTCGCGGCTGTAGAGGGGCGGCGCGACCATCAGTGGCAGGGACCACAAGACGGCGATCCTCGCGAGCGGCCGCAGAGGAGCACCGCGGCGGAGCAGCTGCCCCAGCATCATCCACGCGGCGGTCACCAATGCGAGACCGACCGAGAGCAGGACGACTCCGAGAATCGTGCCCGCAGTTCCGGCCGGCACGAGAGCGACGACGACGCGCTCGATCGACGAACCCGTCGGTCCACGCGGACCCACCAAGGCCGCCGCCGCCGCGACCGCCAACATTCCGAGCAGCCCGACGAGGGTCAGGGCCTTNNGGTCGTGCCCTCAGGCCACGACCACCCTTTGCCCTCGTCCGTCTCGAATCCGCCGGCGGGCGTAGACACGAGGTTCGTACCGCCCACGGCGACTCCGGCAGAAAGGCCGACTTGTGGCAGCTAGCTGGATCCACGCGTACTGAGCACGAGGCGCATCGGCTCGTGCCCGTGCTCAGCTTCCGTCGGTTTGACCTGCGATTGCTCGATCTTGACGCGTGCTTTACCTCGACGTCGCCCGCAACGCATGCGAACGCGCGTTACGTCGGGTCGTTCGGGTCGGGAGGGTGGGCGTGCATCCATCGGATGGATGCAGCGGGTACCACCGACGGCTTCAGTTTCAGGTGTGTTGGTCCGGCTCGGACGGACTCTTCGGGCGGGCCGAGGAAGGCGGCGAGCGACGGGCGANNCGACCGACAACGGCAAGAGTCGCCAGTTCTTCTCGACGAACGCCAGCACGGAATCGGACGAGGCTTGTGTGTGATCGACGAAGGACGCCTTGGCCTGAGGACTGACGATCACCATCGGCACGCGGATCCCGAGGTCGGTACCACGCGGCGGCGCGACGTGATCGTAAAAGCACCCACAATCGTCGTAGGTTATGAAGATCACCGTCGACATCCACTGAGCTCGCGGACCGTTCATTACGGCACTAACGAGACTCTCGATGTAGTTATCTCCCCGCAACATCGACACAAAATTGTGCTGGCTGAGATCATAGTTGGGCGTGACGACCGAATATGCGGGCAGCGTCCCAGCTGCGGCAGTTGCGAAGAACAAGGATCGGGACACCCAGTTCGGGTTGGGTTTGTTCTGCTTGTTGGGGTCGTACAAGCACTCTGCAAACATCGGACAGACTGACCAAATGTATCCGGTATCCGATTTGTTGACGTCGGTGAAGAGTTTCCATGACAGACTGGCGCTCTTCAGCCGGTCGAGGATTGTGGGAACGGNNTCCATCGGGACGCGGCACGCACGCCGGAACGGTGATGTATCCCGACGCCGGGTTCGTGGGATCTCGCCAGGGTTCGGTTGTGTCGCTGTTGCAACCCCATCCCTGTTTCGGAGCAATCTTCGTGTCCGCCGAAGGGTTGTCGCCGGTGAATCCATCGAGTTGCCCGGCGACCAATTCCATGTGCCCACCCCAAGATGGCACTGGGTTCTCGCTGAACGTGTGGTCCGAGATGACGTAGGTCTCTGCAAGCTTACGCAGGTTGGGAATTTCGTTCGCGCGAAACTGGGTGTAGCAGGCCAACTCTGGAGGACCGCAGGCCCTGGTCAGATCGAAGCCGTTCATGGCGCCATGGTTGATCGACCTGTCTTGTGCGGCTGTCGTGTGATCGACCTGCGGAACGATGTCGGGCTCTACCGAGAGCGGGATCCGCGTTCCGTCATGGAGGACACCCGTTGTCGTCCCGTCACAGGCCAAGTGGTCTCTCACGCAAATGCCGCCCAGCACGTCGTCGAACGAGTGGTTCTCCTGATAGATGATCACCACGTGTTGGATCGGTGTCACGGCAGTGTGGGACCCCAGACCGGCCGCTATGTCTGCAAAGGACCTCAAGACAGGCACCGGGGNNGACGAGTGAGGCCGCAACGACACAGAGCATGATTGACCGACTTCGCACCAAGGCCTCCCAGCGTTCATTGCGCGACTCTCGAGATCGGCTGCGACAACCTAGGTCGAGCGAAGATGGGAGCACTCGCGAGGTAGGCGGACCGCCTGGAGTTCGGCTGCCGCGTTCCAGTGTGGGTCTGTCCGGCAAGAGATCAGAGGACCGCGATCCAGATTCTCCGACCGCGTCCTCGAGAAGGTGCCGTTCCAGGTCGAGGTCGTCTGAACGGGCAACGGGGCCGAGTTCCCAGACGGTACGTGAGCGAAAACCGCGCCCAAGGAAAGGTCGTGATCACCGCGTGACGACGATGGGTGCGGCTCCCACAACGCGTCCCGTTCGGCTCACACGGCAACTGGATTCGCTCTTCCCGCCACGACGTCACGCCATCGTGAGAATCATACCTGCCCCATATCGCGCGCCCCCGAAGCCGCACCACGCCTATCCCCGATCGCCCGGTTGGTGAGACGCCCAGCGATCGCGGTCGACCAGCCGGTCGGGTGGACGCGAGCCGCTGACAGGCGTTGTGGAAGGTCCCCCAGTTATCGCGTGGAGGGTCCGCGATCGCTCCTTCACGACCGAGGTGGGAATGGCGCCGCGAGGAACTGCGAACACGCCGCTACCGCCCGTTCGCCGGGCGAGAGGACACTTACCACGACATGGCGAAACAGCGCAGATCCTCCAAGAAGCCGGCGCCGACTCGAGAGCAGCCAGATCAACGTCTCGTCGACGACCTCGACACGCAAACCGTCGTGAACGCCAACGTGGAACCGATCGACCCGGCGCAACGTCAACGGGCGCGTGACCGCGCCACTGAGGATCCGCCGACGCGAGGCAGCGA
>PLBO01000036.1 GCA_003134555.1 Actinomycetota bacterium
GCCCGCTACGACGACAAGGAAGACGCCGACCCGCGCGCTGAGGTGTCGCTGCTGCAATCACTCGGCATCGACGGCGACTCGACCGTGGTCGATCTCGGCGCCGGGACGGGACAGTTCACCCTTGCCGCCGCGGCCGTATTTCGGCGTGTCATCGCGGTCGACGTGTCGCCGGTCATGCTGCGAACGCTGCGCTCAAAGATTGCAACCGCGCGCGTCACCAACGTCGAAGTGGAACATGCCGGGTTCCTCACCTACGAGCTCGACGGTCCTCCGGCCGACGCCGTGTATTCGCGCTACGCGTTGCACCACCTTCCCGACTTCTGGAAGGCGATGGCCCTCGAGCGCATGCATCGGATGCTCCGGCCGGGAGGGATCGTGCGGCTCTGGGATGTCGTGTACAGCTTCGGCCCGAACGAGTCGGCGCAGCGCATCGAAGAGTGGTGCGCGACCGGAAGGGGCGATGTGGATACCGAGTGGATCCGCGCCGAGCTCGAGGAACANNTTCACGATCGCCGACGCCACCTGCTCGGACGACGGTTTCTTCGCCAAGTACGTCCTGACGAAGCCGTAACGCTCTGAAGTAACAGAAGCGTCGGGCGCCGTTTACGATCACTCGACCGGGGGATGAGTGGGGGACACGGCATGAGGGTTCATGGAAGAACGCGGCGCCGTCGTCGTCAGCCCGTCTTCGTTAGCAAGGTCGTGAGCAGAGGATGTGGTTAGCCCCATATGTGGTAAAGTGCATGTATGGAAGTTCGGTATCACCCGTTCTTCGAGCAGTGGCTCGTAGAGCTGGCTGAGGCCGACGAGGAAGTGTTCGGTGAGGTGATGGCGCTTNNCGGTTGAGCGCACTGGAGCAGCACGGTCGCGACCTCGAAGACGAGGCCGCGATGAGTCGCATCCGATCGTGACCGCTCGCTACGACCTGCACGCACTTCGACCGACGCCACCGACGCAGAGCACGCCATACGCCGATGCTCCGCCGGTCCTGCGAATCATGTACGGCTACTGCCGGAGCGACGCGGGTGGTGAGGTTGCGGTCGCGCTCGTTGGTGGCGACAAGACGTCCCTCGGGAATCACTGGTATCCGCCGCACATCGGCGAGGCGCAGAGCCGACTCGACCAGTACTGCCGTCAGTATCCCGAACTGACACCGATCGTGAAGCGAGGCAACCGATGACCAAGCGCCCCATCCCAACCGACAACGCGAAGGCAGCGAGCACGAAGCTCAAGGCCGAGGACTGGAAGCGTGCCGACGGCGCGCATGAGCGGTTCAAGGAGCTGCTCGAGATCAAGCCGCGAGCCAAAGCGCGCTACGACGCGGTGTTGGGCGAGATCAACGCGCGCCAGGCGACACTCCGCCGGCTTCGGGAGGCACGAGCGCTGACACAGTCGACCGTTGCCGAGCTGCTGGAGATGGATCAGTCGGAGGTCTCGCGTCTCGAATACCGCAGCGACATGTTGCTCTCAACGCTCAAGCGTTTCGTACAAGCCACAGGTGGCGAACTGCATCTCGTCGTGCGATACCCCGACGGCGCCCCCGTCGAGCTCCTCGTCCCGGACGAGTAGCGTTCGATCGCATGTCGGTGCCTGACGTCGCACTCGCCAGGATTCGTCGCTTCTGTGACGACCGCACGCCTCCGAATTTTCGCGACCAGATGCGACTGGACGTCACGGCGCGAGGCAACTCCGTGACCATCGTCGACTGCAGCAGGCTGGGGCCCGGCGCGCCCGATGAGTGGATCCGCATGCGCATCGCTCAACTTCGCTATGACGCGTCATATGAGCAGTGGACGCTCTACTGGGCTGATAGCAATGGCCGCTGGCACCGTTACGACGACCTCGAACCAACTTCACGCCTCGACGACCTCATCAACGAGATCGACCAAGACCCCACTTGCATCTTCTTCGGCTGACTCGGGCGACCTGCGGGCGCCGTCGGCAACGTCTGCGCTTCGGGTTGCTGTCGCACCCGCCTGAGACACTCGGCGCGTGGGAACTCATCGACACGGACGTCATGACCGAAGCCGGCACCTGTCGGCCGCACCAACCAACGCGAGCGCGGAGTCACACGGCGACGCTAGGTGCANNGCCCGGCGCGGATGACATGAAGAGCCTGCAAGCCTTCGTCGGCGGGTTCGACGCCTTGATGCGACTCGACACGGAGCCGCTCCCGAACGAAGAGTTCGATTGGTCGTCGGTCGACCCGCAAGATGAACCGTTCGTCGCGCTCGTTCTGATGGGTGTCGACGACTGCTGCAGCCGCATGCTCGACAACGAGTACCGGACTATTGCGCGACGCATTCTCGCGCGCGTGGCAATCCGAGAGCCGCGCGTCCTGCGTCGTAGCGAGAACACGGATCGCTTCGCNNTGATGGCGACCTGGCCGACTACGTCTATTCAGGAGAACTCGCTCTCGGGGATGCCGGGCTTCTCCATTCTCGGTTCCGGAAGAGCTTGGTCATTCAGCGCGACGCCCGACTCCGTGTCACCGCTGCACGCGAGCAATGTTCCCCGGTGGTCGCGCTCGACGGAAACCGGCTCGTCGTCTCGGTCAAGCCGATCGCGGTCCTCGGGGCAGCAAAGTCCCTCCCGGTCGACGGCGAGCGGCTCGGCATATGCATCGTGCTCGGCACCGAGCTCGACGACGCCAAGTGCTTCGGCCTGAGCATCCC
>PLBO01000029.1:0-205 GCA_003134555.1 Actinomycetota bacterium
CCCAAGAGCCACGAGAACAGCGCAAACTCTCGGCCGTCGAGCTCATTGGCGATCTCTTGCATGAGCCCCTCAAGGTGCGCGCGGCCGCATTACCTCCCGAGATGCGGGCCCTGGTCCGGTCCATGTTGACCGTGCCGGAGGCATCCGAGGCCGTCCGGCAGCGGCCATCGCCGTGAGCAGCTTCCTCGGCCTCACCGTGGCCCGC
>PLBO01000029.1:282-3464 GCA_003134555.1 Actinomycetota bacterium
GTGTCGCGGTGTCGCCCCCGCCGTAGCGAGGGCGACACCCCGTAATGGCGCTGATGCAACCAGGCCCGACACCGCGAAGCCCAACGGGCTCGCGGGCCAGGTCACGTCAACAGTTGCCCGGGTCTCGGGTCACGGTGTAGGGGGTGGTCGTGGTTCCGATGGTCCAGGTGAAGTGCGCATGGGATTGGACCGGTTCCGGGTGGAGCGCGTTCGTGAGCGGGATCTGCAGGAAGTGGTAGGTCTTCGATCCGAGTTTGCCGCCACCGATGGCGCTGAACTGCCCGGAGTCGACGGTCCCGAACCCGTTCGAGGTGACGCTCCAGTGGACGACTGTCCCGTCGGGGAACCGGTTGTAGCCGACGTGCAAGAACATGCAAACGTTGAACTTCACCTCGAAGATGTTCCCTGCGCCGGATCCGCCGCCGCCGCCGNNCGGTCACGGTCACCGTCTCCGCGGGATCGAGGCACGCGGTGGCGACCGGAGCGTTGTTGGCGTCGCCACTGTAGAGGGCGACCCAGTGGTAGGTGCCGGCGGCGGTCGGTGTGAACGCCGCCGACGGGTAGGTCCCGTCACCGAGGACGGTGCTCACGGGCGAGGTGAACGCGGGCGCATGGCTGCAGGTCGAATCGTTCGGGCCGAACAGCTTGAAGATGATCGACCCGGTGGGGCGAGTGCCCCCGGACAAGGTGCCGGTGTCGTGGGTCGAGGTGCCCGATGAAATCGACGACGCCGACGCAGTGGTGGTCAACGATGCCGATGCCACGGCCGGCGGACCCGCCACGGCNNACCCACGTTGGTGAACTCGCTGGTGACGTAGATCTTTCCATTTGCGTCTACGGCGAGGTCATCGGGATGGCCGAGGTCGGTATTGGATCCGGTGATGTCCTGGAGGGGCGCCACGTTGCCGCTGGCACCTGGTGCGAAGACGGTGACACTGCTTCCACCATTGAACCCGTTCGTCACGTAGATTTTCCCGTTGAAGGCGACGACGATGTAGTCTGGCCCGACCACCCCGGTCATCGCCCCCGCGATGGTGCGTACCGGAGCGACGTTCCCGTTCGCGCCAGGAGCGAAGACCTCGATGCTGTCGTTGAACGTGTTGTCGACGTAAAGCGTGCCGGTGGCGTCGACGCCGAGGCCGTCGACCTCGCCGAGTCCGGTATTGGATCCGGAGATGGCGCGAATCGGGGCCACGTTCCCACAGGCGCCCGGCGCGAACACCTCAACGGACGTGCCAACAAAGTTGCCGACGTACAGCGTTCCATCAGAGCCAAGAGAGATGTCGTCGTTCTCGTTGAGCCCGGTATTGGACCCCGAGATGGTGCAAATCGGGGCGACGTTGCCCGACGCTCCGGGCGCGTACTCGGTGATGCTGTTGCTCGAGAAGTTCGAGGAGAAGACGTGTCCCGCCGCGTCGACCTTGACGTCGTCAGGTCCNNATATCGTCCGGATCGGCGCGGCGTTGCCGTTCGTGCCGGCCGCGAACACGTCGATGCTGTGGGTGGACTCATCGGCAACATAAACGGTCCCCGCCGGATCTGGACCAGCGGCATGGGCCACTCCGCCCCCACTGAGGACGCCAAGGCCTCCCGCCACCAACGCCACAGCCGCGGACGCGACCCCGGCGCGAACCCCCGTACCCAATCGACGTGTCATTGAAGTCCCTCCTCTTGGATCCATCCCAACTCATCCGATCGTCGACTGCCGCGCAAAACGGCGCGCACGCGACCAACAACACACAACACCTAAGCGCCATGCGTAACTCTGGCCGCGCGCCGACCCCCGAGCCTCAAAAGCTGGCAGAGATCGCGAACCGACTCGGATGACGCCAAATCCTGCACACGAAACGCGTCGCCGCCTGCAGCACCATGCGGTGCGTCCCCTGCATCGCTTCACAGGACAATCCGCAACCGCGAGTGACCTGGCTAATACATCAGTTCCCGACTGTCAAGCGGCCGTTGTCATGGCGGAGTCTCTTTGATCGGGAAGCTCGTCTCGCCCGCAGGGCAGCGCGCGCGCCTGCCGCCGAGCTCGATGTCGATCGGAGCTCGTCGAGCACGATGCGCTCCTAATCGGCGACCTGAACACCGGACAGCCGGGTGTCGATGACGTACAGGGACAGTTCAAGGCCGGGAATCCCTATGAGCGCATCGTGGCCGCCGGATGGATCGACGGCTTCCGAGACTTGCACCCGAACGCCATCCGCTTCAGTCACTGGACGCACCGGCGCGACGGCGGTCGAAACGGCTTCCGGCTTGATCATGCTTTCGTCTCGCCGAGCTTGCGCTCGCGCCTCTACTGCGTCGAATACGTCGATGAAGTCAACGGCGTGCNNCCGATCTCCGATCACGCCGCGCTACTCGTCAAGCTGAGGTGACGCCAGCTCTCAGCCAGGCAACGGGCACCCTCGCGCGCCCTGCACACCTCGCGCCTGGACCGATCGCCGCCGCGCTGAACCACGCGCGCGCGATACCGCAGGCCGAAAAGTATTTCTGCCCCGCCGACTATGGCGAGAAAATCATCTTGACCTTCGGCTACCCCGGCGGCTCTCGGCTCGCCGTCTCCATCGACACTGCCGGGTGCCTCTTCGCAACCAACGGCGACCGTACCGTCCGCACCCCGCCAGCGACGCTCACCCAACTCGAAGTCGTCCTCGGACACGACAACCGCTAATACCGAAACGGCGGGCACCGGTGCAGTCTCCGCTGCTTCCTGAAGCGTGGGTGACGGCGTCATCGTCAGGGTGTCGTGACGATCCAGACCGGGAAGACGGCGTCCTCGCTTGACCTGCGGGCGCACGATGTTGGAAATGGGTATGTCGAAGGGCAGGCGGCGCAAGTCGTCTCCGAGGCAGCACGACCGCACCTCAGCCGAGAGTGACGACCGCACGAACCCGTCGCCGAGGAAGCCCGAGAGTCTGTGGAAGAAGCTGCTTCGGAGCCCACCCCGACGGACCGGGGGGAACCCGGGCTAAGGCAGCCCGACCGGTCGAGCTGACCCGCGCTACTCGACCGGCGTCTGGTACTCAGCCAGCAGATCCGGCAACTGTTCCATCGCGCGCCAGTATTCGTCCGGGTGTTCGGCCAGCAGGTGCTCATCCCAAACGCCGATGATGATCTCGACCGGATCGAGGTCGGGCACGTTCCCAGCGAGGACATCGCTCAGTGTCCAGCCCGCGTTC
>PLBO01000024.1 GCA_003134555.1 Actinomycetota bacterium
GGGCCCGCTCCCGGTAGAACTCGTGCGTGCCGTGCGATGCCTCGCCGATGAGCACAAACCGCCGGTCGCCCGCGAGGTCGAGGAGCGCGTCGTAGTCCTCGGGCGCGCCGGTGACGGGATGCGCGGCGTCGCCGAGTCGCTCGGGTGCGCGGTCGACGAGCGATGTGTCATGCATGGCTCGTCGCCTCCCGCCAGGTCGACGGCCGAACGTTTCCGTCGGCCTTCATGCGGTAGTAGGTATCCACCAGGGCGCGAGCGAGAACGTCGTTCGAGCTCACGACGGGTACTTCGTGGGGAATGCGGCTGTGTTCGAGCGCGATCGGCAGCTCCGTGCATCCCGCGATGATCCCGTCGAACGCAGTCTCCAGGCTCTGCACGAGCCGGGAGATCCGAGCGCCGGCGGCGTCGAGATCGTGGGCCATCACGAGGTGGACCACCTGATCCACCTCGAGCTGGTCGGTCGGGGAGACGTCGAAGTAGGAGACGCCCCGGCGGTTCAACGCTTCGTGATAGAGGCCGGCTGCCCGGGTCGCCGACGACGACAACAGCAGGTAGCTCCGATCGAACACCGCCGCCGCGTCGGCGGTTGCCTCGATGAGGTTCACGACCGTTGCGCTCGTGTGCTCCCGCAGGGCCGGAAGGTGCAGATGTGCGGTGTTGCACGCGACACCGAGCACCGTGGGGTGGTGCAGCTCGATCTCCTGCACCACCCGCACGAGCTCTCGCACGAAGCCGTCTTCGATGCTCCCTTTGGCGTCGAAGCTCTCGATGCCGTGGCTGAACAGGACGATGTCGGGGTAGTCGGCATCGTCGGTGGCTCCGTAGGCCCGGGCCGAGTAGGCGAGTGCCTTGTCGAGCACGTCGCTTCCGGCCAGAGGTCCGAGCCCCGACACGATGCCGATCAGTCCCCGGCCGTCCATGGTCNNACACCGGGACCGGCGGGATCGTGTCGACTGCCGCAGGCACGGTGATCGCGGCACCCGCCGCGCCGTTCCCGTTGCCGTTTCCGTTGGTGACGGCGTAGGGACTGCCGGCGGGGTAGTCGATCGGAATGACCGGCGATTCGCCGTACTCGCCGCGCTGCGCCTTCATCCAGATGTACACGGGAACCCCGAGGAAGAACGCGAAGATCCCGAAGTACACGGCCTGGTAGCCGGTTCCGGCCAGCGCCCAGAACGTGAAGATCAACGCGACCGTGCTCACGATCGAGTCACGCACCAAGTGCGGCCAGCTGACGGCCCGTCCCTTCACGAGCAGCCAGTAGAGGTGAGCTGCGGCCGAGTACAGGTAGGGAATCACCGCGGTGAGCACGCTCAGGAGCACCACGTCGGTGAACACCTTCTGGAAGTGCCAGTAGCTGAAGATCATCAGCAGCGATGCCGCCGCGGTCGACACGATGATGCCGAAAACGGGGATCTCGCGGTGGCTGAGCTGCGCGAACTGGCGCGGGAACAGCTGGTCGTGCGCGGCGGCCATCGGCATCTCGGCGCAGATCAGGGTCCAACCGTTGAGGCACCCGATCCCGGAGATGATCGCCACGACTGCCATCAGCTTGCCGGCCCAGTGGCCGCCGAACATGGCGTTCACGGCGTCGGAGAATGGCGCCGTCGATGTCAGGAGTGCTTTGTGGNNACACGAACGCGCAGCCGATCGTTCCGAGCATCGTTGCCCGGGTGACGTTGCGCTGCGGGTTACGGACGCGTCCGGCGACCACCGACGCGACCTCGAGGCCGAGGAACAGGAACAAGGCGATGGCCGCGGCCGCCGAGATAGCGCCACCCAGCGACTGGCCGCTCGCGTTGAAGGCGCCGAAGTTGCGCGCGTGGATGAAGAGCAGGCCGATGGTTGCCATGAACACCAACGGGATGAACTTGAGAACGGTCGTGATGGTCTCGAAGCCGGCGAGGTTGCGAACGCCGGAGATGTTGATGATCGCCGGGATCCACAAGCCGACCATCGCGATGGCGACGGCGCCCCACCTGTTGGCGCCCTTGTTGACGAACACCTCGACGTAGCCGACCCAGGCGACCACGATCGCGGCATTGCCGATCCACGCAGTCAGCCAGTACGACCACGACGTGATGAAGCCGCCGAAGTCGCCGAACGCGTCACGCGCGTACAGGTACGGCCCACCCGAACCAGGGACGCGCTGGTTCAGCCAGCCGAACACCTGGGCGAGCGCGAGCGCGCCGATCGAGACCAGTCCGATCGCGATGAGGCTCGACGGGCCGTACGGGGCCAGTGCCGACGGCAGGGCGAATACGCCGGTGCCGATGATCGACCCGATCACGAACGCGGTGGCCGTCGCCAAGCCGATTCGGTTGACGAACTCTCTTCCTCTGGTCGAGCCCGGGGGCGAATCCGGCGTCGAGGGCGAGCGTTCGGGTGTCGTGCTCACGTCGATCCCTCCTTCGCGTCCCCGAGATCGGGGTCGTCCGTTTCGAAAATTNNTGGACGAAGGACCTCGTGGGGGCAGCGCCCTCGCAACTTCGCAACGCCTCCTACGTCGGTTGCGACGGCGCGCTTTCGGAGGGCCGGGTGTCGCCCGGCGTGAGGCCGGCGCGAAGGTGCGACTCCACACCGCGCACCCCGCTGACGCGCATGATGGCGTGCTCGATCGCGCGAATGTCGTCGTCGCCGCCGACCTCGCCG
>PLBO01000049.1 GCA_003134555.1 Actinomycetota bacterium
CCCCTTGACACAAAGAGGATTCGGTAGGGGACGCTCGCGAACGCGAGCACACGAGCGTCGGCGAGAGCGGCCCGCGCGCACCGAACTGCCGGTCTCGCGCACCTTTTCGACTCGTCGACTCGACCAGAACGCGCGCACATATCGGGCGCTGCAGACGCCTGTGCATTTGGTTCCGATCCCGCTCGGGCAACATCGCAAACGTTGGTTGACGCGGGCACTAGTTACTGCCCCACTCGTCGCCGTCGAATCCGAAGGTGCCCTGCTCGCCGATCTTCTCGATCATCTTCTCTATGCCGGTCCGCAACGCCTTGCGATCCGATGTGGTCAGCTCGAACAGCGCTCGGCGCCGGCGGGTTCCGTCAGCGTCGACCTCATCCTCGAGCACGGTGCGAAAGGTCGATGACGCCGTTCGCCCGCGCTGCAAGCGTGAAAACGCAGCGAAGATGTAGTTGGCGAGCACCGAGGGAGGCACCGCGAGCGCGAACTGCATGAGCAGGTGCAGCATGACGACCGGCGGCGGCTCGGCCGAGAATTGATAGTAACGATCGACGGCGATGACCGTCGCGCCCGACGGTAGGAACTCGTGGCCCGCTTCAATGATGGCTTCGTCGGAGAAGTGGTGCGCGTCAGCCGCCAGGCTCACGGGGGCGGTGTCGCCGTCGCCGGCGCCGTATTGACCGATGCGCGCGGGTGTCGCGAACGAGAAGCCGCCGGGTGCGCCCTCAGCCTCCAGCTTCGCGGCCCACTCGTTCCACTGATCCTTGTCCACATCGAGCACGGCGACGAGCTCGAACTCGCCGTCGTCACGGGGACGGACGGTCGCGCTCTTGGTCGTGGCGTCGAAGGGTCGTTGCCAGTCGTGGTCGAACACCATCTGGCGGGCGTTGCTCCGCATCTGGGTTGCCATCTGCTCAAGAGCCACAGGCGCGAGCCGGATCCCGCCGTACGCCTCGACGCGACGCGTGGTCGCGATGATCACTTCGACTTCGATGCGCACGCGGCCTCCGGGTGCGTTGTGACCAACCTGTGACCACCACAGCGAAAACGACCTGCGCCACGCTGGTTGACCTGCGGCGATGCTGTGTCGGAGGGGCGAGTCGACCCATACGCACATGCGTACTTCGAGGAGAGTTCTCAATCGCGTGATCGCGGCGAGGCACCTCCACTCCCCCGTCGCCGCGCGCGTACGCGTTGTCGGCCGCGTCGTTCGTGATCGTGTGACGCGCACCGGGGCATGTACGGCGCCGAGAGCTATCCACATCTTCGAGTGCGACGGAGCAGGGCGAGTGTCGATGCAGAGCCGCTGGAGGTCTTCGACGGTGTGGAGGATCTACGCGGCGGTGAGGGTCGGCGCGTGCGATGGAAGCGCGAGAGCGTTCGACCTTTCGTGATCGGCGAGGTCGGTGCTCATGCCCCGTCGCTGTTGCTGCGCGCCTCGGTGTTGTTGTCGGCGACTCCGCGCCCGGTCTCGTTCGTCTCGAACCGCGTCGTAGGCAGAGGGATGTTGACGAAGCAGTCCGTGTAGGCGCTGAACCTCGCTGCTTCGGACCTCATCCGCATGACCGTCGTGCGGGCGACACCGAGTTCTCGGGCGATGGCCCGGTAGCTCATCGACTTGCAGAGCATGAACACCATGAGCTGCAGGCGGAGCTGGTGCTGGGCGAGTTCCTCCCACGAACCGATCGGGCCGGACTTCGGGCGGGGCGGGATCGGCGGAGGCGAGAAGTCGAGCACGGTGTTCAGCTTGCCGATGTGTCGAAGTGTTGCGGTGGACCGAAAAAGTGGCAGCGAACTGAGTGTGAGTACACAACCCTTCGCCGGGTTGGCCGCTGCCGGGTTGTCGTTGTGGACGGGGCGACGTCGTGGCATAAGCGTCCCAGAGCGGGCAATATGCGCTATGCGGCGAACGTGTCGAGTCTTGTGATTTCATCGTTTGCGTGAGGTGGCTTGGCGACGAGTTCCGTTCCGTTTTGGTGCGTGGGCGACACTTCGTGGTTGGTGCCGCGCTGGTTGGGGCCGTGACGGGCTTTGGCGTGGCGGGGTTCGAGCGCCTCACCGTGAACGTCGTGTACGAGGACGTGGTGAGCACCTTGCCGCTGGTACTGCTCGCCTTCGCGCCGGGTGTCGGGCTTGCCGTGGCGGCCTTGTGGTTGTGGGGACCAGGGCGTGGCTTGAATCGAGCGACCGCGGACGAATACCTGGATGCCTTTCATAGGGACCGTCGGCTTGGGCTGCGCGATCTCATGAACAAGCTCGTCGCTTCGGT
The DNA here is from genome assembly GCA_003134555.1 of Actinomycetota bacterium. Classification (GTDB taxonomy): domain Bacteria; phylum Actinomycetota; class Acidimicrobiia; order IMCC26256; family PALSA-610; genus PALSA-610. The sequence continues at coordinate 2,267 of PLBO01000049.1, forward strand.
CGCAACACTCGGGAGTGGCGGCGCGATGGGCCTTGAGGGACCGTCGATGTTTCTGGGGGCCTCGCTCGGTGCCGTCGCGCAGCGGCGGTTCACTCGCTTCTTCTCGGGTGCGGACGGGAACCTCCTGTTGGTCGCTGGTGCGGCTGCTGGTATCGCCGCGATCTTCAAAGCGCCCGCGACTGGCGCGATCTTCGCGATCGAAGTTCCATACCAAGGTGACCTTGCACGTCGAATGCTGCTCCCGGCGCTGGTCGGCGCGGCATCGGGGTACTTGGCGCTGGTTGCGGTCAACGGCACCGCGGTGCTGTTCCCAGCGCGAGGCGTTCCGCCGCTCTCCTTGGTCGACCTCGCGGGCGCGGCCGGGCTCGGGCTCACCGCTGCGTTCGGCGCGCGGGTCTTCTCGTGGATGTTGCTGTGGGCGAAGCGGATTGCAGACCGCGGTCACACGATCGTGCGCGTCGCCGCTGCCGGAGCCGCGATCGCGGTGTTGTTCGCGGTCGGGCGTTTGCTCACCGGCGAGTCATTGGTTCTGACGCCTGGCTACGGCGTCGTTACGTGGGCGCTTGATCCGAAACGCAGCGTCGCGATCCTGCTCGCGGTTTTGGTCCTCCGTTGCCTGGCCACGACGGCGACCGTCTCCGGTGGTGGAGTAGGCGGCTTGTTCGTGCCGCTCGTCGTTGCCGGTTCGCTCCTCGGACGCGCGTTCGGCATCATCGTCGGCGGAAACGACGCACTGTTCCTCGTGGTCGGCATCGCCGCGTTCCTGGGTGCGGGTTATCGTGTCCCACTCGCTGCGATCATGTTCGTGGCAGAGACGACAGGCCGTCCCGGATTCGTGGTTCCGGCTGTGATCGCGGCCGTTGTCGCTGAGCTGGTGATGGGAACGTCCTCCGTCACAACCCATCAGATGCAGTCGACGCCCGGCCTCGCATCCAATCCGAACTAGCACATAACTGACGATCGGGGACCGTCGGGCTGATGCCGTCGGAGAGTCGAGCAGTCCCTTTGTCGCGGCGGTGCTACTCGCGGTGTTCGCGGAAGGCTTGCATGAGGCGCTCTCGAACGTCGGGGGGCATCGCGTCGATATCGTCGTCGGTTATTGCGCGGGTCATGGCGATGGTTGCCCGCATCTGGTGGAGGTATTCGCGACAGTGTGGGCAGTCGGCAAGGTGAACCTCGACCAGAATCAACACCTGATCGGGTAGCGCGCCGTCGAGGTAGGCGGTGACGTCTTCGACGAACTGTCGGCATACGTAGGTGGCGGCGGCGCTCATAGTTCTCGCCTGTGATCGTAGTGACGTTCGAGCGCGCCTCGGACCTTGGATCGGGCCCGATGCAGCAGGACGCGCTGGTTGGCGTCGGTCACGTCGAGCGCGTCGCACACCTCGGCTGCGGTCCAGTCGAGAAGGTCACGCATGGTGATGACCTCGCGTTGGTCCGGTGGGAGTCGGTCGACCGCGGCGCGGATGGTTTCGAGCGCTTCGCCGTCGAGTGCGCGTTGTTCGGGATTTCCCCACGGATTTGGCGGCCGTTTCCATTGGCCCCGCGCGCTCCGGCTGAGGCGTCGGAATCGTCGCGGATCGACGGAGGGCTCGTCGTCGTCGAGGGTGGCGGCCGTCGCGAATGGGATGGAGCGACGCTCTTGGACGCCACGTGAACGCGCGATGTTGATGAGGATCCGGAAAAGCCAGGTCTTGACGCTCGATCGTTGCTCGAAGCGGTCGATGCCCTCGATCACCGCGAGCCAAGTCTCTTGCACGACCTCTTCGGCGACTGCGCGGTTCGGTACGTACTGCTGCGCGAGCCGGACCAGCGCAGGGTGATAGCGATCCAGCAGGTACGCGAACGCCTCCGGATCGCGTGCAGCGAGGGCCTTCACCAAGACGGCATCGTCGGTGAAGTCGGCCACGGGTCGGAGCGTAGGCGGAGGCACGCACGCCCCAACAGTCAGGCGAGACCCGTTTTCTGTTACAGGTTTCGCCGAACATTTGTTGTAACGGATGGGCGTCTCGGCGCACTGCACCCCGAACCACTCACCGGCTTCGGAGGTCATCCATGAAATCGTTCGTTCGTCTCGCCTCGACTGCGGCGCTCGCCGCCGCGCTTGTCGGCGGCTTCGCAGCCCCGGCCCTGGCCGATTCGTCTCACGGCGCCCACGCCCATGGCGCCGACCATGTCGTGTTCGTCCAGACCGACAACACCGCCGGGAACCAGGTCGTCGCCTACGACCGAGTTGACAACGGCACCCTCACCCTCGCGAACACCTACAACACCGGTGGAGTGGGCGGCGTGCTGAACGGATCTGCTGTCGACCACCTGGCGTCCCAGGGCTCGCTGACCTACGACCACGACAACGCGCTCCTGTACGCGGTGAACGCGGGGAGTAACACCGTGTCGGTCTTCTCGGTCGATGGCGACCAACTCACGCTGCGCCAGGTGATCGACTCGGGCGGCACGTTCCCGGTCAGCGTCACCGCGTCCCGCGACCTCGTCTACGTCCTCAACGCACAAGACGGCGGGAGCGTCTCCGGTTACCGGGTCGCGGGCGGCAAGCTCCACCCGATCGAAGGTTCCGTTCGGTCGCTCGGACTGACGATCCCGACCGACACGTCCCAGTTCACCCACACGCCCGGACAAGTCGCGTTCTCACCCGACGGGTCGCAAGTGATTGTGACGACCAAAGCGACGACCAACGCGATCGACGTGTTCGCGGTCCGGCCGAACGGACGCCTGTCCGACTCCCCGGTCGTCAACTCCGAGCCCGGCACGGTGCCGTTCGCAGTTAGCTTCGATGCGGCCGGGCATCTCGTCCTAGCCGAAGCCGGTACCAACGCGTTGGCCGCATTCACGCTCAACCCGGACGGGACCATCAGCCTCATCGACGCAGTGCCGAGCGGCCAACCCGCGACGTGCTGGATCGCTTCCGCACAGGGGTACTTCTTCGCCTCCAACGCCGGAGGCCCCTCCGAAAGCGGCTACCAAGCAGCCCCCAACGGCCAACTCACCTTGGTCGGATCAACGACAACCGACCCCGGAACCGTTGACGCATCCGCCTCGACCGGCGGGCAGTTCCTCTACATCCAGACCGGAAAGAACGGCATCGTCGACGAGTTCACGGTCAACGCCAACGGAACCCTCACCCCAATCGGATCCGTCACCGTCACCGGAGCAACCGGAGGCGAAGGCATCGTCGCCGTCTAACCCCACAACGAACCCGGGGCTGCGGCGCAACAACCCACGCGCCGCAGCCCCAACGCGACAACGAAAGTCATTCAGCAAGTGGTGTGTCGACATGTTCCCGCCTCGCGCATAACTGCCAGTGAGACTGCCGATCGGGCGCTCGCCGCACGGGCGCGCGATCGGGCAGTCTGTGCGAGTTCTCGTCGACTGGGTTCGGCGGTGACTGGGCGATGACCTCTGGAGGAGCTGACGATGGCACTGACCGCGAAGCTCGACGCGCTTGCCGATAGCAGCAAGTGGGACTTTTCTGATCTGCGGGCGTTGTTCATCAACTGCACGTTGAAGAAGTCGCCCGAGCCGTCAAACACGCAAGGTCTGGCCGACCTTGCCATCTCGATCATGGAGAAGAACGGTGTTGGCGTCGAGGTGATCCGTGCCGTTGATCGCGATATCGCGACGGGCGTGTATTCGGACATGACCGAACATGGATGGGATCACGACGAATGGCCACAGATCCACGAACAGGTCATGGCCGCCGACATTCTCGTGGTGTGCACGCCGATCTGGTTGGGCGAGAAGTCTTCGATCTGCACCAAAGTCATCGAACGGCTCTACGGCAACTCGCATCTGCTGAACGACGCGGGACAGTACGCCTACTACGGCCGAGTGGGTGGGTGTCTCATCACCGGCAACGAAGACGGCGTGAAACACTGCGCGATGAACATCCTCTATTCGCTTCAGCACCTTGGCTATGTGATCCCACCGCAGGCCGACGCTGGCTGGATCGGCGAGGCTGGTCCGGGCCCGAGTTATCTCGACCCGGGCTCCGGCGGCCCCGAGAACGACTTCACGAACCGCAATACCACCTTCATGACCTGGAACCTCCTCCATCTCGCTCGGATGCTGAAGGACATCGGAGGGATCCCCGCGCACGGCAACCAACGCTCGGAGTGGGACGCTGGCTGCCGATTCGACTTTCCGAATCCCGACTACCGCTGAGCGCAACGAGGACAACCGGCTAGACCAGCGAGAACGCATAACTGCCGATGGTTCGCGCGGCGTGGTTGCGACAAGATCCACGCCGTGAGCGGGCCTGCAGTTCCTTACGACTACGACGACAATCCGCAACGGTTCCTGGCGTGGCAACCCGCCGAAGATGTGCACGAGCGTATCGCCGAACGCGTCGCCCGCGAACGGCTCGTTCCTGTTCTCGATCTCGGCTGCGGGGACGGCCGCCTGGCTCGGGCGATGCGAGACACATCAGGCTGGATCGGTGTCGACATCTCCACGACATTGCTCGCTCTTGCCCCTCGACCCGTCGTGCACGCCGACGGGCTTCATCTCCCGATTCGTCGCAACTCGATCGCGGCCGTCGCCGCACTGTGGATGCTGTATCACTTCGCCGAACCGACACTCGTCATTGCGGAAGCGCATCGAGTTCTGCGGCCCGGCGGCTTCTTCGTCGCATGCACGTCAGCGCGCGACGACGCACCCGAGCTTCTCCCGCCCGCAAACCCAACCAGCTTCGACGCCGAGGATGCTCCTGCCATCGTTGCCTCGGTGTTCGGCAAGGTCGAAGTCGAGCATTGGGACGACCAGCTCGTCGAACTACGTGACGGTGCGGAGCTTTACCGGTACCTGATTCAACATCTTGCCGACCCGAACCTCGCCGACGGAGTCGAGGTACCACTCCGACTCACCAAGCGCGGCTGCCTCATATGGGCCCGCAAATAGGAGCCGCCTGCCGCGCCATGACTGCCGATCCGCGCTCGCCGAACCGGCGCGGCGATCGGGCAATCTGATCGGGTCTTCGTTGCCCCATGCGTAAACCTAAACTCTGGGCCGGCCGAGGGGAGGTCGAGTCTGATGGCTCAACTCCGAGCGTTCGATCACGTCGGCATCACCGTGGCCGACCTCAATGCCGCTACGGCGTTCTTCGTTGGTCTCGGGCTTGAGGTCGAGGGCAGGACGTTCGTCGAAGGCGGATTCATCGACACCGTCTGTGGCATCCCTGACGCCCGCACCGAGATCGTCATGCTTCGCCCACCTGGTGGCGGCACGGCGGTGGAGCTATCGAGCTTTATTCGACCCGACCACGATGCGGGTTCGCCGACCGCCATGGCCAACGAACTCGGGTTGCGGAGCGTCGCGTTCGAAATCGATGACCTTCACGCTGCGGTCGATCGGCTTGCCGCCGACGGTTACGGCCTCGTCGGTGGTGTCGGTCAATACGAGAACACCTGGCTCATGGCCTACGTACGTGGTCCGGAAGGGATCATCGTGGCCCTCGGCGAGCGCCTCGGCTGAGCCGCATATCTGCCGATCGGCGCTCGCCAGGCCATCGACCGATCGGGCATTCTGCGCTCGTGTCGCGAGGGCTGGCGGCGAGGCGTGTCGCGATCTGGCTGACCGTGGGTGGGTGTGGGCGTGAAGTGCAGATGCCAACGTGCCCGCTTCGGATCCCTGTGGTCCAGCGGTCCATGCCGGTCAGATGACGCCAGGTATACGGCCTGCTCACTGGGACACCCCGCCGAGCGACTCGCCACTCTCCTGGAAGCTTCTTGGCTCGGAGGACGGGTCGAACACCAGGGGCAGGGCGAGGTGCGCCAGGCGGAGCTTTTCGGTCGTGGAGTCGTCGCCACAAAAGATTCGAGTGAGCAAGCCGTACAAATCGGGGCTGATAGGGGCGATGGCGTCGAGGCGTCGCTTTGTGGGCGGTGCCCAAATTTGTCGAACGTCAAAGAACGTGCCAACCAGGTCCAACAGTCGTTCGAAGAGCACCATGCGCGCAGCGGCGTCGTTGCTAGTTGCCAAGCCCGCCGCAGCCCGAAATCGGTCCTCCGCGGCGACCCTCAAATAGTGCGTGCGGGTGGCGTCGAGCGGTGGCTTGCCTTGAGCCACAATGGCAGCGACGTGATCACGAACTCGGGCCAGCGAGCCGTCGGGGTCGTACAAGATCTTGGCCGACGACCACGCGTCGGCGGCAGCGTCGCGGTTCTCCGAAAAGTAGGCCGTCGCGGTTGCTTCGCTGAAGTACACCAGCTCGAACTCTTGCCCGTCGCGCTCCGCGACACCCATCACGAATCCGGGCCGGTCGACGATGATGGCGAGATCCGCGTCGCTGTCCGGCCGCGCCGTTCCCCGAGCTTGGGAACCGAACAGCAGAACTCCTCGCGTCGTGGGATCAGCCGCCAATTCATCCACGAACGCTTTGATTGCAGGTTTCATCCGTTCGTGCTTAGCAAACTGCACCGGCCGGTGTCATGTCGCAGGTCTCGGGCCAGCAACTTGATCACCTCGCACACGTCGAGACCGGGACTGGCGGTGTCCACCTGACTGGCGGATCCGCGATGAGGGCTGCAATCGGGTTGCAGAGCTTCCTACGTCGCGGATTCAGCGACGCGATCGAAGGTGGCTCGTCCGCGCTGGCTCGGAGCGCGCCAGATCTGCCGATCGGCACTCGCTACGACGACCGCGATCGGGCATTGTGTGCGGTATGAGATCGGGCGGCGAACCGAACGACGTGCGGCGAGATGAGCCGGCGACGGCGGGTGGTCCCCGCAGAGCGGCCGCGGTATTCGGCGCGGCGATGGTGGTCGTGGTCGCAGCGATCGTCGGGTTGATCGGCCAGTCGAGAAGTAGCTCTGCACGCGTAGGTACGGTGGTCTCCGCGACGCCGACAACACTGATCACGCCAACCACCTGCCTGCCGATTGGCTTCGATCCGGTACCCGCACCCTCGGCACACCTTGTCACGGTCGACACGCCAGGCGTTGTGACGGTCCTCACGCGTGACAACGGAACTCACTACGACGTCCCTGTCGGCACGACGTTTGCCGTCGAACTCGTAATGTCGCAACCGCCCGCAGGGTCGTGCGCAGCCAGTTCCCCATCACGATGGACGCCACCGATTGCTTCGCCGTCGAAAACGATCCGTGCGAATAGTACGAACGCGCCACAGACCGCAGGCTCTGTGACTGCTTCGTTCACGATCGTTGGAGCGGGTGTGGCAACCATCACGTCCGACGCTCAGCCGTGTGCGGGATGTCCCTTCACCCACTGGGAAGTCACTATCAGAGTCGGTACATCACCGACGACGTCCACACTGCCCCGCACCACCTGAGCTTGCTCGCACCGTCCACAACTGCCGATCGGGCACTCGTCGCGGTGCACGATGCGCGGCCGACTGCTCGAGTTTTCGGTCGGAGGCGGACGTGTTGAGGTGGACTACCCGGCACAAGCTGTTCGTAGGTGCGCTCGGGGAACCGCGCCTGTACCGTGCGGATTGATCGGTCGCCGCTCCGCGGCGACGCGAGGGTCGTCCGACCATTCGAGGAGGCGGACCATGAGGCGGACGTTTGGGCTTCTCTTCGCGTTGACGCTGAGCGCGTCCGTGCTGGCCGGAACGAATATTGCACCCGCCGCCGGGGCAGCACTCCCGCATGAGGCCGTTGCCGGAGCGTCGGACCAAAACGCCACGGGTAGTTGGATCACATGGTCGGACGGCTTTGTGACAGCCCGCGACACCGCGAAGTCCTACGGCGACGCCTCCAACCTGCGTCTCAACGCGGCCATCACGGGCATGGCGTCGACTCCGTCCGGAAACGGTTATTGGCTCGTCTCCGGCGACGGGGGCGTGTTCTCGTACGGCGACGCGCATTTCTTCGGCTCGATGGGAGCGGCGCACCTGAATAAACCCGTGGTCGCGATGGCCCCGACCAAAGAAGGCCGCGGCTACTGGCTCGTCGCTTCCGACGGTGGCATCTTCAGCTTCGGCAACGCCCGTTTCCATGGTTCGTTGGGCGGCTCCCATCTCAACCAGCCAGTACTTGGCATGCAACGCACCGCGACCGGGAACGGCTACTGGCTCTTCGCCGCTGACGGCGGCATCTTCAACTTCGGCGACGCCACTCTCCACGGATCGCTCAGCGCTAGCGGATTCACCGACGTCGTCGCGATGGGCCGCACCCCCACCGGCAACGGATACTGGATCGTCCGTGCAGGCGGCCAGGTCAGCCACTTCGGTGACGCGCAGCAGTTGGGGTATACGGGGGCTTTTGCGTGGAACCCGGTCGTCGGCATTGTCGTTAATCCAGTTGATCAGGGATACATCTTGCTCAAGGCCGACGGCGAAGAGGCACCCTTCGGCAAACCCCCGCTCGCTGGCTACTGAATCATCTCCCGAGGCGATCGGCGCCGTCTTCTAGCGTTTGGCGCGCGGTGCTGGAAGATGACCGACATGTCGCCGAACGGGCGGTGATCTGAGGCGTCGAACCCGCTCCGATATGCGCCGCTCGCCCGCATGCGACCGGTCGGCGCACGGCGAAAACGCTGAACCGCCCGAGTCGACGGGCGAGAGCTCCGCGAGCTGTCGGCAACAACCGCGGACCGACAAGACGCATATCTGCCGATCGGTAGTCGCCGACCACCCGCGAGATCGGGCATGTGCGCGTTCGCGAAAACTTCCCCGGCTGGGTGATCGCGGCCAGCGCGTCAGTGCAGATGACGCCCAGGGGACGCCACCTCCTACGGCGCGACCTGGAACACCGGATGATCCCGGGCGTCAGGCAGCTTCGTGAAGCACGAGCCCACGACGCGACCGGCGACTTCGCGGTACCGGGTGATAATGGGTTCCCGCGCGTCGACTGGGACCTCGACGGCGTGGAAGGCCTCGGTTCGGCCCTTGCGGCTCAGTTCGCCCCTATCGGCAGCTCGAAGGTTGCGGACCCATTCGGACTCGCCATACGGCGCGACCAGATAACGGCTCCCGCCAACTTCGACGGGAATGACCGGAACCTTGTGGGGCTTACCGGTGCGACGGCCAACCACGGTGAGGGTGGCAACACCACGGCCGCTGAGCCTCATGGCCACTGGATTTGCCACCCGCCGGGTGAACGCTGGCGGCTTGAGATAGGCCATCGTCATCATCTGCCTCCTGGAGCCTGGAACGTCCCAACTCCTTGATCCCCCGGTCGCTGAGGCCGTCGCCGCCGATCAGATGGCGTGGGGAACCTCGGTCCGAATGATGGTGGCGATAGACCGGACCCAGGCCTGGACCTGAGCGGGGTCTCGCCAGTCTCCGGCCTTATTCTTCGCCATCGCACTGGCCGGGAAGCCCTTGGCATCGGGCGATAGGCGACCGCCAAGAGTGATGTGTCCCCGTGCCCCCACCCGCTCCATCAGCGCCTGGACGCCCTTGACAGGAGGGATGTCCTTCTTGGTTGCCGAGTCGTCAAGGGGACCGGAAGAGAAGAAGAAGACTGGGCGTCTTCGGAGTTCACCGGTGTGGCGCTTCACGAACTGCTTCGCCGCCCGGTGCCACCGGAATGCGTACAGCGCACCTCCGACCACCACCGCCTCATACTCATCGAGCCGCTTGACCTGGTTCGGCGCGACCAGGTCGACCTCGAGGCCCTCCTCACGCAGATCAGTCGCCACCATCTCCGCCAGGCCCTTGGTTCCGCCGCGCTTCGAGCCGTAAGTCACGAGAACCGACATCTCAATCCCTCCTTCAGGTCACTCGCGGACAACAACGAGCATCTCCTCTCCTAGGCGTTTTGACGAGGGCCGAAAGGCCGTTCATTCGCAGACCAGGGGTTGCCCATCCGGGAGACTTTTCGGACCCGGCCCAAGGCGCGTCAGCAGCGCCGAACAACGTTCAGTTCGACGCTTTGGGGTTCGCATCAAGAGACGTTCGCCTCTTGGCGCGTTCGAGACGCAGGCCGATGCTCAGGCAGTCGCGACCAGAGGAGTGTCCTCGATGAAGCGAAGCATTCGGTTCAAGGTTCTGTGGACGGTTTGGATGGCGGGAGGCGGACTTGTGACTGCGGTCGTGGTCTACGCGATCACTGCCAGCCTTGGGTGGGCAGTGGTTGGTCTTCTCGCCTCTGGCGTCGTCTTCAACGCGGTCGGGCAGGCGGTCGTTCAGCCGACGAAGGCCGTGAGAGGGACTCGGGCGAGAGAGACGCCCTCGTCGCCACGCGGTCACGAGTAGTACAGATCTGCCGATCGGTGTCGCCGCTCCGGCGCGAGATCGGGCATTATGCGTGCGTGGTGCGGAGAGCGAAGTCGATGGTGATACGTCCAAGCGAGCACTCAAGGTGTCCTCGATAGACGTGCCTGAGACGGATGCCGACGATCCGGTTGTGACGCTATCCGACGACGTCGTCACCCTCCGGCCTTGGTCGAGAGACGACGCCGGGTTCATCGCCGACGCAAGCGCCGACCCAGCGATCCGGCGCTATTCGGTTCCGCATGATCGCCACGGCCACCCGACTCCGCCGCTGTCGATCACGGATGCTGAGGCCACCATCGAGGAATTCGCGGCGAACTGGCGGGCGTTTGCTACGACGGGGACACCATCGGGTGTTGCCTTCGCAATCATGGGCGCGAGGTCTGGCGAAGTGGCTGGCATGTGTGGCGTCGACGACTGGTCTACAGAGGACGTAGCGCAGATCGGCTACTGGCTCGCAGCAAGCGCGCGAGGACGCGGCTACGCGACGCGAGCGGTGATCCTACTTACGCGCTGGCTGTTCGAGCTTGGCGCGGCTCGCGTCTTCTTGACGATCGTCGCGGGCAATGAAACGTCGGTCGAGGTCGCCCGCCGTGCAGGGTTTGTGTATGAAGGAACGATGCGCTCACACGGCGTTTGGCAGGACCAACGCTGCGACGTGATGTGGTTCGCCGCGCTGCCGCTTGAGTGGAAGTAGGCCGCACATATCTGCCGATCGGGTCGGCTCGCCGACCGGCGCAGGATCGGGCAATGTGTACTGCGTGACTGAGCCACACCGCGATGCGGGCACGCATCCGTGGTTCGAGAGAGTCCTTGCGCCGATTCTGCATGACCTCGGGGCAACGTGCGCCGCATCGTTCGAAATACGTGACGCGCGATGGGAAGGGCAGTCGATCTCGGCCGGGATCTCCTTCGTGATCTGTCACTCGCTCGGCGCAGAGAAGCGGGTGTCGGTCGTTGCCTCGGGCAAGCCGTGGCATGACATCGCGGATACCGCCGACAAGGTCCAGGACGTCGCAACGGATGCCCTTTGGTTCGAAGGACTTTCCCCGGTATGGCCCGAGTGTCCAGAACACCCCGGATCGCACGCCCTTTTGGCGACGGTGGTGTCGGAGCGACCTGTTTGGCTGTGCCCGGCGAATCGCGAAGTCATTGCCGAGATCGGAACTCTCTCCGATCCGTCACCGCAGGTTGACAGCGCGTAGGAGCGCCAGATCTGCCGATACGCGCTCGCCGAAACGATGGCGATCGGGCAATCTGGCGCGGCTCGCGGTTGTTCTCGCTCGTCGAACTGATCCAGTCTTGGGCCTTTCGTCGTCCCAGCTCTGGATTCATCGCCCTGACACTCGGGCTCAGAGCGTGGGTGAGGTGACGGCCCCGAGAACACTCTCGAGTGTCGAAACGAGGTTCGGCGCTTGGCGACCAACCGTGAAACGAGCCAAGAACAACATGCACGGTCCGAGGAGTCCAAAGAAGGCCAATGCGAGGGGCCGGTTGCCGCCGGGCGCATGCAGCACCGCGTGGAAGTTCGCGAGCGCGAGCCCGCCGAAGAACAGCCAGAGGAGCGCGTAGTTCACCACCAGCGCCGGTGGCAGACCCGCGGTGACTTCTACGAAGGTGCCGTCCGCCTGGGTCTCGAACCGAACCCGCAGCACGCACTGCGGCCGACGCCGCCTCGAGAATCTCCCCCAGGGCTTCATCAACCTGACTTCGTTGTCGCCGCGCCAGTTGACGATGAACGGGCTGGTGCCGTTGGCACCCGACCCGAACACTGAAGGTGTTGAGCTCGGCCCGATCCGGTCGCGGCATTCCGCCATCGACAGGGGCGATGTGAACATGACGCTTCGGCGGGCAAGGATCGTGTCGGCCAGGCTCATCACGGCTCCCGTCTGTCGGCCAGATACCTCGTCGGCGATGTATCGGCCGCGAATTGGTATCTCTGTACGGGCCAGAGATCCGTGGCGCCGCGCGATTCAAGGGCTTGCTGTCGAGCTTGTCGGCGAGGCGACCGAGGACGAGGCGTGGTACCGCATTCAAGCCCTGATCCGTGAGTCGACCGTGATTGCCGCCGTCGTCGCCCTGGTCGCAGATGCGATCGACAGGGTGTTTCAAGCGCACCTCCCCAGTGATCTTCGGTAGCGCATAACTGCCGATCGGCGCTCGCCGCAACGACCACGATCGGGCATTATGCGTGCGTGGAAGATCAGGGCGTGTCGCCGCTCGTTGCCGCGCTTCTGACGGGTCTTATCTGGACTGTGCCGTTACCAATCACCCGGTTGGCACTAACGACGGCCCCGATCGTGGCGGGCGTTCTTGAGTTGCCGACGGTTCTCGCGATTGTCGTGGCCCTAGCGGTGTGGAGATACGGCTGGTCGCGACGTTCGCTGCTGGGCGGTCTAGTCGGCGTGGTCGCCGTTGCGGTGCTGTCCGAAGTCACGGTCCTGGTGGACGGTCACGATCACTTTCGTGGGCTATTTGTCCTCGGTGCAGTCGGCTACATGGTGATTGCCACGTTCCTTGCGTGGGCTGTAGGCGGCGCAACCGGCCGGAGGTTGAATCGACGATTTACACGGCACGCAACTGCTGCGGGTAGCGGCCACTGACGCACCGAACTGCCGTCACGCGCGTTCGATGGCGGGGCGCTCGAAGTCCGTGTTGTCGATGATGACGCTGGCCTTCTCAGTCGGCCTCACCTCGTCGACGTAGAGCTGTTCGCCGACGGCGAAGCGCGAAGTGTGGAGGCGGAGTGCTTCGTCGTACCCTTCCAGCTCGACATCGCGCTCGATTCCCCGAGCGAGGGCGACGGCGGGTTCGGCGTGTAGCCAGATGCGGACGTCCCAATACTCGTCGTACTCCGGGCGCATCCCGAATACACCGTCCACCACGAGAACGGCGTCGTTCGGCGCGTCGACCACGAGCGACCGGTTATCGGCTCCGGTGAGCGGGTCATGCGCGCACAACACCACCTTGCCGGTGCCCCTCGGTCCCGAGGGCTGAAGCAAGAGCGTTTGTGCTGAGACGAAGTCGTGCAGGTTGCGGTAGTAGCCCTCGCCCGTCAAGCGGTCGTAGCCATGCGCGCGCGTGTGCCGCCATGGATGCTTGAAGTCGTCCAGCGACGCGCGCAGCGTCGAACGACCTCGCGCACGGATGGCGGCCGCCAGCTCGTCGGCGAATGTCGTCTTACCAGCACCAGTGAGGCCGTCGACCACAACCCTGAGCCGACCGGATCCAGTCGCGCATACGCGGCTCGCGACCTCGTCAATAACCCGTACCCGGGTCTCGGATCCGGGCGGCGCGGGCGGCTGCTTCCATGTCGACACCGACTCGTACGCCGTCACGTCCCGATCCTCGCGCCCGGACGGGGCCGCGCCAGAACTGCCGATCGGCGCTCGCAGAACAGCGCCGGATCGGGCAATCTGGCGCGCGTGGGTGACCAGCTCGAGATCACCGTGGTTGACCCGGATCAGTCAGCCGCGCAGCGTTGTTTGCGCGAGTACTTCG
>PLBO01000074.1:0-56314 GCA_003134555.1 Actinomycetota bacterium
CGCCTCCGTCCCGGCGATCAGGGGCGTCGTCGGCGTGTCGTTCTGGGACGCGCGTTCGGGGACATCTCAGGTTGAGGAGTGAAGTCGAGGCCGGGTCGACTCAGGCATCGGCAACGCGTTGTTGCGCGGTCGCGCGATCACGCTGGGGATGCCGTCATGTTGCACGTTTAGGTAGTGGGTTTCTTTCGGGCTGCGTAGAGCGCGGGTGCGCCCGGTGGGGTCGGCAGCTCCCTGATCTCGACAAAGCCGGCGCTGTCCAACGATGCTCTGGCGTCGTCGGGGGTCAGCGGCGTACCGCCGCTACGGAGCGTCTTCCAGCGCGTCACTGACGTTGCGAGTGCATCGTCATCGAACCGTCCCGCGCCCACGACCAGCCAGCCGCCGGACCGGAGCGCGTCGTGCACTCGGCGCAGCCCGACCGGGAAGACTTCTTCGGGGAGGAACGGCGCCGGCATCCACGCCAGGTCGAACTTCGCCACATCGGTCAGCTCCTGAACGGCGACGAGTCGCACTTCGAGACGATCTCGCAGCCCACGCGCCGTGATCGTCTGCTGAGCCAGCGCCAGCACTCGCGGCAAGACATCGATGCCGACGACTCGCGCGTTCGGCATCGCCTCGCAGAACGCCGCTGCCAACTCCGCCACGCCAACGCCAATGTCCAAGAAATCTCCCCCCGCGGCGAACCGTTCGCTCAGTCCCTCGAGTGACGGGATCGCATACATGGCGAGCATCGTGCCGCCGAGCGCCGAGGACTTGCCTTGCGCCAAGAGCGTGTCGTCGTCCTGAGCCGCCCACCCGTCCCCGTCGTGCGCGGCCACGATCCCCATCGACGTTGCGACCTGACGAAGCGTCGAGATCATCGCTTGGTGGCGAGTGTGCAGTGACCCGTCCGACACCAGCTCGAGGAGACCGTTCGCCAGCTCAGGACGATCATCTCCCACGACGAGGCCGACCGCGGCCAGCATGCTCGCCGCCGCGTGATCCTCTCGTGTCTGCAACCTCAAGCCTTCCCCCGACAACGCCCCCGAACGGAGGAGATGCTCGAAGCCGGCAAGCACCCACGTGGCCTCCTCCAAACCGCTGAGGACCCGCGCCGCCGCGCCCGAACTCGCAACAGGCTCAGGCCCTTGGTCAGTCATGGATCCTCCTCGTGATCAGCTCAGCCTCGACCCTACGTCCGAGGACGCAATGCGCGACCCGACCGACATCAGAACGCATCCACCTCTTGCAGAGCACCGCCTCGCGCTTCGGGCCGGAGCCGCAACCGACGACGAACCCGGTTAGCAAGCAACCCAGAGGCGCGAGTGGCTCGCGATCGCGCCCCGATCTGCCGATTCGCCTCGATCGCGAACGCCCGGTGCCGGCGATCCGGGACACCCCGGCAACGTCGTTCGGGGGCGCGCGATATGGGATACCTACCTGCGGTGTCGACTGCGCGGGCCGGGGTTCGTCGTGTTTGTCAGACCGATGGGTGAGTTCCGGTGAGGCGCGAGCGTTCGGGTGCGATGCCGAATGTTCGGCAGTAGTCGCTGATGACGGGGTCCGACAGCGCGTCGTCGTGGGTGTAACCCATCGTGGCGAGTTCCGGTGGAGGAGCCACGCGCGCACCGTTGCGTTGGGCGTGCAAGAACGTGTCGATCCGGACCGCCAGGTTCTGGTCGACGGGAAGGCCAAGGGCCGACAGCGTATGCGGCGCAGTTCCCCTTGGGTCTCCGACGAGGGCCGGATAGGCGACGTGCGTGACGCGCTCTGGAGCCGCGGCGCTGAAGGCCGAGAGCGCGGCGAGCTTGGGCCTGATCCATGACAGCACCAAGCGGTCGCGAGTGCCGTCGTTCGTGAGTGGATTGTCGATGCAGAACGGTTCGATGATCGACTCGCCCATGACGGCGATGGAGACCATGCATCGGAACGGATCGCGGTCGGTGATCACGAAGTCCGCTTCCGGGAAGACGTCGGCGAAGGTGGCGATCTGCCCGCCGATCTGCGGTGCTTTCAGCACCAGGAACCCGTCCGGATCTACGGGGTGTTTCCACAACAGCAGTTGCACCACCCGTCGATAGTTCTCGTAAGCAGGCGTGAGATCCTCCTCGGCGAGGAACCGACGCCACTGTGGCATACACATGGTCGCGGCTTGACCGAGCATCGATGCCGCATCGATGAATCCCCACACACATTCCTCGGGCTCATCGGCATTCACCCAGTGCATGTGTTCCAAGGTCGAACCGCGCAGTTTGTCGACCGAGGCCTGCACGGTGTCGATCCGCGGGTCGGTGGCGTAGGTCTGCGCGACCGGTGCAGGGACTGGTTCCATTAGCTCCCACCGCAAGAACGCCCGACCGCGGCGATGTAGAGCGAGCAGATTGTGCAACAGCGTGGTTCCGCTGCGTTCGAGCCCCGTGATGTAAACGATCCGAGGGATCGGTACCGAAGCGATCTCGGGATGTTCGCGAAACGTCTCTAAAACCCGCAGACGCCGGGCAAGGTCGCGCACAGCCAACGAGCGGAGGAACTTCCGACCGAACTCGGTCAGGTTCGGCTGCTCCAAATCCGCCGCCCACGCGGCGAGTGGCCCCATGAACCACTCGTCACCGAAATCGTCGAGGTGAGTCGCCGCGACCGCCGCGTCACGCATCGCCCCGATAGCCACTCCCTCCACAGACAGATCCTCACCACACCATTGGCTGGACGTCAAAGCAGCCCCGACGCCGTCGCGAACGCGCAGAGCCGGCGTTCGGGGGCACGCCGAGGTCGTTGTTATGGGACGTTGTTATGGGACACGTCTGGAGCGACAAGTGCGACGTGTCGTTCACCGACTCGCCTGTGTGCGTTCAGCCGAGTTTGACGGGCTGCACGACGAACCAAAGGGCCTCATCGGGAGCGATGCCCGGCCCGGGAGGGGTTGGGCCGTACGCCTGATCAGCGGGGATACCCAGCAAGCGGAGCCCACCAACTTTCATGCCGGGAATGCCGTTCGTCCATCCCGGGATGACGCCAGTAAGGGGGAACTGAATCGCTTGGCCATGCGCGTAGGACGAATCGAAGAGCGTCCCGGTGCTGCACGCCACACCGATGTAGTTCGCCGTGATCGTCGCACCGGCCGGGACGACCGCCCCCGTACCGACTTTCAAGTCCTTGATGATCAATTTCGTTGGGGCGGGCCCGATCTGGACAGGGACGTCGGGCGCACCGGGCGGCAAGCTGCCTTTGCGAGCCACGCACGGCTTTCCCGCCGCCGAACCAGTCACCGCAGAACCAACGGGCGGTGCTGAGGTCGCCGGCGTCGTAGTTGTCGTCGCGGCAATCTGAGCACCGGTGTTTTTCGAGCTGGAGCCACATGCCGAAGCCGCAGCGATCAGCGCGACGGCGACGACTGCCATGCGCGCATTCGTGCCCCGTTGACCCGTCACGCCCTCTCCTCGATCGTCGTCAGCGTCGCAGGAGCGTACACACACCCGTCCGGGCCGCAATCACGGATCAGTCGGAACGCATAGTGACTCGATCAACTGACCCGACCACACCGCGCGGCACCTCTCGGCCCACGTCGTGTAGGTGAGAGCTGATCCGCTAACCCGTCCAGACCGCGCACACAACGCGCTCGCTGTCGCCGTCGCACCCCAGCGTGTTCTCTGCGGCTTGTGCCGCTGGCCGAACGAACCCCTACCGGAATCGGTGCGTATTCGCGATTGCAAGCACCGCGCTCATCACTCGCCGGATAAAGCCCCACTCCCGGCGATCTGGGGCACCCCGGTCGCGTTGTTATGGGGCGCGTCTTCTGGGATAGTCGGCGGGGTTCCGAAAGGTCCCCGGTAGTCCCGTTCCGCGTCCTCGCCGGTCGCCCGCGCGGGTGTTGTTCGGCTCTGTGGCGAGGATGCAGGCGTTGTCGAGGCATGCGACGATGTCGGGATGGCACCCAAGGTCCGGTACGCCCGCAGCGGTGACGTTCATATCGCTTACGCCGTTGTCGGAGAGGGCCCGATCGACGTCGTGTTCGTCCCAGGTTTCGTCTCCAACGTCAGTGACAGCCTCGATGCTGGAATCAGCCCGGTCTTTGCGGCATGGTTCGAGCGGCTGTCGCGCTTTGCGCGGGTCATCGTCTTCGACAAGCGCGGTACCGGGCTCAGTGACCGTTCGGTCGATGTCGCCGGCCTTGACGTCCGGATGGACGACGTACGTGCCGTCATGGATGCGGTCGGCTCCGAACGGGCTGCGTTGATCGGCGGCTCGGAGGGTGGTCCGATGTCGATCCTGTTCGCCGCGACGTTCCCGGAGCGGACCCATTCGTTGACGCTGTTCGGTTCTTTCGCCAGTTTCGTACGAACTGATGATCACCCGTGGATGCCCACGCTCGAGGAACGCGCCGCTCAGCGTGCGTTGATCGAGCAGTACTGGGGCAGCGGACGCATCCTGGCGACCTTCTCGCCAGTCGGCGAGGTGAAGGAAGAGGACCTCGAGGCCATCGGCGCTCGGGAGATGGCGGGCGCCAGTCCGGGAGCAGTTGTTCGGCTGTTGGAAATGGACGAGAACATCGACGTGCGCTCGATCCTGCCAACGATCTCGGTGCCGACCCTGGTCGTGCATGCCACCGGAGACCGGATCGTCCCGTTCGAGTCTGCTGAGTACCTCGCTCGCCATATCCCGAACGCACGGCTCGTCCCGCTCGACTACGCAGCCCATTTCGCCAGAGAGGCGAGCGGACCGATTGTCGACTGGCTCGACGACTGCGAGGAGTTCATCACCGGCGTCCGGCCGGTCGGGTTCGTCGACCGCGTGCTCTCTACAGTGCTGTACACCGACATCGTTGACTCCACCGCACGCGCCGCGTCGCTCGGTGACGACGCGTGGAAGCAGACCCTTGACCGCCACGACCGGCTCGTCGGACGAGAGAGCGAGCGACACCGAGGCGTCAACGTGAAGTCGACTGGCGACGGTGTGCTCGCCCGCTTCGACGGTCCCGCACGTGGCGTGGCGTGCGGACTCGCCATCGCCGACGGCGCAGGAGACCTCGGTCTCGCGGTGCGGGCCGGTCTGCACACCGGCGAGATCGAGTTACGTGGTGATGACATAGGTGGCATCTCTGCGCATATCGGCGCGCGTGTTGCCTCGCTCGCCGGTCCAGGAGAGGTGCTCGTGTCGCGCACTGTGCGCGATCTCGTCGCCGGTTCCGGTCTCACCTTCTCCGACCGGGGCGAACACGAGCTCAAAGGCGTTCCCGACCGCTGGCAGGTCTACGCCGCGTCACGCGGGTCGATCGCTAACTCCTGACCGAGGCAGTACACCGGCGACAACCGCCCGCGACCCGGCGTTCTGTGGCACCCCTAGAGCGTGGTTCGGGGACGCGTCTTCTGGGGCGTCACCCCTGGCACGTCGTTGTCGGGGCGCACTTTGGGATACCAAGTGCCCTTCGTCGGAGGACCCGTGCGGGTGGTGGGGCGCGCGGCTTACGGTTGGGGGGTGCCGGCGGGAGTGGTGCTTCGTTGACGACTGAGAACGTGGCGATGTTGTTCACCGACATGGTGGGTTCCACTGCATTGGCGTCGAGCCGGGCACCCGACGCGGCCGACGAATTGCGCCGCGAGCATTTCTCGATCTTGCGCCAGGCGGTCGCGGAGGCCGGCGGCTTCGAGGTGAAGAACCTGGGCGATGGGCTCATGGTCGTGTTCGCATCGACGTCGGCGGCGTTGTCGTGCGCGGTCGGGATGCAGCAGGGCATCGAACGCGACAACCGCGCCCGTGGGGTCTCGATCGGTTTGCGGGTCGGGCTGAGCGGCGGCGAAGTCACGGCCGAAGAAGACGACTACTTCGGCGATCCGGTGGTCGAGGCCGCGCGACTGTGCGCGAGGTGCGAGGCCGGCCAGATCCTCGCGGCGGATGTCGTGCGTGCGATGGCGGGCCGGCGCAGCAAACACGAGTGCATCAGCGTCGGGTCGTTGGAGTTGAAGGGATTGCCCGACCCGGTCGACACGGTCGCGGTGCGCTGGGAGCCGCTCGGCGGGAACGCGACGAATGCGGTGCCGTTGCCGGGCCGTTTGAGCGCGCGTCCCGTGGTGGGTGTCATCGGCCGCGAGACCGAGACGGCCGCGATGTCCGACGCGTTCAAGCGGGTCGTGGCGGGCGAGGGACGCGAGGTGCTGCTTATCTCGGGCGAGGCCGGGCTCGGGAAGACGACGTTGGTCGCGGAGACTGCTCGCGCGGCTTTCGA
Organism: Actinomycetota bacterium; assembly: GCA_003134555.1. Taxonomy (GTDB): domain Bacteria; phylum Actinomycetota; class Acidimicrobiia; order IMCC26256; family PALSA-610; genus PALSA-610. The sequence continues at coordinate 6,200 of PLBO01000074.1, forward strand.
TGCCGGCGCGTGCGTGTTGTTCGGGCACTGTGAAGAGGATCTCGCCACGCCGTACCAGCTCTTCGCGGAGGCGATCGGCCACTACGTCATGCACGCGCCCGAGGAGCAGCTCGTCGCGCATGTCGCTGCGTACGGGTCGGAGCTGGCCCGTATGGTTCCCGCGTTCGCGAGCAGGATCCCGGACCTCCCGCCGTCGAAAGCGACGGATCCTGACACGGAACGGTTCTTGTTGTTCGCGGCCGTGGTGGGCCTGTTGGTCGAGCTGTCTCGACAACAACCGGTCGTGTTGGTGCTCGACGACTTGCAGTGGGCCGACAAAGCGAGCCTGCAACTGTTGCGTCACGTCATGGCGGCCGAGCAGACGATGCGGCTCCTCGTGCTCGGGACCTACCGGGATGGCGAGTTGTCGCGCTCGCATCCGTTCTTGGAGACGTTGGCGGCGCTGCGCCGCCAACAAGGTGTTGCTCGCGTCGAGCTGACCGGGCTCGATGACACCGACGTGATCTCGCTCATGGAGGCGGCCGCCGGTCACACCCTCGACGACGCGGCGATCGGGCTGGCCCACGCCGTGTATCGAGAGACCGACGGCAATCCGTTCTTTGTCAGCGAAGTCCTCCGGCATTTGACGGAGAGCGGTGCGATCGCGCAAGACGCGAGTGGCCGTTGGGTCGCGCAAGATTCTCTCGACGGAACTGCCTTGCCCGACAGCGTGCGCGAGGTGATCGGTGCGCGGGTTGGGCGCCTCGGACCAGACGCCGAGCGGATGTTGTCGGTCGCAGCAGTGATCGGCCGCGACTTCGATCTCGACGTTCTAGCCCGGGCGACGATGACCTCGGAGGATGACCTCCTCGACATGCTCGACGCGGCCATCGCGGTGGCCCTGGTGCGCGAGGTGGCCGACACGGGTCGTTACAACTTCGCCCATGCGCTGATTCAACGCACCCTCTACGAAGACTTGGGCCCCAACCGTCGAGCGCGTGCGCATCGACAAGTTGGCGAAGCGCTCGAAGCCCTTTGCGGCGATCGTCCGGGCGCACGGGTGGGAGAACTTGCCCGGCACTGGTTCAGCGCGACCCAACCCTCGGACGTCGCGAAGGCGATCAACTACTCGCGCCAGGCGGGCGACTCTGCGCTCGCCGCGCTCGCCCCAGCTGTTGCGCTGCGTTACTACGCGCAGGCCATCGACCTCTACGCCCAAGCCACGGACCCCGATCCGATCTTGGAAATCGACCTGGCTATCGGGCTGGGTACCGCCCAGCGCCAGACCGGCGATCCCGCCTTCCGTGACACCCTCCTCGGTGGTGCCCGCCAGGCTGCGGCGGTCGATGACACCGAGCGACTGGTTGCCGCGGCCCTGGCTAACAACCGTGGTTTCTTCACGGCCATGGGCGTCCAGGACCTCGCCAAGATCGAGATCCTTGAGCTGGCGCTCGACCGGCTCCCGGTCGACAACCCCGATCGGGCGCTCGTGCTCGCCACTTTGTGTTTGGAGCTCACCTACGGGAGTTCACTTGAACGCCTCCAACCTCTCGCGGATGAAGCGATCGCGATCGCCATGGCCTCGGGAGACGACACCGTCATCGTGCGCGTCCTCAACGATGTCGCCCAACCGCTTCGAGTGCCGGTGCTGCTCGGACGGTTGCTGACCCTCTCGGCCGACGCCCTGGCTCTGGCAGAGAACGTCGGTGACCCGGCACTGCTGTTCTGGGCCGCGCACAATCGCACGCTGGCCCTGACGTGCGCGGGAGAGATCGGCGAGTGTGACCGCTTCCGCGAGATCATGGAGTCGGTGGCCAAGGAGGTCGGCGACCCGACCCTGCACTGGATGAACACCATGCACTGCGCTGGGTGGGCGCTGATCGCCGGAGACAGCGACCGGGCAGAACAGCTCGCCAAGGAAGCCTTGCAGATCGGCGCCGACGGCGGTCAGCCCGACGTTGCCGCCACCTTCGGCGCACAGCTCATACATGTCAACTGGCAACGGGGCACACTGAGCCGACTCTTGCCCGGCGTCGAACAGGGGGTTGCCGAGTACCCCGGGATCCCCGCGTTCGCCGGCACATTGGCAGTGGCGTATCTAGAAGCAGACCGCACCGATGACGCCCATCACCTATTGGCCGAGTTCGCGACCACCGATTTCGATCTCCCGGTCGACCTGAACTGGATCTCCGGAATGCTTCGGTACGCCGACGTCGCGATCGAATGCCGGGACACGCACTGCGCCCAGCCACTTTTCGACCGACTCGCACCGTGGGCCAGTCAGTTCTCCTTCAGCGGCGGCTCAGCGGAAGGCCCCGTCAGTCACGTTCTCGGTGGCCTCGCCACTGTCCTCGGCCGCTACGACGAAGCTGACGCATATTTCGCGCAAGCCGCCGCAAGTAGCAACCGGATGCGGGCCAAGTTCTTCGCAGCCCGCACCAACCTCGCCTGGGGAAAGATGCTCACCGAGCGCAACGAACCAAGCGACATCGAAAAAGCGCGGGAACTGCTCACCAAAGCACACACCGCCGCCATGGCGTACGGATACGCGATCGTCGAACGACGCGCGCACCAAGCACTTCACGACCCCGACTGACCGCTCGTCGACCTCCCCTGGGTGTCCCAAAATCCCGCCGAATGGGCTGGGAAACGCGTCCCGGTTGTGCCGGTAGGGGATACCCGTCGGAGGTCCGCGACGGTTTCACACGCGGATATGAATGCTCGTAGCCTGCACGGTGCGTTTGCACAGTTGGTTCGTTGTGCGGGTGTGGCCCGTAGCCGGCGTTCTGACCGATCGAAGCCCTGACCAGGACGGACGGACTTACTGGCCGTTATCAGGCCGCGTGCAGGCCGCGCCATGATCTCGGCACTTCATCGACCGCATCACACGTGCGATCATCGGCACAGGTGCGATCATCGGCGTCTGGCCACGGATGCGCGTAGCTATTGGCCCCTCAATGGTCGAGGCGTGGACGACATGCCTGCACCCGTTGTCCTGCTCGTGCGTGACGGGATCAGAAGAGACGCGTGGAGCAAGGCCCAGGTCACGAAGGCGCGCAACCCATGGGGGAGCGGCCGACCGAATGGCGAGCCCATCGGGCTGGACGCCCGAAGTGGGGGAGCGACGTTTGCCGCTATCCGAGGTGTGAGCGCTCCTATTCTGGTCGGGTCTCTCCTGCTGTCGCCGGCCAGTACTTCCTGCTCTGGTTGTACTGCATCGCCTCGGGGTGCTCGGTGAACTCGAGCAGGCTCCCGACCTTCGCGGCTAACACAGCGCGCACCTCGTTTGGGGTTGCGAAGAAGAACTCACGACGCGCGTTGACGTTGTTGACGCGAACCGCAGCGAACGCGTGATGCAGTTCGTTCTCAAGCGTGACCGCATCATCTGAGAAGAACATGGCATGAACGTCGAATGGAAAGGGGACGGACGCGTCACCGAGCTCGCGCACGCGGTCCATCGGTTCCAGCCGCCGCGTCATTCCGATCTTTACCACGTTGTTGCCGAACGCGCCGACGTTGCTGATCACGTAGACGTACCCGGCGCGTATGTTCGCTGCTCGGTAGTCGTTTTGCTCGATGGCCTGGTCAAGCGCCGCGAGCTTCGCTGCGACTTCGGCCGTCTCGGCCTCGCTCCCGTTCTGCTGCAGCGCAGCCAGCGCGTTGGCGTAGTGTGCCCGCTCCTTGTTCAGACGTTCGCGCTCAGCGGCGAGTTCCTGCTCGACCTTCCGTTGTTCACGGAGTCGTTCGCGTTCCTCACGAGCATCCTCGCGCTCTTGCTGTTGCTTCATCAGGAAGTCGCCAGTGAGCTCGAGTTCTTCGATTCGCAATGCGTGGTAGGTCGGGTTGACGCGCATCTCCATCATTGCCCCGAGGCGTGCGATCGACACGATGGAAGCTTCAAGTCGCTTCGTCGCGGTCACGACGTTGCCAGCCCGCAGCGACCGGACCGCACTGTCAGCCTCCGAGTTATAGGCACGCAACATGAGCTTCGAGAAGTCGCTCGTCATCTTGCGACCCTTGGCGAGAGAGTTGTTGAACGTGAACATGTCGGACGCCAGGATCGCGTCGTTGCGTTTGACGGCGTCCTTGATCTGCTCTTGCAGGTCGCGGAGTCGGTCGCGGTAGGCGTCCGCGTTTTCGAGCGGGTGGTGGTAGTTGTAAATGCCGACCTCTTGCAGCACGCGATCGTCGTTCAGGTCAACGACGTCGACGTTCCCTGCTGCGGCACGTAGTCGGAGGTTGTCGTTCTCTCGGCGTAGCTCCTCGATGAGTTCCTGCAGGCGCTCAACCGCACTGGCCTCGGCGTCCGTCGCCGAGGTGATGGCCGGGTCGTCGAGCGGACCAGGAGACGTGCTGGCGTGGCTGAACGGCTCGGGCGGAACGCTCATCCCGCTCACGTCGGGCGTCGCCACGACAGGCAGTGGTGGGGTGTTTGGCGGTGATGGCGTCACTGTGTCAGGCGTCGGTGGTACGGGCTGCAGTGATGGCGGTGGTGGTGTGGCTGCTACCCAAAAGACCCAGTCAGCCGGCGCTGGCGGCCAATTCGGGTCGGGTGCCCAGCCTTCCGGTGGCATCCATCCGTCCGGAGGGGTCGGCCATCCGGGAGGCGAGTTGAAGACGTAACCGCTCACCACGGTTATCCCCGCACGCCTTTCGACGTGTCGATGCGGGCGAGGCCAAAAGCGTCCTTCGAGACGGAGGCCTTCAGGAGCTTCAAGGTTTCGGCATGAACAATGCGGGCGAGATCGAACGATTCGAATGCATCTCGATCGACCGCGACGGCCAGTAGGTCGACCTGGTCCGGTTGCCCGGTCGCCGCGTTGATCGTCTTCGTAGTGACGAGCAGAGCGATCGTCTGGACGACGCGGTCACGGTCAGCCTCAAAGACCTCGTGCAAGGTTCGCAGCGCCACCTGATTAACCGCGCTGGCATAGCGGTTCTTCTGATCACGCAGAGGCAACGGCGTCGCCGTGATCTCGTCCTTAGCCTTCACATACTTGTGCTCCTTAATCGCGGGCAGTGCCGACGGGGGCGGTACGTACACCGTCATCGTTAGCTCTGTCAGCGCAGAGTCGAACCGGTGGTCATAGCTGACCGGAAAACAGTCCGGGTAGACCGAGTTTCCGAGCACCATCGACACGTACTCCTGCACAGCCTCCTCATCGCGTGTGGCGAGCCGCTGTATGAACGCGTCAAGTTCCGCGTTCTCGCGCTCGACCTGGGCCTCGCGCGCTTGGCATTCGGCATCGAACGCCTCCCGCGCTGCGGCCAGCTGCGACACCCGCTCTTCCTCGGCTTGCTCGTGCCGCTGCAGCTGCGACAATTGCTTCATGGGCAGCTGCGCGACTTCCGCCTCCCACGCCGCGTGCTGCTGCGCAAACATGGCCTGTGCCTCGGCGACCGATTCGGCATGCTTCTTGCGGCCGAACAAGCCGCCGAGCCCGCTCGGCGCAGGTGGTTCTTCGTATACCGGTTCAGGTGGCGCCTGCAGCGGCGGCGGGGACTGCAGGGCAGTGTCGAGATCTGGGCGCGGAAAGGGCGGCTTGGTCGCGACGACGCGAAGCTTCTCGAGATCGATGTAATCGTCGACCTCGAGCGTCGCGTCGAGCAACGAATCGATCTCCTCGAACTGCGCGGCGATTGTCGAGTTCATCGCATCGGCCTCGGCACGCCGAGCCTCATCGTAGAGTCGCTGGGCTTCGCGCTCCGCGGCCTTCTGTTGCGCGGCACTCGAACGCACCGCTTGCGCCTGCGCCCGTTCTGCTTGCTTGAGCGCAGCCTGGTGTTGGCGGTGCATCGTGGCCTGCGCGCGGGCGGCCGCGCTGGCGGCCTGTTGCTGACGTCGCTGCGCCTGTGCAGCCTGACGCTGCAGCTCGGCGAAGAACCCCTTCTTCGTCGCCATGACTCCCCTTGTGTTCACCAGTCGCCGCGACCACACGTGGAGTGAACACGGCTCGACCCAATCCGTCGCCTCAGGCCCTGATTGCAACGTTAGGCGATGTCGAACGACCTGGCGACTGGGCCTTCGTGATTACCGAAGCGGGGCCGCTATGCGACAGTTTCGGAACGTGGGCTAAGACCGGCGCGATGTTCATGCAACGAGCTCGCGACCGGGGTGGTGTGAGATCGGTGCCGGTCATGAGCAGCCGACACTGCTCAGTGGTTCCGCCCGGTACCAACCCGACCACAACGAATGGCTCGCGTTCATGAGAGCCTTCTTCCGATGGGCAGAACACAACGATGTCAACCCGACAGACCTTTTGCTCCGCCGCAATCTCAAGAATCAGATCGCGCTCGATGAGGGTTGGGCCCTGTTCACTGGCGACGCCAGCTTTCCCAATCTGGAGTGGCCACTCTCTGGATGACACCTCGACCGCGAGGCGGAGACGCGGCGGTGGGCCCGGTCGACAGGAATGTCTGCTCCGGCAGGTTTGGCTCGGCTTGCGGTCGCCGCCGCCTCCGCGACTTGAGGTCGAGGCGTGGGTAGATGCAAGGCCAGCGGGAAACGGATGCGATGCATGTTCGGGGTCTTAGCCCGAACATGATTGGCGAGGTGTGCTCGATGGTGAGCGTCCCCGAACGGCACGTCGGGATAATCGCGAGGTCCGTTCGCTGCGCGTTCGGGGACGCGCGTTCTGGTCGGGTCTGAGCTCGCGCGACGGGTGCCGATCGGCAGTTCGGGGCGGCTCGGCTAATGACGTGAAAGACTTCTCGACCGTGACACACCGCGACGAGCGTGATCACCATGACCGCGAGGCGATTGTCGAACTCGCTCGCGTTCGGGGACCGGTCGAGGTCGGTGCGCTCCTTGCTGAGCTTGAGGCCAACGGCATCAAGGCGATCAGTTCAGCCGACGACGTTGGCGGCATGCGCCCGAGCCTGAGCTACGTGGACGGGTACAGGTTGTTGGTCTTCGAGGGCGACCTCGAACGGGCGCGCCGCGTGTTGAAGACTCTCGATCTGGACTGACTACGGCGACCGCCGAACGGCAGTTATGTGTTCGCCGCTCCGGCGAAGAAGGGCCTGGCGCGCGCCGTTCGCTTGATGCTGGTGATCTATGTCTATTCGGCGCTACGGAGAAGTTTCCATGTCTCGCGATACGGCTGCAGCCAGCCCGGCTCGCATCCTGGCACAGGGTACGGATAGGACGGCCTGAGGTTCCGCATCTTGCTGTCGTTATGCGCCTGACCATGTCGTCCCGGAGTCGCGAGCCATATCGCGTGCGACGCCTTCACGGTCCTCGCGACGACACCGTTCGGCACGATGAACGTAACCGGATGCTCGGGCTCCATATCGACGAACGCGTACAGGAGCCGATCATCGGCGATCGACTCGTGCTTCACATTGAGTTGCCACCCTCCCTCACCGCCGCGCGTGCGGGTCTTCACCTGGATTGTCGCCGCGACGCGCTCGCCGTCCGTCGACAAGACGAGAACATCGACCTCCGGCGTACCCGGCGGAGCGAGCGACGCTAAGAATCCACGGCGATACAACTGATAGAGCACGTAGTGCTCCCCAGCCGGGCCGACGAGGCTCTTCTCTAGCTTCGTGCGTTCTACGCGAGCCATACGACCAGTATGTCGGCCGCGGCCCGGCGGCGAGGTCGGGCTCTTCGCGTCCGGCGACGGGACACCGATCGGCTGCGAGTTCAGGGGTTCGTCCTCGTGGCCCAGCTTGATCTTCACCCGTCCGATGACTGCGTGCACGAGGTTCCTCCGACCGTGATTCGACTGTCGAATGCTCACAGGTTGCCCGAACACGACCGCCAAAGGCGAGTGCCGATCGGCAGATCGGTGCGGCAGAAGAGCCTGCTGGCTCCGTCCGGGTTGGCGCGTTACCGTCGCGCTAAGTAAGCGGTCTCGGCGGTACGGGAGGGTGAGTCATGCGTGTTCGGACGATCGTGATCGCAGTGTTGTCGTGTTGCGCGTTGGTCGCGGGGAACGGGGCCGTATTCGCATCGTCTGGGACGCCCGAGATCAACCGTGCGAACGCGACGATGAACCTGACCGGCACGTACCCGAGCGTGGTGTCGTGTACTGGCGAGGACACGATCAACTACCGGACGTATAGGGCGGGGGGGCCGTGGACTGGACCCCAAACCGAGGTTGCGCCCGATCCCGCCGACTACGCCCTGTCCGGCGCGCTCTCGTTCACCAACATTGTGTGGACGATCAACCTGAACACCCAACGCGGCGTGTATCGGGCGACGGCGACGCTACGCACAACGGCTGGCGCGGTGGTGTACACGGGGCCATTGACGCTCATCACGCAGGGGGTACCGGCGCCCAAGGGGAACCTGAACGTCTACGCCCGCGGCTGGCTGTCAGCGCACTTCGCGCCCGCCGACGACACGGTTGCGCCGCCCGGCGACGATTACCTGCTCGCGAACGTCCAGTTCAAACTCGATCTCGGCAGTGCCCAAGGTGAGTTCGGCACCGCCCCCGCAGGCTTCGGCGCCGGGACCTATGCGGTCGTGACCAATGTGACGCCGGCCTCGGCGGACGGCGTCTGCTGATACACGACCCACAGCGCGCGGTCCGAACGAGAGATCCCGGCCGCTCCAAAGACGCTCTCAGAACCCGTCGACGTTCCGGGCGATCGCGCCACATCGGGCAAGCACACGCGGGTTCTCGCGCCCTCGGTAGCGCGCACACGCATGCAGACCAGCTCAGGGACGCTTATGCGAGGCTCCGGCTACTTTGTGCGCGCCTTCGCTCGAGAGCCATTGGGCTCCGGCGCCGGGCCGGGGATCGCGTCGCGAAGCTCGTTGACGGTGCTATACAGCGCGTCGAACTTGCGTTCAAGCGAGGCCAATCGGTCGTCGGCGACGGCTGGCGATCCACCGGGCGCTGTCCGCCGCAGTTGCTCATAACACTGCCGCAACAACCGCCCCGTATCGCGCTCCTCGGCGATGTAGCGACCGAGCAACTCTCCCGTCGCGATGTCAATCGAGTGATCCTTGAAGAAGTCGTCGAAGATGTCCGGCTTGTCGCCTCGGTCGAGACGGTGCAGCTTCAGCGCTTCCATCTTCTCGAGGTCGGAGCAGTCGGATGTCACCAACGCGATCGCCGTGTCGTCATCTTCGTCCTCCTTGCGACGGACGTCGTAACCGAGCTCATTGATCCGCTTCGCGAAGCTCATCGCGTGCTCGCCCTCGCGTGCCGCGACCTTGCGCAGTACAGCCCGTACCTCGTCGCTCCTCGTCACGTCGGCCCACGCGCACAAGTACTTGTGTGCTCGCGTCTCGGCAATCGCGATCGCGTTCAGCAATCCGAGGTAGCTCGGCTTGTCTGTCATCAGTTCGCCTCCTCAGCGGGCGCCGCTCCTTCGGCGACTTCGCCGACGACCATAGGCAGCGCAGGCACGGTCCCACTTGACTTGATGTCCGGTTCGGCTGTCAAGCGTTCCGAAGTGGTTGCTGTCCCCGAACGGACGAAGTGATCGAACAGAGTTCGCACGGTTACGATCACTTCCTCGACGAACACTCGTGCGAGGCACCTGATGCGAGCGAACGGACTACGTGAAGCTTGGGCCGCGGGCCGGCCGGCGCTGGGTGCGTGGTTGATGATCCCGAGCGCCTTCTCCGCCGAGATCGTCGCGCACACGAAATTCGACTGGATCTGCTCGACATGCAACACGGGGTTATCGACTACGCGCAGATGGTCACGATGCTGCAGGCAGTTTCGTCGACCGACGTAACGCCACTCGTCCGCGTCCCCTGGAACGAGCCCGGGATCATCGGCAAGACGCTCGACGCGGGCGCGCGGGGTGTGATCATCCCAATGGTCAACAGCCCGGCCGATGCGGAGCGCGCCGTTCAGGCATGCCGATACGCGCCGTTGGGCGCACGCAGCTACGGGCCGGTCCGAGCTAACTACTACGCGGGCTTCGACTATTTCGCGAACGCAAACGAGGACGTTCTCTGCATCGTGATGATCGAGACACGCGACGCCGTTGCTCATGTCGACGAGATCCTCTCGGTACCGGGCATCGACGCGGTGTATGTCGGACCGGCCGACCTCAGCGTCACCCTCGGGCTTCCGCCGGCGTGGATCTCCCGAATCAGATCCGCGAGCCATGCTCGACGGATCGCCCGGTCCGACGGCGGCGTGCTGCGCCAGCGGAAGAATCCCGACGGGGCGACGCGCAGCAGCCGGCACACACGTTTGGCGCCATGGCCTTCACGGGCCAACATCTCCACGACGCCGAACAGTGCTTTTGGGCGCACCACCCGGCCCTCCGCGAACAACTCCGACGCCCTCCTCACCGTCGCCAGCTCGGACTCGAGCTCGGTTATCCGTCGTCGCGCGGCCCGAAGCTCGGCGGTTTCGGAGGTCGACGTGCCCCCGAGTTCGCCCCGGTCGACACGGTCCTGGCGAACCCACCGATAGACCGTCGCTTCCACGATGGCGACGGGCCAGGTGTGGACTTCGGCGCTCGCCATGAGCGTCCCAGCGCGGGCAATATGCGTGCGACGGACGGTATTGCGAGGAGCCTCGCCGAATGGGACTGGCCAATGGCGAGTTGTACGACACCATCGGAGCCACGTACACCCTGACCCGGCGCACCGAGCCGCGCATAGCCGCGCGGCTATGGGCTGCGCTCGGTGACGCGCAGACGGTACTGAACGTCGGGGCAGGCACCGGGTCCTACGAGCCCCCCGACCGCCACATCGTCGCGGTCGAACCGTCGATGCTCATGCGTTCGCAGCGCGTCCCAGACGCGGCGCCGTGCCTGGCTGGATCTGCCGAGAACCTGCCGTTCGATGACCAGTCCTTCGATGCCGCGATGGCGTTTTCCACTATTCATCACTGGCAGGACCCGTTCGCCGGTCTGCGCGAGATGCGGCGCGTTGCTCGCCGCGTGGTCGTGTTCACGTTCGATACCAGTGACCCGAGCCAGTTCTGGCTGACGCGTGACTACCTGCCTGAAGTCGCTGACTTGAGAGCCTGCAGAGTCTTGGCATCGCTGACCGAGCTTGCCCGCGCGATCGGAGCCCGGATGGAACCGGTGCCCATCCCGTGGGACTGCGCTGACGGCTTCTTTGAGGCGTACTGGCGCCGACCCGAGGCATACCTGGACGAGAACGTCCGCCGCGGAATATCGGTCTGGACCGCAGTCGGACGGGACGCCGAGGAGAGGGCAGTGCACAGCCTCCGTAATGACCTCGCGTCAGGTCGGTGGGCCGAACGCAACCGCGACCTCGTTGATCTCGACGCAGCGGAGCTTGGCGCTCGCCTGCTTGTTGCCTGAACCCGCACATCTGAGCACCGCTTCGATGCCTGCGCCGACCACATCTATATCCTCCGTCTCGCGGCGAAGTTGCGCCCGCGCCAGAACCGATCGGTGTGCTCGCTCGCCGCTCCCGTGCGGGCGATTCGCATCCCGTAGCGCGTGTCAAGCTTTCGTTGATGACAGGTGCTGGGGAGTTGGAGCCGTACGAGGTCGGCATGCTCGATGTCGGCGACGGACACCTCCTGCGCTGGGAGGCGAGTGGCAATCCGGACGGTAAGCCCGTAGTGGTGCTGCATGGGGGTCCGGGTTCGGGAAGCTCACCGGACTTTCGGTGGATGTTCGATCCGTCGGTGTACAAAGTCGTGTTGTTCGATCAGCGCAACTGTGGGCGGAGCACTCCGCACGCGAGCGAGCCCGAGATCGACCTGTCGACGAACACGACCGCCGACCTGGTCGATGATTGCGAACGGCTGCGGGAACATCTCGGCGTCGATCGCTGGATGGTGTGGGGCGGCTCGTGGGGCACCACGCTCGGCCTCGCGTACGCGGAGGCGCACCCTGATCGCCTTACCGAGATGATCCTGGTGAATGTCGGCACGACGACGCGTGGTGAGGTCGAGTGGATCACTCGTTCGATGGGTCGGCTCTTCCCCGAAGAATGGGCTCGGTTCCGCGACGGCGTGCCCGAAGCAGACCGCGACGGCGACCTTTCGGCCGCGTACGCGCGGCTCCTTCACGATCCCGACGCCGCTGTACGAGAGCGCGCCGCGAGGGCGTGGTGCGAGTGGGAGGACACGCATGTCGCGACCTATGCCGGGCATCGGCACGATCAACGTTACGAGGATCCCCGGTTCAGGATGTGTTTCGCGCGCATCGTCACGCACTACTGGAGCAATGCAGCGTTCCTGGACGACGGCCAGCTCGTGCGGGAAGCGCACCGACTGGCCGGAGTCGCGGGCGTGCTCATCAACGGTCGCCTCGACATCAGCGGACCTCCCGACATTGCCTGGCAACTTGCACGCGAGTGGCCCGACGCGGAACTCGTGCTCGCTGATGACGCGGGTCACGGGGCGGCTCACCCTTCGACGTTCGAAGCGATCGTCGCCGCAACCACGCGCTTTGGCAGCCACCCCTGAGCCCGCTCGACGACGTCGTGGGTGCGTACATATTCGCCGATCAGTGCTGCCAGGGTGAAGCTGTTAAACGTGCGTAGCTTCGGCTACCAGCACCGTCTGCGGACGTATCAACGCTTCGAGCGGGAACGGCGTCGCGGTTGACGCGTCGACCCCTGAACGACGCTTTCCTTCCGTCGGTTGAGGCCACGGCGCGACAAGTGCGGGCTGCGTTTCGATTCGACGCCCGAACGCGGAGGGACCTGCTGCCACACGTCGAACGCGGTCGTTGCACAGCACAACCACGGAGTGAACGTCGCGCAGCTCGTCGAGCACGAGGCGGAGCCAACAAGCCACCGCGTCGCGCGTCGCGGCAGAGAGCGGGGCGGGTGCATATCGCCAAAGGACGGCGTTCCAGAAGGCACGCGGGTACGGTCGATAGCGCCGGTCAGCTCCGTAGTGGATGCGGCAGTCGGCTGAGCACATCGACGTCGACACTCCGCTCCACTGAACGGGCCCGATCAGATAGCGGGTCGCCTAGCGGTCGCCTTACGTGCTGCTCGCGCGGGTCGGTTCTCCTGCGTTCATCTAGGTCGCGATCACAACGCCGGTGGTCGTCGAAGTGTGTCGACGAGGCGGATCGTCGTGAGAGGACTGCCATCGGGAAACAGTCGGCTTCGCCTTCCAAGCATGAGCGGGTGGTTCATCAAGCCCGCTGCGCACGACCAAGAACGTGACCCGAAACATCATCTGCAGGAATCGGTGACCCTGTCGAGCGCCTGCGCCGCGTCGTGACCCATAGTGGGGTCTGTCATGGCCTGGACTGAGAGGACGGCCGCGGTAAGGAAACCATGTATTCGCCCGCCAGCGCTGGACAGGACGCCGTAACCCAGGTAAACCGCTTGCAGCACCATGTGGAGCTTGTGTTCCGTCTTCCCGCCTTCGCTATGGACCTCTCAGCGACCTCAGGTTGACGGCCGACAGGCAGCACACATCGGGGGACAAGATGGCGGGAAAGCGTGACAAGACTGTTGACGCGCCTACCCATCGCGCGGCAGGGCTCCGGCGAGGGCTCTGCTTGAGTGTTGCGCTGTCGGCGATCGTCGCGATCCCGGCCGCCTCGACTGCGTCGGCCGACGTGACGGGCACGACCGGAAGCATCGTGGAGGTAACGGCACCGGCGTCGGTGCGAATGACGCAAAACGGCGGGACGAGTAGCAGCACGGACATCATCGCGTTCAATGAGCGCCGGAGCGAACTGGTCCCGTCTGGGGTGTCCGTCGACATCAACCTGTCCGGCACGTACGACAAGGACCACCAGACGCTCAACTCGCGGTCGATTCAGGGCGCGACGGTCGACAGCTACCTGCTCCACTGGCAGCGTCCTGCCCCGATCCCCGCGCCGACCGACTTCCAGACACTCGCCGGCTCCATCACATTCGACAGCGACATCGTCGGACTTCAGGTTTTGGAGGGCACCCTTGACGCAGGTGATTCCTCGCTAGGCGCGTTCGGAACGACCTATCCGACGAACGACGCCACCGGTGGGGCACGCGGTCTCGACTTCACGCTGGGCCTGACCCCGCCAAGTAACGATCAGGTGACCCTGAGCGCGGACCGCCGAACCGTGACGGTCCGATTTGAGGTCGCCAACATCATGGATCAGGTCCGCGTAGTCACTGAAGCAGTTCCGGCCGTCGGCCCCACTGGTCCTACCGGAGCGACGGGAGCAACCGGTCCGAGTGGTCCCAGCGGAGCAACCGGCGACCCGGGCGCGACGGGTGCCACAGGTCTTACGGGACCCACGGGTGCAACCGGCGACCCGGGCGCGACGGGTGCCACAGGTCTTACGGGACCAACGGGTGCAACCGGCGACCCGGGCGCGACGGGTGTCACAGGTCTTACGGGACCCACGGGTGCAACCGGCGACCCGGGTCAGACGGGTGCCACAGGTCTTACGGGACCCACGGGTGCAACCGGTGACCCGGGTCAGACGGGTGCGACTGGTGCCACGGGTGCGACCGGTCCGATCGGCGCCACAGGTGCAGTCGGCGCCACTGGACCTCAAGGACCGACGGGTGCGACGGGTGCGACCGGAAACGATGGGGCGACCGGACCGAAAGGCGCGACCGGCGCCAAAGGCGCGACGGGCGCGAGGGGTGCCACGGGTCCGACTGGACCTGCGGGACCGACGGGTGCGACGGGTGCGACGGGTGCGACCGGGCTATCGACGATCTACACGAGCTTCGCGACGGGTGCCAACGGAGCAACCGTCATCGCCTTTTGCAAGCCGGGTGGAGCTGCAGTCGGTGGAGGAACGTACAAGTCGGTCGATGGCACACTGCTCGAATCGGCGCCCGTCGTCGGCACCACCGGCTCCCACTCGTTGCCTTATCCGTTCGGGCCCTCCGGTGCCACCCCGACTGGATGGGCGGTGCGGTTCGGCAACAATGGGGGTACCACCTATGCCTGGGTACTTTGCAGGGGGTGAGACCGGTACGTGGACGAGGCGCTGCGCGCGCCGTGGGCACCCGTCGCCTTGATTCCACAACACGGCGACAAGCGCGCAGCACAACTCGTGCGCGGTCGCGACACTGACCCCCGGCGTCGTCGTGGGGCCGTGAGAGGTAGTGAAACGGGGGTCGCCTTGATGTAGGTGAGCCCAAAGCGGTGGTCCTCCACGTGTACCGAGAGTCGAACGGGTTCGGTGACCCGGGCACCCCGATCGGCAGATATGGCGCGCCGAGATGACAGTGCTCCTCGCCCGGTCGAAGGTCACGTTGTATCGGTTGTGCGTACTGTGAAGGTGTGGCCGCGCGCGCTCACCTCTGTTCACGTTGTGGGTGCGCCGACTGGGAGCGGGTGTCCGACGGCGAGTCGCGATGCGCAGAGTGTGGACTCGGTTCTACTTCGGCCACGCTGACGGCTACCGGTCAAGCACCCGCGCCGCCTGGGGAAGCCAACCGTCGACGCGAGGCTGTACGTCGAATGGTTGCCGACGAAGGCCGCCGCGCGCTGGCCGCTGCCAGCTTCGCTCCGTTCGGACTCGATGACCGTTGGACTGGTGGTCGGTGGGTTGGCGGGTCGGGTACGTCGAATGGACGGCTGGTCGAGTTGATACTGGGACACGGCGACGCGCCACGAGATAAGACGGCAGCCCAGGTTCGCGTCCAGACTTGGCCGGTCGATCAACAGGCAAGCCGGGGAGCACTGTGGGACTTGGCGCGCTCGCACGTGCAGAAGTTCTGGTTCGAGACCGGCGTTCTGTCGGACGATGTCCGACGAGCGGTGTTTCCTACCGACGGCTCGGACATCGATCCGGCCGAGCCGTGGGAACGCGTAACGCTGCTCGTTGATGGCGCACACGTCGAGTTCCGCGTCCTGGCTTACGGCAACTATTGGGTGGCGCAAGCGTCCGTCGACGGCGCCGTCATCGGTATCGAAGCGCGCGGCTGGTCGCTCACCGACACCGGTTTGGTTTCGCTCGAGGACACGAGCGAATACGGCGAAGCGCGCGGCCTCGTCTAAGCGGATTGCCCGCTCAACTCCACACTTGGCGAGCGCGGATCGGCTGCGGGTACGGGCGGCGACGCTACGGCCGGTCGAGATCGGCGAGGACTAACCGCGCTCCACGCTCGGTGTCGTTGTCGGCGCAGTCGAGCACGCCGTCGACGTGGAGGCTCCCGATTTGCTTAGCAAGCAGGTGGGTCCTGCGACGACACTGGGAACTCAGTGCTCCCGGCACTTCCGGCTACCTGTAGAACACCGCTGACCGCATAGTTGGGATCGTCAGGGCGGTGAGGAACGAAGAATGCGAGAACTCCCCACCCGTTGTCCAAGCTTGTGTGATCGACGGGAACGCCATCGATCAAGAACGCGGCAGACGTTGCGGCCGGATCGTTCTCGCGCACGACGACGACGTAGAGCAGTTCCGTGTAGCGGTCGTCAGTCCACGCCCACGTGATGAACGTGCTGGGCTTCTCAGCAGAAGGGGCAACAAACCCCTCAAGCGGCTGCCGTGTCGTGAGCAGATCGGGAAGAAGTCCTCTACCATCGGCGAGCACGTCGAGCCGGAAGCTCTGATCGGCCGCACAGCCGGGCTGTCTCCTGTGAATGGCCTCGAGCAGCGCCGATTCACTAAAGACGTCGAGCGTCAGCGTGACGGCTTGACTGGCTGGACGCCGGAGACTGAGCACAGGCGAGAATTTCGGCACTGTCGGCGGTGCTGCGGTGCTCACCGATCTCGCCGTCCTGGCAGAAACGGCTCGATGACTTGAACTGCACGCCCCCGCGCTCAGCGCAAGCGCGAGCCACACGAGGACGAGCCGAGCAGCATTGCTTCGAAGGGTCACCACCATTAGACACCGACCGACCCATAGGCGTTCCGACGAGGGACACGCGAGCTTCGCCGCCCACGCGCTCATATTGTTCGATCGAGCGCACGTCGGCGAGCGCAGAGCGGCAGTTCGGTGCGCGCGAACCTCCCGTAAACGGTCGTGTGCTGGCGTTCGCGAGCGTCCTCGCGATCGGCACTTTGCTGACGGGCGTATCGCCCGGCGGCGCGGCGTACTGGGGTACGGGTGGGCTAATCCGGAGCGGTTGGATGCGTCTTTGACCGCGGCGATGCTCGTCGGTGAATCGCAGAAGCCCGATGATTGACTGCGCGGCGTCGAGCGTTCGTTCGATACGGCACGCCGAATGTGTGCGCCGGGGCACAGACACGCCGAGCACGTTCGGTAACGCTTCGGCGACGGACAAGGCGTCGATCCGGAGATGCCTAACGTGGAGAACCCTCGATCGACACCTAACGGTGTGCGTGGAATACTTCAGGGCGAATTACCGAGGCGAGGCGGTAAGGGCTTGGCATTCGACGCGTTCATCTCGTACAGCCATGCGGCGGATGGCCAGTTGGCACCCGCGTTGCAGCGGGCGATGCAGCGGTTGGCGAAGCCGTGGTATCGGCGGTGGGCGTTGCGGGTGTTCCGTGACGAGAGCGCGTTGTCGGCGAACCCGCATTTGTGGTCGTCGATCCAGAGCGCGCTGGACGAATCGGAGTGGTTCGTGCTGCTTGCCTCGCCGGAGGCGGTGTCGTCGGAATGGGTAGGGCGCGAGCTCGACTACTGGCTGTCGAACAAGTCGGCCGACCGGATCCTCGTCGTCGTGACGGGCGGGACGTGGCAGTGGGATACGGCGGCGCACGCGCTGACCGGCACCGCTGTACCGGAACGCCTGCGGGACGCGTTCGTGGACGAGCCGCGACACGTCGATTTGCAATGGGCGGCGAACGAGATCGACCTCGATATGCATCACGCCCGTTTCCGTGATGTGGTGGCGCAGTTGGCGGCGCCGATGCACGGGATCGCGAAGGACGAACTCGACAGTGAAGACGTCCGCCAGCACCGGCGGGCGCGTCGCCTCGCGCGTGGTGGCGTCACCCTCCTGACGGTACTCGTTGTCATTTCGCTCGTCTTCGGCACTGTCGCCGTGGTCGAACGCGATGACGCCCGCGGTCAGCGCAATCGGGCCAACCACGCGACCACCGCCGCGATCTCGCGTGGCCTCGCTTCGACCGCAGATCGGATGTTGGCAGATCACGAGGTCGATCTCGCGCTCCTGTTGAGCGCGCAGAGCTACCGCTTCGCCACCGAGGAGAACGCCGGCGCCACCGACGTCGCCGAGGCGCGTGGTTCGATGCTCGCTTCGCTCGGTGCGGATCCGGCGCTCATCGGCTTCCTACGCGGTCAACAGGGCATTCCGCAGCTCGTTGCCTATTCACCGGACGGAGATTTCGTCGTTTCCGCATCGGACGCCGGTGACATTCGCGTGTGGGACGCGCACACGCGAGAACCTCTCGCACACCAACCAGCGCCGGCCGGCGCATTCGTCACGACGCTGTCGATCAACCGCTCACACCTGCTCGCGACCGCAACGGTCGGTCCGGCAGCCGTACGACTCTGGGATCTACGAACGAACCGGCCGTGGCGCTGGCAACCGCCCCAGCCACAGAATGATGTGCACGGCAATCCGTTGCTCGCAGGAGCGACGCTCAGCGACGCAGGGATCCTCGCGACAGTGACGAGCGACGAATATGTCACGGTCAACTCCGGGTCGTTCCAACTGAATCTGTGGAATATCAACACAGGCCGTCATGTCGCCGGTCCCGTGTCACTGGCCGGGACAGCCCAACCGGGCGCGTTCTCTCCGGACGGTCGTCTGCTCGCCGTCGGCGTCCGCCGCGCCGGCGACCGGCAACTCGCGGTAGACCTCTTCGATACGACGACCGGACGCCTCAAGCGCACGCTCGCCGGCCAGCAGGGATCCTTCGGCCGGTTCAGCCCACCCGGTCAGGAGTTCGATCCATTCGTCGCCATGCACTTCTCTACCGACGGCACCGACGTAACCGCCGTGGCGTCGAGCACCTCCGACGGGGCGGTCGCGACGTGGAATGTCGCGACCGGACAGCGCATCGACATGAGCGCAGCCGGCAGGGAACAGCAGGTGTTGGCCGCGGCACCCGACGCCCGCGAGTTGGTAGTTCGCGACCCCTCATCGAGCGCGGCCGAAGTTATCGACGCCACGAACGGGAAGATCATCGCTTCCGGCCTGCCGGTCCCGAGCGAGCTATCGAGCGGCGTGCAGAACGAGCCGGCCGCGTTCGATCCGACGGACCGCACACTCGCGATCGCCACCGCCGCCGGAACGCTCGCGCTGTTACAGCGCGACGAACTCGCCGGCGCGCCGACACTCGGACACCGTGTCGCGCTCCCGGGCGGACCGTTCGGCTCCGCGTGGGTCGCGATCGCGCCGAGCGGTCGCATCGCGGCTCGGCTCGCACGGGTAGCGGCGGCACCGAACATCGGGAACGACGTGAAACCCGGCGGGAACTTCGGGACCAGATACTTCTCGGGTTCCCCCGTAGCGCGCCTCATGGACACGAGCGCGCTCGGCGTCAATCTGCAACTCGTCGACACCGACACCGGCAAGTCGCTCGCTCGGCAGCCTCCGTACACGCTCGGTGAGGCGTTCGGGGCCGACAACTCGCTCGCCCTGTCGACACCCGACGGCATCGTGTTATGGGATCCCGTGGGCGGACGCATCCTGAGTCGCATCACCGATCCTGCCGCGACGTGTTCGACTCCCGACAACCTCGTGTACTCGGGGCGCGCGACAAGCGGGACGATCGCGGTGGATTGCGACGGCTCGGTGGCGACGTGGCACCTCGAGGCGAGGCGCGCGGTGTTGCGATGGTCGCGACTCGTAACGGGCCTCTCCGCGAATCCTCTCGTACTCAGCTCGGACGGCTCCGTCCTCGCCCTCTCGACGCCAACCTCCACCGAGATCCTCGATGCCGCGACGGCCCATCACATCAGCACACTCCCCCTCGATGCCGCACCCGGCGTCCCGTCGAACACGCCGGCCGACACCGCGCCTCGCGCGTCGGCGGCACTGGCACTCTCCACTGACGGCCGACTCGTGGCAGTCGCGCGCGCCTCCGGCTCGGTCGACGTCATCGACGCCCGGACCGGTTCCACACAGCGCACGCTCTACGCGCAGGTCGCGTCGGGCGGTGAGGACGCCACCGCACAGGCCGTCGCGTTCAGCCCCGACGGCGCAATGATTGTCGCCGGCGTTGCCAACGGCGCGCTCGAGGCCTGGGATGCGGCGACCGGCACATTCGTCGCTCAACTCGATCCGCGTTCAGACGATGGCGATCCTGGGCTTCTTGGGTTCGCCACCGACGGAAACGACCTGCACTGGCTCGTCGATCCGCTCACAACGCTCGGCGGCCCGCCCGCGACGGTGACAACCTACGACTTCCGACTCGCTGACTGGGTCGCTGACGCGTGCCGCCTCGCCGGCCGAAATCTGACCCATGCCGAGTGGGACTCCTTCGTCGGTTCGGGCGCGCCCTACCAGCGGACCTGTCCACAGTGGCCAGCGGGAACGTAGGAGCCGCGCGATGAACCCGATGCGGCCCGCGTAGACACGTGTCAACAGCCCGCCGCGACCCGACCTAGCGGACCGACGACATCGAGCGTCCCGGAAGGCGCGCCCCAGAATCCGGCGTGCGAGTATCCCCGAACACCGGGACGGGGGCGCGCGCGTTATCCGACCAGCGACCGCGGTCTTGCTTGCTGCCGCGAGCGCGCACCGATTTTCCGCTCTGGGACGCTTATGCGAGCTGTCGAGGACGCACATAACGACGCCATGACATACCCGAGCGCGGGTGCCCGAATCTCGCGGTTCGGGTGTGCCGATTGCCGGAACTGCGATCTTCGTAATGGCGCGGCGCGTCAGCCTGCACACCGAGCGACGGCGAACCGCGCTAGCTCCGGCGCGGCCCGGCCGCGGTGCCATAGCACATGCTCTGGCCTTACTCGTAGTAAGCGACCCGCCGGCGACCTCGGGCCTTGAGCCCGAAGATGTCGCGCCGCTTCCATGCGCATTCGCGAACCGGAGCGGCGTTGATGAGATGCTGTGGCGTCCGCGTCCGTGGGGGTTCACGTCGGCCCACCGAGGTGAACCCCCGCATGCCGGCACGATCTCGGCCGGCCGTCGGAAACGGATGGGATGCATGTTCGGGGTCTTAGCCCGAACATGATTGGCGAGGTTTGCTCGATGGTGAGCGTCCCCGAACGGCACGTCGGGATAACCGCGAGGTCCGTTCGCTGCGCGATCTGGGACGCGCGTTCTGGTCGGGTCTGGGCTTGCCCGACGGGTGCCGATCGGCAGTTATGCGCTCGTGGGCGCTCCGGGAACGCGGGTGTCGACGCGCGATGGGTGCCTCAGCAACATGATCGACACGACCAGCACCCAAAGCGGGAACAGCGCGAAGGGAAGGAACAGGGCCGCGGCGAGCTGGAGTACTGCCACGACATAGCCCGCGATTGTCAGCCAACCGGGCAGGATCGCGTCTCGACGCGCCAAATATGACGCGGTCGCTATGAACGCGCCCGCCGCTAACGCTCCAGCGACGAGCAAGACGCCGAATCCGATTTGGTCGAACTGCCGCGCGAAATCTCCCGGTGGTACCGGCGTGTCCCCGAACTGCTTCGAGCCCGCGATCGAGGCCCGCACCAAGGCGGAGATCATGGCAAGCGCCACGAACAGCGAACCGAACGTGATCATCATTCCGCCGCGGTCACGGAGCCGCTGATTCAGGCTCCACATGAACCAGACGAAGGCAAGCAGTCCGAACACCATGAGATACGCGCCGACGATCGCGCCGACGCGATGCCCGCTCTCGGTCCACCACCGCTCCCACTTGACCGTATCTTTGTTGTCGCTCGGCGTCGGGAAGACGATGAACCCGGCCACGAACAGCACCACGAACGCGATGCCCATCCACGCCCCCACCCGATTCGCTCGGGCGTTGTTTTCGAGCCCTGCGTTCATGTTGAAACCCCCTCCCGCGTTGGCCGCGATCATCTCATCCCGCGCCCGCCTCTGCGAATGGAGTGCAGGCGGCACAAACGCATAATGCCCGGTAGGGGCGCGTTATGCCACCAGGCGCGGCCGCACATAACGACGCGACGCGGTTCTCGAACGCGCGCCCCAAATCCGCTGCATGGGTCTCAGCGAGCGCCCGGACCACGACCTTCGCGAGCGCGCCGGTATGGTGTGCCGACCGTGTGACGGACGAATCTGCGTCTGGAACTTGGTGACCCCGCGACGGCCAGCGCGGTGGCATCGCTACAGCAGGGTGTTCGGGATCCTTAGCCCAAGGCCGGGAAGGGATCCCGGCGCGGGCTTCGGTCCATCAGCGCGAAGCCGGTCCGATACCTCCACACGATCGTGCACAAGGCGCTCACCGACGCCGTCGACGACGGCCTGCTTCAGTCCAATCCGGCCGATCGGGCCAAGGCGCCGAAGCCGGGACGGTCCTCCAACCGCGAGCTCCGCTTCTGGGAGCCCCATCAGCTGGCCCGGTTCTTGCGCCACGTGCAGGGAACACCGCTGCAGCCGCTCTGGCACCTGGCTGCGTTCACGGGAATGCGCCGGGGCGAGCTCATCGGGCTGCGCCGGGGCGACATTGACTAACAAAACAAGGGGAACTATCCCCTAGAGGGCTGTAGCCTGGCCCCACCTTGGCAAGGTTGCCCCGAATCCGCGCCGATCTCAGCCCCGCGTGAGGCGGCTGAAAATACTCAAACGCTGGGAGGCGATGATCTACCACGACCGCCCGCGCCCGGTCTTAGGGGCGCTCTATGAGCGGGTTAGGCGAGTCGGTCGAACGGTCGCAAGGCGTTGATCAGTTTGCGCGTCCCGTCGAGAATCAGGTCCCGGAATCCTTCTACCCAGAGACCGCCGTCCGGAAAGTGACTGTCCTCGATGACTATGAGCGGGGAGCCTTGAATCTTCACGTCCACGGCGTCATCGGGGAGTCCGAAGACTTCTGCGTCGTGCTCAAGGCCCGCCATCGCGTCGAGGTCAAGATTCCGGAACAGAATGAGATCACCGTTTGTGATCCGGCAACTGCCAGTTGGCTCTCGGAGCAGGCTGGCGACGACCGGGAGCTTCGCGTGTGCGTCGGCGTTTCGGAGTCGGTTGAGCACAGCGAGGGGATGCCCGTTAGATTCGTTGGCACCGAGATCATCCGGTTGGTTCACCTTGATGAGTGCGACCGCGTCGGGGTGCATCTCACGCGTATAGGAGTTCCACCGTTCCCGGTCCTTGTATCGCTGTTGGTTCTCCCCCTTGATCGACGGCTCCCAGACACCCTTCCAGAAGATCGGATAGGCGACACTGCGGCGCTTCTTGGCAGGTACGAGTGCGGCGGCGAGATGGTCCAATCCGGATCGCATGTTGTAGAGAAAATCAGCGAGCATGAGCGCGATGTCGTCGTGGGGTTGTTCGGTGAATTGGAGCCGCCATCGAACCTTCTGCTTCTGTCCCTCCATCCGTTTGCGCACCGCGTACGGGTGGCGAGCGCAGTAGTCGGCGATTGCGGTTTCAGCATCGACGAGGTGTTTTTCAGCCCGGTCGATCTTGAGATCGTAGGACCGTTTCTCGCTCACTCCAATCGCCTACGCTGGGAGTCTGATGCCGGACAAGGAACCGAAGCGACGCGACAGGCTCGCCCGTGAAGGCGAACCGTCACAACGCACCGAGGAAGGCTTGGAGATCCCCGTACCCGAACGTGACGAGGTGCTCGGCGCGCTCGGGAAGGCGATCAGGAAGCGTCCTTCCGAACCACCGCCGCGAGGAAGGCGCCGGTCATCCCGAGGCCAATAGCGTCGCGGTTGTTGTAACGGAACGCGTACTCGTCCAAGTACGACTGAAGGTGCTTGGTCGAAACGGCGTGGTAGGTGCCGCCGATCCCGCGCTTCACGGTCGCCCAGAAACCTTCGATCGTGTTCGTGTGCACATCTCCGCTCACGTATACGCCTTGCGAGTGGTTCACGCGGTCATGCGCGTATCCGAGGTCTTCCAGGTCGTTGTAGGAGCGCATCTCGTCGGTGAAGACGGTCGTTGCGGGGAGGATGTGCATCTTCGCTCGCGGGATGAGCGTGTCGGCCTTCGTGTCGGCGACGACCTTGGCGACCACGCGCCCGTGCTTGCCATCGGTACCGCGTTGCACCATGCCGTGTACGGGTGTCTTAGAGACGGCGCCACGGCCCGCGTGCGGGCGCTTGGCTTCGTGCTTCCACTTGTCCTTACCACCGACGTACATCTCGTCCATCTCGACTACGCCGGACAGGAACGTCTCGTCCTGGTCGAGCATGGAGCGGATCTGCTTGAACATGCGCCACGCCGTCTTGTAGGTGACTCCGATCTCCCGCTCCAACTGCTTGGCGGAGATCCCGCACCGAGTGCTCGCCATGAGGTAGATCGCGTCGAACCACAGTTTGAGAGACGTTGCCGATCCCTCAAAGATCGTGCCCTTCATCGGGTGCTCATGGTGCCCACAGAACTGGCAGGTGTACGACGGCCGCGAGGCGTCCCGGTGGTGCTTCGTGACCTTCTGGCATGTCGGGCAGTGAATGCCGTCCGGGTACAGCGAGACAACGAGGTACTCAAGACACGTCGCGTCGTCAGGAAACATCTCGTCCCACTCAAAGCGGGTGCAGCGTGACTCAGAAGCCGAGGACCGGCGGGGCTTGTTGCGATCTACCTTCGACATGCCCTGATTCTAGGACGAATCGGTACAGCCGTCAAGGGGATAGTTCCCAAAACAAGCGGCTGTCGATCAGCACAACAATTCCCGATCAACCAAGATTTCTTGACGGAACAACCTTCCAGGACACTAGTGCGCTGGTTTGATTGTGAGTACGTCAACTGTCTTGTAGTTTCCCGAGTTCCATGTCACGTGTACGGAGTTATTGGCCGTAACGGCTCCGCTTGGGAGTGTGCCGTTGATTACGACAGTCGCGGTGGGGGCGACGGGCCCTGACACGACGCAGTGGACCAACGGGTTTCCGAACTGGTCTGTGGAAATATCGCAAGGTGTGCCTCCTTGTTCGCCGGGTCGAGGCTGCACCCGCGTATAGAAGACGGTCCCGGATACACCGCTTGTACCAGTCGGAAGAGCGTCGAAGAGCTGGAAGCCTTGAGTGGGCCCGGTGACAAGTCTCGCCGAGAATGGCGCGCCGGCGCGTAGTGACTCTTGGCCATGGGCCCCCGAGTAGGCGACGTTGAGGTTTGCGGGCAACGGCCCCTGACATTTCCCGCAGAAGAAGCCTCCGAATGCGAAGAAAGTGTCGGTGTCCGCGTCGTGCGTGAAGGCCGTTGTAGTCCTCGCGAGGAGCCACGTGACCTCTCCGCACTGGCCCCACGTGGCGGGATTCTGGGGCACGTAACAGCTGTCGGGCGAATAATTCAGCGTCTCGTCGCCTCGGGCTATACCACCGAAGAAGTGATCGTGATCGTGCGACAAGGCGAGGTCTGATTGGTTGGCGCCGTGGATGATGTCCCAGAAACTGTACGGTGCGAGTTCTTCTGAGTGGTACGCGACCTGGCCGACGTCGAGGACTTGCCGGCTCGAAGTAGACGGCACAGCGCCCGGCTCACCATCAGCAACTAGCGGGACGCCGTTGCCGAACGACGATGGCGCGCCGATGTCACTGCCCCATCGCCAATGCATATGAACGCATTCAGGGCAGCCTGCTCCCTGGGCTCCAGGGAGCTCCACACTTTCGGCGTCCGTCTGATGCAAGTTGTCGAAGCGTCCAAAGGAGTCGGGTCCGACTTCTGTGCCATCGACAGCACGGACTACCGTCTCCGTCGGAATTGGGTCGCCACCGTTCGGGAAGGTTTCGATCTTCTGCAGGATGGGCGGTCCGCAATTATCGTGAGGTGCGCCGGGGTCACAATCGCGAAGGAAGTTGGAGGCTCTAATCGCTGCTGAGTCGGGAGTAAAGTGCAACCTCTCGGCTGCCTCCATGCTGACCAACACTTGTCCGGATGAACCGCCGACATACGTATACGTCACGATAGGCTTGAACCGCCCGCAGTCCGGCAACGCCGTACCGATAAATGCGATCCCGTACTGCGCGTTTTGGCTTGGCTCGCAGGAGACGTCAGCGTTGCCCGTTTCGGCGAAGTCATGATAAAACTCGTCCCGTTGATTGACAATAACGTAAGCCTGGTTGGGACCGGCGCTCGGAGGAGCTAGGTCAACCCGGTAGTTCGCGTAAATCACTATATGGTCACACACCTTTTTGTCTTTATTGCTACTGCATAGCTGGGTACTTGGGCTCGCGAAATAGACGCCCGAAGAGAAGAGGCGTACGTGGGTGTACGCCGACGGATCGGTTTGAGGTTCGTCGGCATTCTGGCGAAGAGTGATATGGCGGTTGATGGGGCTCTGATAACAAGCGGCCACATCGGTGCCGGCACAGGTCACCAGGTTCAGGTAGGGGGTGCTCATTCGCTCCGCCATCAGGCGGGTCCCGAGGGTGACCTGGGACGCGACAAGCCCTTCGCACATTGAGATCCCGTAGTGCAGAGTCCATTGGTCGTAGCTCAGCGGTGAATCGGTGATCATGCGTCCGGCGCAATCGAACGTGTCGCAGTTGGAGCTCGACGTGAGGGTTGCGATGTTGCTGCCGGAACCGTTCGGTGAGTTTATTTGAACTGTGTGTTGACCAGGAGCCAGCTGGTTCACGGTGAATTCCGCTCGTGTGTCGGCGAGGACGAACGTCGGAATAGGGCTCCCATCAAGGGTGATGATTGAGTTGAGGACGATGTTGCTACCGATAAGGTCGACCACACGTGTGGCTGCGCTGAGGACGCATGCGGGGCTCAGCTTTGAGATGGCCGGGTTCGGCTGCGCGTACGGAGTGTTGACGTTGACGTTGTCTACAAGGAGCCCGCGGAAGCCGTTGTACAGCGTGTCGTTGGTATTGAAATCGAAGCGCAGTTGAACGTTCGGTTGGCCGGCGGCCGCTGAAAGGTCAGCAATGTACGTGTGCCAGCTTGGGGAGTTTGCCAGCCCCTCGTTGGAGTAGCTTTGGTCGTGGTTGCCGGCCGGGTTGTTTGCCGGATTGAGTTTGCCGACGCTCGTCCACGTTGTCCCACCGTCGGTCGTGAATTGCACGGTCATGACGTCGTAGGCGTCAGCGTCGACGGACTCGATCTCCCACCATGCTGCGAAGCTCACCTGGGCGGTCGATGCGCCGACGAGGCTGAAGACAGGTGAGGCGAGATCCCCGGATTCGACGCTCGTAGAAGTGCAGCCGTTCTTCGGCGATTGCGGGATGGTGTTGAAATCCGCGCCGCAGAACGTGCCGGTCGATGCCTGCCCAAACCACGCGGCATGGCTTCCGCTGAAGGCGGTCGGGAGTTGGCCAGCGTCTGGAAGCGTGACAAGGGTGGGATTTATCGCCGGGGAGACGACTCCGACGGTCTCAGGATGGTCCTGAATGTGCCAGAAACCGGATAGACCCCAACCCGGAGCCCCAGACTCGAACCCTTCGGACAGTACCGTCGTGCTGGCAGCGGCCGCACTCGGCGGAGACTCCAACCCGGCTAGCCCTGTTGCCAACAGGCTAACTGCTACTGCTGCGCTGGCGAACGGACGGAGCAGCCGTCTGCGGGTCGGATTCGCGAGTGTGTGAAAGGCGCCACTTGCTTCCCGTGCGGCGCGGCGACCAGCCATTCACACACCCCGATTCCCCAGATTGCTTCTGGCCTCGGTGAACGGGCGGGCGGGCTCTCCGGACGGGTCCCGCCTGCGTTCGGCATGGCATGCTCCCGTGCCCATAGAAGTCTGTCAAGGGCGGGATGTCGCGGGCGCTGTCTCTGTGTGGCCTTGAGTCGGAACCTGCCCACCGCAAGGCTCGATTTGAGCCTCACCCGCGCTCGCTGTCGAAACCGACGTTCTCCGAGATGCTCGAGGCTCGACGCTTCTCGCGAGCCGAGGCTATAAAAGGTTTCAGATCAACGGTTGTGAGGGTGCTAACTGGTGTCCGTCATCCACGCGACGCGTGCTCCCTCGATCGTCCGACAGAACCTGCTGCCCGAGCAGATACACACCTCGAGGGCTCTGTTGCGTTGAATTGGGCCTGACCGCGCGAGACCGGGTGGCGGTCCGTTCCCGTTAGATGACTCGGGCGAGTTCGGTCGACGCGGCCGCGACGCGCCGATGGGCGCGTGCGTCGATGCCGAGTTCGTAGTGGCCGCGCCGAATGTTCCGCATGAACGCGTGACCGCCCATGACCACGCGTGCGCTTTGGTCGTGTTTGAGCCGCCAACCACGCTTCATCGCGTAGAGCCCCTTTGGCGATGCCTCACGCCGGTCGTCCGACACGAGCGATCTACGCCGCCTCGGACCACGGCTGTAAACGCCAGTGGATTTCGTGGTCCGCGGCCGACCGACCTGAAACCCCACCAGCGAGCGTTGTGTGCACTGGCCTGTACGGATATCCCCCACTTCGGGGCATCAGCCCGAAGAATGTCGCGCCATTTCCGCGTGCAGCGCGAACCGAAACGGCGATGATGACATTGCTGCAGCGTCCGCGAGGGTGGGGGGTTCACGTCGCCCCTCCGACACGTACGTCGCACATCTCTCACGTTGGTCGCCCGGTGCGCTGATCTCCCGACCGCAGCGACACGCGTGAGTGCGCTCCGTTCGGCTGGCCGAAACACCCCATACGCCATCCGCTGATCCCGTGCTCGATCGCGAACCCGACGCGCGACGAGACCCGCCGCCCAATCGAATGGGATGCGGGTCTCGTCGATGAACTCACGTACGCGGCCTGGATAGACCGCGGCAATTACGTTCACGCTGCCTCGGTGCCGCTTACGGCAGGTTGCCCTGGCGATTCCCGCAGAGCGCGCTGTTGTTCAGACCGGTCTGGGTACCGTTCGCGCCGCCGGCAAAGTTGTTGTCCTTGCCGAAAGCACCAAACGCTCCCGAACCCGCTCCGGTCCCGCACTGGGCTCCGACTAACGCGGCCTGGGCGCAGCCGTTGGCGGCTGAACCGCAGTAGTCGTTGCTCGCCGCTTGCGCAGCCGTAACACCAAACAGGGGTGTCACCAGCATGGCGGTGCTGAACATGCCTGCAATGATCAACTTCTTCATGTGGACTCCGTCCATCGTCTTACGAAGGTGCCAGGTGTCAGAACGCCGGTCATCGGGGATGCCGTGAACGCTCCTATCCATGCTCGGCGCTTCGATCCCGCCGACCCGCTCGATGACTCACACTACGGGCGTTCGCCGTACGCCGGTAGAGGCGAAGGGCCTCAAGGACCGACGATGCGCCCAGCCTCCAGCCCCCAGGTAGTGATAGGTGATTCGATCACGAAGTATTTGCGCGCTGCCGCACGTGCTGCGTCGCCAACCGCCCACCGCTGATATTTCTCGACGGGAGGACGCGCGGGAAGTTCGCCCTGAGCAATGCACGCAAAGTCTTCGGAGAAATCCCGAGCTCGAAGGCGAGCTCGTCCGGCGTCATGTCTTCGATTCGGCCACATGCGCCAAGATGCGCGCCCGGCCCCGTTGATTCCGAAATCTCGGGCTGATCGAGAGTTGCTGCACAGCCGATGAGGGCACTGTTGCGTTGGACGCAAATCGGACACAACGCTGGCTCCCCACGAGGCTGATCGTGTACGCGAACCGAACGATTCGGCCGATTACGGGCCGCACAAGTCGCCCATCTGATGTCTCCCGGCCGTCCGGAAGGCGGCGCGCCGACTCAATGCAACAGCGCCAGTACAGATCAGCCTGATCGGTGCTCACCCATCCGACCCGGAGTCGGGTCAACGCGAATCCTTCGCGCGAGGCGGGAGCCTCGTTACGGTGCCGTCCTTCCAGTACCACGTCGATGTCTTGTGAAGCGTGTGCGTTCGATGCTTCTCATGCTCTTCACAGATGAGCTTGCCGAAAACGACGTCGCCGTACGAGACGCCGTCGCAGTGGATGACCTCGCACACACCAACGATCACCCACTCGTCGTCCATACTCTTCGCCTTGCTATCTACTTCGCATTCGCGCGGTGTGCCGGAGCGTTGGCTTTCTTGTGTTCGTTGATCAGCTTCTTCGAGTAGCGCGCGATGCGCTCCGAGTCTGAGCGGAAGTCGACGATTCCGTGCGTACCGACGTACGTAAGCCTTCGGAACATACCCATGACGACCTCCTATTCCTTCGAGCATCGGCACACGACGGCCGCTCGCGCAGAGACGAAGGTCCCGGTCCGCGTGGACCTTCGCCTCGTGTTTCCAGATCGCCTGACCGGTACATAACTTCCGATCGGCACTCGCCGTACCGGCACCGGATCGGGCAGCGTGGGCACGTCGTCCGATAGGAGAACGGGATCAGTTCACGCCGGACGCCTCGGACTCGACGACGCGCTTGATGCGTTCGAGCGTCGCTGCCATGCCGCGTTCGAGGTCGGCGTTACGGTCCTTGACCCTCATCAGCCAGCGTTCCGCGAACGCGTAGTACCAGCGCAGGTCGCGCAGCATCTCGAACGATTCGGTGAGCTTCGTACCCGTGCCGTCGGGCTCGACTCTGTAGATCCACCTCGTGTCGCTGCCGACATCGAAGGCGAACTCGCGACCTGGATCAGCGACGACGACGGTCGGCTTCGTCGACCACGTCACGAATCCGCGCTTGTTCGTGCCCTTGAAGTGAGCGCCGACGGCAGGGCCGTTCGCGCCGTCGAGCCACTCACACTTGATCGTCTCCGGACTCCACTCACCCATGCGCCTCACGTCGCTCACGGCGGCGTAGACGACCTCGGGCGACGCGTCGACGTGAACGTGCACCTGGGCCGTTGTCCCCTTCTTCATCGGCCCATTGTCAACCGGTCACGTCCCTGCCGCAACCTCGCCGCCGTCCCGAGCGAGATGATCCTCGAACCGAGGTACACCACGACGCTGCCCGCGCCGCCAACCACAGGCGCCAGATCTACCGATCGGGACTCGCCCGACAGGATTGGGATCGGGCAGCGTGTACGAGGTGTTGGCTACGCGAGGTCTTGGCGGAGGTGCGGAATTGTGTGGGCGATGAGTTCGTCCACGGCCTGCGGTTCCGCGCGGGGAACACCGTCGCGTGCGTATGGCGGGTCGTAGAAGATGAAGTGTGTAAAGCCCGCCTCGTGCCAGCGCAGGACGAGTTCCGCGAACTCATTCGCAGTGGTCCACGCCGACCCGTCAGCGAGGCCGACCAAGGCCGACCGTCGGATCTCGTCCGGATCGCGGCCACTACGGATGCAGGCTGCGGTAAGACGTTCGCTGCTCTTGCGTGCTTCCGCGAGCGTCGGGCCGAACGTGTTCCAGGTGTCGGCAAAGCGCGCCGCGACCTCGAGCGTCCGCGCGCCATGTGCGGCGATCACGAACGGCGGTCGAGGCTTCTGCACGAAGCCGGGATCCATCGCTGCACCGTGCGTCGAATACCACTCGCCGTCATAGGTCACGAGTGGGTCGCGAGCGAGGCGGTCGACGAGTTCGACGTATTCGACGAACCGGGCGATCCGTTCCGTGGGCGCCCACTCGTCACGTCCCCACATCGGTGCATCTGTGGGCGCGCCGCCCGCGCCGATGCCGATGTCGAGTCGCCCGAGACTCGCGTGGTCGACGGTCTTGGCCTCTTGCGCGAACAGCGTCGGGTGGCGAGATGTGATCGCACCGACGAGGAGTCCGATGCGTACGCGTTCGGTCGCCAGCGCCAGCCCCATCAGCGAGGTGGCGGCTTCGAACCACGGATGACCGGGCCGGTGCGGATTGGTGAAATGATCACACGACCAGATGCCGTCGACGCCGCCGAGTTCGAGGCGTCGCCAACGGCGTACCAGATCTGCCCACGGCTCATTCGGCAGGACGATCGCGTCGAACCGGAGTGCGCTCATCGCCCGAATCTAAACGGATCGAGCACACCCGACGCGGCGGAGATCAAACAACACGCCGCTCGGCGACCCATCGCGTCAACCCGCGCCATAACCGCAGCCGATCGGTACTCGCCGTATGCGACCAGTATCGGGCAATCTGTGCGCGTCGCTGTGGCGCCGGATCGACCGATCCGCCCTCGGATCAAGCCGCTACGCGCCTGCGACTCGCTCCACGAACGGCGTGTAGTCAACCGTGCGCCAACGAGTCGGCGTGATACGTGCGACGCGACTGACTGTTTCTGCGATCGCTCCGAGGTAGAGATCGCCGATCTCCGGTCCGAGGTATTTGTGAGCAAGCATGCGTTGAACGTCATCGTCGGTGTCGCCGACCACCGCCGGACCCTCAACGGTGACGTACTTATAGGGCATCGCCTCATTGTGGACGCACAGACTCGCCTGTCCCGCCGCTTCGAAGAGGCTGATCTTCTCGCTCGCCGACTCAAACACAAATACAACGTCGCGCGGCGCGTTACGTAAGGAGCTGACCCGATATCTGCGGTCGGGGCACTCGACGCGTCGGCCGCGCGGTCACCCGGTGATGAACGGGCAAGGCCAGTTGCGCGGCACGCTCAACATTCGGGAACGGCCCGCCGAAGCCGACGACCGGGCCGTGCCCGGCCATTGGGAAGGCGACCTGTTGATGGGGAAACGGATGCACGCGATGGCGACGCTCGTGGAACGCAAGACCCGCTTCGTCATGCTGATCGCGCTCCCGAACGGTCACAGCGCGGACGTGGTCGCGGACGCGCTCGCCGCGAAGGCTCATAGGCTGCTGTTGTGGGTGACTCATTTGTCACGGTGCTGCCAGACGGCAGGGACCTCGGTTGGCTCGAGCTGGGCGACCCCGCTGGAATGCCGGTGTTCGCGTTCCACGGCACGCCGGGATCGCGCTTGCAACTAGCGATCGACGATTCGCCGATGCGCGCCGCGGGATTGCGGCTGGTGTGTCCGGATCGGCCGGGCTACGGGTTGAGTACGTTCCACCTCGGTCGCCGTTTGGTCGATTGGCCGCGTGACGTCGCGCACCTCGCCGACCATCTCGGCCTTGACCACTTCGCGGTCATGGGCATCTCGGGAGGTGGCCCGCACTCGGCGGTTTGCGCGGCGCTGCTAGGCGACCGGGTCACGTCGGCCGCGATCGTGAGCGGCGTCGGCCCCCTTGCTGACCCGCGTGCGACCGAAGGCATGATGCGATCGAACCGGATTCTCACTTCGCTTGCACGACGAAGGTCGCGGGTCCTGCATGTCGCCCTCAACCTCCAGGTCAGTGCACTACGCCGATGGCCTTCGCGGGCGTTTGACCTCATGGTGAAGCAGCTTCCCCCGGCGGACGTCGCGATCCTGACCCGCCCAGCGGTGCGGGCGCTGCTCGAGCGCGACGCAGTCCGCTCGTCCCGAACCGCCGGCGCTGCGGCTGTGCAGGACTTCGAGCTGTTCGCCGCAGACTGGGGCTTCGATCTCGGTGCGATCGAGACACCCGTGCACGTCTGGCAAGGCGACGCCGACGTCAACGTCCCGCCGCACCACGCCCGCCTTCTGCACGCTGCTATCCCCGGGTCGGTGCTTCATGAGTTCGCCGGTGAGGGTCACTTCATGGCCTTCGACCACCTCGAAGACATCTGCGCTGCACTGACGAGCGACGTCACCCAGCGCTAATCGCGTGTAGTCGCCGGTTCGCAGGTCCTCGGTGGGGCTGCATCAATACAGCCTCGACTGAACTCGAACGCGCGCCGCCGGCGCTCACGCCCGGGTATTCCAGATCGCCGGGTCCAAGACGCGCGCCCGACGACCACCAGGTCTGCTCGTCTAGGCCGGCCGGAAATCGAACGACCCGACCGAGCGGGCACGGCGCCAGGGACCGGTCCACCGCTAGACGTGCGGGATGCGCTGTAGTGCGGGAGTACCACTCAGAAGCGGATTAGACGGAGTGCCGCTTCGATGGCGGTGCTCATCGGGATTGGAGGTGGATGCGACCGCCCGTGAGTTGTGTGAGCCGCGCTCTGGCGCCGGCCTCGCGGTCGGCAACCGTGAACACGAAGTCGGCGATCATTGCATCGATGCGTGCAAGGTCGGGATCGGTCGTGAACGTGCCGAGATGGCTTCCCCGGTCGATCGTGACGAGCGATGCAGGTGCCGGCACGTGTCCGTACAGCGCGAGAGTGTGGGCTAGCGGATTGATCTCGTCGGCAGTCCCTGTCATGGCGAGCAAAACGGGCGGTTGCCCGAATCGAAACGCGTTCGTCATCGGTACGTTGTCGGGTGACAACGCAACGACCGCGCGTATGGGCACGGTTGAACACGTTGCTGTGTATCCGGCCCACGCGGCCGCGGTCGCGCCGTCGGAGTGGCCGGCGACGATGAGCGGCGCATGCGGCAACGTGTGTCGTAGCGCGGCTGGAGGATGGTGTTCCAACGATGCGGCCACGAACTCCATGTCGCAGGGTTCGTTGACCAGATCGGATTCGATCGCGGGTCCGGGGTATGCAGTGCTCTCACCCGGGAACTCCGGGGCAGCGACGATCAAGCCGGCACGCGTGAGGTCGTCCAGCATCACCGAGTAGGTCGCCGCCGATACGGCGTACCCATGAGCAAATACGATCAGCGGCAGTCGGCCGGGCGCGACTTGTCCGTTCGGCGTGATTGGCCATCGCAGCGTCGTGCGCAGCGTGCGGCCTGAATGAGGTGGACTCGTGCCTCGCGCCGGAGACGTCCGAGTCGGGTCGTAGAGCTCCAACGTCACTTGCCGCACAGACCACGTCGGACCGGTCGCTGCCATCGTGACGGTAGTTGGCGCCACCGTTGTGGGACCCGTGATGTGGGAGACGCCCACGGAAGAGGATGTGGCACGACGTCGTGTCGAGGATTGCGTCGCGCGTGACCTCGGCTGCGAGTCGTGCGTCGAGACCACCGCAGTCGGCCGAGTCGGCGAACGTCCGCTTCGACGAACCACGATCACGATGGCGGCGACGAATACGAACACGGCGAGCAGCGCGGCGAACCGGCGGCGCCTGCTCACCGTGCACGGCGCCCTCACTTGGCGAACACGGCGATGAAGTCACGTCCGCTCGGGTGAAGGTAGCGCGTCGGATCGAAGTTCATCGTCGGTAACAGGTTGGTGCCCACGATCGTTTGGGGCGGCGATCCGGTCGGCCTGGTGAAGGTGGAGAAGCTCACCACCCGATTGATGTCGAGTTGCATCGCGCGCACGGAGCCGGCGGCCAACAAGAGGTGGGCGAGGTCAGCAGGCAACAGGCTCGCGCCGACCGCGTAGATGAGGTGACCCTTGGCATCCATACCGACACCGGAGCGCCATGTCGTCGTGCCACCCCCGAACACCGCTCCCCACGACTGGGGAGAGAGGTCGCTTGCAACTTTGCCACCGTCGACGAGGAGTCTCAGGTTTTGGCGGACAGCGACCAGGTGGGCGCTTGCCGTTGCGTCGCGACCCCACTCCCCGACGAAGGCTGTCCCATCACCGCGGATGACGAGCGAGGCGGCGCCATCACGCAAGGGAATGCCGGTTTGGCCGTACGCGAACCAACCGCCTTCGGACGCGTTCACCATGAAGCCCCCGTTGAACGTTGCCAGCAGCAACACCGATGCGCCGGCGGGTCGGTATCGGCGGCCGGCCGGCCCCGGCAGTCGTCCCGATCGTTCCGCGGTCCACGCAACGTCGGCCGCCGTCATTGCGGCTCCCACTCGTTGGAAAAACGCGAACCTAGCGGCTACGTCGCCCGACCCGCGGTCGGCGTTCGGAGAGCATCGCGACGGCCATGGCGGCCACCACACGGCTCCTGCCGCGCCGAATCGGGTGAGCGTCTGGGCGTAGCGTGACGGCGTCTTGTCCGCAACGACGTCGAAGTGGAGTGAGTCTGTTCGTGCGTCGGTCGCGTGTGTTGCGTTGGTTGTCGCCGGTCCTGGTCGTTGGATTGCTGTTCGGAATTGCTCGGGTTCGGGCCGAGGGACCGCGCCGCGCAACCGTTCCTGCGCGCACTACGACCGAGGTCGTGGCGATGGTGGGAGCGGCGCTCGGTAAGCCGCGGTCCGGCTCGTTCACGCTGAGTACCAACCTGGGGCTCGGGAGTATCGCGGCCTCGGCAAGCGGCAACCAGCTCGTATCGCTTGCCGGTGGTTCGAGTCTCGCGAAGATGTGGGCGGATGGTCGCGGAAGCAGTCGTGTCGCGTTGTTGCAACCGCTGCAGGAGACCGATTGGATCCGTACCAGCGCCGGCACGTGGGTGTGGCAGAGTTCCGCGACGCAAGCCGCGCACGTGCCGGGCGCGAGCGCGCTGAACATTCCTGCGCTCGGCGCCATCACATCGTTGGTCGGCCAGACGAGCGTCGAACCTCCCGACGCCCTCGCGAGCCGTCTTCTCTCGCTGTCGCAGCAGTCGGGATTGTCGCTGGGCCCGTCGGACTACGTTGCGGGTCGGCGCGCGCACGAATTGATCATGGTGCCGCGCTCGGGCGTGTCGTTGATCACGCATGTGAACATCGCGGTGGACGCGAGTACGGGCCTACCGCTTCGGGTCTCCGAGTACGTGCACGGGCAGGGCAGCCCGATTGTCGACGACGGCTTCCAGTCGGTCTCGTATTCCGCGCCGGCCGCTTCGAACTTCACGTTTCGTCCGCCCGCGAACGCCCGGGTGCTCCAGGCACCGACGCTGGGGGCGGCACTCGAGCCCGCTCGACGCATCGATCGCGCCCGACGGCGAGCTGGTAGCGACGGCGAAAGGGGAAACTCGGGCGGGTTCGCGCGCTCGACGTCGATTCACATTGTCGGCACCGGCTGGGACGAAGTCGTCATCGCCACAGGTGTTCCGGACTTCGGGCTGGGCGACCTCTTCGGAGCGTCGACCAGCGTGTCAGGCGCCTTCGGTCACGGGCTGCTCGCACGCACCTCGGCATTGAGCGTGTTGTTCCTCGATGACGGACGTCTCGCCGCCGGAGTCGTCACGCCTGCCCGCCTCGAGGCGGCGCTCTCGTGATGCAAACCGACCCCATGAACCTCGCACCGGATGCGACCGCCGACGACACGTTTGCGATCGAGACCACCGGGTTGACCAAACGTTTCGCCGGCACGGCGGTGGTAGACGACCTCAATCTTCGGGTTCCCAGGGGCAGCGTGTTCGGATTTCTCGGACCGAACGGCTCCGGCAAGACCACGACGATCCGGATGTTGTTGGGTCTTGTGAACCCTTCGTCGGGATCGGTACGGCTGCTCGGTCGATCGATGCCCGGGGCGGCAAACAAGGTTTTGCCGAACGTCGGTACCCTCGTCGAGGGTCCGGCGTTCTATCCGTGGCTGAGCGGACGACGAAACTTGATACGCATCGACGCGGCCGGGTCCGATCCCCAACGCGCAACGCGCGCCGACCGTGTCGCGGCTGCGCTGGCACACGTCGGCCTGAGCGCGGCAGCCGAGAAGCGATACCGCGCGTACTCGTTGGGTATGCGTCAGCGGCTCGGTCTGGCCGCCGCGTTATTGCGACCCCGCTCGCTCCTCGTTCTCGACGAACCGACCAACGGGATGGATCCGCAGGGCACACGCGAGATCCGCAACCTCATCCGAGCGGTCGCCGCTGATGGTGCCACTGTCTTGTTGTGCAGCCACTTGCTCAATGAGGTCGAGCAGGTGTGCACCCACGCCGCCATCATCACGCTCGGACGGCTCGTCGCGCAGGGACCCCTCGAATCACTGCGGGAGACGACCACGACCCGTGTGACGGTGGAGACCGACGACACCGAACGGGCGGCCGCCGTGCTCGGTCGGCTCGGGCTGATGCAGATCGCCGTCACCGGCACGCTGGTCTCGGCCGCCCTGGACAGTCAACGACCCGAAGACTGCTGCAAGGCGCTGGTCCTCGCCGACGTCGGCGTTCGCAGCTTCGTCTCGCGAAGACCGAGCCTCGAAGACACTTATGTCGAACTCACCGGGGAAGGCTTCGATGTGGCGCGCTGAACTCGCACTCCTGTTCCGACGCACCCGTACACAAGCGTTGCTCGGAGTACTCGCGCTGGTTCCGATCGTGGTCGCTTCCGCCGTGCGCTTCTCGGGCAGCGGCCCCCAACCCGGCGAAGGCCCCCAATTTCTCGACCAACTCACACACAACGGCGTGTTCGCCGCGCTCGTGGGGCTGACCGTCACGTTGCCGTTCTTCCTCCCGCTCGCGGTCGCGGTCGTCGCCGGCGACGCCATCGCAGGTGAAGCCAATCTCGGGACCCTGCGGTACCTCCTCACGCGCCCCTACGGGCGCACACGCTTGCTGGTCCACAAAGGCGCCGTCCTCGTAGCGTTCTGCGTCATCGCAACCTGCGTCGTGGCCATCGCCGGCATCATCGCGGGCGCGATTCTGTTCCCGATCGGTCCAGTGACCACGCTCTCAGGAACAACGCTCAGCCTCACTGCCGGAACTATCCGAATCTTCGCTGCCGCGGCTGTCGTCGGCGGCTCGCTCCTCGGCCTCGCTGCCATCGGATTGTTCATCTCCACACTCACCGACGCGCCCGTCGGGGCCATGGCCGCGACCGCCGGCATCGCCGTACTGAGCGGCGTTCTCGACGCCATCCCCCAACTCCACGCAATACACCCTTGGCTTCTCACCCACTACTGGCTCACATTCGGCGATCTGCTGCGATCTCCCGTCCGATGGACCGCTATCACCAAGAACCTCTTGCTCCAGGCCGGATACATGCTCGTCTTCATCACCGCAGCGTGGGCGCGCTTCACAACCAAAGACGTGCTCGCGTAGAAGGACGCAGAACCCTCGCCGCGACGCTCGAGAGAACAGGTCGAGACGAGCGGAACCCACGACCTACTTCCTCGCGAAGCTTCGTGAAGCAAGCCCGGCACCGCTTCCATATCTGCCATCGACCTGCCCTCGAGTCGGCTCTCCCAAGAAGCGAGCTGTCGCAGTGCCGACGAGCATTCAGATCTTCGTCAATGTGTTCAGGCGTCCGCCACCCCGACCTCTCCAGCCTGCGTCTTGACGCTCGTCTGCACGCGCCGGCACTGGCAAATCCTTGGCGGCCAGAGTTACGGCCGCGGGCGCGCGCGATAGTGGATCGTGCACCTGGCAAGCGGGGGAGGGCTATCCGTTGAGATCGCAATGGCATACCGCGTCGGATGCGCGTTGTCGGATCACGTCGCCGCGATCGCACCCGTCGCGGCTCCCAACCCGGGCTGTCGGCCCCCCCAACCGGTGTCTCTGATCGTGATACACGGTCTTGCGGACCATCAGGTGTTGTTTGCCAACGCGCAGCGATGGGTCGCTGCATGGCGCACGTTCGACGGCTGCCCGACCGACTCCCGGACCGGCGTCGTTCGGGGACGCGCGTTTAGGGGCACGTCGAGCCGTCTCGTTGTGGACCGTGTGCCCTCGCTTCATGCCGCGGGCGGGGGCGAGCGCTTTGCTCGTAGCTGGGACCCCGAGTAACTCCGGCGTGTGCGGGTCTGGGTGATGTGGCTCAGCAGACGGTGAAGAGTGAAAAGGTGCGATCGAATCCCTTGAGGTCGTCCTCGATGACGCGGGGTTCGTATTCGAGCCCGGATCCGATCGTGAGGTCGACGACCGTGCTCGAGACCACAACTTCTCCGGGGGCGGCCAGGCTTTGGACGCGCGACGCGAGGTGGACTGCGAGGCCGCTGATGTCGTCGGTGCGGCGTTCGATCTCGCCGGTGTGTAGCCCGGCTCGTAGCTCTAAGCCGAGGCTCCGCGCGTGGTCGCGCAACGCGACTGAGGCCTCAACGGCACGTCCCGGCCCATCGAAGGTCGCCATGATGCCGTCACCGGTCGTCTTGATCACGGTGCCGCGGCGGCGGCCGATGATCATGGCGGTGTCGGTTTCGAAGCGGTTCAGCCGTCGCCTCCAGGCTTCGTCCCCGGCTTCGCGTGCAGTGCGGGTCGAGTCCACGATGTCGGTGAACAGCACCGTCATCAACAACCGTTGCGCGGTAGCCGTGCCGACACCGAGTTCTTCGCGCACGAAGCGTTCGACGTGGTCCAGCGCGGCGTGTTCAGCCTCTCCATTCCAGGAGTAGATCTTGTCGTAGGGCAGTTCGACAAAGGTTCCGTGTGCGACGTGTTCGGCGACGAATCGACCCAACTCCGGCGGGTAGCCGAAATCCCCACGGTTGTGCACCATGAGCGTCGGACACGACACGAGCGGCAACACGGACCGCACGTCGGTATGCCCGATCATCCAGAATCGTTCCTCCGCCCGCCGTGGGGTCGCCGCACTTCGTTCCCAACGAGCCGCCGCCGACCGCAACGTCTTCTCATCCGGAGCGCCGTCGACCGTGATCGACAAGAACCCACCCGTTCCCCATTCGCGACGACACAGATCGAGAAGCTGTCGCATGAACTCGGTACGCGGACCCTCGGACTGGATCGATTCGTCGGCAACGACGAACGGCCGTGCCCACCCCTCCCGGCATACCAGCCCCGCGACCCGATCGGGGTGCGTCGCCGCGAACAAAATCCCCAACGGACACGCGTCGGTACCGACGAGGATCACTGCGCGATCGCTACCCACCGCATCGAGCACGCACCGCACATCGTCGATCGCGTCTTCGTACGTCGCGAGCCCACGATGCCCGTCTGAAAGACCCTCACCCCGCTTGTCCATCATGATGAGCCGAGCGAAGCCCGGGACACGTTCGACCACCTCCCGATACCACGGAACCTCCTCACTCATCCCGATATGGCCGATCATCCCGGTCACCACCAGCACACTGACCGGACCGTCGCCGTACACCGCGTACGCGATGTCGAGACCACCACTATCCGCATAGCCAAATCTGGGTTCGATCACGCCCAGGAGTCTCGCGCCCCGGACCAGGCCAGCGCGCGAGGCCGGCCCCATTAAGTTCGCCGCCGATACCTAGCCCCGATCACTGAACGCGAACGCCACCGTCCCGGCGTACGGGGATAGCCCGGGCCCGGTATTAGGGGACGCGCGTTTGGGGATGCCGAGTCGAGTACTGGTTGGTGTTGTCCGAGATTGAGGTTGCTCTCGGTGGAGTGGGATCCTGGGTGCTCGTGACGTCGCCTCTCGCGTTCAGAGTGTGATGACCTCCGGTGGGACGCGGAGCGGCTGGGGTTGCAGCCAGAATCGGATCGTGAACGCTCCGTGGTCGGTGTAGGAGTACTCGACACCGTCGGTGCGACGGATCGGGTCGTGCAACGCGTACGGTGGGCTACGTCGGAGAGTTACTCGGAGGCAGTCCGAGAGGACGTCGTAGGACCAGATGCGTCCCCAGACGGGTCCGTCCCATTCTCCGCCCGGCATTTCACCGCTCGCGCCCTTGAACCGGCTTAGGAGTTGCGCGTCGAGCAGTTCGAAGGGGATGACGAGCTTGAGGGCCCGGTCGCGCTCGTGCCAGTCGCCCCACACTTCGACGAGGCCGTCCGGTCCCCCTGCGCAAAACAGTTCCGACCGTGGCGACATCGTGACCTCGGGCCCGTAGCTGACCAGCGAGTGGCCCCAAGTGTCGGTTCCGTCCTCGACCACGAGCAGGCGAACACCGGCTGGGGGCGGTTCGAGCACCGGCGGTCGACCGGTGATCGGTGTCCAGCGGAGTTCTCGTTGCTCGTTCGGCGCGAGCGCGAGCCGTACGAGTGCATGCAGGCGCCACGAGGTGCCGTGTTGTTCGACTCCGCGCAGTATCGCGTCGTGGTCCTCCACCGTGATCGCTCGCGCCATGCGCGCCGAGATCCACGAGACCTCGACCCAACCGTCCCAAGGCTTGCCAAGTGTTTCGCGGGCAAGGACTGGACGGCCCTGATCGATGCGTTGCCGCGCGATGAACGTCGGCGCCGCGTTCGGTCCGGGTACCGGTGACTCGAGCTGTCGTTCGACTGTTGCGAGGTCGATTGTTGCTTCGTCGTAAACATCCTCGATGCACGAGCCCGCCAGCACGTCGTGGAACTGCCAGAACAACAGTGGCTCCCACATCTCGATCGGGGCGTTGCGTTGCAGGAGCCGGCGTTCGAGGTTGCGCATCCGTTCTTTGAACGAGACCAGGGTTACGTAACAGCCGCGTGCGTGATGCACGAGATCGCCGCGGACGATAGGGAGGTCCTCGTCGCGCACGCTCTCGGCCCATGACGCGATTGTTCCGTGACCGCCAGCGCCACGGGCGTGCAGAGCGTCAACCTCTGCGAGGTGTGCTCGGGTCGGTCCGCCGCCGTGATTGCCGACGCCGTACAAACAAAGCCCGGACGGATCCTGCGTCGGCTCACCGGCATACTGCGCGAGGCGCGCGACCCTCACTCGAGCTCCATCGCACCCTTCCCACACGAACACCGGAGGCAGGCCCGATTCGGCGAGCGACGGACGGGTGATCACGTACGTGTTCAGGCCGACCTCGCGCAGGACACCCGGAAGCCAGTCCGGATGCCCAAACGTGTCGGGCGAGAAGCCGATCGTACAGCGGCGCCCCACCAAGTCTTCGAGGACCTGCTGGCCCAGCATGCCTTGGCGACGCACCGAGTCTGGCGACGCTCCGAACAGGTCAGCTTCTACCCACCAACCGCCCACCGGTTCCCAACGGTCAGCGTCAACCAGGCTGCAAAGCCGGCCCATCAGCGCGGGATCATCGTCGGCGAGCCACCGGTACACGACCGCCTGGCTCATCACGAACGACGCCGCGGGATGCTCCTCGAGCAGCTCAACCGCAGCCCGCGCCGTGTCGA
Source organism: Actinomycetota bacterium (assembly GCA_003134555.1). Classification (GTDB taxonomy): domain Bacteria; phylum Actinomycetota; class Acidimicrobiia; order IMCC26256; family PALSA-610; genus PALSA-610. The sequence goes on from PLBO01000074.1 coordinate 48,554, forward strand.
GCGCCTCGATCCGCGCTTCGCGCGGACCCCAAACCCATGCGAGATCGAGATGCGCGTGGCCGACAAAGGTCGTGACGTCTGCTCTCGCGACGTCCGGGCGTGACTGGTCACTCATGTCGAGCATCCGAGCATAATGGGCATGAACGCGATCGACTGGCGGCGCGCATTCGACTCGGTGTGCAACACCGCCAGTACACGGGGCCCATCCACATGCCAGTGATGTCGACTCGGACCGAAACCGAAATCGCGCACGCGGCGGGCCTCGCGGTCACATGTCTTCGCGCCGACGGGACCCTCTTCCTGGCCGGTAACGGCGGCAGCTTTGCTGACGCCTTGCACATCGCGGGCGAGCTCGCCAAGAACTTCGAACGGGACCGGCCGCTCGCCGACGAACTCCGCGCACGCCTCACAGAAATGTCCGGCAGTACCGAACTCGCCGGCTGTCTCCAGCAGGGGCTGCGGGTCGTCGTGCTCGGAACCAACCCTGTACTTACCTCCGCCGTCGATAACGACCTCCATCTGCGACATCTCGGCTTCGCGCAAGAACTCTGTGCGCTCGGGCGACGGGACGACACGCTCTTCGCGATCAGCACCAGCGGCAACTCACAGAATCTCATCAACGCCGCCCACACCGCGCACGCGCTACAAATGCGAGTCGTCACCCTCACCGGACCCGACCCGAACGTGCTCGCCGAACTCGCCGACGCCGCGATCCATGCACCCGGCGACACCACCGCTGACGTCCAAACGAACTACGTCGCCGCGTACCACCGCTTCTGCCAGCTCATCGAGTCCGCGCAACCATGACACCACGAGCCCAGTCGCGAACGCCCACTGCCGGCGTACTGGGGCAGTGGACGGCGGGGATTATGGGGCGCGCGTTCAGGGACACTTCGGTTCGTTCCGTCGCGTTCCATGGGGCCTAAGACGTGCGTACGATACCGCGCATGCCTGATCTTCCAGCCGGTCTGGCGCACCTCGACGGTCCGAGAACGGTCGGGTCGTTTGCGTGTAACGAGCTCCATTCCAGTGCGGCGCTGCGGCGTTTCGTCGATGGTGTCACGAAGGTAATGGTCGACCGCTGTTACGAGCTCGCCGTCGCACCTGGCCCGGACACGAACGTCGTCTTGCATGCGATCGACGCGGACGCTCCGAGACCGTATCGGCGCAAAGCTGCCCCGACCTTCGTGATCGCTATCGCCGAGACGAGAGAGCCGCCGGCCGACAACGCGACGCTTTTACGTGTCGGCTATCCGCTGCTCGTTCGGGCGCTCGCCAACCTGTGTGTGCTTGTCAGCGACACACCTGACGGTCTGGCCGCGCGCTTCGTCACCCTCGAACAGGGCACCTACGGAGTCGGACCCGGCTTGGGTGACGCCGCGCTGTGCGAGCGCGCCTTCGCACGCATCGCGCCGCTCGCCTCGTCTCGCCTCATCATCGCCAACGACATCATCACCGATCTGCCAGCACACCTCTGGGCGGGCGACGAACAGACCCGCGAGATGCTCGACGCGGGACGCGCCCTCGACAACCTCGAGCTGTTGCCCGCACCGTTCCCGCTCGAAGACATCCTCGCACCCCGCGAACTCCGCCACGTACAGCTCCTCTACGGCATCGGCGGCCTTTCCTACGGCAACGTGAGCGCCCGCTACCACGGCAACGACATCGACCCCATCGGCGATCCCGACGGTCCGGTCTATTGGATGAGCGCGAGCGGCGTCGACAAATCGGACCTGCGCGCCATCGGCGAACACATCCTGTTGGTACGCGGCTACGACCCGGCTCGAGACGCCATGATCCTCAGCGTCCCACCAGACGTACCCACAAGACGCGTATCCGTCGACGCGATCGAACACTGGATGATCTACCGCGAACACTCGGCCGTCGGCGCCATCCTCCACATACACGGCTGGATCGACGGCACCGTATCGACCGACGTCAACTACCCCTGCGGCACCGTGAACCTCGCAACCGCGGTCGCCGAGCTCGTGCGGCACGCGCCCGACCCCGCACACGCCGTGGTCGGCCTGCGCAACCACGGACTCACCATCACCGGCTCCAGCCTCGCCGAGATCTTCGACCGAGTCGGCAACCAGATCACACCGCGCGTCCCCATGGAATAACCCGGCCACAATCCGTCGCGACACAAGCCACGCCCCGCGACGCCCGCATGCCGGCGATCGGGGATACCCCGGCCGCGAGATTCGGGGCGTCGCACGTTCTTGGATACAGCGGGGGTGTCGGCGGATGTTCCGTGTCCGGGTTGCGGCGACGCCTGGACCGGCGAAGACCGGATGGCGCCGGCCTTCAGGCCGGCTGCGGGTCTGCGCTCCGAGTGGGCGGTGCGCGTCGGTTCGTGTCGGGACTAGACCGTCGGTCGTGGCCAACGATGGGGCGTGGAACGGGATAGGTGTCGGGCTCGGGAACCTGTGGCGTCTCGCGGATGCTGAGACGCGCTCGATCAGTCCCGAGAACTTCACCGGAGCGAAGGGCCGCGGCGGGATGGCGACCGAGGGGACAGGCGCGGTTCCCGGCCGGGACCTCGGTCCGGGATGGAAGATCTCACCATCGATCACGATCAAGCCGCACGCGACGTTCGTGCTCGCCGACATTGAAGGCTCGGGAACCATCCAACACATCTGGCTGACACCGATGGGTGGCTGGCGCGACCAGATCCTGCGGATGTATTGGGACGACGACCCACAGCCGGCCGTGGAATGTCCGGTCGGCGATTTCTTCGCGTGCGGGTGGGGCGAGTACGCACAGGTGTCGTCGTTGGCCGTATGCGTGAATCCGGGCAGCGCGTTCAACTGCTACTGGGAGATGCCCTTTCAACAGCGGGCACGGATCACTCTCACCAACGAGAGCGACAAGGAACGCCTTGTCTACTACCAGGTCACCTACTCGCTGTGCGATGTACCTGACGACGCCGCGCGCTTCTGCGCCCAGTTCCGTCGGGTCAATCCTCTCCGTCAAGGCGACGTGGTGCGGATCCTCGACGGCGTAATCGGGCGAGGCCACTACGTCGGCACCTACTGCGCGTGGGGGGTGAACAACTCCGGCTGGTGGGGCGAAGGTGAACTGAAGTTCTTCATCGACGGTGATGACGAGTTCCCGACGATCTGTGGGACGGGCACCGAGGACTACTTCTGCGGCTCGTACAACTTCGACGTCGGCGGCCACTACAAGGAGTTCACGACCCCCTATGCGGGCATGCCCCAAGTGTTACGGCCCGACGGCACCTACCGATCCCAGCAACGGTTCGGCCTCTACCGCTGGCATCTCACCGACCCCATCCGATTCCGCACCGACCTGACAGTCACCATGCAAGCCCTCGGCTGGCGACGAGGTGGCCGCTACCTCCAACGCCAAGACGACATCGCGACCGTCGCCTACTGGTACCAGACACTGCCCCTCGCCCCCTACCCCGAACTCCCCGACCGCAACACCCGCGAAATCATCTGACCTCGCACGCCCGATACAACGCCCGGCTCCAAGCAGCCGGACATCGCACAAACGGGACCTGTGGCCCAGCCCACGGTCACCCTCACACCGACCGATAGACCTGCGGTTCGGCACATAGCCGGCGATCGGTGACGCCCGAGGCCCGTCGTTATGGGATGCGTGGTCTGGGACACCGTGCGGTGACGTGGCGTCGCGGTGGCGTGACCGTCGAGGCGGATGTCGTGGCTTCGATTCAGCGAGGCGGTTGGACGGATGCGATTGTCAGTCGCCTCCCAGCGGAGAGGCTGCCTATGGCAGCATGTCGAGGTCTCGGCTTCCGAGTCCCCAGCGAAAGGCTTCTATGACAGTCCTCAAGCAGCATCACGCGCCTGGCATGCCCGCAGAGGCGTACGACCAAGTCGCCGCTGGAGCCATGCCATCTCAGCGGAAGGCCGACGGCTTTGTTGCCCACTACGCCATCGTGGAAGACGGCGGTATCACAGTGATCGAGATCTGGGACTCGATTGATCAGCACGACGCCTGGTTCAACGAGGTCGTCAAGCCGCACCTTCCCCCCGACACGCCTGAGCCGAAGTTCGCGGAGCTGCACAACAGCAACACCAAGTAGTCGAACGGTTCGCTCAACCGGCGGCTTGGGTGTTTGAACCCGAGCCGCCGGGGGTTCGGTCGGCTGTCAAGGTTGCTGCCCGCTCTCTAGCCGCGCGGCACCGTTACGACGCGTCCACAACCCGGCGATCGGGGGCATTCTGGACTCGTCGTTCGGGGACGCGCGATGTGGGGCAGCTTGTCGCTACGTGAGGCGTGGTGTCGAGCGTCCCGGCAGACCCGCGTTGGCGATCACGTCTAGGTTTCGTAGTTCCCGTATCTGATGGGGATTCGGAAGCGGGGTACGTCGGGGTGCTGGTGGGAGGCGGCGCCACGGGCCCGGTTGCCCATGCTGGCGATCATCTCCCCGATGGCGTGTGCGTGCTGGGGGCTGTGGAGGTGGCGGATCTCGGGGCCGAACTCGACGATGCTTGGCTCATTGCGGTCGCCGTAGTCGCCGAAGATGGGATAGATCGCCGCCCCTGCCCGTGCAGCGAGGTAGAGGTCCTCTCGGGTTCCGGCACCGAACGGCTCCATGACGACGTAACCGTGGGCGTCTTTCGCGTCGCGTGATCCGCTGCCGGCTTCGATGACGATGTGGCCGTGATCGGAGGTCATGAGGTTCATGAACTCGCTGCGGGACTGGGCGTTCTGCCGCTTCCGGAAAGCTTTGACTCGTCGGGTGAGGTCCTCGTCGGTGATGTCGCCCTCGTTGACCGCTTCTCCGCCACTCACCGGGAACGTCTTCAACACGTTGGCGACTTTGCGGAGGATGTCGTCGATGACGTTCAAGCCCATCACCTCGAGGTATCCCAACAATCTGCCGATCATCAGCGTCGTTCGGGTGTCGAGACGATCGAAGCCTTTCTGCTGAGCAGCGCGGGTGAGGTAGCCGAGATTGAAGCCCACGTCTTGGAACTCCAGATGCGAGCCCACGAAGATGAAGGACTGCCCGTGGGCGAGCCGCTCGAACAGTTTCTCTCGGTCGCTGAACTCCGCGAACGTCTCGATGTTCGGCGCGGCGAAATCGCCGTGGAGGATCTCGAGGAGACCGAGCGCGGTCTCGGTCTCTGCAGCCGACATCGGAGACGACCGCAAGAACGCCTGGTCGTGGTTGATGGCATCCATGCGAGGCGTAGCTGCGAGCGCCGCGGGCGAGATCGGGTTGAAGATGCTCTCGAACTCGACCCCGCCCACCCTTTTCGCCGATTCGTACAGCACCTGGTCGAGTTGACGGTGCACCCCGAACATCTCGTGCAGCTGACCGGCGGCGGCGTGCAACAGGCCACCCTCAAGCCGCGGCGGGCCGTGGAACGGGCGCTCCTCGTCGACCATCACGACACCTCGAGCCTGTCAGGATCCACGAACATCAACCGACGCTTGTTCAGATTCTCGCGCCGCTACCCGCGATCCCCTTGACCAGCCCAGATCGCGAACGCCTCAGTGCCGGCGTTAGGTGACACCCGATGTGCGGGTTATTGGGGCGCGCGATATGGGACGCGTAGCAGCTCGGGTGTGAGTCGCGTTGGTACGCGCCGTTGCGGGTAGCAAGACGCAGCCGTCCGACGCGGTTGGACGTCGCGGACGCCGACGTACTGAGCGGCGCATGGGAGGTGAGAGCTGCCGTACTCCGAACTCGCGACCGCCCGGGTACACCCTGGGCACTGGGCCTGGGCGCGTCGCCTCTCGGCCGAAGGGTCGCTGCCTAGCGCCCTTGGCGGTCATACTGCTGCCTGGTGGGAACGCAACTCGCGGCAGTGATGGTCACTGACCTTGTCGGCTCGACCGAGACGCGGATTCGGTTGGGGGAGGACGACGCCGAGTCGCTGCGGCGGACGCACGACCAGATGCTGCGTGCCGCGGTCGCCGATAACAGCGGCGTGTTCGTCAAGGGTCTGGGGGACGGCCTGCTCGCCCACTTCGCTGGCGCGTCCGATGCGGTCGCCGCCGCGATCGCCATTCAGCAGTGCGCAGAACGTCACTCCACCGAGAATCCCGACGAGCCGCTCGACATCCGTATCGGCATCGCCGCGGGTGATGTCACTGTCGAGGACGACGACGTCTTCGGCGCGCCGGTCGTCGAGGCGTCGCGCATCTGCGCGAGCGCCGGCGGCGGCCAGATTGTTGTGGCCGACCTCGTGCGTGTGCTGAGCCGCGGCCGCGGCGGGCATACGTTCACACCGCTCGGGGAGCTCGAGCTGAAGGGCTTGCCCGAACCGGTCAGCGCCTCTGAGGTGCACTGGGAGCGATCGTCGCGATCAGATCACGGCGAATCCGAGGTCGAGGTGCCGTTGCCGGGGCCGCTTGCCCAGGCTGGCCGCTTCCCTTACGCGGGCCGGGCGGCGACGCGCGAGCTGCTCGAGACCCGTTGGAAGGAAGCGTGTGTCGATGGTCGCCGCATCGTGCTGCTCGCCGGTGAACCCGGCATCGGCAAGACGCGTCTCGTGAGCGAGATTGCGCGTGCCGTGCACGCGGATGGCGCGGTGGTGCTGCTCGGCCGCTGCTTCGAGGAGGTAGGCGGGCCGTACGCGTCGTGGGTGGAGGCGCTGCGTCACCTCGTCGCGCACGCGCCGATCGAGCTGCTCGAGGCTCACGTGGCGCACGCGGGCGGCGATCTCGATCGGCTGGTGCCCGAGTTGGGCCGGCGGCTTGGCGGTGCGCTGCCCGAAGCACCTACGGGCGACGCCGAGTTGGCGCGCATGCGTTTGTTCGAGGGCGTCGTCGATCTGCTCGTGCGCACCGCGCAGCAGGCGCCGACATTGCTCGTGCTCGATGATCTTCACTGGGCCGACGCGTCGAGTGTCGAGCTGTTGATGTGGGTTGCGCGTGCGGCGACGCCGATGCGCCTTGCGATCGTCGGCACCTACCGCGACACCGACGTCGCGCGCAGCCACCCGTTCGCCGCGGCGCTCGCCGACCTGCGGCGCATCCCTTGTGTCGACCGCGTGCCGCTCGGCGGTCTCGACGAGGGTGAGGTCTTGAGCTTCATGGAGGCGGCGGGGGGTCAGGCGCTCGAGGACGAGGGCCGAGAGCTCGGCACGCTGCTCTGGCGCGAGACCGAGGGCAACCCGTTCTTCCTTCAGGAAGTGTTGCTGCACCTCGCCGAGTCCGGCGCGATCGTGCAGGACGGCGGGCACTGGGTCGCCACGCGACCGATCTCCGAGGCGGGCGTGCCCGAAGGGGTGCGTGACGTGATTGGTCGGCGCCTCTCGATGCTCGACGACGCCACCAACGACGTGTTGCGCGCCGCGGCGGTGCTGGGCCAGGAGTTCGATCTGGGCCGGCTCGCAGAGTTAACGGATCGCGACGCGTTGTCGTTGCTCGACGCGCTCGAGGAGCCGACGCAGCGCGGGCTGCTCGTGGAGTCGGGCGTCGACCGCTACCGGTTCGCGCACGGCTTGATACGCCAGACCCTCGACGAGGAGCTGGCGGCGGGTCGGCGCGCTCGCCTGCACCGNNGGGCCGCTCGGTGATCCCGAGGTGGCGACCGACGCAGCGGAACGCGCCGCGGTCGACGCGTTCGACAACCTCGCGTGGGAACAGGCCGCGGGTTGGTACCGCAGTGCCCTCGACCAGAGCGAACTCGCCGGCGACGATCACGCTCGCACAGCGCGGCTGCTTGTCGGTCTCGGGCGCACGCTCAACAGCACCGAGGCCAGCCTCGAGGCGCGCGCCCACTTTCGGGAGGCGTTCGCGGCCGCGAAGCGGGCC
>PLBO01000074.1:56319-93939 GCA_003134555.1 Actinomycetota bacterium
GGGAGCCGCATCGCCCTGTGGCACCAGCTCGACCCCGGCGACGATGCCGGCACCCACGCGGTGCACGCCGTCGAGCTCGCCCGCCAGTCGGGCGATCCGACCGTGCTGGCCGAGGCGCTGCGCACTGCCATCACCGTCGGTGCCTACCGGTTCGACCCCGCCGAGATAGACGCGCGGTCGGCCGAGGCCGTCCAGCTCGCTCGCGAGGTCCGCAACGTGACCTTGATCGCCGCGACGATGACCGACCGCGTTCAAATGCTGGCGACCCTCGGCCGCTTGGCTGAGGCGGCGCGCGCCGGTCTCGAATGTCTCCAGTTCGCCACCGACGTCGGCAGCGGGTTCAAGCTCGAGATCGCCTGGCACCTCAACCAGTTCCAGTTCATGGCCGGTCGCGTCGATGTGTTCCGCGCCCGTTTGGCCGAACTCCTCGCGCAGGAGCGCCAGTCGGCCGGTCACGACGTGACGTTGTTCGGTCAGCAACTCTCGCTCGTCGACGTCACCGACCCGCCGGCATCCATCGACCTCTGGGTGCAAACAGACGCGGGACACAACCCGTTCGTGTTCGTCTTCCCGTGGCGCGCCGCCAACGCGGCGTGGGAGGGGCGTGGCGACGACGCACGCGTTGAGTTGGCCGCGTGGCGCGAGTATGTGTACCCGTCGATGCCGGGCTTCATCGGTTGGTACGCGTCGACCTGGGCGGCGCGGGTGGCGTGGTGGTCGAAGGATTCCGAGACTGCCGCAGTGCTGTACGACGCGCTGGTCCCGTTCCGGACGCAATGGGCATACGCGGCGGGCGCGGCGATCGGGCCGGTCGAGACCGCCCTCGGCCAATGCGCGTATCTGAGGGGTGATCTCGAGCTCGCGCTTCGCCACTTCGAGGCCGCACTCGAGCAGACCGCGCGGGAAGGCTGGGTCATCCAGCAGATCGAAGCCGAGCTCTACCTCGCCGCCACTCTCGGCGCGCTCGGACGCATCGACGAGGCTCGGGCGCACGACACGGTCGGACGCGAGCTGGCGACGCGCTGTGGCGCGTCGGCGTACCTCGAGCGGCGCGCGCTCGCGCCCTACTTCGACCCCACGCCCTAGCGCAGACGTGGGCCGACCGGAACCTCGTGTTTCGGATTCGCCCGACGCGTCAGGTCTTCGAGGCGACCCGAACAAGTCGGCCCGGGGTGGGCCGGCCGCGTTTTGTGGTGCAGACTTTCGTCGGTATGGATCGTCCGCGGACGCAGTACGTCGGGGTGGGGGACGGCGAGGTCGCCTATCAGACGTTCGGTGACGGCCCGATCGATCTTCTGTATTGCTATGGGCTCGGGAACCATGTCGAGCTGGTGTGGGATGTGTTGGGCCTCGGCCCGTTCTTCGCGCGGTTGGCGTCGTTTGCCAGGGTGATTTTCTTTGACCGGAGGGGAACGGGGGCGTCCGACGGAGTTCCGGCGAACGCCATCCCTACGTGGGAGGAGTGGACGGAAGATATGAGCGCGGTGCTTCGGGCATCCGGTTCGGAGCGGGCCGCGATCATGGCCGCGTTGGAGACGGGACCGATCGCCGTGCTGTACGCCGCGATGCATCCCGAGGTGGTGAGTGCGCTGGTGCTGTTCAATACGACGGCGCGGTATCTCGTCGATGATGACTACCCGATCGGTGCTAGCCAGGAGGAGATCGAGGCCTTGGTGGGGCTGATCGCGCAGAGTTGGGGCTCGTTGGAGTTCGCCCGTTTGGTCAACCCGAGTCTCGTGAACGACGACGACTTGCTGCGCCGTGCCGCGTTGTTAATGCGCGCGTCGGCGACGCCTCGCTCGGCGGCTGCGCAATATCGCGCGATGTTCGAGACCCTGGACGTCCGTGATGTCCTGCCGCTCGTGCAGGCGCCGACGTTGGTCCTGCACCGTAGCGAAGACTCGTTTCTGCACCTCGACCACGGCCGCTATCTGGCGGAACACATCGAGCATGCGTCGTTCGTGGCCTTGCCGGGCGGCGATCTGGGGCTGCACCCGTTGGTCGGCGATCGGCTCGGCGACGAGGTTGCTGAGTTCCTCACCGGCGTGCGCGTCGATACCACGGTCGAACGTGTGCTCACGACGATCTTGTTCTCCGACATCGTCGGGTCGACTGAACGCGCCGTGTCGCTCGGCGACCAACAGTGGAACGCGTTGTTGGACCGACATGACGCCACTGTTCGCGATCAGCTCCGGACCTTTCGTGGGCGCGAGATCAACACAACAGGAGACGGTTTTGTCGCGTGCTTCGATGGCCCCGCGCGAGCGATTCACTGCGCCCAGAGCATGCTCCGGGCAACGAGCGACTTGGGGCTTCGACTTCGAATTGGTCTTCACACGGGTGAGTGTGAAGTACGCGGCGACGATCTCGGAGGTCTCGCAGTTCACATCGCCGCTCGCGTCGGCGCGCTCGCGGGTCCGAACGAAGTTCTCATCTCTCGAACCGTGAAAGATCTTGTGGTCGGTTCCGGCATCGTGTTCGAGGACCGCGGCGCCCACACGCTCAAGGGTGTTCCAGACGAATGGCAACTCTTCGCCGTTACTGACGCCTGACTGCGACTCCGGCGTAGTTGGAGCGAACTGCCCCAACACCCCACCCACGAGGTCGAGTGCCAAGGTCCGCTTTGCGCGCCGGGGTGACTTTGCATGTCGCCTACACGGTAGTCGGCGAGGGTCCGATCGACGTCGTTATGGAACGCGCATTATGGGGCGGGTGCTTTGTCGTGTCGGCACGTGGTCGCGCGGATGGATGTCGTGTTGCTTGACGATGAGCAGTCGGTCGGCGGAGTTGGGTTCCGTGTGCGAGCGAGGCGATGGGGGTGACTTCCGCGTTCAGGGGAGTGGGTATTGCGCGCAGGTCGCGTGCTCGTGTCCGGCCCACGGGAGGTATTTCTGCCATTCCTGTGTTGTGAGGTTTCGGCCGGCGAGGGCGCATGCGGCGGCTTGGAGGCTCGTGGGAGCGAGGGTCCAGATCTGGCCGTCACCGTTGGTGGCTTGGGTGTACACGGTGGTGTTGTCCACGCCGAGGAATGCGAGAGATCCGATGGGGCCGGGGGTCCACGGCCCGATCAACTGTTGTGCGTCGAGGTCGACGAGTCGCCAGCCTTGGCTGCTACCGACGACGGCCGCGTGTCCGTCGGGGGCGCTGTTGACTGCGGTGATGTACGAACTGCCGAGTGGGATGATTTGCGTCACGGGTTGGAGAGTGTTGCCGTCGAACACCTGTACCGAGGTTTGGTAGGAGACCACGAGCCGTCGGCCGTCAGCGTCTGCCGAAATCCCCGTCGCGCCCGGGAACTCGACGGTGAGCTGGGGTGTGCCATCGAGATCGGTGACGCGATAGACGCCGTCTGCGCCGGTGTGGGGTCCGCCGATCCACAAGGTGGTGTCGGAGCTGAAGAAGATGCTGGCGATGGCGATGTCTTGACTCGGACTTGCGACGACTCGCAGGGTCTTGTGCGCTACGTCGTATAGCGCTACCGAGACTGCACCGGCGGTGCCCACCAATATCGGGTTGGCGGAGATGGCGATCTGTCGGCCGTCGGGCGACCATGCACACTCGCTCAGTCCGGCGAGGTGGGCGGCGACGCCTGAGGCGGTGCTCAGGACTCGGAACGGTGGTGTCGCGTCGCGCACGATGATGTCACCGGTGGCGCGCGAGACGGTTGCGATGCGACCGATCTGTGCGTCCGAACATACGAGGGGCCCGAGGATCGCGACCGCGTGGCGGACGGCTGCGGGCAGCCCTTGCAGATCTTGTTCAATAGGGATGGGTGCACCCAAGGGCCGGTAACCCGGACCGAGGACGGTGACCGTGCTCTCGTTGCCGAGCGTCGATAACCCGATGGAGCTGTCAGGCACCCCGGTGGCGACCGCGGGCCCGAACCCGAAGTTGTACTGCGGGAGCGTGCGGGTGATCAGGACTGAGGCGCCGGTGAGGTCCCACGCGCTCACGGGCCCACCCTTGGAGGGCGCGGTCAACACGTTGCGGGTGTCGAGGAAGAGGAACGGACCGACGAAGGTGTTCGTCGGGAGCGCGGATGCGTGCGCGAGTGGTGTGAGGGTGTTGGCGTCGAAGATCCGGAAGCCGTTCGTGGTGTTGAGCCCGAGCCGGCTGTCGGTGGTGTCGTAACCGACGACTCCGTAACCGAGACCCGCAATCGGGCCCACATTGATGACGTGCGGCGTCGGATCCGGGGCATTCAGGTCGTACCACACGGCATCGCCCGCGCCGTCAGGGGGTGTGCTCACGACGATACGCCGTCGGCTCCAGTCGAGCGCGAGTCCGTTCGCTGAGACCGCGGCGAAGCCGAACAGCGGCCGGCCGCTTGTGACGTCGCTGACCACGATGTTGCTGCCGCTCGAGGTCGGCGACGCTGTCGCGATCGCGCGGCCGTCACTGCTAAGAGCCATTGTTTCGACCCGGCCGCGCAGGCCGGTGAGGGGCGGGTCCGGTACCCACCGGTCGCCGAGGTGGGAAAAGACGTTGACTGACCGACCCGCGGTCGCTGCTGGTGACGTCACGGCGATTGTCTCGTCGTTCGGACTGAGCCAGATGCCGCTCGCAGGTGTGACGAACTTGCCGAGTCCGCTCGGGAACGCCGGGCCTTGCGGTCGGAGGGTGTGGCCCGAGTAGAGCTGGATCATGCTGTCGGTGGAAATGACTGCGAGGACCAGACCGTCAGCAGTCGTGGCGATGTCCAACGGTCCGGTGGTGGCGTCGCCGACCGGCGCGTCGCGCCAGACTTGACGCTGGCCGGTCTGCCAGTCCCACACTTGAAGGACGTTTCGATTGAGGGTCGCGCCCCGGTCCGCGCTCAAGACCGCAACTCGGTGCCCGACGAGCGCGCCCAGATTGCCGGCGGGACCTCCAAACGTTCGTTGTAAACGCGGGTCGGCCAGCACGGTGTTCAGGAGCGCGTCGCGACTCGCGCCGCTCGGCTGGCGGCGGTCGGCCTCGATCGCCAACAGCGTTGCCAACTGGCGGCTCGAACCGAGCAGCGCCTGCGACTCGGCCACGAGCAGTTCGTGCTCCGCCGTCGCCGCGTTGGTGTTGGCACGGCTGGCGTTCCTGTTCGCACGGTTCCGTTGTGCGACCGCGAACGCGCCGAACACAACCGAGATGACGAGGAGCAGAACGACCACGGTGGTGGCGGCGCGGGCGAGTCGGCGCGCCCTTCGGTGTTGGCGGATGTCCTCGCCCTCGAGTTCGTCCTTGGCGACGCCGTGCATCGGCGCAGCAAGGTCCGCAACCGCGGAACGGAATCGACTGTTACGCAGATCCAGGTCCGTCTCCGAACGCGCCCACCGCACATCCAAATGACGAGGCTCATCGCGGAGCGCGCCGCGTAACGCGTCCGGCACCGCCGACGAGCCAGCCGTGAAATCCCCGGCTGCGGGATCCCACTCCCAAGTCCCATCCGTCAGAACCGGCAGCATGTGGTCGACCGACTTCGTCGCCAGCCAGTGCGCGATTTCCTTGTTCACCCACTCCGAACCCGCTGCTTCCGGAGAGGCAAACAACACGAACCATGCGGACTCGTCGAGCGCGCCCTCGATCGCCGACCACAAGTGCGGGTTTGTCGACAGGCCGGTCTCGTCCCGGAAGATCCGCAACGCGCGACGACTATTCCACGGCTTAGCTAACCGCTGCAGACCCCGCTGCAACGCCGGCGCCAGCCGACCATCAGCCGCATGGCTATACGAAATGAACCCGTCGTAGACCATTGACCGATCCCGGATCGTCGAAGCGGGCCAGTCTCACATGCTGGTCGGATCGCCGCTCAGACGCGTCCTCCCCGCAGCGCTCACGCCGTGGCGCACCGCAACGAGGTTCGACTCCGCCAACACTCCGATATCAGACAGGACCACCCAGATCTGCCCATACCGACGGCCCACGACGTATCCCAATAACCCAGCCCAGAGGCGGAAACGCGCGTCCCAGTCGTGCCGATCTGGGATGCGGTCGGCTACGCCCGGCCGCGCGCCTGACGACATTGCCGAAGCAGCTGCGCGCATGCGCCGCTGCTAGAAGGTTCGGGTCCTTAGCCCAAGGTAGGGAAGAGATCCCGGCGCGGGCTTCGGTCCGTGAGCCCGAAGATGTCGCGCCGCTTCCATGCGCATTCGCGAACCGGAGCGGCGTTGATGAGATGCTGTGGCGTTCGCGCCCCGTGGGGGTTCACGTCGGCCCACCATCGCGGTGGTGAGTGTCAGTACGTTCCTGGCGGCCCGTGTGTTGAACGATGCGTGGGTGTGGAATTGGGCACGCCCCGTTCTGGAGGGTGATCGATCTTCCTGCGTGAACAGGTTGATCGTCACGGTCTCCTTCCCGGGACGTGCGTGCCACCCCTTGACCGTTTGAGAGAGAAGGGATGGCGATGACCATCGTAGAGAGCACGCGCCCGGTGACGGGGGGAGTGGACACGCACGCCGATGTGCATCTCGCGACGGCAACGGCGGCCTCTTGGGGGCCGTTTCACTTCAACGAGACTGGATGGGCCCTGCCGAAGCCAGCATCGGCAAGCTCCGCAAGTTCCTCTCGAACAACTTTGGGGATCCGCACCCCGGGTTGACGAGTACGGCGACCTCAATCCTTAAGGGCCTGCGAAAATTCAACTTCTCTGCCTTCGGCTTTGGCGCCGGGCTCGAACTCGCGGACCCGCGCCAGGAGCGCGGTTCGTGATCACGAAGCGCCAGATACGATCGGAGCAAAGCCGCTCGACGACGAAGGCGCCACGATCGGCTGCTGAGGCAGCGTTGCTTGGCCGTTGCCGTTGCCGTTGCCGTTGCCGCTGTCGTCCGTCGGCGTAGTCGCCACATTGGAACCACCACCTGACGTCGCGCCGGCGACGCGTGTCCGTCTGCTCGCAGTCACCGAGCCGCGGCCTGATTGCGATGCGAGACCCGCGAACAGACCCGTCGCAGCGAGCGCGCCGGCCACGGCCCAACCCGTGATGCTCTGCACCTTTCGCAATCCGGAGTCACGGCTCTGCCGGCGAAACCGCGTGGTTGCCATGGCAACGATCATCGCCGCGGACGTTGTGAAGTCCCTTACGATTATGTGTGAACCGACTTTGCGTGAGGTTACGGTTTCGCGAAGACGCCACCCCGCCGACGATCAGGCGCTCCGGACGAGGCAGTCGTTGACGCTGCGGCGCGCATGATCGCCGAACAAGCGTGTCGAGGGTGCCATTTCGCTGGCACGTTCACATTGTTGTCGGAGGCGGCTTTGCCGTCTGCTTACACGAAGTGTGGATGCTATGCGTGCGCAGGTTCGTTGGAGAGCGCGTTTGGAGGAGTTGGCGGCTCGGGCCGAACGGGGATGCAGGGGGATCGCGGAGCATGATGATCTCCGAACGGATCCGAATCCCGAGCGCCGAGCGAGGGACTTCGGGTACGTGACGAGCGAGAGCGGTCGCTTCGAGCGCTGGCTTCGGCGCAATGGCAACAAGTGGAACGAGAAGCGGGGGATGCGCAGAGCCGCCGCAACGGCATGTTGGGCCGTGTGGAAACTGGTCTACCTCCTGCGTCATCCGATGGCGCGCGGGCGGCGGTTGCGTGTGCTGCTCATCGCTTATCGCTTCGAGGTCCAGCGACGTCTCTTCTCACGCGAGTTCACTGCGACGTTGCCTCGCGGCGCCACGCTGATCTGTCCTCCGTGGACCGGTAGCAGCCGCGAGCTGCTGTGTTTCGGCATCGTGGATTTCGAAGAGCAGACGTTCCTGCTCGACACGCTCGGGCCGGGTGACGTCGCGGTCGACGTGGGCGCGTTCCTCGGTACGTATACGGTGCTCATGGCGGCCTGCGGCGCCACGGTGCACGCGTTCGAGCCTACTGAGCGAGTCTGTGACGTCCTCACGCGGAGCATCGATGCCAACGGTTTCGCGCAACCCGTGACCGTGAATCCGATCGCGCTCAGCGACTTCACCGGCCGCGCCTCGTTCACCACCGATTTCGACAGCGGAAACCGCCTCGCGGGCGGTAATGCCACGGACGTGCGCGCAACGTCGGAGGTCGCGGTGGACACGCTCGACCACTGGGCCGATCTCCACGACCTGAGCGGCTTGTTCGTCATCAAGATCGATGCCGAGGGCGCGGACGAAAGCGTCTTGTTGGGCGCCGCAGCTGTTTTGAAGAAGTTCGATCCGGTCGTGATCGTCGAGTACTGGGACGACGCGGGGGCTCTGCAGGCGTTGCTTCGGTCGCAGGGTTACGAAGCGTGCCGCTACGTTCCCGAAGAACGCCGGCTGGTCGCCCGATCCGACGCGGCCGGCACTGACGGGAACCTCGTGGCGTGCAGCGCCGAGCGCTTGAAGGACGTCCAACGGCGCTTGGCGGAACCGCCGCGGGTCCTGTAGGGGCACCTCAGAGCCTGTAGCAACCCGGGCGCGTTACCGCACCGTCACACGGGCCCACAACCAGGATGTGCCGTCCCCACCGCGAGCGCATAATGCTCTGGGCCGCTTATGCGACCGCCGGCCACCGAGTCGACGCCCGATCCTCAAGCAGTCGCATCCAGCCGCCAGTGTCCGGTACGAGATCGTGCACGACGCCCCTCCGACACGTCGCACATCTCTCATGTCGGTCGAGCCGCTTCAGCGATCTCCGACCAGGGGAGTGCACGCCAACCGTCTTTCTCGAACGAACGCCCGCCGACTTCGGCGCACCGATCGGCAGATATGGCGCGGCGGCTCAATCTCGTCGAGTCGTATACATCCAGCGAGTCCAGCGCGACCGCATCAGCCATCGCCCTAACCACCAATCGGAATGTGAAAAATCCATCCAATCTGGAGGGTGACCCGTAAAGCAGTACGAGCAGAGTTCACCAGGGACGGTCGGTGTCCTCATGCTGCTGGATGTGTTGATCGGTCGACCGCATCGAGCACAACGGTCCGGGCCTTTCGTCACGCTGCAAGTATGGCCCGATCTAGGAACGCCCGATCGGCTGCGAGATCAGGGGTTCAACGCAACACTTCGTCGAGTGCCTGCGATGGTGATCTCCATCCGAGGGTTTGTCGAGGCCTGTCGTTGAGTTCTGCGGCGACATCGTCAAGGTCGGCCTGGGTGAAGTGCGCGATCTCGGTGCGCTTGGGGAAGTACTGACGGAGCAGACCGTTGGTGTTTTCGTTGCTGCCGCGCTGCCAAGGGCTGCGCGGGTCGCAGAAGTAGACCGGGACACCGGTCTGCACGCTGAACTGCGCGTGGGCGGCCATCTCCTTGCCTTGATCCCACGTGAGCGAGCGACGCAACTGCGCGGGGAGCTCGACGATCGCTGACTCGGCCGTAGGCCGAGAAGTACGGCGCAGTCGCGTCTTCGTTCGGGTGGTTGCTGCTCCTCGCGGTGATCGCGCCCGCGTTGGTCTTCTGGGTCGCGACCCTCGCCGAGGTTCTGCGCACCGGACCCGGGACGCAGCGCGACTGGTGGATCGCCTCGCTGGTCGTCGTCGTTCTCGGACCGATCGGCGCGCTCGCGTACAAGCTCGCCGCTCCCTCCTTTGCACGCGACAACAACGAGACGCTGCGAAGCTGACGCCAACAGCGCGAGCCGATCGGCAGAGATATGGCGCGGTCCGGTCCGCTCATCCGCGCGGGTCGGGACCAATGGCCCCTCGCCAGCGTTCTTCTGTCACTAGGGCTCGCCGACACGACCGCAGCATGATGGGCGACGATCGACCGTTCATACGGGGGGCCATGGAGCGCTACGAGTCCGACGAGATGACCAGCTCCGAGTGCTGGCAGATGCTCACCACCCAGTCCGTTGGACGGCTTGCGCTTTGCGTCGCCGCGTTGCCCGCGATCATGCCCGTCCAGTACTACGTCGACGGAGACGAAGTAGCGATCTGTCTCGGACACGACGAACTGCCGCGCCGGTCGTTCAACGACGCGATCGTCGCGTTCTCGTCTGACTTCCCCGGCTTCGGCACCCGGTCGGGCTGGAGCGTGCAAGTGCAGGGCCGGATAACCGTTCCTCGACAGCCCGCGAGTGCCAACCGACTGCGGCTCACCCACCGCGGGCCAGATCGTGCACCTCGCACCCGAGACCGTGAAGGGTTACCGGCTCAGCCTCTGCCCATTCGTGTCTGCACACGACCACATCACGCTGTAGAGAGCCACGCCGCCGTCGGTCCGCATCAGCAGATATAGGAGAGCCCGTGTCTAAGCCGTCCTCACCCACTGGCACCAGTCTCAGCAGCACGTTCTGGTTCTCTGGCTCCGCACTTTTCGTTGTCGGCGTGCTCCTTCTCTTCGGCTTCTGGGGCGACAATCACACCTCTGGGACAAGCGCGGGTGCTGCCGCGCCGGAGCCGAAGAACGCGGTCGTGGTCGTCGAAACGGACTTTCACATCGCCATGAGCCAGACCGTTCTCCCGGCGAACGCCCGCATCTCTTTCGTCGTGCACAACGACGGGCACGTCCCGCACGAGCTCATCATCGTCAAGGCCCCCAGCTCGGGGTCGAACCTCCCGCTCAAGCGCGACGCCGACGTGAATGAGGAAACGCCGGGGCTGACGTCCGAGCTGGACACGGGGAGCAGCCTCGCGGCGGGCGAGACCCGCACACTCACCGCCGACATTCCGGCCGGGCACTACATCGCCGTCTGCAACCTCCCGGGCCACTACAAGCTCGGGATGCGCGTCGATCTCCTCGTCAACTGACACATATTGCCGCTCCCGAGCACTCCTGGCGAGTGCCGATCGGCAGGGCGCGGCTACGCGTTGCCGCTCTGCGCCATTCGACCGGGAAGACTTCCAATCTCGGCAATGACTTTGCGAGTCAGCGGACACCGCCAGACAGGCCGCTCCGCGGCGACTGTCGGTCTAAGCGCGTGCGACTCCGGGTGCTCGGGACACTCGGGCCATACCTTGGAGAGTCCTTCGAACCAGAGAGCGTCCGTCGCAACGTCCTGCATCTTGTCCGCGAGGTCCGCGATGTCTTGCGGGGGCTTGCCGGTGCCCAGGAATGTCACGTGCGTTTCTGAACCGAGCGGGGCACAGACGGCGAACGAGACCTCCATCGCCATCGCGCGAAGCTCGACTTTGACGTCACGAATCTCGAACGGGACGGCGCACGTTGCTGCGAGATCGTGCAGGATCGGCGGAAGAATCCGCTGCACCCACGGATGCTCGTCGGGGTCGAGTTTCGGCGCGGTCATCCCGGACAGATTGCCTCGCTCTGGGACGCTTATGCGAGCTGAAGTCGACCCGCTTCGATGGACACTTGATTCTGGCGTGAGGCCAGAGGAAGGAGTCCCGAATGGGTCGCCCGTCGAGCTCGTCGAGGAGCTCGCCGTCGCCGAACGCGACGACTCGCTCTGAGCGGAGCCCCGATCAGTGCCGGACGCGGCGCTTGACCACCTTCGCGGCCGCAGCGGGCCCACGCACCGGATGGAACGCGTCCGACACGGCCGTCAACTCGGCGATCTCCTCGCCACTCAAGACGAGATCGGCCGCGGCGACGTTCGATTCGAGCTGCGCGAGTGAGCTGGCGCCGGGGATCGCGACGACGTTCGGATGGCTCACGACCCACGCGAGCGCGACCTGCGACGGCGTCGCATCGTGGCTCTTCGCGACGCTGCGCAACGTCTCGATCAGATCGCGCGCGGCGACCATGTTCTCGGGCAGGAACAACGGGTCGTTCGCGCGCGCAGAACCCTTCGGCAGGTTGGTCGCGTCGTAACGACCCGACAACAGTCCTTTGGCCAGCGGGCTGTAGGCGATCACCAGGCGATTGCTCGACGCGGCATACGGGACAAGCTCGGCATCGGGCTTGCGTACCGCGAGGCTGTACTGCACCTGGTTGGAGAGCACCGGCGAACCGAGCGCACGCTCGGCGGCGCGCCAACGCCCGGGCGAGAAGTTGCTGACACCGACGTGATCGACGATGCCGGCGTCGACGAGCCGGCGCATCCCGCGCATCTGCTCCGCGATCGGCACAACCGGGTTGGGGAAATGGATCTGGTAGAGGTCGATCTTGTCGATACCCAGTCGTTGCGCGCTCGCGCGTCCGTGCCGTTCGACCACCGGTGCGAGCGGCATGATCGGGAGCAGCTTCGTCGCGACGAACACTTCGGCGCGACGGTTCGCGATCGCGCGGCCGACGATGCGTTCCGACTCGTGGCGGCCGTAGATCTCGGCGGTGTCGACCAGGTTCACGCCGAGATCCAGCGCGCGCGTCACGATCGGTCCCGCGTCGTTCTGCGCGTAGTCGGAGCCGTAGCCCCACTCCTTCGATCCGAACTGCCACGTCCCCAGACCGATCACCGACAGGCGGACACCGTTGACTTCGACGAATCGCATGCGCGGAGCGTAGTCAGGCCCCGTCCAGGACGAGTTGGGCCAACTGCTCACCGAGGAGCGGGCCGAACTTGAAGGCGTGACCCGAGGTGCCCGCGCCCACGACGATCCCGTCGACTCGCTCCACGACGAAGTTGTCGTCGGCGGTGTTGTCGTACGGGCACACGTCGACCTGCACGAGCTCGGCCCCGGGCAGCCACTTCTCGATCGCGTGCTGCAATCCGGCAACCGCGGACGGGTCGGCGGCGAACTCGCGCTCGGGATCGATCGCCGGACCGCCGTGGTGTACCGCGAGCTTGTAGAGGTCCGAGCCAGGCGTCGGCAGGCCGTAGACCGCGGGCTCGGCAAAGTCGATGAAGATCGGTAACCCCGCCCCGGCGCGCACGCAGCCCGCGTGTTCCAACGTCGCCGTCGTCGGCACGCTCGGCACCAACGAACGCGTCCACGGTCCCGCGCACACCACCACCGCGCGCGCCTCGATGATCTCGTCCGCGGTCTCGACGTGGTGCGCGTCGACGCGCTCCACGCGTACGTGCTCGCGCAGTTCCGCACCGCAGTGCGCGCGCAACGTCGCCAAGGTGCGATCAGCCGCGATCACGGCCGAGGTCGTTTCCAACACCGCGTCCCCATGTCCGGCGAAGGCGGGAAACCGTGTTGCGATCGCCGCGGCGGTGATGCGCTCCGCCGGGGCACCGGCCGCGGCGAGGGCGGCGAACACCGCGTCGGCGCCCGGCCCGAACGTCAGCTGCGGGGTCGGGTGCAACAACTGCACGCCGGCTTCGGCCTCGAGCGCGCGCCACAACTCCGAAGCGCGCTGCGCCCTCGCGACGTAGCGCGGATCGGTGTAGCCCAGCCGGAAGATACGCGTCGACCCGTGCGAGCCACCACGCGCGTGCCCGACCGTGTCTCGCTCGAGCACCAGCACGTCGCGCCGCCCATGCAACGCGTGGGCGGTCGCGAGTCCGAGCAACCCGCCGCCGACGATCACGACGTCTGCCTGCGTCACCCCGCTCACGCGGTCACGCTAACGGTGCCAGGTAAAGGGTGAAACGGTTGGGGATGATTCATTTCAGATCTCAGTCACACGGCGGGGGCCCCTGGCGCTGTCGTGACTGCGCTCCTACAGTCGCGTCGGCGTGGTGAGTTTCGGGTGTGATCTGCGGCTGCCGCGCCATCGACGGGGGGCGTCAATGTACGCATTGCGACGGGCCAGGCTGGGGCTGGCGCCCCGGCTGCGGCGGTTCCTATCTGCGGCAGTCGTGTTGGGCATGGCGAGCGTGCTCGTCCCGGTGGGCGCGTCGTCCGCGGGAGCGACCGGTCCGGTGTGCCCGCCGTTGAACGCCGGGACCTGGGTGGGCACGTTCTCGGGGTCGGCGTCGGGCACGTGGTCGGCGAACTACGACTTCAGCGAGGGCCTCTCGGGAACGGTGAGCGTTCAAGGCTTCTTCAGCGACGCTCCGGCCACCGGCAGTGTGAACTGCGGTCAGATCCTGTTCGGCGACGTCGGATCGCTGGTTTCGTTCACCGGCTTGATTGCGCCCGACGGCAACACCATGTCGGGAACATGGCAGGCGGGAGCCTCGAGCGGGACGTACCAGGGTTGGTTCCAACTCGGCGGGCTCGACATGTCGGGCTACTGCCAGAGCCTCGGGTACAACGGTCAGAGCGAGACGCCACCCGTGATCCTGGCGAAGGGTTCGAGTGTTGGGACCGGCTTCGCGTTCGACAATTGGGAGTGCGTCGGCAGCGAGAGCACGGCGCTTGTCGCGGCGACCGGCGCCGCGCCCAGCATGAATGATGCGTGCGTATCGCAGTATCCCGGTTCCACGCCGTACGCGCATCCGTCGGATCCCAATGACGCGTTCTCGTGGAACTGCTATCCAATTTCGCTCGTCACGTCCCTCTCCGGCTCGCCGTCCACCGTCACCGCCGGCGCCGACGTTCAGTACGTCGCCACTGTCCAGAACAACGGGCTCGAGCCGGTCGCCGGCGTTCAAGTGGCCGACACCCTGCCGTCGGGCACGACCCTCGTATCGGCGAGCGGTCCCGGGGCGTGCACTGGGACGACGACGGTGACCTGTTCGCTCGGCACTCTCGCCCCGTCGGGATCGGCGGCCGCGACGCTCGTCGTCAAGACCGCGCCGGTCGTGCCGTCCGGTGGTGTCATCACCGACACTGCGACCGCGACGCCCGGCTCCAACAACGTCGCGAGCGTCGACACCACAGTCGTTGCCGCCTCGCCCGGCAGTGCGTCGGGGTTCGTGCCGCCCGGCGGTTCGATCGATACCGGCGGCAACAACCCGGCCCATCTGACGTTGCCCAACACCGGACCGGGTGCGGCGATCACGATCACGCAACAGCCGACGGGAAACACGTTCTGCAACGGTCCGTGCAACGGAACTGCGACGTTCATCTCCGACTTCGGCGGATATAGCGACCCGCTCCATCCGATCGACCTCAAGCTCACCTTCGCGGACACTGGGCTGAGCACCGCACTCAAGGACTACGCGTTCTCGACGATCTACAAAGTCCGCGACAACCAGGTGGTCGGTGTGCCGGTCCCGGACTGCAAGGACAACCCCAACTGGACGCGAGCCCAGAAGCTGTTCGCGGCGCTCCGGCGTCTTCTGCGGCTCGGCACGCAGAGCGGGATCGCCAACCCGGCACCTTGCGTCGACAGCCGCAGCATCACGAGGGTCTCGAACACGCTGTACAAGGTGACCTTCGAGATCCTCTATGTCTCGGACGACGGTGGGTTCGCCAGGAGGTAGTCACGCGTTCGCGGTTTGCTCCCGCCTAACTACTCGGCCGAACGAACGAAACGTCCGGCACCGCGTCGACGCCGAGTCGGGCGAGGATCGCGACCGCTTCGTCGTTGACATCGGGTTGCGGGTCTGAGCCGGCGAGCGCGTCGAGACGGCTCAACGCGACGAGGGTGAGCGCGATCTCGTAGCTCTGAGCTTGCTCGCGACCGAGCGTGAGGCTTTCGTGGAGCGCGACGCGCGCGTCGACGAGCTCTCCTATCTGCGCCCGCGCGTAGCCCGAGCAGCGATAGAGCGGTGGGCCGAGCAAGCCGATCTCGCCTCCCGAACGTGCCCCGGCGATCGTCCCCTCGAGCACCTGCAAAGCTGCGGTCGGATCGCCGGCCAACACCATGGCCTCGGCGATGAACGTCTCGACCTGGCGGACCTCGAACCCGCCCTCGATGGCGACGAAGCCCGCGCGTGCGTCCTCGAGCAGGGCCATGGCCTCGTCCGTCCGGCCCGTTCGTGCCGCGACCCGGCCGAGGAACGCGGTCGTGAGCGCCAGCCCGCCCCGGTATCCCGCCGCCCGATATACGCGGCGCGCGTCTTCCAGGAGGTCTTCAGCATCTTGGTAGTGGCCGCGCTCGAGGAGGATCTCGGCACAGTTCGCGCTCGCGAGCGCGGCTCCGACCACGTCGCCGGTCCGCAGCCGGGCATCACGGGCGCGCTCGAGGAGTGCGAGTGCGTCGTCCCAGCGTCCGCCGTAGTACGCGAGCTGGCCGAGGTTGTTGGCGACCGCAGCCTGGCCCCCGAGGTTGCCGAGCTGCTCGTAGAGCGCGAGCGCCTCGACCGAGTTGGTGGCGAGGTCGAGCCGACCCAGTCCGATGTACGCCCAATCGAGAAGGAACTCCGCATGAGCGAGCGCGTCGAGATCTCGCGCGGAACGAGCGAGCTCGATCGCCGTCTCGCACCACGTAATGGCCTCGTGATGGCGGCCTTGTGCCTGGCGCACCGCCCCGTACCACGCGGCGAGCTGCGCGCGCGGTCCCGCGGTGGCGTCCGCATCGTCGAGCTCATCGAGCCGTCGCAGCCCACGCCGTAGCCACCGAATCGCTTGCGAGTAACGCCCGAGACGTTCCGCGATCCACGCCTCCTTCAAACATAACTGCGCGTCGTACACGGGCTCGTCGGCACGCATCCGGCGCGCGGTGCGGTAGGCGTCGCGCGCCAAGTCGTAGACGCCGATGTTGTCGCGCACGTCGCCCAACGCCTCCGCGACGACCGCCATATCCACCGCATCGACGTCGGGGAGGCGGCGGGCCGACGCCAGCGCGCGTTCGAGGAGCTCGGCAGCCTCGACGTTGGCGTACTCGGCGCGAGCCCGATCGGCCGCGATGCGCGCGTACCGCCACGCGTCTGCGTGCCGATCACCGTGGAAGAAGTGGAGGGACAGCAGCGCGGCATTCTCTTCGAGTCGCTGGGCCGATGCTTCCAGGACCTCGGCGACTCGCTGATGCAGTGCGCGACGGGTGCCGTAGGCGAGCCCCTCGTACGCGACATCGCGGAGCAACGCATACCGGAAGCGGAGCCGGCCGGGACCATCAGCGACGAGCAGACCGTCGAGCGTCGCGGCCGGCGACTCACCGTCCGAGTTGATAACCGCCGCGAGCAAGGGCGCGTCGAACGCGTGGCCCAGCACGGCCGCATGACGCAGGCGGCGGCGCGTCTCTGCTGGAAGCCGGTCGATCTGGGCCGACACGAGCGAGTCGATCGAGTCGGGCAGGCCGCTCACCCCGCCCGCGGCGGTGGCCTCCCGAGCAAGCTCCGTGAGAAATCGCGGGTTGCCACCCGCACGCGCGATCAGCAGCGCGACCTCGTGGGGGCGAAGGGGTTGAGCCTCGGTCGCGCGTCGCACGAGCTCGGTCGCATCGGTGTCAGCCAGCGGCTCGAGCGTGAGCACACGCGATTGGGGGCCCGAGGCGTGGAAACCCTCTTCGTCGTCATTCCGAGTGAGACACACGAGCCAGGGGCCGCTTGCGATTCCCGTTTGGACGTGACGCAAGATGTCCGCCGACGCTTCGTCCATCCAGTGCGCGTCCTCGATCACGATGAGGGTCGGAGCGCGCAGCATCGCGGCAACGAATGCCGCACTGGTCTCCTCGACTCGCCGCTTGCGGAACCGGGGCTCGAGCGCGACCGTCTCGAGTGTGTCGGGAACGTCGAGCTGCAACGGTGTCGCGAGCAGCGGCAGCCAGTCCAGCAGTTCGGGCGCGTCGCGCGTCACCAGATCTCGCAGCCGCTGTTCGACGGTCGTGGTCGGCGAGTTGTCGGGGATCCGCATGATCTGCTGCAAAATTTCACGGAACGCCCAGTACGGGTTCGCAGACTCATAGGGCACGCACGCGACGCGCACGAACTCCAAATCGGACTCCTCGCGTCGCATCTCGTGCACCAATCGCGACTTGCCGATCCCGGATTCGCCACAAAGCTCGACGACCGAGCCCGAACCGGACCGCGCGGCCGCGACCGCCCCGCGCAGCAGCTCGAGCTCGTCGTGCCGTCCGACGAGAGCCAGGGACACGTCCTCGCCTCCGGGAACCGGTCGAAGTCCGCCGACGGCGTACGCCTGTACCGGCCGAGCCTTGCCTTTGACCATGAACGGTGGGAGCGGTTCGGTCGCGAAGGGGCTGCGCGCCGGTTCGAGCACGCCGGCGGTCGCGAGGATCTGTGCGGGCGCGGCGGCGGCCATGAGCCGCGCGGCGAGATTCACGGTGTCGCCCATCACGGTGTACGTACGGCGAAAGAGTGGACCGATCTCGCCGGCGAACACGTGTCCGCGGTTCACGCCGATGCGCACGGGCAGCGTGCGATCGTGTTCGACGATTCGGCGCAGGGTCCGCAGCATGCGCTCTTCGTCCTGGCCGGCCGCCCGCGGTACACCCGCCGCAAGGATGATCTTCCCGCCGTCGCGATCGATGTCAGTGCCCAAGAAGGTGACGTCGTGCTCCTCCGCCGCGGCCTGCGCGGCGACGATCAGCTCGTCGAGCGCATCTGCCAGCGCCGCCGGACCGGCGCGTTCGGCGAGCTCGTCCACGCCGTCGAAGTGCACGAACGCGACCGTCGCGACGCGGTGCTCCGGATCGTCACCGCCCGCGAGCAGATGATCCCGCAGGCGCGTGGGTAAACCGACCGCCAAACGCGCGCTCGTCGGCTCGATCCGCTGCGGGTCCTCGTCCCGCGAGCCAACCGGCGCGTACCGCAGGAGCACACCGGGCCCCTTGGCGGCACCCAGCGCCGCGGCGCGAATCAGCGCGGCAGTGGCCGGGCTGACGACGATCTCGCCCGCGTCCGCGGTTGCCTCCATCGTCACGGTCTCGGTGACTGCCGGACCGGTGATCACGAGCTCTCGATGCGATCCCCCGACGAGAAAGGTGAGGAACCGGCCACTGTGCACACCGACCGACATGCGCAAGCGCACACCGCGGCCTGAGGTCTCGATGCGACCAACCGCGCGGAGCCGGGCGCGCATCCCCGTTGCCGCTCGACATCCCCGTCCCGCATGGTCTTCACCGGTAAAGAAGATGAGGAGCGCGTCGCCGCCAAATTTGAGAAGTACGCCGCCCTCGTCGTAAGCGACCGCGAGTAGCTCGGCGAAGCAGGAGCCGATCACATCGCTGAGCTCCTCGGCACCGACGCGGCCGTGCCGGGCGAGCCGTTCGGACAGGCGTGTGAAACCCGATATGTCGACGAACACCGCCGTCGCGTCGACGGCGCGCCAGCGGCGCTCGGGCTCGTGGGCGAGCCACTCCTGGACAAGGCGAGGGAGGAACGGGGCCAGAACCTCGAACTCCCTCTCCGCGCGCGCCGACATCGCCTACCTCACGATCTCCGCTTATAGCCCGAGATGCGAGTCCTCTTCCGAACACGGGTGCGGCACGGAACCCAGATGATCGCGCGACCTGGCCGCGACGGCACATCCACGGTGGCGCCGGGTCGAGATCGGCGCGGCAAATGGGCCGGGGTGGGGGCGCGGGTGGGAATGCAGCATCTACAACCCTCGCGCACCTGACTGCCGATTGATGCGCCGCCGAGACGGCGCGTGTCCGCTGTCGCTCAGCCGGCGGCGCGCGGCGCGTCTCTTCTTCGTGTTTCGGCGAACGCGGCGGGATGCGCGAGTCGGAGTCGTATGAGGGCAGCGATGCCGCTTATGGCGGGTAGGAGGGTTCCGAGGGCGCGAAACGCGAGAACGCCTGCGAGCGCGGTGGCGAGTGGCACGCCGCGGTAGTGCAGAAGAGCGGGTACGACCGTTTCGACGAGTCCGAGGCCGTTCGGCAGGAGCGGAACGAGGGCGGTGATCATCCCGATGGCGTAGGCAAGCAGGAACATAGCGGGCTTGAGGGAGATTCCGACCGCAAGGAGCGCACACTGGAAACACGCGGCGTCCGCGAGGCACGAAGCCAACGCAAGCGTGACGATCGCCGCATGCGCGCCGGGTGATCCAAGAACTTCGTGCATCTCGGTATGCCACCGGGCGCCTTGTGCTCGCGCGTCGGTTGACGTTCCCGAGTCGCGCCAGAACTTGAGCCTGTTGACCGCAACGGCAGCGATCTCCATTGTCCGGCGTCGGCCGGCCAGCCAAGCCGTGGCGGCGAGGACCGCGAGGATCAGCACCGCGACGGCGCCGACCGTGACGCGTCCGGGCGCGTGTTTCGGGTAACGACGGCTCACGGCCGTGACAACGACGAGGGCGTCCAGGGCGGCGACGGCAAACAACGTTCGGACCCAGATCCACTGCATGAGTCCGAGCGCGATCCATGTCCGCTGAGCCTCTACATTCCGTCGCCGCAGTTCGGCTCCGGCCATCGTGATTCCCTCCGCAGGGGCCGCCGGAAGAACGTTTCCGAGCCCCGAGACGACGAGCCCGAGCTCTATTGCAGTGCGCCGGTCGATGCGGGCTCCGACGAGTCGGCGGAGCAGAAGGCCCAACGCCAGGTAACTGCTCGCTTCGGCGAGCGCGCCGGCCGCGAGCCAGCTCGGTTGCGCGCTCTGGAGGACGCGGAACGAGTCGTCGAAACCGCCGGCTGCGGAGACAACGACGTACAGCGCGCCAACGCCGATCATGAAGCCGATTGCGAGTCGGATCCTGCTCGTTCGTGTCGTGCGTCGAGAGGGGCTTTGTGCCGCGGGCGTCATCTCAAAATACCTAGACGAAGTCCTCGCGGCGGAGATGCTTGAACGCGAACCAGCCGGGAAGGATCGGGAGCCAGTAGGTGGCGAGCCGGAACAGAAACACTGCGGATACTGCCGCGGTGCTGTGCATGCCGGCGCTGACGAGTCCAGCGATCACCGCCGCCTCGAGCGCGCCGAGCCCGCCGGGTGTGGGCGCGACAGTGGCGATGGCGGAACCGACGAGGTACGCGGCACCGACCTGAGCCAGGTCGAGGCCGCCTCCAAAGGCGACGGTCGAGAAATAGACGGCCAAGACGTAGCTCAACGTGAGCACCGCGGAGCCACCGAGCAGCAGCGCGATCTTGCCTGGACTCCGCATCACCGCGGCCAGGCCACTCAACGCACTCCGGAGCACCGGTACGAGCTTCGTGGCGAGCAGCTTGCGGGTGGCCGGGATCGCGATTGCCGTCGCGAGGCACAACGCGATTACGGCGACGCCGATGGCGACGACCGACCAACTCGGAAGGGAAATTGAGCCGAGACCAGACTCTCCGGCCCACGCGAAGAAGACGAACAGGAGCACGATGTGCACGGCGAAGCCGGCCACCGAGTTGAGCCCCACGCTCGACGCGGCCACCGGGGCATCCACGCCCGACTTCTGCAAGTACCGCGCGTTGAGTGCCATACCGCCGACGCCCGCGGGCGCGAGGTTGCTCGCGAACGAGGCTGCAACTTGCGCCAGCAAGGTCGGGACGGCGCGCAGGCGCGCAGGCACCGCGCCGCCGATGCCGAGCGCGGCGCCGACGTAGGTCAAGGCCGAGAACAGCACCACGAGCGGAACCCAGTTCCAGTCGGCAGCCCCAATCTCGCGCAAGACGCCCGGCAGGTCGGCGAGTTGGGGCAGGAGGAAGTAGGTGACCGCTACGAGCATCGCCGCGGTGAAGACGCGTTGCTTGCTGATGCGCTCGAGAGGGACATAGCTCGGCTCGCCGACCGCGCACTGTTGCGCGACGGTGTCCTGTAGCTCCTCGAGGAGACCCGGGCGCTCCTCGAGTTCGGCCCGGGTCGAGTCGCTGAGCGCGTTGGGCTGCAACCGTGCGAGCGCGGCTCCGACTGTGTGCGGCCCGAGTGTCGCGACCGCACTGGTCACGGAACGGTCCGCCCCGACCGTGACGGACAGGGCGGCGAGGAGCTGCGCGACGTCACCGTCGATCTGGTCGTCACTCGCGGCGACCTCGCTGAACGCGAAGCCGGTGAGCCACGGCTCGCCGTTGTCGTCGGCGAGAACGTTTGCGCGCCGCAGGTCGCGATGAGCGATGCGGTGCTCTCGCAGACACGCGACCTGCGCCCATAGGTCGCGCAGGAGCCGATCCGAGACTTCGTGGCCGTGCATATGGTCCAGGCGGCGGCCCTCGATCATCTCGTAGGCGATGAGCATCGAGTCCTCGCCGGCTTGGGCGATGGCGCGCATGCGGGGTGTCGCCACGCCGATATCTCGCGCCTGGAGGGCGACGAAGGCCTCGTGCTCGACCGATCGGCGCAGCGACAAGAACGGCCGCTCGTCGCCGACATTCTTCAAGCGCAGGTAGCGGTAGGTGCGATACAGCAGATCGATCGAACGTTCGTCGGGACTGAGTACCTTGACCAAGAATCGGGTGCCGTCGGCGCCGGTCGCGAGGTACCACCGTGCACCACGCACGCCCATGGCGTACGGCTCGAGCGCGATGCGAGGCAACGCGCTCGACGCGAGCGCCGCTTCCACCGCGGCGACGGTCGGCCGCCGATCGGGGCGACCGAAGGCGAGGAGCACCGCGACTCCGACTGTCGCGCCGATGGCGACGACGAGGAATATCTCCGCGGGCAGACCGGACACGAGGACGATGCGGCCGAGCACGAAAGTTGCAAGGATCACGATGCCGGCCTGCCGCCACCGCCGGCCGACGAACGGGGCCAGGATGACGAACGACGACGTGAGTTGGGCGAGCGTCCAGAGGTTGAGTGAGCCGTTGGCAGTCGCGCCGAACCGGTCGACGACCGTTGCCAGCAGCGATGAGGGGGCCGCCTGGTTCAACCACCACGTCGCCGCGCCCACGAGCAGCGCGGTCGCGAGGTTGGCCACGACGACATAACCGATCAGTCGATAGCGCTTCAGGAGGAGAGGCGGGACGTATGCCGCCAGACCCAGGATGCCCGCGGTGACCGAGAGTGTTTGGCTGAGAGCCCGCTCGACCGACGGGTTCAGGCCGCCGAACAGCGCGACGACGTCACTCTCGAACGCGCGGACGGTGCCCTCTGCCCACCTCGTGAGCGCGAGCAGTCCGACGGTCGCGAGGCTGAAGAGGATCAGCCGCAACACGTCGCTCGGCGAGCGCCGGTAGCCGATGATGTCGTCGAAACCGAAGACCTCGAGTGCAGTGGTCTGCGGCGTACCGCGGACGGCTGCGGACGGGCCCATCATCCTGTTGGCCGTAGGTCGTCGGGAACAGGATCGTCGGACTCGATGCCACGACCGTAACCGCGTTGAGGACACCTTGTACCACGTCCCTGAGCGGCGCGTAGGCTGGGAGCGCGGCGGTCGGAGAGGGGATCCGAATGCGTGTACCTGCGCAACACCGCGGGCTGTTCTCGCGGGCGCCGGCGTAGCTGTCAGAGATTGTGGTGCGGTGGGAGTGAGCCTTTTGCGATCGCGTCCGCGCGGGTGTGAAGGAGCCGGCCCGCGTCGTCGAGGT
This sequence comes from Actinomycetota bacterium, assembly GCA_003134555.1. Taxonomy (GTDB): domain Bacteria; phylum Actinomycetota; class Acidimicrobiia; order IMCC26256; family PALSA-610; genus PALSA-610. Next base: position 79,254 of record PLBO01000074.1, read on the forward strand.
CGTGGCCGATCACGAAACTGCCCGCTTTGACTTGCGCGACGACGAAGCGGCCGAGCTCCGAAAGGTCAGCCAGCTCCGCGTTCATGCCGGCGGCGCGCAAACGCTCGCGAAATTGGTCGAACGTGAGCACGGGACCGGGCGTGTGCTCCCGTTCGCGCTGCAGTTCCGCCGGCCGGTTGCGTTGCGCGGTCCACAGTCCCGTGTCGAGCAGGCCGCCCGACGGATAGAAGACGGCGGCGCGCAGGTTGGTGTTGTTGTCAGCGAGTTGATGGGCCAGTGACTCCGTGAAGCAGCTGATCGCGGCTTTGCTCGCGGCGTATACCGACGCGTAGGGCACGGGCGCGATGCCGCCGTCGCCCGACGACGTGTTCACGATCACGCCCGGTTCGCCGGAGTCGATCATGCGGGGCACGAATGCGAGTACGCCGTTCGCGACGCCGAACACGTTCACGCCGAAGCACCATTTCCAGTCGTTCGGTTCTTGCTCCCATGGCAGGCCGCCGCCGCCCGACGTGACGCCCGCGTTGTTGAACAGCAGATGGCACGTGCCGTAGCGGTCGAACACGGTTTTCGCGAGTGACTCGACGGAAGCGAAGTCCGTGACGTCGGTCTGCACGCCGCTGACCTCGCCGCGGTCCTTTAACTCCGTCACTGTTTGTTCGAGCACGGGCGCTTCGATGTCGGCGATGATGACGCGCGTGCCCTCGTCGAGCAACGCTTCGACGATGCCGCGCCCGATGCCGTTGGCGCCACCGGTGACGACGGCGACCTTGCCTTTCAGATCACGCATCTCTATCCACCCCACCGCACTTGGTATTCGTCCTTCCACCATTCGCCCGCGCGTATCTCCTCGGGGGTCGTGACGAGCGTGAGGTCTTGGCCGAGGTCGGTGGGCGTCGGCCCGATGCGTTCTGCGATCGGGTGCAAGGGCGCGAGGTCGAAGCCGTAGCAACGCGCCGCGGTCTCACAGAGCATCTTGCGGGTGTCGCCGACGGGCACGTCGCCGAAATCCTTGCGCAGCCGTTCGACCGTGTTGGGCCACGTCCCTTCGGGATGCGGATAGTCGGTGCCCCACATCGCGACGTCGCAACCGATGCTATGACGCCGGCGGATCTCTTCCTTCGACATCGTCGACGCGCCGACGAAGATGTTCTCGCCGAAGTATTCGGACGGCAGCTTCGACAAGATGCCTTTCATCAGCGCGGCCATCTTCTTCGTCGTGTGGCCGCCGCCGAGGTACTGATCCCACTTCCATTTCATGTCGGCGACCCAGTACGAGGCGCCTTCGGTCACCACGAACTTCAATCCCGGGAACCGTTCGAACGCACCACTGAACAACAGGTGCGCGATCGGGCGATGGGTCCAGAACACCACCTCGGCGAGATAGATACCGATGAACTCGCCCATCTCTTCGCGCGGCGCTTCGCCCGAGTGCACGTGCACCGGCAGGTTCGCGGCTTGGCACGCGGCCCACACCGGGTCGTAGGCGGGGTCGTTGTACGGACGGTGGTCGCGCCACATCGTCGGGATCATGATCCCGCGGATCCCGGGCTTCTCCGCGAGCCATTCGATCTCGGCGACTGCGCGCTGGACATCGTGGGTGATCGGCACGAGCCCGACCCCCGCGCGCCGTTCGGGACTCGTCGCGCACAGCTCCTCGAGGAACCGGTTGTGGGCTCGTGCGCCGGCGAACGCGAGCTCGGGGTCTTCGATCATGCCCGCCGACAGCCCGGCGCCGAACGGCGGCGACTCCATGCCGGTGATGGCGTCGGCGTCGGGGAAGATCACTTCGGCCGCGACGCCGTCGGCGTCCATCTCCTTGTCGCGCTGATTGGCGTCGTACGCGCCGCGCAGCCCCTCTTCGTGCGTCGTCTCCCACTCGTTGATGTACTCGTAGTTGAGCTTCATCGCGAGCTCGCGCTGTTCGTTCTTCTCGGCGAGGAACGCGTCGAACTGCTCGTGATACTGCGCATCGAGGTACGGGCGGTACTGCTCGCACGGCAAGCCGGCGTGCGCGTCGGCCGAGATGATCGTGTACCGCGTGTTCTCGTTCATGACTTCTTGCCCAGCACCGACAGGTCGTCGTAGCGCTGGTGCGCGAACGGCAACAGCCAGTCGGCCGGAACGCGCTCGACCACTTCGCCCTCCTGGGTCGTCGCGACCTGCGCGTATTGCATCGACACGATGCGGCCGACGGGGATATCGGCAATGGGATCGATGGGGGAGTCGCCGAGGGTCAGCCGGCCGTCGATCGCGAGGCCTTCGCGTGCTTCCTCGTGGCGGCGCACGTGTACGAGCGCGGGTTCGGTGTCGAAACCTTTGCCGTCGGGCGACGGGCTGCACTTGAAATAGAAATCGACCTTGTCGCGCGGCGGGATGTCGATCTCGGCGCCCAAGGTGCCGGTGACCTCGGCGAGCGTGAAGCCCATCCGCTCGAAGCGCGCGGTCAGGTTGTTGCCGTCGACCGCGATCGACACGGCGCCGATCTTCTTCGGTTCGCCGTACGTCTCGCGGCCACCAACCGTCGCCTGTTCGGTCGTCATCGGCATGAACAGCGCGTACTCGCCTTCGACGCGGCCGTGGCGCGCTCGCACGCCGAACCAACCCGCGCCGAACACCGGGATCCCCGTACCCATGTCGACGGTGGCGAACCGGATGCGCGCCGTCGCTTCCGACGGTTCGAGCGGCGGCGGCAGCACCGCCTTGATCACGTCGAGGTCGGTCTCCCATACGACGGTGACCGCGGTCGACCAGATGCGCGCCGACGTCGCTTCGACCTCGCGGTTGCGCTGCTGTTCGGGAGCCCGAGCGCCGTAACGGATCGTCATGTTCTCGTTCCTCTCCCGCGCCGGAGCGCTACCACGACTTGATGACTTGTTCGGGGTCAAACGCGTTGCACGTGGAGTCGGCCGGATAGTCGGCCGGATCGAGCGGCACCTCGACGACGCCGACGCTCGGGCCGATCTCGTCACCGACCTTGCGCAACGCGTCCAGGTCGAAGCCGTACAGGTTTGCGGCCGTCGTCTCGAGCATCATCTTCGTCTCCGGCGCGGGCACGTTCGCGAACGCGGCTCGGAGCGCCTCGGTGGTGTAGGGGTAGGTCCCCTCTGAGTGCGGATAATCGGCCCCCCACATCATCCGGTCGACACCGATCTCGTACCGCAATGGGCTCTCCGACGGACGCAAGAAGCTCGCACCTACCCAGAAGTTGCGCTGGAAGTACTCGCTCGGCGTCAACGACATCGACTTCGCGACCGCACCGAAGAACACGGCCTCCGCTGCGCCACCGAGCGTCATCCGGCGGTGGAACCAGTCGAGCGTCTCCAGCCCGCGCGGAATCCAACTCGCGCCCTGTTCGGTGAGCACGACGCGCAGGTGCGGATGGCGTTCGAGCACGCCCCCGAATGTCAGGTGCCAGACGGCGCGGTGCGCGTACCAGGCGAGCTCGATCAGCATGATCGCCCGCGCCGCCTCCGCATTGCCGAAGTCGGGCAACCCGCTGCCGGAGTGGATGTTCACCACAACGTCGAGCTCGTCGCACAACTCCCACAGCGGTTCGTAGTGCGGATCCCAGAGCGGCAACAGCGCGGAGTTCGGCGGAACGTTGGGAATGAGCACACCGCCGAACACGTCGATGTTCTCTTTCGCCCACCGCAATTCTGCGAGCGTGTCGTCGAGGTTGTTGAGGAACACCTGCGCGCAACCGGCCCGCCGGCCCGGCGCGGCCGCGCAGAAATCCGCGAGCCAGCGATTGTGTGCTTGTACGCCGGCCCACCGGTGCTCGTAGTCGGCGTCGGTCGGTTCGAGCGCGGTGAGGTTGCTCTGCGTGAAGAACGGCGGGATGGTGTTCGGGAACAACACCTCGGCGACGAGACCCTGCGACTCCGTTTCTTGCAGACGGCGATCGCTGTCCCAGTTGCGATATGCAGTCGACGCCAACAAGTCGGAGTACGGATTCACGTAGGCGTCGGCCCACGCGTCGAACTCGTCGTGCCAACGGGCGGCGAGATACGGCTTGTACGACTGCACGTCGGCACCGGCGTGACCGTCGACCGAGATGATCGTGTACCGGTCGGTACTGGCGAGGGGGGCAGGCGTCATCGGTGGGTTCACTCCCAGGGGTCGAACAGACCTTCGAACTCGAGTGTGCCGCCCGTGGCGCGGCCGTACAACAGCCAATCACCCCGGAACATCCCGTGCTCGTGCGGCGAGTACCCGATATGACGGCTGACGCGCTCCTCGGCGGGGCTAGGAACGATCGGCGAGACGCCGCATCGACCGTTGATACCCCGTCAGCGGATGGCGGAGCGGGGGGTCATGAAGTCGGCGAGGAAGTTGAGGAGCGCCGATCGATCGCCTTCTGCCTGACCGACCAAGTGTTCGCCGACCGCGGAGACGCCCGCCGCGCGCAACATCGCGTCCAAATCGACCCGAGCGTTGCCGTCGACGATCTCGGCGATGCAGTCCGCGACCTGCACCACCCGCGTCAGCGGATCCGCGGACGCGCCCGCGACATGATGGTCGCGCACGACGTTCGTGATCGTGGTCGGCAAACCATTGCTCGACAGGACCTGTGCTCCGAGCGTGGCGTGGTCGATGCCGAAGAGCCGTTGCTCGATCGCCCGGCGCGCTTCGGGGGACTCCCCGGAGGCCGATCGCAGCATCTCGTCGAACTGTTCCGGACCGCGCCGGTGCAGCAGCGGTTCGCCGAAATCGTGCAGGAGGCCCACGGTGAGTGCGTCAGCCGGATCGACGTCGAGGTGCACCGCAACCCGCGCCGCGGCGACGCCGGCCGTTATCGCATGGAGCCAGAAGTGGTCGGGTAGTTCGGTCCGATTCGAGAACAGATCGAAAACCGCCGTGCTCGCGACCGAGTGCACGGTGTTGGCCCCGAGGAGAGACACTGCGGCCGGGAGCGCCGCGGTGCCTCGCCCGTTGCGGAAGAACGATCCGTTCGCCAGCGCGAGTATCCGTACCGACAGCGCGGGATCGGCCGAGATGACGCGAGTGATCTCGTCCAACGGAGCGTACGGGTCGTCGAGAAGCCAGAGGAGTCGAAGCGCGACCCGACGGTCCGTCGGGATCTCGTTCAGCTCGTGAACCTGCTCCGGCGTGTCAACGTGCAGCATTGCCGGCGGTCTCCGTCGCAGCCGTTCGCTTACTGCTCAGGATCTCCGGCGGGAACAGACGCTCCCGGACTGCCTTGAGCGTGTCGGCGTCGGGAGCGCGCAATCGGCGCAGCGACGAGCCGTGCATCTCCCACGCGGCACCGCATGCGTCGCAGGAGATGACAGACGCATCGCCGCCGCGACGGATCGAGATCGGCGACGAGTCGTACGGGCACCGTTCGAGTTCCACCACATGTGTCATCGACCAAAGGAGCGCGATGCCTTAGCGCCGTCGACGGAAAGGAGGCATCGGTCAGCGGGGTCGGGTGGGCGTTCGACATGATGGAGCCGTGACGGGCTCGAGCCTCGTGGTGCCGGCGGCCGGGCGCGGCCTGCGTTTCGGCGTTGGCGTTCATCGCTGGGCGACGATGGGGAGTGGTAGATTTCGCCCCGGCCCGAGCAGGCAAACGGCCATCTCGGACGTATGACGGGGGCGTGCCATGTCGGAACTCTTTGACAGGGTGCTCGTGCTCCACGACGATGCCGGCAACGTCGTGCTCGTTCCCCACGCGGGATACGCGTGAAGTCAAGGACTTCCTGTCGCGGCGGAGCGAACGAGACCACCAAACTCGACACTCGCCGCCGTACCGTCGGCTACGGCTTCGTCGTCGCAGTGCGGGCCTGCTGTACGCCGACGTTCAGAGTGCGATGTTCACGAACCGCACGGTGACGTAGTCGGGGACCCAGCCGTAGGCGCAGGGCGCGAGGTATGGGCACGAGCTGAACTCGACCTGTCCGGTGCCGTCGCAGGGAACCGCCACTGACGTGGGGATCGCCTGGGGCGCGTTGTACGAGGTGAACTTCAGTTGCGTGGGTGGGGTCGTCGTCGCGGCGCTGCGAGGAACGAACCAGGCGTAGACCTGGGTGAACAGCCCGGTATAGCCGTGGCCTCGCGTTGTCCTCACAACCGAGAGTGTCTGACCACCCGCGACTGGCCCGGTGCGGCCCGCCCAGATGGGACCCGCACAGACGGTGTAGACGACCGCCGAGGTCCTCGTACCGTTCACACGTCCAGCAAAATGCTGGTTCGGGCCGATTGGTTGTGGGGCGGCGCCGGCCGGCGCGCCGGCGAAGGCGAACGCCGCCACCGTCATCGCGACTGCGGCGAGGGTTCGCGTCATGATGCGCACCATCGTTCGCTCCTCGTTCGGGACGCTGCGTTATCCAGCTTGACCCTCCGCGCCAACGAAAACCACCCCCGCCCGCGAGACTTTGCCGGAAATTCTCTGGGCCCGTTCCGCGCGTTGACGCGCTTGCTCGTCGGGGAAGTGTCCCGGGCTCGCGTCGCGCTCAGGAACTCGCGGTCAGTCGATACGCGAATGCCGCAGTCCCGGCGATCTAGGGGAGTAGGTGCAGCGCGTTATGGGGCGCGCGTTGTGCGATGCCCGGCCTGGTCGCTGTGCGGCGGCGGTTCTGGCGGCTGGTACGCGGTCGCCCGTGTCACGTTGTTGGAGTGACTTTGCACACCTGCGTGATGTACTGCCGGATAGCGGTCCCCGCGGCCTTCACCTGCGGCGAACTGAGCGCTTGGAAGACGGTCGGCGACACCTTGGTGAAGTCGTAGTTGGCCGCAGCGATCGCCTTCAGGAATGGATCGAACGCCGCCACGAAGGTGTCGTAGTCACTCTTGATCGCGCCGGGTATCACGGAACCGATCCGCTGCAGCTCGGGTCCGAGGTTCGCGTACACCTTCTTGAAGTCCACGGGAGTGGTCGGCGACGCGCTGGGGGCAACAAACGCATTTTGCGTACGGGCGAGGTCGCAGAACCTGCTGCTTCCGGAGCCGCTGAGCGAGCCGGTGGTCGGCGGCGCGGTCGACGCGGTCGAGCCCGGCAGCGACGTCTTCGCGGATGTCGTCGAAGTCGCGCTGCCCGCCACGCTCTTCGACGAAGAGCCACAGGCGGTCGCGCCAACCAAGACGATGACGATCACGACCATGAGTCTGCGAGTACGCACGTTGTCTCCCACGAGGCCCTTGCCCGCGCTGTGGGCAGATTCGCACCCATCCGCTCGCACCGCAAGCGTCCCGACGAATCGATGGACGATTTGCACACTCGTCGCGAGTCGGCGGACTCGACCCCGAGATCGTGCTCAGCGGCACCTCCCAGCCGCGCCCGGCGCCATGCTCACTGACGCGCGTCTCATAATCGCGGCTGCCGGGTGTCCCCTACCGCCGGGTGGGTGGCACGACCCCAGCTCCCTGATCACGGCCCGATCAGTCGGCGAGGTCGTGCAGGAACTCGACGAGGCCGGCGAAATACCGCTCTTGGTCGTCATACATTGCTAGGTGACTGCCGTTAGGGCAGTGAAGGTAGCGGCCCTTGGGTAGTTGCCCGGCCATCATCTCCAGGTGCGAAGGGTCCATCGAGTCGTAGCGGGCGCCGATCACGAGGGTCGGCACCTCGATCGAGGCCAGCCGGTCGGTGCATTCCCAGTCCGCGAGTTTGGCCTCCTTGCTGATCCCGAGTTCGCTGGGGCCTTGCATCGACACGTAGATCGAAGGGTTGATGTGGGCGAAGGCGCGTTGCACCGGATCCGGCCAGTCCTCGACCGGCATGCGCAGGATGTGGTGGACATAGTGCTGTTCGTTCAGGAGCTCCATGTAGCGCGGGTTCTCGGTAGTGCCACTCTCCTCGAGTGACAGGATCTCCGCGAGCGCGGCCTGGTCCATCTCGGGCATCAATACCTGCTCGGCGTACGCGCTGTAGGCCGGAGCGCTGGACATCATGTTCGAGACGACAAGTCCGCGCAGGTGCTCCTGGTAGCGAAGCGCGTACTCCATGGCGAGAATTCCGCCCCACGACTGTCCGAAGAGCACGAAGTTGTCGAGGTCGAGACCGAGCGCTTGACGGACCTGTTCAACCTCGTCGACGAAGCGGTCGAGCTCCCACAGCGATGGCTCATCGGGCTGATCGCTGCGGCCCGAGCCGAGCTGGTCGTAGTAGTAGTACTCGATGCCCGCAGCCGGAAGATAGCTGTCGCACGCCTCGAGATACTCGTGTGTACAACCGGGGCCGCCGTGGAGCAGCAGCAACTTGAGATCGGGGTTGTTGCCGATCCGCTTCGTCCATACCCGAAAGGCGCCGGCCGGTGTACTCACGGGGATCATGCGAGCGCCACCACTCAGCGCGTCGTCCCGTCCTGAAGAGTCGAGATAGTCACTCATTCCCGCGTCCCTTGTCATCGCTTCCGCCAACCGTAAGCCGCGCGAGGCTCGGGATGCACCGTGCTCGCCGACCGGGACCAACTATCCCCGAACACGCGTCCCCGAAAACCGGCCATCCACTGCCACTGACCCGGCGAACTAAGACACCGTGGACGCAATATTCGGGGGCGCACGTTTGGGGACGGAACCGGAGGAGGGGTGAGGTGAGGCACGGTCGTCGCGGGTGTCGGTCGTCTCGTTTCGTTCCGCCGCTCCTTCGGGACCGCGACGCTTTTGCTGACGGATATCGAGTGCTCGTCCCAGTTGTGCGAGCCGGTGCAGGTTTGCGATGCCGGCCCACGCTTGAGCGGCCGAGATACGGCAGGCGCGGGCCGAGGAGCAAGGGTTACGGTTGGGGTTCGATGCCTGAGACGCAGTACGCGCAGAGTGGCGAGTTGAGCATCGCCTACCAGTGTGTGGGCGATGGTCCGCTCGACTTGTTGTTCATCCCGGGGTTCGTGTCGAACGTCGAGTTGATGTGGGACATCCCGAAGTGGGCTGACCTCTTCACCCGGTTCTCGGAGCTTGGCCGGTTCGTATTCTTCGACAAGCGGGGAACTGGTTGTTCGGATCGCACGCTCGGTACCGGAAGCGCCGAGGACCGGATGGACGACGCCCGAGCGGTCGCCGACGCCGCCGGTATCGAGCAGGCGGTGGTGATTGGCCTGTCCGAAGGCGGTCCGCTCGCCGTCTTGTTCGCGGCCGCTTTTCCCGAGCGAGTCCGCTCTTTGGTCTTGTGGGGAACCTTCGCGCGTATCTTGCAAGGCCCCGACTACGAAGCCGGAGCGGATCCGGAGTTTGTCGAAGCGTTCATCACGGGCGTTCGCGACCAGTGGGGTACGGGTCATGCGCTCGAAGCCTTCGTGAGCGGCGTGGATAACGACATGTTGCCGGTTCTCGGGCGTTTTGAACGCCAGACCGCGTCACCCGGAGCAGCGGCAGAGATCCTGCGCCACAACGTGAATATGGACGTCCGCTACGCGCTTGGTGCCCTGCGCGTACCGACGCTCGTTGTGCACCGCACCGACGATCCGATCGTCCCAGTCGTTCACGGGCGATACCTCGCTGAGCACATCGCGGAGGCTCAACTCGTCGAGATCCCGGGCCACTTCCATGTCGGAGGCCTCCCCGGTGACGACGACCCGATCATCGACGCGATCGCCGAGTTCGTCACCGGCGCGCCGACCCACCGCGAAGTCGAAATCGACCGAGTGCTCACGACTGTGCTCTTCACCGACATCGTGGAATCCACCGCCCGCGCCGCCTCGATCGGTGACCGAGCCTGGCGCACGCTGCTCGAACAACACGACACTGCCGCGGGAAAAGCAGTCGAGCAGCACCGGGGCGTCGTGGTGAAACGCACCGGCGACGGCTTGCTCGCCACCTTCGACGGACCGGGCCGCGGCGTCCGCGCCGCACGCGCATTACAGACCGCAGTCCGACCACTCGGTATCGAAGTACGCGCCGGTCTGCACACCGGTGAGGTCGAACGGCGAGCCGACGACGTCGCCGGAATCGGCGTGCACATCGGCGCGCGCGTCAGCGCGCTCGCAGGACCGGGAGAAGTGCTCGTCACGAGCACCGTCAAGGACCTTGTGATCGGCTCGGAACTCCAGTTCGACGACCGAGGCGCCCAGACCCTGAAGGGCGTCCCGGGCGACTGGCACCTCTGGGCTGCGAACTGATCTTCGACCCAAGTCGGCCACCAACGCGGACAACGCGCCCGAAGACTCCAACGCCAGCGTGATCGACGTGTCGATCGGTCCCGTTCGAGAACGCCTCGGTGCCGACGCCCGCGCCGGTCGCTGGCTCGGCGCGGTAAGGGACCTGCGCGAGCCTCGATGGATGTGTGGTCTACTCCGTCGATCAAGGAGTGCGGTCCGTCTACAGGAAGAGGTAGTGAAGGTGGCTCACGCCGTTGTGATGCAGGTGAATCTCGTCGGTGATCCTGGCGAGGGAATCAAGATGCTCGACGAAGTTGTGATCCCGCAGGCGAAGGCACAACCTGGCTTCCAGCGTGGAACATGGATGCATAGCAAAGCAATGACCGGGACTGGCGTCATGGTGTTCGATAACGAGGACCACGCAAGCGCTGCGATGGAAGCGCTGCAGCCGCCGCCGGGTGGACCGACGGTCATCAACTGCGCAGTTTTCGAGATCGCACGGGAAGCCTGAAACGGTCGGGGCGGCTCCCGATGTCGGCGGGTCGCCTCAAAGGGTTGGCACTAACGCCACGAGGCTCGTGTGCCCGCCAGGAACTGCCGTTCGGCGCTCGTCATGCCCGCGCCGCCGCACAATCGGCGCACATGACTGCGCCCCGGTGCCGGCAGCCTGGGAACTACAGGGAGAGGCGCTGCGAGCAGCTCGCGGCGACGATGGTCCGCGGGGGCTCCCACACCGCGCTCGGCCCTCGAGTTCGAGCGGGCCAACCTGGCGGTACGCGATCGCCGCACTCTCGCTGCCCTAGCGCATGCTCAGCGAGTCGTGGAGCGTCTCGCCGACGAGCCGGACGCCACGCTCCACCGCGACGCCGCCGACCTCCGAACTACGCTCCGACCGTGGGGCGCGGGGTTCTGTGACATCTTCAGGTCTGATCACGATCTTGTTCACGGATCTCGTCGGTTCGACCGAATTGGCGTCCGACATCGGCGACGCCGCGGCCGACGAGCTGCGGCGCGCGCACTTCGCATCGTTGCGCGAAGCACTCGCGGCGACGGGTGGTACCGAGGTGAAGACGATGGGCGACGCGCTCATGGTGTCGTACCCGGGCGCGGCCGACGCGCTGGCGGGCGCGGTCGCGATGCAGCGCGCGGTCGAGCGTCACAACCGGCGCCTCGAAGGACGACGACTGGAGATGCGCGTCGGGATCAGCGTCGGCGACGCGACGTTGGAGGATGACGACTGGTTCGGCACGCCCGTCGTGGAAGCGTCGCGGTTGTGTGCGGCGGCCACCGGCGACCAGATTCTCGTGAGCGACCTCGTCCGGGCGCTCGCCGGATCGCGCACCGAATTCGACGTCATTTCCTTGGGCAGTCGTGAGCTCAAGGGCCTGCCCGCACCGCTCATGGTGTGCGAGGTCGAGTGGCGTGCGCCGGTCGATTCGACCGCGGTACCGCTTCCCGCGTTCGTCGACACATCGCCCGCCTTCCCGTTCGCGGGACGCAACGAGGTGTACCAGACGGTGCTTGCCGCGTGGAAGGAGACTGTCGAGGGCGCACGCCGCGCGGTGCTCGTGTCGGGCGAGCCCGGTATCGGCAAGACGCGCTTGGTGTGCGAACTTGTGCGACACGCGCACGAGTTGGGAACCACCGTGTTGTGGGGCCGCTGCGACGAGGAGCTCAGCGTTCCGTTCGAGCCGTTCGCCGAAGCGTTGCGGCACTACGTCGCGTGCGTCCCCGCCGATCGCGTCAAGTCAGAGCTCGGTTCGCTCGGCGGCGAGCTCACGCGCATGCTTCCCGACCTCGCGGCGCGCGTCCCCGGGCTCGCGGCGCCGGTGCAGACCGACCCCGAGACCGAGCGCCACCGGCTCTTTGAGGCTGTGTGCGACTTCCTCGCGGCGATGTCGAACACCGACGCGGTGATCCTCGTGCTCGACGACATCCACTGGGCCGACAAGCCGTCCCTGCTCATGTTGCGACACATCCTCCGTTCGGGCTCACCGATGCGGCTGTTCGTCCTCGCGACCTATCGCGACACCGATCTCGACCGGTCGCATCCGCTCGCCGACGTGCTCGCGGACCTCCGACGCCAGGCCGGCGTCGACCGGGTCGACCTAGGTGGTCTCGGCCCGGCAGAGGTCGCGTCGTTCATGGAGGCGGCCGCGGGCCACGATCTCGACGAGCCCGGTGTTGCGCTCGCGCAGGCCGTCTTCGCGGAGACGCAGGGCAACCCGTTCTTCGTAGGCGAGGTGCTGCGCCACCTCGCGGAGTCGGGCGCGATCGTGCAGCGCGACGGCCGCTGGACGAGCGACATGACGCTCGAAGAGGTCGGCATCCCCGAAGGCATCCGCGAGGTCCTCGGCCGCCGGCTCTCGCGTCTCTCGGAAGCCGCGAACCGCGCGCTCGCCGTCGGCGCGGTGATCGGCGCCACGTTCGACCTCTCGACGATCGAAGCGGCGGGTGGCCCGACGGGCGACGAGCTATTCGACGCGCTTGACGAGGCCGCAGTCGCCTCGATCGTGCGCGAGGTGCCCGGCACCATCGGCCGCTATGCGTTCGCGCACGCCCTCGTGCGTTCCGCGCTGTACGAGGAGCTCACGACGAACCGCCGCGTGCGCATGCACTGGCGGATCGGCGAAGCGCTGGAGGTTCGCTACGAGCGACATATCGACGCGCACCTCGACGAGCTCGCGTACCAATTCGTCGAAGGCGCGCTCGCCGGTGATCCCGCCAAGGCCGTCGATTACTGCCGCCGCGCCGGCGAGCACGCCGAGAGCGAGCTGGCGTTCGAGGCCGCCGCGTACCACTTCGAACGCGCGCTCGGCACGCTCGAGCTCGTCGACGACGACGATCCGCTGCTTCGCTGCGACCTCCAGCTCGCGTTCGCCACGGCGTTGAATAACGGAGGCGACGAGCGCCGCTGGGACGCGATGTACGCGGCGGCGGCGAGCGCCCGCGCGATGGGCGACGCTGAACGGCTCGCCCGCGCGGCGCTAATCCTCTCCACCGTGCCATCGGGCACGAGCGTCGACACGAAACTCGTGAGCGTGCTCGAAGAAGCCCTCCGAGCCATCGGCAACGAAGCGACGGGGCTGCGCGCTCGGCTGATGATCGGGCTCGCGATGCAGTTGCAATGGGGCCCCGAAGTGGAGCGACGCATGGTTCTCGCGCGCGACGCGCTCACGCTCGCGCGCGAAACCCGCGACCCCGAAGCCCTCGCCTTGGTACTCGCGCGCGGCTGGGTGCTCATCGACGGTTCCACGCCCTTCCTTGCCGAGCTGCAAGCCCTGACCGACGAAGGCGAATCAGTCGCTCGCGACATGGGTAACCCGGCCCGGCTCGCCGACGCACTGCACGATGGCGCGTACTACGCCGCATGTCGGGGCGACCGGGCGACTTTCGAAGCGAAGCTCGACGCGGCGGCGCGGATCTACGGCACGCTGCGCCGCCCCCTCTCCGACTGGGTGGTCAATAATGATGCGACCAACCGCGCCGAGCACCTTGGCGAGCTGGAGCAGGCCGAGCACTTCGCGGCGCAGACAGTCGACTTAGGCCGCCGTGCGGATGTCCCCGAGAACGGCCTCTTCGTCGTGGTCGGCGGCCAGCTGTACCAGATCCGCCGCGCGCAGGGCCGGCTCGACGAGATGGTGCCTACCCTCGCCGCCCTGTCCGAGTCGACGCCCGACATCCCGTTGTTGCGCCTCGTGTACACCGGGGCCCTGGTCGAGACCGATCGACTCGACGAGGCACGCCCGCACTTCGCATGGCTCACCGACAACAACTGCGCGAACGTTCCGCCCGACCTTGAGTACGCCGTCACGCTGTGCGCGCTCGGGCGCTTCACCTACGACCTACGGCCACCCACAGAAACCCTGCACTACATCTACGAGCATCTGGGACCGTTCGCGGGCACTTTCAACTGGAGCGGACAGACAATTACCGACGCCAACGACCTCGGGCTCGCGGTGCTCGCCGCCACGCTCGGACGGGCCAATGACGCCGACGGCCACTTCAGCGCCGCGATCGCGCTGTGCGAACTCGCAGGCTCGCGCGCCAACCTGGCCCGCACCCGTTTCTGGTGGGCGCGCGTCCTCGCCGGCCGCGGCGACGGCTCGGCCGCGCGCGAGCACGCCGAGATTGCGATCGCGCTCGGCGAACAGCTCGGGATGGATGGACCATTCGGCGTCGTCCCGCGCGGGCGTGCACTACTGGAGTCGCTGTGACCGAAAATGCCGTCGCCGCCGAAGTAGTCGTGCGCGAGTTGCTCTTCACGCCTGAGAGCCGCGCCGATCCATACCGGCGCTATCACCGGCCGCGCGAGCTCGCTCCGGTGTTCCGCAGCGACGAGCTGCAAGCGTGGCCGCTGGCACATCTTCACGGTCGGAGGGCTCGGATCGCCGATTCGCGCAAAGCCGCAGGTTTCCCCTAACGCGCGACCGGCGCTCCAGAATCGCGTGGCATAAGTGCCGATCTGGGATACGGGGGCGGGTTCGCGAAGTCGCGCGGTCGGCTACGCCCGGCCGCGCGCCTGACGACATTGCCGAAGCGGATGCGCGCATGCGCCGCTGCTGGAAGGTTCGGGTCCTTAGCCCGAACCCGGGTGACGAGATCTGCTCGATGGTGAGCGTCCCGGAACGAATCCTCTTTGTGTCAAG
>PLBO01000098.1 GCA_003134555.1 Actinomycetota bacterium
GAATCAGCGGAACTCAAGGATCTGCGCGAGCAGCTCGCAGCCACGCGCGAGGGGCCCAAGGAGCTGGTGGCCGCGGCCTCGCAGCTGCTGTCGCGAATTACGCATCTGGCGGGCGTGGTCACGTTGCCGCTGGCCCCGGTGGCGTCGCTGACGCAAATTGAATTTGTGGGCCTGACCGAGAACCGCATCCTGGTCATCCTGGTGTTCAACGATCGCGAGGTCCAGAACCGCATCATCCAGCTCGAGCGCCGCTATGGGCCTGAGGAACTGCGGCGCGCAGCCAACTACCTGAATGAACATTGCCGGAGCCGTTCGCTGAGCCAGATGCACGTGGAGCTGCTGCGGCAGTTGAAGGAAACCCACGCCTCGATCAATCAGGTGATGCTGGATGCCATCGCCATTGCCCAGCAGGTGTCCGGACAGGGCGCATCGCAGGAGGGCATTGAGTACGTCATCGCGGGCGAGACCAACCTGATGGGGCTGGGTGAACTGTCAAGCGTGGACAAACTCAAGCGGCTGTTTGAGGCCTTTACCGAGAAGCGCGACATTCTGCACTTGCTCGATCAGAGCCTGCGGGCCGAGGGCGTGCAGATTTTTATCGGCCATGAGTCGGGCTACCAGATCCTCGATGACTGCAGCATCATCACAGCCCCCTACAGCACCGGCGAGGGGGTGGCGGGCGTGCTGGGCGTGATTGGTCCGACGCGCATGGCCTATGAACGCGTCATTCCCATAGTCGATATCACCGCGAAACTTCTGGGCACGGCCTTGAATTCGCGGCGCTAGACCCAATACGCGGNNAGTGAATCCTGAATCACAACTGGAATCGCCGGAAAGCTACGAAGAGGAAATCTCGACGCTCAAGGCCGCGCTCGAGTCCGCCGAGCAGGCCGGTGCCGCCGCGCGCGACGCGCAGCTGCGCGCGCTGGCTGAACTGGACAATGTGCGCAAGCGCGCGCAACGCGACATCGAGAGTGCGCAGCGCTTTGCGCTGGAGCGTTTCGCGGCCGAATTGCTCGGCGTGCTCGATAGCCTCGAACTGGCGGCACAGAACGCCACCACGGCCACCGCCCAGAGCCTGGCCGCGGGGCAGCAAGCCACCCTGCAGCTGCTCGCCAAGGCGTTTGAGAAGTTTTCCATTCAGCGCCTCGATCCGCTCGGCGAGCCTTTTGATCCGACGCTTCACGAAGCGGTGATGATGCAGGAGTCCGCCACCGCGCCGCCCGACAGCGTGCTGCAGGTGCTGCAGTCCGGGTACCAACTCAATGGCCGCCTGCTGCGCCCCGCACGCGTAGTGGTCGCCCGCGCGCCGCAGAATGGTGCTTGAATTTGGGGGCCACAGGCCCCAACTATGCCACGTAAGAACCTGATATTTCGGAGCAAGTCATGAGCAAGATCATCGGCATCGATCTGGGAACCACGAACTCCTGTGTCGCCGTCATGGAAGGCGGCAAGCCGCGTGTCATCGAAAACAGCGAAGGTGATCGCACCACGCCATCGATCGTCGCCTTCACCAAGGACGATGAAGTGCTGGTGGGGCAGTCGGCAAAACGCCAGGCTGTGACCAATTCGCAAAATACGCTGTTCGCGGTCAAGCGCCTCATCGGCCGCAAGTTCGCCGATGAGGTGGTGCAGAAAGACATCGGCATGGTTTCCTACAAGGTGGTCAAGGCCGAAAACGGCGACGCCTGGGTCGAAGCCCAGGGCAAGAAGATGGCGCCCCCGGAGATCTCGGCGCGGGTGCTCATGAAGATGAAAAAGACCGCCGAGGACTATCTGGGCGAAGCGGTCACCGAGGCGGTCATCACGGTGCCGGCCTATTTCAACGACTCGCAGCGCCAGGCCACCAAGGACGCCGGACGCATTGCCGGTCTGAACGTCAAACGCATCATCAACGAGCCCACCGCGGCCGCGCTCGCGTACGGACTCGACAAGGAAGGCAGCGACCAGACGATCCTCGTCTTCGACCTCGGCGGCGGCACCTTCGACGTCTCCGTTCTGGAGATCGGCGACGGCGTGTTCGAGGTGAAGAGCACGTCCGGGAACACGCACCTCGGCGGTGACGACTGGGACCAGCGGATCATCGACTGGATGGTCAGCGAGTTCAAGAACGCGCACGGCGTCGACCTGTCGGTCGACAAGATGGCCGCGCAACGCCTGAAGGAAGCGGCCGAGAAGGCGAAGATCGAGCTCTCGACCCTGCAGGAGACCACGATCAACCTCCCGTTCGTCACCGCGACGAGCGAGGGTCCGTTGCACCTCGAGCTCACGCTCACCCGGGCGCGGTTCCAGGAGATGACCCGCGAATTGCTCGAGGCCTGTCGCGGTCCGTTCGAGCAGGCGATCCGCGACGCCGGATTCGACAAGTCGAAGATCGACCACGTGATTCTCGTCGGTGGCTCGACGCGCATGCCCGCGGTCACGGATTTGGTCACGGAGCTCACCGGCAAGGAGCCGCACAAGGGCGTCAATCCCGACGAGGCGGTCGCGGCCGGTGCGTCGATTCAGGCGGGCGTGCTCAAGGGCGACGTCAAGGACATCCTCCTGCTCGACGTCACGCCGTTGTCGCTCGGCATCGAGACGCGCGGTCAGATCATGGAGAAGATCATCGAGCGCAACAGCACCATTCCGGTGAAGCGTTCGCAGGTGTTCACCACCGCCGAGGACAGCCAGCCGTCGGTGGAGATCAAGGTGCTCCAGGGTGAGAGCGAGATGGCCTACCGCAACAAGCAGTTGGGCACGTTCACGCTCACCGGCTTGCCGCCGGCGCCCCGCGGCGTCCCGCAGATCGAGGTCACGTTCGACATCGATGCGAACGGCATCGTGCACGTGTCGGCCAAGGATCTCGGCACGGGCAAGGAGCAGTCGATGGTCATCTCGGGTGGTACCGCGCTCGGCAAGGACGACATCAACCAGATGATCAAGGACGCCGAGGCCCACGCGGAGGAAGACCGCAAGAAGCGCGAGGAGGCCGAGACGCGCAACACGGCCGACACCCTTGCGTGGCAGACCGAGAACCTGCTCAAGGAGCAGGGCGACAAGGTGCCCGCCGACGATCGCGAGAAGATCGACGTGGCGCTGAAGAACCTCAAGGAGACGCTGGCCGGCGACGACGTCGACGCGATCAAGCACGCACACGAGTTGCTGCTCGCGGCGAGCAACGACTTCACGCGGCGGCTGTACCAGAACGTGCAGGCGCAGCAGTCGGCCGCAGGCGGTGCGTCGGGAGGCGGCCCCCAGCCTTCCGACGACGAGGTGGCCGACGCCGAGATCGTCGACGACGACCAGCAGAGCGCGTAATCCGTCATGACGGATGCGCATAGCGAGACGACGGCCCCGGGTCAGGCATCCGACCCGGGTGCCGCGGAAGCCGCGCAGTTCGAGAGCGACCTCGCGACGTTGCAACGCGAGCGCGACGACCTGCTCGACACGACCCGGCGCCTGCAGGCCGACTTCGAGAACTACCGCAAGCGGGTAGCGCGTGAGCAGAGCACGTCGGTGGAACGAGCTACCGAGGGACTGCTCGAGCAACTGCTGCCCGTGCTCGACAGCTTCGAGCTCGCGGTGCGGAATCTCGAAGGCAGCGACGTCGACGACAACGTGCGCAAGGGCATCGAGCTCGTCTTCGCCGGGCTGACCGCCGTCATGGAGCGGGCCGGGCTCGAGCGCATCGAGGCGAACGGTGCACCGTTCGATCCGAACGAGCACGAAGCCGTGATGCAGGACGACGGCGACGGTGAGCCGCACGTCGACGACGTGTTGCGCACCGGATGGAAGTTGAAGGGGCGCGTTCTGCGTCCCGCGATGGTGAAGGTGACGAGGAAGAATCGCGAGTGACAGCGCAGCGGGAGTGGTTCGAGAAGGACTACTACGCGGTCCTCGGCGTGCCGCAGAGCGCGACCGAGAAGGACCTGTCGCGCACGTTCAAGAAACTCGCCAAGCAGTTCCACCCCGACGCGAATCCCGGGAACGCCGAAGCGGAAGAGCGCTTCAAGGAGATCTCCGCGGCCTACGACGTGCTCGGCGACGCCGCGAAGCGCGCCGAGTACGACGAGGTTCGCCAGATGGTCGCGGCGGGCGTCCGACCCGACGGCGGCGGTGGATTCGGGCCCGATGGTGGGGGCCGGACGTTCCGGTTCGACACCGACGGCGGCGGGTTGGGCGACATCTTCGGCAATCTGTTCGGTGGCGGCGGGCGCCGGCGCACGCGCGCGGCGACCGGACCGCAACGCGGTCGCGACCTCGAGACCGAGCTGCACTTGTCGTTCGAGGATGCGATCCGGGGGGTCACGTCGACGGTGCGGTTCCGCGCCGACGCGACCTGCTCCACGTGCGCCGGTTCCGGCGCGGCGCCGGGCTCGATGCCGGAGACGTGTCCCCAGTGTCACGGCGGGGGGAACATCGCCGACAACCAGGGTCCGTTCTCGTTCTCGCAGGTATGCCCTACGTGCGGTGGGCGCGGTCAGATCGTTCCCCACCCGTGCCCGACGTGTAGCGGGAGCGGCGTCGAGGTGCGCGCGCGTGAGGTCAAGGTGCGGATCCCGGCGGGCGTCGCCGACGCGCAACGCATCCGGGTGAAGGGCCGCGGCGGCGCGGGCGCCAACGGCGGTCCGCCCGGCGACCTCTACGTGATCGTGCACGTGCACGACCACGCGTTGTTCGGGCGCAACGGCAACGACCTCACGTTGCGTCTACCGGTCGCCTTTGCCGAAGCCGCGCTCGGCGCCGACGTCAAGGTGCCGACCCTCGACGCACCCGTCACCGTTCGGATCCCGGCCGGGACGCCGAGCGGCAAGGTCCTGCGCGTCCGCGGAAAGGGCATCGCGGCCGACGGAGGCGCGAAGCCGGGCGACTTGCTCGTCACCGTCGAGGTGCAGGTTCCGGTCAATCTGACGAGCGCGCAACGCGAGGCGATCGAGGCCCTCGTCGCGGTGCTCGACGACGATCCGCGCGCGGGACTGTTCGCGACGGCGCAAGATCGAAGGCAGCGTGAGGGGGACACGTGATGGACATCGACGCGAGGGCTTTGTACGTGATCTCGGTCGCGGCCGAGCTCGCGGGCGTGCACCCGCAGACCTTGCGCATCTACGAGCGCAAGGGACTGCTGGCCCCGGCCCGCACGAGCGGCCGCAGCCGGCGCTATTCCGACCGTGACATCGCGCTGTTGCGGCGGATCCAGGAGCTCACGAACGACGGCGTGTCGCTCGCGGGCGTGCAGCGGATCCTCGCGCTCGAGGACGACCTGGTCGGCGCGCGCGAGCGGATCTCCGAGCTGGAGGCCGGTCTCGACGCGCTGCAGCGCGAGGCCGAGCAGCGCGTGGAGGCCGCGCACCGTCAGTACCGGCGCGACCTCGTCCCGGTTCGCAGCTCGGTGGTCGCCCGGTTCGAGGCGCGCAGGTAACGAAGAGCACGAGACAGAACGAACGAGAAAGAGCACGAGAGAGAGTCGACCCATGGCAGTAGATCCGAACCGTTTCACCCGCAAGACCCAAGAAGCGTTTGCGGCCGCGCAGGCGCTCGCGCGCGACGCGGGGAATACCGAGATCACGCCCGAGCACCTGCTGCGCGCGCTGCTCGATCAGAGCGAGGGCGTCGTGTCGGGCGTGCTCGAACGGATCGGAATCGACGTCGCCGAAGTTCGCCGGCGCGTCGACGAGGTATTGGACAAGCTCCCGCGCGTCAGTGGTGCGACGGTACGCGACGCGCAGCTCGGCACGAGCACGTTCCGGGTGCTCGAGAACGCCGACGCGGAGCGCTCGACGCTGAGCGACGACTACGTGTCGACCGAGCACATCCTCCTCGCGATGAGCGAAGTGCCCGGTGGTGTCGGTGACCTTCTGCGCGGGCTCGGCGTCGACCACGACGCGGTGCTCGATGCGCTGCGCCAGGTGCGCGGATCGCACCGGGTCACCAGCGACAACCCCGAGGAGCAGTACCAGGCGCTCGAGAAGTATGGCCGCGACCTCACCGAGGCCGCGCGGCTCGGAAAGATCGATCCCGTCATCGGTCGCGACGAGGAGATCCGCCGGATCATCCAGGTGCTGTCGCGTCGCACGAAAAACAACCCGGTGCTCATCGGCGAGCCCGGTGTCGGCAAGACCGCGATCGTCGAGGGTCTCGCGCGCCGCATCGTCGAAGGCGACGTACCCGAAGGGCTCCGCAACAAGCGCGTGATCGCGCTCGACATCGGATCGCTGATCGCGGGCACCAAGTATCGCGGCGAGTTCGAGGAGCGCTTCAAGTCGGTGCTGAAGGAGATCGCCGACTCCGGCGGCGAGGTCGTCAGCTTCATCGACGAGATCCACACGATCGTCGGCGCGGGTGGCGCCGAGGGTGCGGTCGACGCCGGCAACATGATCAAGCCGCTTCTTTCCCGAGGCGAGTTGCGGCTGATCGGCGCGACGACACTCGACGAGTACCGCAAGTACATCGAGAAGGACGCGGCGTTGGAACGTCGCTTCCAGCAGATATATGTCGGCGAGCCGTCAGTCGAGGACACGATTGCGATCCTGCGCGGCCTCAAGGAGCGCTACGAGGTACACCACGGTGTTCGCATCCAGGACGCGGCGATCGTCGCGGCCGCGGTGCTCTCCGACCGTTACATCAGCGGGCGCCAGTTGCCCGACAAGGCGATCGACCTGATCGACGAAGCCGCGTCGCGGCTGCGGATCGAGATCGACTCGATGCCGTTCGAGATCGATGTCGTCGAGCGCCGGATCCGTCAGATCGAGATCGAGCGGGCCGCGCTCGCCAAGGAGAGCGACGACGCTTCCCTCGCCCGGTTGGAGGCCCTCGACGCGGAGCTGCAGTCGTTGCAGGAGGAGCGCGACGGGATGGTCGCGCACTGGCAGGCCGAGAAGGACGCGATCCTCGCGATCCAGGCCGGCAAGGAACGCCTCGAGCAGGCGAAGCTCCAAGCCGAGCGCGCGGAGCGCGACGGCGACCTCGAGCGCGCCGCCCAACTGCGGTACGGGCACATCCCCGTCGTGGAGCGCGAGCTCGACGTGTTGTCACGCCGCCTCGACGACCTCCAGCGCGACGGCCGCATGCTCAAAGAAGAGGTCGACGAGGAGGACGTTGCCGAGATCGTCGCCAAGTGGACGGGCATTCCCGTGTCGCGTCTCATGGAAGGCGAGATGGCGAAGCTCGTGCGGCTCGAGGAGCACCTCCACGAACGCGTCGTCGGTCAGGACGAGGCGGCGGTCGCGGTTGCGAACGCGATCCGCCGATCGCGCGCCGGGTTGTCGGACCCGAACCGGCCGATCGGTTCGTTCCTCTTCCTCGGACCCACCGGCGTCGGCAAGACCGAGCTGGCGCGCTCGCTCGCAGAGTTCCTCTTCGACGACGAGCGGGCGATGGTGCGCATCGACATGTCCGAGTACATGGAGAAGCATTCAGTGTCGCGCCTCGTCGGCGCGCCGCCGGGTTACGTCGGCTACGAAGAGGGCGGGCAGCTCACCGAATCGGTCCGCCGCCGTCCGTACGCGGTGATCCTGCTCGACGAGATCGAGAAGGCCCATCCCGACGTGTTCAACGTGCTGTTGCAGCTCATGGACGACGGTCGTCTCACCGACGGTCAGGGCCGTACGGTCGACTTCACCAACACGATCGTGATCATGACGTCGAACCTCGGCGCGGGCGCGGCCGAGGAACAGGTGATGGCGGCGGTTCGCGCGCAGTTCAAGCCCGAGTTCCTCAACCGCATCGACGAGATCGTCGTGTTCCGTCGTCTGTCGGAGGAGGAGATCGAACGGATCGTCGGTTTGCAGGTCGAGATCCTGCGATCCCGGCTGGCCGAGCGCGGTCTCACGCTCGAGCTCACGCCCGCGGCGCAGAAGTGGGTCGCGCAGAAGGGCTACGACCCCGACTTCGGGGCGCGTCCGCTGAAGCGCGTGTTGCAGCGGGAGGTTGCCGACCCAATTGCGCTCGACGTGTTGAAGGGCACCTATCAGTCGGGCGACACGATCATCGTCGACGCCAGTCCCGACGGCGTACTGGTGTTCGAGCAGGCGGCTACCGCCGAGATCGTCACGTAGTACCTCACGCCAGGGCGAGGGCGCGGAGCTCGCCTTTGGCGACCTTGCCGCCCGACGAACGCGGCAACTCGTCGAGCACGACGAGGCGTTCGGGCCACAGCTCCTTGCCGGTGCCGCGTGCTTCGAGGAAGGCGCGGAGGCCGTCGAGCGTGATCGGCTCGTGGCCCGAACGCATCTCGACGAATGCGCACACCCGCTCGCCGAACGTGGCGTCGGGAACCGCGACCGCGCCGCACAGTGCGACCGCGGGATGCGAGCCGACCTCGTCCTCGACCTGAGCGGCACTGATGTTCTTCCCGCCGCGGATGATGACGTCGGACGCGCGGCCGACCACGGTGAGGTAGCCGTCGGCGTCGATCGTCGCGAGATCGCCCATTCGCATCCAGCCGTCGGCGGTGAACAGCTCGTCGTTCGCAGCCTGGTCGTCGTAGTAACCGAGGCAGAGCGTCGGGCCCTTGCCGGCGGGAACGCCGGGTGTATCCGTCATGGCGATGTCGGCGCCCGTACCGGGGTCGAGCAGGCGGACGTGCATCTCGGGGATGACCTTGCCCGCGGTGCGCAGCCGCTTTTCCCGCGGATCGTCGGGGGTCGTGCACGAGAGCGCGCCCGTCTCGTTCGATCCGTAGAACTGGAGCACCGACGCCCCCGTGCGATCTTCGAACTCCTTCGCCCGCTGGTAGGGCACCATCTCGCCGCCGGTGAACAGGATCCGCAGCGACGAGAGGTCGTACTCGTCGATCGCGGCCGAGTTGAGCATCATGACGAACTGCGTCGACACCGCCGCAAGCACGGTGACGCGGTAACGCTCGATGGCGCGGAGTACGACGGCGGGGTCGAAGCGCTCGCACACCACACACGCGGCGCCGGCGATGGCCGGTGAGAAATGCGCGGTCCACAGCCCGAACCCGAAGGGTGCCGGCAGCACGGAGCAGAAGACGTCGTCTTCGGTGAAGCGGGCGACGCGGTCGGCGAGATCGTGAAACGCGAACCAGCGCGCCTGCGTGTGCATCACGATCTTCGGTAGTCCGGTCGTTCCGGACGTGGAGTTGAGGAACCACAGGTCGTCGGTTCCGAGTGGGTGCTCCTCTCCGACAAGCGTCAACGGCGGCGGCTCGCGGAACAGCGTGCAGGCGCCGCTGCGGTCGACGAGGTGGGCCACCTCCCGCTCTCCCGCGCGCGCTCCGATCCCGACCGCGACAAGCCCCGCCTTCTCACACGCGAGCATCGTGGCGTGCACACCGGGCCCGTCGGGTAGCTGGAGCGCGACGCGCGCACCCGGTTCGAACGCGCGCAACGTTGCGGCCATCTGCGACGAGCGCGTGTCGTATTCGGCCCACGTCAGCGTCTCGTCGGAAGCGGCTTCGACGAAGGCGACGCCGTCGGGGCGGTCGCGCGCATTACGGGCAACGACGCCGGCGACGGTGTTCACGGAAGCTGATGGCGGAACAGTTCGGCCGCGTTGCGCCAAGTGATGCGCTCGGCCTCGTCGTCGGGGATGCCCTGATCGCGCAACTGGCGGACGAGCATGGCCTGTGTGTTCGGCCACGACGAGTCGGCGTGCGGGTAGTCGGATTCCACGAGCACGTGCTCGAGGCCGATGCGATGACGGAGCGCCATGTTCGAGTCGTCGTCGAGCGCGCAGAACCAGAAGTTGCGGCGCAGTACCTCGCTCGGCGACTCGCTCACATCGCGCCACGTGGGCAGGTAACCGAGTTGGTAGCGGTAGCAGTGGTCGAGGCGGTCCATGATGCCCGCCACCCAACCGATACCGCCTTCCGACAAGCAGATCTTGATCTTGGGGAAACGCACCGGGATCTTCGAATAGAGCCAGTCGACCGCGCTGTACATGCCGTACGCGCCGAACAGCACCGCGGGGATCTCGGGCGGTGCGTCGGCCGACGTCGTCGGTGACGTGCCCGACGACCCGACGTGCAGGCACAGAACCGTCTCGGTCTCCTCGCACGCCGCGAACATTGGGTCCCAGTATCCGGAGTGAATGGTCGGCATCCCGAGCTTGTCGGGCGCTTCCGAGAAGGTCACGGCCTTGAAACCGCGTTGCGCGTTGCGGCGGATCTCGTCGGCCGCGGTCTGCGGGTCACGCAAGAACGCGATCTGGTTCGGAATGAAGCGTCCGGGATACGCGCCGCACCACGCGTCGAGGTGCCAGTCGTTATACGCGCGCATCGCCGCGAGCGCGAGCTCCTCGTCGCTCGGCCACAGCGTGAGCCGCTGGCCCACGAACCCGGGCAGGAACGACGGGAAGCACAAGGATGCTGCGACGCCGTCGATGTCCATGTCGTGCACGCGTTCGTTCACGTCCCACGCGCCGCGGCGCATCTCGTCGAAGCGCGTCGGCTCGAAGCCGTATTCCGTCGAGGGTCGCCCGACTACCGCGTTGAAGCCCACGTTCGGCAGCACGTGGCCCTGCCACATCCACGCCTCGCCACCGTCGTCGGTCGCCACGACGCGCGGTTCCTCGGCGGCGAACTTCTTCGCGAACCGCCCGGTGAACGCATCCGGCGGCTCGACGACGTGATCGTCGACGGAGATGACCTGGTACACGCGATCGCGCGGCTCGGGTTCGGGTAGCCAGGTGACCGTCTCGCGCCGGCCCTTGCCGCCACCGAAGTATTCGTTGCCCTGCAGATCGTCGAGTGACAGGCCGGTCATGTGAGCACCTCGGGTTCGTCGCGGAGCAGCAATCGCACCGCGCCGTCCCAGTACGCCTGAGGAGTGTTCTGGCGCAACATGGTCTTGAGCGTCGCGCGGGCGTCGGCGGGAATCTCGCTCGGCTCGCGGCCGGCCGTGATCGCGTCGTAGGTGAAGCGGCACATCCGTTCGAACGTCGTCGCCTTGTAGCACGCCTCCGGGATCGTCGGCGCGGTCACGATCGCACCGTGGTGCGCGAGGAGGATGCCGCTCGCGTCGCCGACNNCCGTCGAAGATGCACGAGTTCTGGTGCGCGAGCCGCGGCCGCACGCCCATGGTCGAGAGCAGCGTCGCGTAGTAGGGGTGGTTGTGCACGACGACGGCCGCGTCGGCGCGCACCCGGTGCAGCTCGGTGTGCAGGAACACCGCGGGCGTGACGTCGCATTGGCCTTCGACGATCTCGCCGTCGGCGTCGAGGCGCAAGATGTCGGAGGCCCGCACCTCTTCCCACCACAGTCCCCACGGGTTGCACCACATGCCGCCGTCGTCGGTCGCGACGGTGATGTGTCCCGACAGGTTCTCGCGCCATCCCTCGCGCGCCAGGATGCGCAGCGCGCACGCGAGCTCCTGGCGAACGGTGAGATCGTGACCGATGCCCGGTCCGGGTCGGGGCAAACGCACGGTCATGACGGTATCCGCGAGACTCTCCGGCCGTGAAGGTGCTCGTGATCGGCGCGACCGGCGAGCTCGGCCGGCAGGTGGCGGGCGCACTCGCCGAGCGGGGCGGGGTAGAGGTGCGCGCCTTCGTGCGGCGACCGCTGCCCGAAGGCGATCGGGCGGTGATCGATGTGATCGTCGGCGACCTGCGCGACCGCGCTTCGCTCGAGCACGCGTGCGCCGGCGTGTCGAGCATGTTCCTGGTGTCGTCGCCGACGCAGGATCAGGTCGAGCTGGAGACCAATGCGATCGCGGCCGCCGAGCGCGCGGGCGTCGAACGGATCGTGAAGGTCTCGAACATCCCGATCGCGGGATTGGAGTCCGGGCTGCACGGCAATCACCGGGCGATCGAGCGCCGCCTCGATGCGTCGAGCTGCGCGTCGACCGTCGTCCAGCCTTCGTTCTTCGCGAGCGTCATCGACAAGCAGCGCGATCTGATCGCGCAGGGAAAGCTCGTGCTGCCGACGGGCCCGGGAAAGATCGCGTGGATCGATCCGTCCGACATCGCCGCCGTCGCGGCGGAGGCACTCGTGCGGTCGGATCTGAACGGACCGCTGCACCTCACGGGTCCGGAAGCGCTCGACGGCGACGAGGTCGCGGCCCGGCTCGGCGTGCGTCGCATCGACCCGCCGCTCGGCCGCTGGCGCGACGCGGTCGTCGCGTCGGGTCTCGATCCGTGGCTCGCGGATTCGACGGTCCATCTCTACGAAGCGGTCGCGCGCGGCGCCCTCGCGGAGACGACCGGCACCGTCGAGCGTGTCCTCGGACGACCTCCGCGCCGGGTGTTCGTGTCCTAGAGCGGCGCCAGGCGTCCGAAGAGCGGGTGTTCCGGCGCGTCGTGCACCTCGCGGCCGAAGACGCGCGCGGCGGGGTACGCGGGCCAACCAGGATCGCCGGTGCGCGCGAAGCCGGCCCACGACGCGCGCATCGATTCCGACAGCGCGCGCCCGTCGTCGTCGAGCCCGACGAACGCGTCCCAACCGTCGACGAAGTTGCCGAAGGGGAACGGGATGTCGATCCCGTGGCACGAGCCGACCTGCGGCCCGCTCCACGTGAAGCAGTACGTGTAGGTCGATCCGTGCGGCGCGTGCGCTTCGAGGACCGCCCGGCAGGGCACCTGCATCTCGTTGTCGCCGAACAGCGCGCGCCAGATCTCGTTCGTGTCGTCGGTTCCGAGTGCCTGCGCGTAGCGGTCGACGATCGGCGCCGCGTTGGTCTCGTCGACACCGAGATAGCGCGCCGCGCGCCGGACGAGCCGGTCGCGTGGCGGCGGCGCCGCGGATGGATCGACGAACAGCCGCATCTCGTCGGCGGTCGTGCCCGCGACGAGCGCGACGCCGGCGCCTTCACCGTTCGCGAGTGCCTCGGCGGGTGTCGCGAGCAGGAGGACGTCGTCGACCATCGGATGGAACGGCATCATCCCGACCGACGAGAGCAGAGGCCCTATCGCCGCCGTTTGCGCCTTCACCAACTCGTCGATCGGTAGGTCGCGCAACGCGGCGGGCTCGGAAAGGCCCGCGGCATCGACCAGCGCCTCGACGACGAGGGCGGTGCGCTTCTCGTCGAGGGTCGCGAACGTCGCCCCGCTCTGCACGATCGCGCCTGCGAGCAGTCCGCGCGCGGCGGGCGACGCGAGCGCGTGCAACACCAGGCCACCTCCGGCCGACTCGCCGAACGCGACCACCCGCGCGGGATCGCCGCCGAACGACGCGATGTGGTCGCGCACCCATTCGAGCGCGCAAATGGCGTCGCGCAAACCGCAGTTGGCAACGCCGCCGAACGCGCGGGCGTCGAGGAACCCGACCGCGCCGAGCCGGTAGTTCACCGAAACCACGACGACCTGTTGCTCGGATGCGAGCAACGCGCCGTCGTACACCGGTTGCGACGACGCTCCGATCACGAACGATCCGCCGTGGAACCACGCGAGCACGGGGAGAGGCTCGTCGGACACCGGTGCCCACACGTTCAGCGTCAGGCAATCCTGCTCGTCGGTGTCGCGCACCTTCATGCCGGGCACGATCTCGCCGAGCGGACCGTCGAGCGCTTGCGGCGCGGCCGGGCCGAAGTGCGACCCGTCGGCGCGGGCCGCGTCGAACGCGATCGCTTGCGGCGCCGCGAACCGCGCCGCAGTCGCGTAGGTGATGCCGAGCGCGGTGTGCATGTCGCCAGCCTAGGAACCACCCGGAAGGCCCGCCCGCCGTCGGCTACCATTTCCCCAACGTGACCCCGAACAGGTGGAGCGTTTCGTGCCCGGCGCGGTGATCGTCGGCACCCAGTGGGGCGACGAGGGCAAGGGCCGGGTAACCGACTACCTCGCCAAGGAGTCGTCGATGTGTGTCCGCTATCAGGGTGGGCACAACGCGGGCCACACGCTCGTCGTCGACGGTGAGGTGTTCAAGCTCCAGCTCGTGCCGAGCGGCGTGCTGTATCCGTGGGTGGTTCCGGTCATCGGTAACGGCGTGGTGGTCGACCCCGCGGTGCTCATCGACGAGGTCGACATGCTCGACAGCAAGGGGGTCGAGACGCGCCTCCTGCGCCTCTCGGGCAACGCCCACCTGATCATGCCGTACCACCAGGAGCTCGATCGGATGACTGAGCGCTACCTCGGCAAGAACAAGCTCGGTACGACGAAGCGCGGCATCGGTCCGGCCTACGCCGACAAGGCGCTGCGCGTCGGGATCCGCGTGCAAGACCTTCTCGACCCGAAGATCTTCCGGGAGAAGCTCGACCTCGCGCTCCGCGAGAAGAACGGCGTGCTGGCCAAGGTCTACAACCGGCTGCCGATCGACGCGAAGGAGCTGGCCGAGCGCTACCTCGCGATGGTCCCCCGCCTGGCGCCGATGATCGACGACACGGTGCACCTCGTGCACGAGGCTCTCGACGCGCAGCAATGGGTGCTGTTCGAAGGCGCGCAGGCGACCTACCTCGACCTCGACCACGGCACCTATCCGTTCGTGACGTCGAGCAACCCGATCGCGGGCGGCGTGTGCACCGGCGCCGGCGTCGGCCCACTGGCGATCCAGCGCGTGGTCGGACTCGTGAAGGCGTACCAGACCCGCGTCGGCAGCGGGCCGTTCCCGACCGAGCTCTTCGAAGGTGATGCGGTCGGCGACCTGCTCGTCGATCGGGGCGCGGAGTTCGGCACGAACACCGGCCGCCGCCGCCGCACCGGCTGGCTCGATCTCGTGATGCTGAAGCACGCGGTGCGGCTCAACACCTGCACCGAGCTCGCGCTCACGAAGCTCGACGTGCTCTCCCCGCTGCCGGAGCTGAAGGTGTGTGTCGGCTATATCGGCGAGGACGGCACGCGCTACGAGCACGTTCCTTACCACCAGTCGGTGCTGCACAAGGTCCGGCCGGTCTACGAGACGCTGCCGGGTTGGGGAGTCGAGATCGAGTCGGCCGGGCAGCTCGAGGAATTGCCGTTGCACGCGCGCGAGTACGTGAAGTTTGTCGAGGACTTCGTCGGTGTGCGGGTGAGCATCGTCGGGGTCGGACCTGCGCGCGATCAGACGATCGTGCTCCCGCGCGCCGCGTGAGCGCCCGCGTCCTCGTCGTCGGTGGTGGTGGGCGCGAGCACGCGCTCGCGTGGGGCCTCGCGCGCTCGCCCCACGTCGACGAACTGGTCTGCGCGCCGGGCAACCCCGGTATGGCGACGATCGGTGAGTGCGCACCGGTATCGGTCAACGATCCGTCTGCGGTGGTCGATCTCGCGGCCAAGCTCGACGCCGATCTGGTTGTCGTGGGGCCCGAGGAGCCGCTCGTCGCGGGCGTCGTCGACGCGCTCCAGGCCGCCGGCCGCCTCGCGTTCGGGCCGAGCGCGGCCGCGGCCCGGCTCGAGGGCTCGAAGGCGTGGATGAAGGACGTTCTCGTCTCGGCCGGGGTGCCGACCGCGCGGTACGCGACGTTCGGCGCGGGCCAGGAGGAGAACGCATTCGCGTTCCTCGACACGTTGTCCGGCCTCTACGTCGTCAAGACCGACGGGCTCGCCGGGGGCAAGGGTGTCGTGGTCACGGAATCGATCGCCGAGGCGCGTGACGCCGTGCGCGCGTACCTTACGGGCGCCGCGTTCGGCGACGCGGGCCGCACGTGCGTGATCGAGGAGGGGCTTACCGGTCCCGAGGTCTCGCTGTTCGCGTTGTGCGACGGGCGGCGCGCGCAGGTGCTCGCAACTGCGCAGGATCACAAGCGCGCGTTCGACGGTGACGTCGGTCCGAACACGGGAGGCATTGGCGCGTACTCGCCCGTGCCGTTCGTCGGAGCCGACGTGGTCGACGAGATGATGGCGCGGGCAGTGCTCCCGACCCTTGCGGAGCTCGACCGCCGCGGCGCGAACTTTCGCGGGGTGCTGTACTGCGGGCTCATGCTCACGCCCGACGGCGCGAAGGTGCTCGAGTACAACGTCCGGTTCGGCGATCCGGAGTGCCAGGTTCTCGTTCCCCGCGTCGCGAGCGACCTCTTCGTGCACCTGTCGGAATCGGCGTCGGGCGATCTCGCGACGCCGATCGAGCTCTCCGCGACCTCGTGCGTCGGCGTCGTGCTCGCGGCCGAGGGTTACCCGCCCGCGCCGGACCGCAAGGGTGATGTCATCACCGGCATCGACCGGGCCGGGGAACACGAGGGCGTCATCGTGTTCCATTCGGGGACCGCACACGACGACCAGGGCCGGGTCGTGACCAACGGCGGCCGCGTCCTCACCGTCACCGCGGTCGGCGCCGACGTGGCCCAGGCGCGCACCCGGGCGTACTCGGCCGCGGCCGAGATCTCGTGGCCCGGTGTCCACTACCGTCGCGACATCGGCGCCCAGGCCCTCTCGTGATCCCCCGCTACTCGCTCCCGGAGATCTCCGCGCTGTTCACCGACGAGGCGCGCTTCGGCGCGTGGCTCGAGGTCGAAGTGCTCGCGGTCGAGGCGTGGGCGCGCCTCGGCGTCATTCCCGCCGACGACGCGCGTGTTGTGTGCGAACGCGCGGGCTTCGACGTCGCCGAGATCCAGGAACGGGAGAGGGTCACCGACCACGACGTCGCCGCATTCGTCGACGTCGTGCAGGAGCGCGTCGGACCG
Organism: Actinomycetota bacterium; assembly: GCA_003134555.1. GTDB lineage: Bacteria > Actinomycetota > Acidimicrobiia > IMCC26256 > PALSA-610 > PALSA-610. Next base: position 16,467 of record PLBO01000098.1, read on the forward strand.
CCCGCCGGCACGTGGGTGCACTACGGCCTCACATCGAGCGACGTGGTCGACACCGCGCTCGCGCTGCAAATGACGCGCGCAGTCGATCTTCTGGCGAGCGCGGCCGCGCAACTCGAGAACTCGATCGCGAAGCGGGCGCGCGAGTTCCGCGACACGCCGATGGTCGGTCGCACGCACGGCATTCACGCCGAGCCGACGACGTTCGGCGCCAAGCTCGCGCTGTGGGCGATGCAGGTGCGGCGCGATCGCGAGCGCCTCGTACGGGCCCGGGCGACGATCGCCGTCGGCAAGCTCTCCGGCGCCGTGGGGACGTATTCGAACGTCGATCCCGCGGTCGAGCGCTACGTGTGCGAGCAACTCGGCCTGCAGCCGGTCCCCGCGACTCAGGTGCTGCCGCGCGACCGCCACGCCGAAGTCATGTACACGTGCGCGTCGATCGGGGCGACGGTCGAGTCGTTCGCGCTCGAGATCCGTCATCTCCAGCGCACCGAGGTACGTGAAGCCGAAGAGCCGTTCCGCGAGGGCGAGCAAAAGGGTTCGAGCGCGATGCCGCACAAGCGCAACCCGATCAAGTCGGAGCAGATGTGCGGGCTGGCCCGCGTGTTGCGCTCCAATTTGCAGGCCGCGCTCGAAGACGTTGCGCTCTGGCACGAGCGGGACATCTCGCATTCGTCGGTCGAGCGCATCATCGTCCCCGACTCGCTCATGCTGGCCTACTACGTGCTCGTGAAGTTCCGGCAGGTGGTCGAAGGGCTGCGCGTGTATCCGGAACGCATGATGCGCAATCTCGACTCGTCGTTCGGCCTGGTGTTCAGCCAGCCGGTGCTGCTCGCGCTCGTCGAGGCGGGCCGGACGCGCGACGAGGCGTACCGCATGGTCCAGCGCAACGCGATGCGGGCCTGGCAGGAAGAGCGATCGTTTCGCGAGTTGCTCGCCGCCGACCCTGAGGTGACCGCCACCCTCGATGCGGCCCGCCTCGATGCATGCTTCGACTTGAAGCGCGCGCTCGCGAACATCAATCGGGTATTCGACGCGCTCGACGATCTTGGAGAGCTGCCGGCGTGAACGACACCGGGCTGCCGCACCTCTACTCCGGCAAGGTGCGCGAGTTGTTCGAGGTCGGAATGGACGCGCTCCTGATGGTCGCGAGCGATCGCATCTCGGTGTTCGACGTCGTGCTTCCCGACCTCATCCCCGACAAGGGGCGCGTGCTTACCGCGATCTCGAACTTCTGGTTCGAGCGCACGACCGACATCGTCGCGAACCACGTGATCTCGTGCGATCCGACCGACTTCCCCGAGATCGCGGGCGACGTGGCGGGCCGCGCGACCCTCGTGCGCGCGGCGCGGCCGATCCACCTCGAATGTGTCGTGCGCGGCTACGTGTTCGGGGGCGGTTGGAGCGAGTACCAGGCGAAGGGCACCGTGGGTGGTTTTCCGGTGCCGGCGGGATTGCAGCAGGCCGAGAAGCTGCCGGAGCCGCTCTTCACGCCGACGACCAAGGCCGAGACCGGTCACGACCTGCCGTTGACGGCGGACGAAGCCGTGGAGCTCGTCGGCGCCGACAGGTACGAGCAGCTGAAGGAGCTCTCGCTGCGCCTGTACGAGCGCGGCGCGCAGCGAGCGGGGACTTGCGGGCTGATCCTGGCCGACACGAAGTTCGAGTTCGGCGAGCGCGACGGCGACGTCATCGTGATCGACGAGATGATGACGCCCGACTCGTCGCGCTACTGGCCGCGCGACAAGTACCGTCCCGGGACCGCGCCGCCGTCGTTCGACAAGCAGTACGTGCGGGACTTCATGGACTCGACGGGCTGGAAGCACGAGCCGCCCGCGCCGCGAATGCCGGCTGAGGTGATCACCAACACGCGTGCGAAGTACGTCGAGGCGTACGAGCTGGTGACCGACCTCGCGTTCTCCGATTGGTACGGCGCCGACGACTGACCTTGACGTTTGGCGAGGGCGCCGATCGGTAGCATCGCGACATGCCCGCGTTCCACGCGCACGTCGAAGTCACGCACCTGCCCGGTATCGCCGATCCGGCCGGCGCGACCGTCGAGCGGGCGTTGCCGGCGCTCGGCTACAAGAACGTCGCGCAGGTGCACATCGGGAAAACCATCCGCCTCGTGGTCGACGCGCCCGACGCGGAGAGCGCGCGTGAGCAGGTGCAGGAGATGTGCGAGCGCCTGCTCGCGAACCCCGTGATCGAGGCGTACCAGGTGGTCATCTCGTGAGCGTGCGCGTCGGCGTCGTCGTCTTCCCCGGCACCAACTGCGAGTTCGACGTGCAGTACGCGGTCGAGCAGCTGGGTGGTCGAGTCGAGCTGCTGTGGCACGGCGAAGACTCGACGAAGGGCGTCGACGCGATCGTCGTTCCTGGCGGGTTCGCGCACGGCGACTACCTGCGCACGGGGGCGATCGCACGTTTCTCTCCGGTGATGCGCGCGGTCGGGGAATACGCGCGCTCGGGCGGCCCGGTCATCGGGATCTGCAACGGCTTCCAGGTGCTGTGCGAGGCGCACCTCTTGCCGGGCGCCCTGCAGAAGAACGCCGGCCTCAAGTTCATGTGCGAGACGGTTGCACTGCGCGTCGAGACCACGTCGACCGCGCTGACCAACCAGGCTCGCGTGGGCGACGTGCTCCGCATACCGATCAACCACTTCGAGGGGAACTACGTGTGCGACCCGCGCGCACTCGCCCAGCTGCGGGCCGAAGACCGGGTCATCCTCCGCTACGTCGACAACCCCAACGGCAGCCTCGACGACATTGCAGGCATCTGCAACGCGGAGGGCAACGTCGTCGGGCTGATGCCGCACCCCGAGCGCGCGTCCGACGTGCTGCTCGGGTCGAGTGACGGTGTCGTGCTGCTGAAAAGTCTCCTCGCGGCGGCGACGAGTCGCGCGACACTGCTCGTGTGACGTACGCCTTCGGCGATACGGACCTCGCACGCGAACGACTCGGGCTGGTAGCCGACGCGTTCGAAGCGCCGACGCGCGCGCTGTTGCGGGATCTTCCGGCCGGCGGCTATCGCTACGTCATCGACATGGGGTGCGGCCCCGGCTTCACGACCGCTCTCCTGCGCGAGGCGATCCCGCACAGTTTCGCGACCGGTATCGACGCATCGCCGGCCATGATCGCCGAGGCCCGCGAACGCGTTCCCGACGCGCACTTCACGGTCGCCGACGTGACGGCCGAGTTGGCGCTGCCCGCGCACCTGATCTACGCACGCTTGTTGCTCGGCCACCTGCCCGACCCGCGTTCGGCGCTCGCGAGCTGGGCTCGCGCATTGCGTGTCGGCGGCCTCGTGGTGTGCGAGGAGCCGGTGCGCTACCGCAGCGACGATCCCCTATTCGCGCGCTACGAGGAGGTGGTCACCGCGGTCGTCGCGGCGCGGGGCGCCACGTTGTGGGCCGGGCCCGCGCTCGACGATGATCCGCCGCAGTGCCGGCGCGCGCTCGACCGCGTGGTGGAGCATCCGGTACCCGCGGCGCGCGCGGCGGCGATGTTCTGGCGCAACGCGGCGACGTGGGGCGGCGACGCCGTCCTCGTCGACGCGCTCCGGGAGATGGAACGCGCGGATCGTCCCGACGTCGTCATGTGGGAGTTGCGGCAGACGGTTTGGATCAAGATCGGCGAGTGATCCCGTGGTCGGCGCTCGTCGCTACGATCACTCGTGATGGCGGAGTCGCCCAACGAACAACCACTGCATCGCCGGCTCGGTATGACCGACGAGGAGCTGGCGGCGGTCGTCGAGGAGCTCGGACGCGAGCCCAACCATCTCGAGCTCGCCATGTACTCGGTGATGTGGTCGGAACATTGTTCGTACAAGTCGTCGCGTGCGCTCCTGTCGCGCTTTCCGACCGAAGCGCCGTGGGTGCTCGTCGGCCCCGGTGAAGGTGCCGGGGTCGTCGACATCGGCGACGGTCTGGCCGTCGCCGTGCGTATCGAAAGCCACAACCACCCTTCGGCGGTCGAGCCCTACCAGGGGGCGGCGACCGGCGTCGGCGGGATCATCCGCGACGTCTTCTCGATGGGCGCGCGGCCGATCGCGTTGATGGATCCGTTGCGCTTCGGTTCGCTCGACGACGCGCGCACCCGTTATCTGTTCGAGGGCGTGGTGTCGGGTATCTCCGGCTACGGCAACTCCGTCGGCGTGCCGACGGTTGGCGGCGAGGTCGTCTTCGACGACACGTATCGCGGTAACCCGCTGGTGAACGTGTTCTGTCTCGGCATCCTGCCCAAGGAACGTCTCGTGCTCGCTCGTGCCGAAGGGCCGGGCAACCTCGCGGTGCTGCTCGGCTCGGCGACCGGCCGCGACGGCATCGGCGGGGCGAGCGTGCTCGCGTCGGCGTCGTTCGAAGCGGGCGACGAGGCCAAGCGCCCGTCGGTGCAGGTCGGCGATCCGTTCGAGGAGAAGCGGCTCATCGAGGCGTGCCTCGAGCTGCTCGACGCCAAGCTCGCGGTCGGCGTGCAGGATCTCGGCGCGGCCGGGCTGTCGTGCGCGGCGTCGGAGACGGCGGCCAAGGCCGGCGCGGGAATGGACGTCGACGTCGCGCGCATGGCCAAGCGCGAACCGGGGATGAACGCGGTCGAGGCGATGACGTCGGAGAGCCAGGAGCGCATGCTCGCGATCGTCGAGCCGTCGAATCTCGAGGCGGTGCTCGCCCTCGCGCGGCGCTGGGAGATCCGCGCCGCGGTGGTCGGGCGCGTTACCGACACTCCGCGCTTTCGCATCTTCGACGGTCTGTTCGACGCGATCGGCGTGCCCGGTGAGAATCCGGCGCCACCGATCGGCGACGACGCTCCTTCCGTCACGTCGGATGCGCCGGCCATTGCCGACGTGCCGGTCGAGAGTCTGGGCGACGGTCCGCTGTATCACCGGCCGGTGGCGCGGCCCGCGTCCCAGGATGCGCTGCAGGCCGCCGATCCCGGTCCGCAGCTGCGCGACAAATTCCCGCCGGGCAGCGATCTCTCGGGCGAGCTGCTGGCACTGCTCGCGACGCCGACGATCGCCGACAAGACCTGGGTGTCACGGCAGTACGACCACCAGCTGTTCCTGAACACGGTGGCCGGTCCCGGCGCCGACGCGGCTGTGCTGCGGGTCAAGGGCACGGCGAAGGCGCTCGCGTTGTCGACCGACGGCAAGGCCCGCTTCTGCCGTCTCGATCCGCGCACGGGCGGCCGTTTGGTGGTGCTCGAGGCCGCGCGCAACGTCGCGTGCTCGGGCGCGCGGCCGATCGCGCTCGTGAATTGCCTGAACTTCGGCAACCCCGAGCATCCCGAGGTGATGTGGCAGTTCTCCGAGGTCGTCGAGGGGATGAGCGAGGCGTGCGGGGCGCTGGGCATCCCGGTGATCGGCGGCAACGTCAGCTTCTACAACGCGTCGGGCGACGACGACATCCATCCCACGCCGGTTGCGGGTGTGATCGGCCTGATCGACGACCTGCGCCGGCGCCCGCCGACCGCGAGCCTGCGCGACGGCGACGACATCGTCGTGCTCGGCTCGATCCGTCCGGAGCTCGGCGGCTCGGAATGGGCCGCGGTCGTGCACGGTCTCGACGGCGGGATGCCTCCGGCCGCCGACCTCGACCGCGCGCGGGCGGTGCACGAGCTGGTCGCGTCACTGGTGCGCGACGCTTTGGTCGCGGGTGTGCACGATCTGAGCGACGGCGGTCTGGCCGTCGCGCTCGCGGAGATGGCGATCGCGGGCGAGGTCGGGATCCGTGTCGAGCTGAATTTCGACGGCTGCACTCCGGCCGAAGGCTGCTTCGCCGAACCCGCGTCGGTCGTGGTGTGCGCGGTCAATCCGCACGAAACCGCGGCGCTGTGCGGCGCGGCCGCGGCCGCGGGGGTGCCGGCCCGGGTCGTCGGCGTGGCGGCCGGCGATCGGTTGATCGCCAAGGGGGCTTTCGACGTGGCGCTCGCCGACGCGACCCACGCGTGGCGCGACGCCATCCCCGCCCTGATGTCCGGCGCCACTCCGTAATTCTCCGTTGCGGAGATTCTTCGGAAGATTCGTCGAGACGGAGTTCGACGACTGGAGCGATCGGCGGTCAACGCCCGCGCTCGCGTCAGAGCAGCGTGTGGGCCTCGAGCCAAGCGACGACCTCGGCGGCCGACTGCTCGGGGGTGCGGCCGGTCGTCTCGAGAGTGATCTCGGGCGACGGCGGTGCTTCGTACGGATCGGACACGCCGGTGAACTCCGGGATCTCGCCGGCTCGCGCCCGGGCGTAGAGGCCCTTCACGTCGCGCGTCTCACATTCTTCGAGCGACGTCGCCACGTGGATCTCGACGAAATTGGTGGTCCAGCCCCGCACTTCGTCGCGGACCGCCCGGTAGGGGGAGATGGCGGCGGTGATCGACACGACCCCGTTGCGCGCCAACACCGACGCGACCCACCCGATGCGCCGCACGTTCTCGTCGCGGTCGGCTTTCGAGAACCCGAGCCCCTTCGACAGGTGCTCGCGCACCTCGTCGCCGTCGAGCAGTTCGACCTTGCGGCCCCGGCCCCGCAGCTCGTCGCCCACGATGTTCGCGATCGTGCTCTTGCCCGCCCCCGAGAGGCCGGTGAACCACAGACAACAGCCCGGCAACTCCATGGCGGCGCAGGTTACGGGAAGCACACCCCGCTTCACGACGTTGCACCCTCGGCGTTGGAACAGAAATACGTCGCACCCTCATGGGATACTGGTGACCTTGGACGCAGACCTTTCGGGCCCCAAAGACGCGTGCGGGGTGTTCGGCGTGTATGCGCCGGGCCAACCCGTCGCCCACCTGTCGTACCTCGGTCTCTACGCCTTGCAGCACCGGGGGCAGGAGTCGGCCGGCATCGCCGTGAGCGACGGCGAGACGATCACCGTCGTCAAGGACATGGGCCTCGTCACCCAGGTGTTCGACGAGCGCCGGCTCGCGCCGCTCGAGGGTCATCTCACGATCGGCCACGTCCGCTACTCCACGACCGGTTCGAGCACGTGGCGCAACGCCCAGCCCGTCTACCGCTCGGTCGCCGACGCCGGTTTCGCGCTCGGCCACAACGGCAACCTGACCAATACCGAGGAGCTCTCGAACGACCTCGGGATGTTGCCCGGCGTCCTCACCTCCGACAGTGAGCTCATCGGCGAGCTGTTGGTGCACGAGTACGGCGACGAATTGCGCTCCGACGGCCGCGACCTCGAGCACGCGCTCGAGAAGGTCCTGCCCCGGCTCGCGGGCGCGTTCTCGCTCGTGCTGATGGACGAGGCGCACCTCTTCGGCGTGCGCGACGCCCACGGCTTCCGCCCGCTCGTGCTCGGCAAGACCGAAGGCGGCTGGGTCCTCGCGAGCGAGACGTGTGCGCTCGACCTCGTCGACGCGCACTACGTCCGCGACGTCGAGCCCGGCGAGATGGTCGCGATCGACGCGGGCGGGGTGCGGTCGATCCGCTTCGCGGAGCCCACTCCGAAGCTGTGCCTGTTCGAGTTCGTCTACATCGCGCGTCCCGACACGCAGCTCTACGGCCACAGCGTCCACGCGGCGCGCCAGCGCATGGGTGAGGCGCTCGCCCGCCAAGCTCCGGCCAACGCCGACATGGTGATGCCCGTTCCCGAGTCGGGCGTTCCGGCCGCGCAGGGCTTCGCCCGCGCCGCGGGGATTCCCTACGGCGACGGGTTCGTGAAGAACCGCTACGTCGGGCGCACGTTCATCCAGCCGAACCAGAAGCAGCGCGGCACCGACGTTCGGCTCAAGCTGAACCCGTTGCGCGACAACATCAAAGGCAAGCGTCTTGTCGTCGTCGACGACTCGATCGTGCGCGGCACCACGACCCGCCAGATCATCGCGTTGCTACGCGAAGCCGGCGCCACCGAGGTGCATTTCCGGGTGTCGTCGCCGCCGTACCGCTGGCCGTGCTTCTACGGTCTCGACACCGGCAAGCGTTCCGACCTGCTCGCGGCCGACATGGAGATCGGCGAGATCGCGCTCTATCTCGGCGTCGACTCGCTCGCGTACCTCGACCTCGACCATCTCGTCGCCGCCACCGATTCGCCGCGCGAGTCGTTCTGCACCGCGTGCTTCACGGGCGATTACCCCGTCGCAGTCCCTGAGTACGACACCAAGCACGTGCTCGAGGTCGAGTCGCGCGCGATCCACGTCTCGGGCACGATCTCCGGCACCGCCGAACGCGCGTGAACCCGCCGGGGCGAAAACTGACCTACTCGGAAGCCGGCGTCGACATCACGGCGGGCGAGAAGGCGGTCGAGCTCATCAAGGCGCACGTCCGCTCGACCTTCCGGCCCGAGGTCGTCGGCGACGTCGGTGGCTTCGGCGGACTGTTCGCAGTCGACTGGAAGCGATTCCGCGACCCGCTGCTCGTCTCGTCGACCGACGGCGTGGGAACGAAGTCGCTCGTCGCCCGCCTCGCGAATCGTCGCAACACCATTGGCATCGATTGCGTCGCGATGTCGGTCGACGACATCGCCGCCCAGGGCGGGGAGCCGTTGTTCTTCCTCGACTACATCTCGATCGGCAAGCTCGTGCCGGAGGAGATCGACGAGATGGTCTCCGGCGTCGCGGAAGGATGCCGGCGCGCCCGCTGCGCGCTGCTCGGCGGCGAGATGTCGGAGCATCCGGGCGTGATGGAGCCGGGCGAGTTCGATCTCGTCGGCTTCGCGGTCGGCGTCGTCGAGCGCTCCGAGGTGCTGCCGCGCGACGTGCGGCCGGGAGATTGCATCGTCGGGATCGCAAGCCCGGGATTGCGCTGCAACGGCTATTCGCTCGCGCGTGCCGCGTTGCTCGAGCGCGCGGGCATGGCGCTCGACGAACCCGCGTGGCCGGGCGCTCACCACTCGCTCGCCGACGAGCTCCTCGAGCCGAGCGTGATCTACGCGCCGACGATGTTGGAGCTCGCCCGGCGAGTGCCCGTGCACGCGTTCGCGCACGTCACCGGTGGCGGCATCCCGGGCAACCTCGTGCGGGTGCTGCCCGAGCGGTGCGACGGCGTCGTGTGGCGGGGCACCTGGGACGAGCCGCGCATCTTCGCCGAGATCCAGGGGGTGGGCCACGTCCCCGATCTCGAGATGCAGAACGTCTTCAATCTCGGCCTCGGCATGCTCGCGGTGGTTGCCGGCGACGCGGCCGAGCAGGCCCTCGACGTGGTCCGGTCGCAGGGCCACGACGCCTGGATCGTCGGCGAGGTGGTCGAGGGCCACGGCCGGGTTCGCGTAGAAACCCGCTGATCACGCCCCCCATCCAGGGCTGTGAGCTGCCAGTAACTGGTACGTGGGCGTCTTTTTGAACTATTTGTACGATCCACGGCGGATGTCCTATAATGGCTATCACGACCTTTGCGACCGGCGACGACGCAGTTCCGCGGGATTCATCACCGACGCACAGATCGTGCCGATAGGTGTAGTGAACGACACCTTGAAGCGAATGACCTCGAATCCGTATGAAAACGGACCGAGGTGACGTAGGGACCGTCGGGCGAACGAAGCGAACGCGGGTGCCGAGTCCGAGCTCCTCACATGTGCGGTATCTCACAGGCAAGTGAGATCGAATTCTCGATACCAAGGCGGAGGCCATGGAAGCTCACAACGACGACACCCTATTGACCCCTTCAGAAGTAGCGGCGATGTTCCGCGTCAATCCGAAGACGGTGACGCGTTGGGCGCGCGCCGGCAAGATCTCGGCGATCCGTACGCTCGGTGGGCATCGACGCTTCCGGGCGAGCGAGATCCGGCACTTCCTCGACAACGTCGAAGAGTCCGACCGTATTTGACGAGCGCGCCTCCGGAGACAGACATCTCCGGAGGTTCTCGTACGTGGCCGGGACCGGCGTCGATCCGGTGACCTCACGCTTTTCAGGCGCGCGCTCTGCCAACTGAGCTACCCGGCCGTGATTCCTGGTCGGCTCGCGCTACGCCTCCCATGTTTCCAAAACGCGGTCCTGACGGGATTTGAACCCGCGGCCTCCGCCTTGACAGGGCGGCGTGCACTCCAAACTGCACCACAGGACCNNGGCCACTAGACGATGGGGGCTCGGTCTTCACCGGAGGGGTACAGGGTAGCAGCCGGTCGCTACGGTTTGCCCGTGCGGAAGCGGGCGGTGACGGTGCGTCGGTTGCCGGTCGTGGGCGTGCTCGTCGTCGCGGCGGTGACCCTGGGTTCGTGTAGTGGCGGCGGCCAATCGAAGTCGTCGCGTTCCACCGGTCCGAGCGCGTGCACCTTCGTCGCGAAGCTCGACCAGATCGCGAACACCGTCAAGCGTGCCGACGTGAGCGACCCGATCGCGTTCAAGAAGACCCTCGACTCCGCCGTGCACGCCTACGTCACCAACGTGCGCGAGCTGCGCGCGGTTGCGCCGGTCGAGCTGCATGCCGACTTGGAGCGCTTCGAAGCCGACGTGCAGCAGTTCCGCTTCGATGCCGCGCTCACCGACCGCGCCGGCCTCGATGCGTACGCGGCGCGCACCTGCGGTCGCGTCGCGAAAACCGTGACGACGACGAGCGGCCCGACGACCACGGGCGCCACGGGGTCGACGCCTACAACGTCGTTGTCGAGCGGCTGACCGCGGCCTCCGCGTGCGGCGAATCGGGCCGGCGCGCGAGAGTGCACCACGAAGGGGGACGAGATGACCGATACCGACTTCGACTCGCGAAGGGCGCTGCGCGAGCTGATCACGTTGCTGCAGGAGGTCGACGAGCGCTATCTCGGTGACGAGTGGAGCGCGCCGATGTTCGGCGACGTTCCCGACGGATTCCGCAGCGTCGCGAACATGCTCGAGGGCGCGCTGTTCCTGATGTTCGACTCCGATCCCGAGCGTCCGTTCTTCCGCCCGATCGTGTCGCGCACGCGCAAGATGCTCGGTGACAACGCCGACGCGATCTACTACACCGCGCCGGTGCGATCCGACCGTGAGTATCGCGTGACGGGAAATCTCGCGGGAGCGGTGTACCTCTCGTTCACCGTAGAGAGGAACACGTCGGAAGGCGGGTACAGCACCGAGACCGCGGGGGTCATCAACGACACCAAGTTCGACATCGCGGCCGACGGCAGCTTCGAGGTGTTCTTCGGAGGCAAGTCGCGCGAGCGGAACTGGCTCGGGCTCGTCGACCGTGCGTCGGAGATCATCGTTCGGTGTTACTTCGAGGAGCCGACTCCGACCGCCGCCGACCCGAACCGGCACGTCCCGCTGACGATCGAGCCGGTCGAGCCGCCCGGACCGCCGGCGCCGTGGGACGACGCGTCGGTCGCCGCGGGATGGCGACGCGCGGCGGCCTTCGTGCGCGGGCGCACGCTCGATCAGCCGAAGCCGGGCGAGCGCGAGCAGCCGTCGTGGGTCTCGACGACGCCGAACGTCTTCCCGCCGCCCGAGCTCCCGGGCGACCTGGCGTTCGCGGCGGCCGACGCGGCGTATTCGATGGCGCCGTACCTCCTCGGGCCCGACGAGGCGCTCGTCATCATCGGCCGTTGGCCGGCCTGTCGCTTCGCAAACGTCTCGCTCTGGAACCGCTACCTGCAGACGTACGACTACGCGCACCGTACGGTCAGCCTCAACCGCGCGAGCACGAAGCTCGAGGACGACGGCAGCTTCCGGATGGTGATCGCGCACGCCGATCCCGGCGTCGCCAACTGGATCGACACCGAGGGACGGGCGTTCGGCATGGTGTTCTGGCGGTTCTTCTTGCCCGAAGGCGAAGTCGAGACTCCGGTGGCCGAAGTCGTGAAGCGGGCGGACGTCCGATGACCGCGGTCGATCTCGACGCGGAGCGTGTGGTCGAGCAGGCGTCCGAACAGAGCGGGCTCACCGATCTCGGCGACGACTCCTGGAACGACGGCCTGGGCCGGCTCGTCGACGCGTTGCGCAACGAAGCGGCGTTGAACGAGTTGGGCGCCGCGCTCGTCGGCGGTGAGCTCGCCGGGTATCTCGGCGACCGCATGCGTCTCGTCGCGTACCGCAAAGCGCATCCGGAGATTGTCGGCGTCGATGTCGTGCCCCCGATCGTGATCGTCGGCCAGGGCCGTACCGGCACCACGATCCTGCACCAGCTCTTGGCCCAAGACCCGGCGACGCGCGTTCCGCTCACGTGGGAGATCGATCGGCCGGTCCCGCCGCCCGAGGCCGCGACCTACGACACCGATCCGCGCATCGCCGAGGTCGACGAGACGCTTGCGGGCGTCGACCTCGTGCTTCCGGGATTCAAGGCGATGCACCCGATGGCCGCGCAGCTGCCGCAGGAATGCGTGCGGATCACCGCGTCGGACTTCCGCAGCATGATCTTCCCCACGCAGTACCGCGTGCCGTCGTACGCGCGCTGGCTGCTGCACGAAGCCGACATGCGCCCGGCCTACCGGTGGCATCGCAAGTTCTTGGAGCATCTGCAGTCGCGGTGTCCGGCGCAGCGTTGGGTGCTCAAGTCGCCGGGACATCTGTGGGCCCTCGACGCGTTGCTCGGCGAGTACCCGAACGCGCTGTTGGTGCAGACCCATCGTGATCCGTTGCGGATCATCGCATCGCTTTCGTCGTTGGTGGCGCGGCTGCGGTCGTTGGCGAGCGACGACACGTCGATCCCGGATGCGGCCGCCGACTTCGCCGGCAACATCCTCGACGGCCTCGACCGTTCGGTGAATGCACGCGAGAACGGGACGGTGCGTGCCGATCGGGTGGTCGACGTGCAGTTCCGCGCGTTCATGGCCGATCCCTTCACGACGATCCGCACGTTCTACGAGCGGCTCGGGCTCGAGCTCGAGCCGGATGCCGAGCAGCGGATGCGCGCGTTCCTGGCCGCCAACCCGCAGGACAAGCACGGCAAGCACACGTACACGTTCCGCGAAACCGGTCTCGACGAAGGCGCGTTCCGTGAACGGGCGCGCCGCTACCAGGAGTACTTCGACGTGCCGAGCGAGTCACTCGGCTGACGTCGATCGGATTCGGTCGTCGCTTCCCGTACGCTTTCCGCTACGAGGGCCGCTGAGGACGGCGCGGAATTCCGTTGCCGCTGGTGACGGGTTCGAGTCGAGGATCGGCTGAAACGCGTTTTCCTGGGATCCGGAACGCGGGCATGCGCGCAGTGTCCTCGCTGGTCCGTCGTGATGAGGACCATCGCCTCTGTCGATGTCGGAGATGCCTGCGCAACATTGGGGCATGGGCAGAGCCGATTGTGGGAAGAGGTGATACACAATGAGTGGAAAGACTGATCGGGTGCAGGGCCAGGTAAAAGAGGCCGCTGGCGTCCTTACCGGCGACAAGGACCTCGAATCCGAAGGCAAGGCTGATCGTCGCGCGGGTGAGACGAAAGAGAAGCTCGACCACGCGAAAGACAAGATCAAAGAGGTAGTCGACGACGTCGAGGCCAAGGTCGAAGACGTGGTCGATAAGGCCAAGGACGCGCTGCACCGGAAGTAGTCCGCCGACGCGCATGGCCGTTGGCACGGCCGTGACATGGAGGTACGAGAAACGGGTCTGAAAGGAATGGTCGTCAGCATCGTCGCGTTCGCGGCGGGTGCCGTCATGTATTGGGCGGTCACCACTAAGGGGACCGGGTTCCGGGTCGGTGCACGAAGAAGTGCACTAGCGACGTGGGCGCGTTCCACCCGGCAAACGGAGAGGGAGGGGTACTTATGACTATCGGTGTGGGCACTCTCGTCGTAATTCTCATCATCGTGCTCATCGTCTACTTCCTGCGCCGCGCCTAGGAGACGCCACATGACGCGCGAGCGGCGGGTCCCTGACGGTCGCGTTCTGGGGTACTACCGTCACCTCCAGGGTCGCGTAAGGCAGTCGCCTCGCGCGCGGGTGAAGTCTGCTTTCCGGAGCGGAGATGTTGTGCCGCGTACGAAACGAGCCCGTATGAGAACTCACGGTGAGGTGGCCCGCCGAGGCGGCACCACCCTGATTTCGTTCATGATCGCAGCCGCGGTCCTCCTGACGTTCGCAGGTCCGGCGAACGCGGCTGTTGTCGCGACCGTTCCGCTGGGAACCTCGGCCAACTATTCGGTCCTGGCAGGCTCGACCGTCACCAACACCGGCAATAGCACGCTCGCTGGCAGTCTCGGCGTGTGGCCGGGGACGTCGATCACGGGTTTCCCTCCCGGCAAGGTGCTGGCTCCGGCAACGACAAACAAGACCAACGCCGCCGCGAAGAACGCCGAATCGAACCTGACCGCCGCGTATGTGAACGCTGCCGGACGGCCGCTCGACGCGACCACCGCGGCTGATCTTTCGGGCCGCACCCTCCAGGGTGGTGTGTACGCGGGGCCGAGCAAGGGCGCGTTGGGTCTGACCGGGAAACTCACCCTCGATGGGGCAGGCGACCCGAGCACGGTGTTCATCTTCCAGACCAACTCGACATTGATCACCGCGTCGAGCAGCACGGTGACGTTGATCAACGGCGCCCAAGAATGCAACGTGTTCTGGCAGGTCGGAAGCTCCGCGACACTCGGTACCGGCTCCACGTTCGTCGGCAACATTCTGGCGCTGACCTCGATCACCGTGAACCGGAGCGTGACCGTCCATGGCCGCGCTCTCGCCCGCAATGGTGCGGTCACGTTGATCAACGACACCTTTACCAATCCGACCTGCGCGACGTCCGCTCCGGTCACGACGACCAGCGCAGCCACCACGACGACCGCGCCGACGAGTTCGAGCACCAAACTGGCCAAGCTGCCACGGACTGGGACCTCGACCACCGGCCCGCTCGCGGCGATCGCGGTCGGGCTCTGCGCGAGCGGTCTCGCGATCACCAGCCTCGCACGACGCCGCCGCGCCACGAACTAGTAACAACGCTCGTCGAACGTCGAGAAAGCGGCGGGGGAACTCGCACGATCCTTCGTCGAGTGTCGCTCCATGAGGCCGCGGCCGCGCTCCCGCACTGGTCTCGTCAAGAATTGGCCGCGGCTGCACGTTCCTCGGAACGGGCGCGTGCAACCAGACACTCGGGTCGCGCTCGACGTGCCGGCGCGCGCGCTCACTGGTACAGGCCGCGCAGAATCGCCGCGTCGCGACTGAAAATCGCAGCAGATGGTGGGCGACTCGTCCTCCCGAACGGTCCGCCCGTTCGATGGCGTTGCACGTACGCCTCTAATTCCTCCAGCGAGACGGCGTCGAGCGCGCGGCAGCCGACGACGTCATCCACGAAGTGCCCAAGAATCAGACGGTACACGCGCAGCGTTCCCACGGTGCGTCTGCGTTGGTGTCCCTGCCAGTGCAGGTACTCGTTGACGATTCCACGCTCGGCTCCCAAACCTGGGCCGCCAACTACGATTGCGGCCCAAGCTGAGCAGCCTCGATCGAGGGTCGAGGGTGCGCAGAAAAACGGGCCGCTGGCGCAACTGGCAGCGCGACGGACTTTTAATCCGCAGGTTCCGGGTTCGAGTCCCGGGCGGCCCACTCTGTGACCAGGTTCTTCGTCTACGCCGGGTGTCGGACCGGGCGACTCCTCGGCGTTTTGCAAACGGATTTGCAAACGTCAGCCGCCAAGTCGGCGTTCCAGGGCGTCGGCGGTGGCTTCTTGCATTTCTGAAACGACGTGTTCGTAGTTGCTGATCGTGAAGCTGGCGCGACGATAGGGACGCCTTCGAGCCGCAGCAGGATGGCGCAGGCGTGTCTGAGATCGTGGAGCCTCGATCCGGTGGGTAGGCCAGTCTGTTTGGCGAGCCTTTTGAACGCGGCACCGAATGCGTCAGGATCGACGGGGCCGCCGCGTCCGTTGTCGCAGACGAGATCGTGGTCGTTCCAGTCCGGCCCGACGGTCAGACGGCGTTGGGCTTGGTCGATCCGATGGCGCCGGAGGATGGCTATGAGGAGGACGGCATCCTCACCGTGCGTCGACCGGCTTCAGTTTTCGGTTCTTCGAAGTAGAAGCGGTCGGGCTGATCTGGTCGGCGCTCCGCTTTAGGGCGGATGTGAAGTGATCGCGTGATTCGGATCGTGCCCGCATCGAGATCGACCTGTCGCCAGGACAGGGCCAGCACCTCGCTGCGGCGCATGCCGGTCATCGCGGCGAGCCGGATCGGGATCTCCCACCGATTGCTGCCGATCGTCGCCAGGAGCGCTTTGACGTGCTCGGGGCGGATGACGGCGAGATCGGGCTTAGGTACGCGTGGCGAGCGCGCGGGGCGACGGGGTTGCGGTCGAGGATGCTGTCGGCGACGGCGTCGTTCATCGCCTTACCGAGCGCGGCCCGTGCTTGACGAACGGTTGCCGGAGACTGACCGGCGTCGCTCATCGCCTTCCAGACCTGACGGATCTGTGCCGGGGTGGACGCGGTTGAGGCGATGTCCACCGAGATGTGGCAGGACGTGTTGGTCGAGTAACTGACGGTAGCGGGGATCGTACGAGGCCGAACTTGGGTTGCGTGTTCGTCGAGCCAGCCCGCGATGTAGTCGCGCATCTTCGTGTTCGGCGGGAACGGGTCACGGCGATTGTCGATTGCAACCAACGCTGCCGCATTGCCTTCTCGGCCGTGTTCTCCGTTGCGAAGCCCGAGACCCATTTCTGTTTGCGTTTGCCGGTGGCAGGGTCGCGTGCGAGGTCGATGACGTAGGCCCAGCCCTTGGCACGCTTTCGTATGTGCCCTCTCACTTCTTCGCCTTCCGTCTCGGTGGACCCTGTTCGCCGGAGCGACGCTCTTCTGTCGGGCCGAGCAGTCGTTGCTCGCGTGCTCGCTGAACCCACTTGGTCGAGTTGGCGTAACACGTCGGGCTCGGCTTCGTCCACGATCCGTTCGCCGTCGTCGTAGGTGCGGGCGGCGAAGTGTCGACGGTCTTCGCGCATCGACATCGCGCGAGTTTCCCAGACCCAGGAGCGGCTTACGCGCGCGCCCGGTGCGATGTTGCCGGGATCGCCTTCAGGCGGGACTCGTTAGAGGGAAGGGGCTGTGACGATCAACTGAAGCAACCGGACATCTCGGACAAGGGGGGATGCACCGTCGCGAACTCGTCGCACTACTCGCCGAAGATGATGTTCGCAGCCGTCGTTTGACGACCGCGCGCGCGAAGTCCGCGTGTCCACCGGTATCGTGGGAGAGCAATGTTTCGGGTCACGTTCTTGGTCGACGATCCGGCCGAGCGTCAACGCTTGGCGACTGAACTGCGGCTTCTGACCGTGGGCAGCGAGGCCCGGATGGTCTCGGCGTTTACAGACGCCAAGACCATCGAGGTATACCTCGACATTGCGGAGTCTGCGGACCCGCGCGCGGTGACCGATCGGTTCGCGCAGCGACTCGGCGTGAGCGATTACGAACTCACTCGGGCGGAGCCGCTCGTCACCGAACCCGATGAAAATGCGCCGCCGAGTAACCGTGGCCGGTTGCATCCGGCGACGATCAACCAGGTGCGCGTGCATCCTGATGGCCGCACCTTGTCGGTCCAGGCTCGACATCGACCCGACGAAACCGTCGAGCGCGTCGAAATCGGAGAGACCGACGAGGCGGTCGCGATCACGGTCTTGGTTAGTGCGCCAGATGACGTGCGCGACCAGTTCGTCTCGTTCGCGGTCGCGTTCACCTGGGTGGAAGCCTTGCTCGACAGTCCGATGAGGGACGGCCAAATCATCCGCCACGATCGCGATCTTGGTCCTTTACCGTCCCGGGCTTTCCAACGGGGCAGTTCGATCTGATCCCTCCAACAACAAGGAGCGGACGAGCGCGCCCGGAACCCGCTCGAAGAAAAGGTCGTCGAACACATCCTCGAACGAAGAGCGTCGCTCATCGTACTCTCAGCCGATGAAACCGCTCGCCGCCATCCTCGGAGTCGCGGCTCTTCTGCTCCTTGTCGCGGCAGCGGTGCTCGGTTTCTCGAAAGTGAACGCCGACCATGTCGGGTGCGGCTCTGCACTTCGGCCGAAGTCGTTCTCGATGGCCGCGACCAACAACACCATCGACTCCGGCGGCGACACCTTCGACATAGGGCAAACTGCAAACGCTATGAAGTCGGTCGCCTGCGATCACCAGATCCACAACCGAAGAAACGACGCGCTCGCAGTCATGGCGGTCGGCGTTGGTCTCCTGCTCGCTGCTGCGATACCAACCGTGAGGGCGCGCGGCCCGCGAAGATCTTCCGCTGCCGCTATCGACTCACCGCGAGGATCACGAGCAGCGCGACCACGATGATGACTATGCCGATGGGAACGTGCATGGCTGCTCGTTTCTGCCGACGGTTGGTAACCGCACAGTGCCCATTTGATGCGCGAACGAAACGGCCACAGCGAGCGCAGGTCGGGGCGGACTGTTTCGTGAAGGGTCGGTAGGTCGGTTCCTCGCGGGCCGGGCTGATCAGCGCCCGAGTGGACTGGAGGCTTGCTCGCCCACCGTTCCACGCCCTTCCGGCGCGGCGTCCCTGGGCAGACATGACCAGGAGCGCCGCGCTGAGGTTTGCATGGCACCTCCATGTCGAAAACTCACGGGCCGGGCGCGCGAAAAGTTACCCCAGCCCGGATGCCGGAGCGCCTCTACAAATGTCGGGGGTAGGGATGCCCACGACGATGTCATTGTTCCCGCCTCCACGTATCTCCATGCAGCACAAGCCCGACAGACACACCCGCTCTTGGCCGAGGCGCGCTATCGGCCCGCGTGGTGGTGGCCTTCCGGGTGACCCGTCAGGTCGACCAGCACCGTGCCGGGTAGTGGCTCTTGCAGGTTGAGCAACGCGGCCAATAGTTCGGCGACCTCGGCCATGGCGCACACGCGCGAGAAGGCGTGTCGTGGTGTTGACCGGATGCTTACGTGGGTTGTGGGAGGTTGTGTCCTTCATGGCCGGGGCGCGGGATGCTCGGCGGTTCACGGGAGAGGGGTTTGGTGTCTGGGGCGGGCGCGATTGTCGCTGATCCGACGGGTTCGGTTCCGTCGGGAGCACTGCCGGACGATTGGTCGGAGCCGCGTCCCGTGTTGTTGGTGGCGGCGTTTGTCGTCGTCGCGGTCGGGCTGACGTTTCCGCATCTCGGGGTCGCGGCGACGCGTATCCCTGGCAACGCGGGCGACGGATTGTTGAACGTGTGGATCATGCGTGCCGTGCAGACGGGTTTGCCGCACGGCTGGCATGCGCTGTGGGACGCACCGATCTTCTACCCGTCGCTGAACACGTTGGCCTTCAGCGACGGCCTGATACCGGTGGCCTTGGTGCACTGGCCGTTACGAACGATGTTCGGTGATGCGCTGGCGTTCAACATCATCTATCTGGGCGCGTGGGTGATGTCGTCGTGGTGTATGTACCGGCTGGCCCGACGGTTCGTGACCTATTGGGGTGCCGCGGTCGTCGCGGCATTGGCATACACCTATTCGTCGATCCGGCTCGTGCACTACGAACACTTTCAGCTTGTCGTCGGTGGTGCGCTTGTCCCGCTCGTCTTGCTCTTGCTATTGCGCTGCACCGACAGGCCATCACCGCGGCGGGGTATCGCGTTGGGTGTCGCGTTCGCCACGTTGACCCTCACCGCGAGCTACTACGGCGCGATGATGGGCTTGTTCGTCTTAGTGATCGCCGCCGGCTCCGTCTTCACGGTTCGGGGGGAAGAGCGACGAAGGATGTTCGTCGCATTGGCTCTGGCGGGCGTGGTGGTGTTCGTTCTCGCAGCGCCGATCGGCGTTCATTATCTGTTGCTCGAACGTGACCCGGCCTTCCGTCGGGCATTCGTGCCCGCCGCGGCATCCCACTTGACCGATTTCCTCGCCAGCGGCTTGGGCAACCATGTGCTTTCGCGTGTGCCGGTCATCGGCCACTACACGCAACAACCCAGTCGCGGGGTCGAGAACCGGCTCTTCCCAGGCATGGTCGCAACGACGTTCGCGGTCATCGGCGCGACGGTTGTGACCCGCGAGGTACGCCGACACGGATGGGGGAGCACGCGTCTGCGGGAGCTGCTGTTGACCGTCGCCGCCGCAGTGGTCGTGGTCGCGTTGTCGTTCGGCGACTGGTTCCGACTCGCCCGCCATCGCGTACCCTTGCCGTTCGCGTGGTTCCGTCACACAGTGCCCGGCTTCTCCGGCATTCGCGCAACCTCGCGGCTCGCCCTCGGAGGAGAACTCGCGGTCGCGATATTCGCCGCCATCGGCATCGACAAGATCATTCTCCGGCACTGGCAACGACGCCCCCGACTCGCGCTCATCGCCACCCTCGGGCTCAGCGCGATTGTCCTCGCAGAAGCCGCCCCGAGTCTGTTCTTCGTAACCGTTCCCACCACCGCCAACGACGGCGGCATCGACCAAGCCCTGCGCGCCCTGCCCGCAGGCGTTGTCCTCGAACTCCCCATCAGATCCGACACCAGCGGATACGCATGGCCCTTCGTGGAAGCACCCCGCCAACTGGTCGCCATCCACGACGGTGACGCACGCGTCAACGGATACTCCGGGTTTCAACCACCGAACTTCGACGGCCGCGCCGCGCTACTCAACCGCTTCCCGGCGTCGGACGCCATCACCGAAGCCCAACACATCGGCGTCCGCTACGTCGTCTTACGCACCGCCCTCGTCAGCACCGATCTACCCGCCGATCAACTGCAACACCTCAACACCGACGGCATCGGCCGCTACACCCTCGCGCACGCCAAAAGCATCATCCAGAACCTCCCGCCGAACGCCGTCATTCAGACCCAAAGGCTGGCAGGCGGCTACCTCATCCAACTCGACCCCGTAGCCGGATGAGCGCCTGAGTACATCGAGGGTTCGGCCGCCTTGCTCACGACTATGCGCGGCGTCGCTCCGGCGACAGCCCTGGGATGCGCTGACGCTCGGGTGCTGAACCGCCTCGCGCGTAGTCGAGCACGGATGTCGCTCCTCCACCGGATCATGAGATTGGCCGCGCGTACCCTGCCTCGGGTGGGAACCCCAACACGGCACGCGCAGCCGCCACGATCCTCACCGACGGCCGGTAAACGGGCGGTAAGCGAGTTGTCGACGGCAACCTGGGCACACCGGTGCGGTTACCGCCGGACCGTCTCGCCCTCGGGTTCGGTACGCCCTGACGGCGAAGTCGCTCGGTCGGAACACCAACGCGAACACGGCGCACATGCGCAAGATCGCCGCAGAACCGACGACCACAACGACTGTTTCGTTTATCGGCCTGGCACGTCACCGCTCGCCGACATTGTGGCCCGAACTCTGCGTGGGCCTGTCGTAGCGCGCTCGTGGTGGGCTGCTACTCGTCGAACCTGACTCTGCGGTTCAGCACATCGACCGCCAGGGCTTCCACGCTCTTGCCGGCCGCTGCGGCCCGGGCTCTGAGCCGGGCGAGCGCCTCGCCGACGCTGCACTGGGCTTGGGCGGCAACCAGCCCCGTCGCTTGACACGCGTGATCGCTCAGCCCCCGGTTCAGACGTCCATCCGCCATCCAGATCCAAGCGTACGGCTGACGGTGGTCACGGGTACAGGGGCGTGGTCAGGAAGCCCCAGTGGCGGGCTGCGCGTACCGCGCACCAGGGCGGGTGCATGGGCACGGCAGCGCAACCCGGGCTCGACGTTACGACGACCCGCCCACGCCGGGGTGGCGGGTCGAGATCGCGCTACGCCTTCGCTTCAAGCGCCTCGACCCGCGCCGCCAGCTCGGCAATCACGACCGCAAGTTCAACGGTCACCTCGCCGACGATCGCGAGCACGACGGCTGCGATCGCCTCAAGCTCCTGCTCAGTCGCTTTGGGGTGCCGGTGCAACGCGCCGTGGAGGCGGGCCTTGATGTCGTCAACGTGCATGCTGACTCCTCTTACGACACGGATACGAAGGTGAACCGCGGGTGCACTCTGAACGCCGGGTGTCGGCGCGCACCGTGCTCACCGTCGTTGGCGGGCATCTCGCTTCGTTCGTGGTCCCCTCGACGTTCCAACATGCTGAACTTCGAACAGTCGACGAAGGTCGCGCCCGACCCGTTCCGCAGGTCTGCGGCGCGTAGCGTGCGCCGAATGCGTTCATGGTCGGCCTGCTACGTCGGGATCGTTGCGGTCGTTGTGGCGGTCGCCTCGGTCGGTTGCTCGTCGAGTGGATCGTCGGGGACGAGCCCGTCTACGGCGGCCGTGCCCGGGATTCACAAGATCAAGCACGTCGTGATGATCATGCAGGAGAACCGGTCGTTCGACAGCTACTTCGGTACGTATCCCGGCGCGGACGGTATCCCGATGATCCACGGCACACCGAGGGTGTGCGTGCCCGATCCCGCGCATGGTGGCTGTGTCAGACCGTATCCCGATCATGTCGATGTGAACGGTGGCGGCCCGCACGCAGCGCGGAACGCTCTCGTTGATGTAAACCACGGAAACATGGATGGCTTCGTGAAAATGGCGGAGCTGGCGCAGCGTAACTGCGCCGACAAAACGAACCCGAACTGTGCGGCGAACGCGGGCCGCGGCGTCGACGTGATGGGCTACCACACCCAAAGCGACATACCGAACTATTGGAAGTACGCGCGCGACTTCGTCCTGCAGGACCGCATGTTCGAGCCCAACGCGTCGTGGAGCCTGCCCGAGCACCTGTTCCAGGTCTCGGAATGGTCCGCGGACTGCACCCAGCACGACCAACCCGCCAGTTGCCACAACGCCAACATGCCCACCCCGAGGCCACCCAACGGCAAACCGACGCGTCTGCCGTTGCGCGCTGCGGGAAGTCCGATCTACGCGTGGACCGACCTCACCTACCTGCTACACAAGCACAACGTGTCGTGGGGCTACTACGTCGTGGCCGGGACAGAACCGGACTGCGCCAACGACGCTGCGGTGTCGTGCTCGCCGGTCCGCCAGAACGCCCGGACTGGGAGCATCTGGAACCCATTGCCGTTCTTCGACACCGTCAACGCGGACCACCAGCGCGGAAATATCAAGTCCGTGACCAGCTTCTATACCGCCGCGAAGAAAGGCAGTCTGCCTGCAGTGTCGTGGGTCGTTCCATCGCAAGACGTCAGCGAACATCCACCGTCGCGCATCAGCGACGGTGTCGCCTACACGACGAGTCTCATCAACGCGGTCATGAACGGGCCCGACTGGAACTCGACCGCGATCTTCTTGGCCTGGGACGACTGGGGCGGCTTCTACGACCACGTCGTCCCCCCCGTCGTCGACCAGAACGGTTACGGCCTACGCGTTCCCGGTCTCGTGATCAGCCCGTACGCCAAACGCGGGTACATCGACCACCAGACGCTGAGTTTCGACGCGTATGTGAAGTTCATCGAGGACGACTTCCTCGGCGGCCAGCGCCTCGATCCGGCGACCGATGGCCGACCCGACCCGCGACTCACCGTGCGCGAGAACGTCAAGATCCTCGGCGACCTCACATCGGACTTCGACTTCACCCAGGCACCACGCCCACCCGAACCACTACCAGTACACCCAACAAGCACCCTCACCCGATCTCCGTAAGCACTCGGGGGCGGGTGCTCGGGCCCGGCCGCGTCGATCGAACGTTGAATGCATCGTCGCCGTCGCGCCCATTCTGCGCGCACGGCGTGTCCCCACCGCTCAGCTGCTACAAGCCGACACCGACCCCACCAAGGGAAAGCCGAAATCTTCCAGCGGAGTCACGGCGGTCGAACTCACGACGACAACTTGACCCCTCGCGTCCTCTACGACGACGCGGACGAACCCAAGTCGGACGCGACGCCCGCTGAGCCTGAACGGCGAGAGCTTCGTCTGGGGCCACGCCGTGCTCGTCGCAGCCATCGCGTGCCTTGTCGTTCCCTACCTCCGCGGGCGATGGAAGATCGCTCCCTGGGCGGTAGTCGGCGTGGTGATGTTCACACGTGTCTACGTCGGCGCGCACAACCCGCTCGACGTGATCGGCGGCGCCGCGCTCGGGTTGGCGATCGGCGGATGCCTGAATCTCGCTTTCGGAGCGCCGCGGTCAGCGTGACCTCGCCCGGCAACGGTGCGATCAGTCGTTCCCGCCGCCGCCTTTCTTCTTGTCGCCGTGACCTTTTGTGGGGGGCGGCGGCTGAGTCGTCGTTGTCGTGGTCGTCGTCACCGTGGTGGTCGTCGTCGGAACGAGCGTGAGATGGCTCTCGACGCCGGCGGCCGCGCTGAGGATCTGCACCGCGCTCGCCGGTCTGATGTCGCCGCGCTGCTGATCTTCGGCTACCGCACGTTGCAGATTCGCCAGCGCGCGTTTCGTGCTGGCGCGGTCGAGCGATTCGGCGGCGCGCCGGACCTCGCGGACGAGCGGGGTGAGTTGGGCGCGCGTGGCCGTCGAGAGCCCACTGCCGCTACTCCCGCCGCACCCGGCGAGCGCGAACGCGAGCACGAGCGCCAACGCCACGGGTAGTCCATTCCGGAATCTCACGGCGCGACCGTTTGCTCGAGCCGGCGGATCGCGTCGTTGAGCGGAGCGGGAAGTTTCGTGCTGGTCGGTGTCGCCTTGGGTGCCGGTGCGGTTGTCGACGGCACCGAAGTGGCGGGATGCGACGGACCGCGCTGGCTGGCGAAGATACCCACGACGAGGATGCCGGCGAGGCCCGCACCGACCGCAATCGCCATCACGTGAGATCGAACCCGCGTGGTGCGCGGTCGTTGCTCGACTTCCGGTGCGCTCGGGAGGTCCAGCGTCTGGGTGGCGCCGTCGCGCCATCCGCGATCGATCGGAACGGTTTCCGCGTCGTGCGCCGCGTTGATCGGCACCGCCGCGGCCGCTTCGAGCTCCCGGGGCGGCTCGAGGGCGTCGGCCATCTCGACGGCCGAGCCGAACCGCCGGCGAGGGTCGAGCGACATCGCGCGCTCGACGACCGAGACAATTTCGGGCGGCAGCCCGGGGCGACGCGAGGTCAGCGGTTCGGCGTGCCCGCCTTCGATGGCGCGCATGACGGCCAACGGTGTGTCGCCTTCGAAGGGACGCCGGCCCGCGAGTGCCTCGTAGAGCAACACGCCGAGCGAGTACAGATCGCTTTGCTGCGACGCCGGTTCGCCGGCGAGACGCTCGGGGGCCAGGTATCCGGGAGTGGCAACGAGCTCGGCCGTCTGGGTTTGATCGAGGTCGTCGACGGTCTTCGCGATACCGAAGTCGCTCACCTTCACGTGACCTTGCTCCGTGAGCAGCACGTTGCCGGGCTTGATGTCGCGGTGGATGATCCCCGCGGCGTGCGCCGCCGCAAGGGCCGCGAGGATCCCCCGGCCGACCTCGCGGACCCGCTCGAGCGACATCGGACCGGCCGCGAGCTCGTCGGCGAGGGTTCGTCCCGGGAGTCGCTCCATCACGAGGAACGGGATGCCGTCGTCTTCCCCGCTGTCGAAGACCATCACCACGTTGGGGTGCGCGAGGCGGGCGGCGGCGTGGGCTTCGGTCTCGAAGCGGCGCCGCGCGGTCGTTTGCTCGGCGAGCTCGGCGCGCAGGATCTTGACTGCAACCGGTCGACCGAGGCGCCGGTCGGTGGCGTCGCGCACCGTGCCCATCCCGCCGTGACCGAGCAGCGCCCCGAGCTCGTAGCGTCCGGACAGCATCGTTGCCTCGCCGGCGCGTTCGTCGTTCATCCAGGTGATTATCCCCGAGGATCGGCGCGCCAGACGTTTCGCTCCCGCGGGGTCGGGCCGTGTCCGCTCGTGGAAAGTTTGATCACCCTCAGTGGGCGCGGGGCGCGCGTGCGTGGATTTTCCCTCAACGCTCGGGATTTCTCGGCCGCTTGTCGGTTTCGCGGCGGGCGAAGTCGGGCCTACCGGCGCTCAGACCTGCGGATTCGCCGCCGCCTAGCTGCTCGAGGGTCGATGTTGCCAGTGTGGTCAATGTTGGCGTAGCTCGGAACTACGGTCCGACTTTGCGGACATTCCCGGATTCCGCCTCAAGGTTCCCTGGACGAGCGTTGGCGAAGACCGGTACTCTCCGTGGCAACTGGGGGCGGTGCGCGGTGCGCGTCGCCATATCGGAGGGCACGGATGTTCCGAACGACGCGCATCATGACCGCGGCTTCTGCTGCGCTCCTCTTCCTCGGACCCGTGGCTTTGCTGCATGCCGAGAGCGCCGGTGCGGCGACGACCTTCCTCTTCCTTTGCGTGAACAAGAGCTCGGGAACCCCCAAGGTCGTGAACTCGCTCAGCGAGTGCACGTCGAACGAGAACGGTTACGCCATCCCCTTGAGTTCTTCCGCCGGGCTGACCGGAGCGACCGGCGCCAGCGGACTCACTGGTGCGACGGGCCTCACGGGTGCGACGGGTGTGACGGGTCAGACCGGTGCGGTCGGAGTAACGGGCCAGACGGGTGCGACGGGCCTCACCGGCGCGACGGGTGTGACGGGTCAGACCGGTGCGGTCGGAGTAACAGGCCAGACGGGTGCGACGGGCCTGACCGGTGCGACCGGGCTGACCGGCGCGAAGGGTGTCACGGGTCAGACGGGCGCGACGGGCCTCACCGGCGCAACCGGCCTGACCGGTGCAACGGGTGTCACGGGTCAGACCGGTGCGGTCGGTGTGACGGGTCAGACCGGTGCGGTCGGTCTCACGGGCGCGACGGGCGCAACGGGCGCCACGGGCGAAACCGGGGCGACTGGCTTGACGGGTGAGACGGGTGCGTCGGGCTTGACGGGTGAGACGGGTGC
>PLBO01000138.1 GCA_003134555.1 Actinomycetota bacterium
GCGTGTTACGGATAGGTGACCGTGATCTTCGCTACCCCGACGAGCCGCATCGTGTCGATGCCTTTGGGACGGGGTTCGCCGATGTAGCAGATCTGGCTGGTCGGCTCCGGGCCGCGCTTTCCGCCGCAGAGTACGACGCGGAGCTGTCCCGTGAACCGGCCGTGTGCGTCGGTGCGGACCGAGATCTGGTTGGTGTGAACGCACGGGTCGGTTGGGACGATCCAGAACGTGGTCGAGCATTCTNNTTCCGCGATGGTGAGTTTCGTGTTCTTGGGGAAGCCAGTGCCGGTGAGCGTGGTCTTCGTGTTGACCATCAGATTGTCGGGCTTGGCCACGATGTGGGGCGGTGTCGCCGACGCAGCACTCGCCTGGCTGCTGAGGACGCCAGCAGCCAGGACGAGGATTGTTAGGGCCAGGCTGGCGCGAGTGATTGGTGATCGCAGCATCGAACGTCTCCCTTGGGTACCGACNNTCGGAGGCGTAACGTGCAGCGAGGTGCGGCCCGGTCTGGACACGGCGGGAACCGTTTATCGTCTGTCAACGTCAGAGGTGACATGAGGATCTTGTATCGGAGCGCGGTCGCTGCGTTCGCCCTTCTTCTCGCGGCTGGTTGCACCTCGGCTGCTGGGTCTGGCCAACCGACGACGAAGAGGGTCACTGATCGGGACAAGGGCACGACCGTGACCTTGCATATTGGTGACCGGCTGAAGGTCGTGTTGGCGAGCACCTATTGGACGATTCATCCCGCGTCGAAACCGGCCGTCCTCCGATCTGACGGCCGCCCGGTCACGACACCACGGCCGACCGGCTGTGTTCCAGGTGGTGGTTGCGGGACGGTAACCGCGACGTTTACGGCGGCCGGAGACGGAACCACGATAGTGAGCGCCTCCCGAACGTCGTGCGGGGAGGCATTGCGCTGCACGGGAGGCAACGGTGTGTACAGGGTCTCCGTCGTCGTGAAGTGAGCGGTCCAGCGATCCATGATGCTGACCGCGGTGCATCTTGTGGCGCTCGCTCATCGCTCGACGCCCGAACCGCAAGGCGATTGGCTCAACTGGACGATTGGGTGATCGTCGTCCTCTCTGTGTTGCATCCGTGTACCGGCTCACGCGCAAGCCGGGCAGGCGGCGGTGAGACAGAAGTGGCAGGTCCTTAGCTATGGAAGCTGATCGGCGTATACGCGAAGCCGCCTCCGCCGACTGCCATCACGACACACTTTGAGACGCACGCCTTGACATCGGTCGAGTTGTTCGCCGTGACTGGTGCTCGATCGTGAACGACGAACGTGGCAGATCCGGCTCGATGTTTGTCGGTCGTGAGGGACGGCTGCAAGGCGAGCCGAGGTCCGCATCCGACATCGGAGAGGTTGGAGATTGCCCCGCACTCGGACAGCCAGACCTTGCCGTCAACGCCGAACCCGGTTACCTGCACTTTGACGCGCTGACCTTCGCGCAGTTCCTTGTTCGGCGTCACGGTCACGGTCGGATTGATCGTGGTCTGTGCCGGATCGCCCTGGTTGGCTGACGGCGCGGTAACGCGACTTGTTGTTGTGGTTACGGCACTGGTGGCGTGTCCACGACTGCACGCCGCGAGCAGCAATGTTGCAACGGCGAATGCGACGATTGGACGCATCGAAAGACGGTACCGCCCGTGTGGCGCGCTTGGCGCGATGCGGGAGTGCCAGCGGTCGCGTTGAAACGAGCGGGGTTGCCCGAACGAGGGGGTAACTGCTACCGGTCGGGACGAGTGGCGACGCGAATGCCGTGATCGTGTCCGGCCAACGTGTGAGCGGCAGCCACCGCGGCACGAGTATTCATCGGATCGAGTTGCCAGGTCCGTTGCACGTAAGCGAGCACGGCGCTGTCGCTCACCCCGTGCGCGATAAGCGCTTGGGCGGCGATGACTGGGGCGGCGTCATGCTTCACGCTCACACATCGGCACTTCGGTCGTACCGGTCGAGGACATCCGGACCCTCGGTCTTGCCAATGGCGGACCTTGGTGAGGGAGCGTCCTCTCGCTACTGTGCCCGCCGTGGGCATATTCCGGAACCTGTTCGACCGTCTCACCTCGCTGAGCCGCAGATCGAGGTCGGTCGGAGAGCAGAGCGTGGCCGAGTACCAGCGTCGGATAACCGCGTTGCGTGCTGCGGCCAGCGGTCGAACGACGCCACCAGGTCAGTAGAGATGCCAATCCTTCTGATCTTGATCGTGGTCGTGATCGCCGTTGGCCTCGGGGCCGCGGTTGGATCAGCCTCGACGTACCTTGTGGGAGCCTTCGTTGGAGTCGCAGCGGCTATCGCCCTGCTCGCTGTAGTTGGTGGGATCGCTGCGTGGCGCAATCCGTCCGATCNNAACGGCCACCCCACCCCAGCGCTCGTGACGCTCTTGTGAGCGCCAGGGTCGCCAAGCGGCTTGTCGCGTTGGATCAACGGGCTGAGTCGAGGTCTCCACCAACCGGCGGCGGCCACCACACGTCGTACAGCCGGAACGAGCCGACGCTGGGCCGGTTCGCACAGTCCGGGAACGGCGAGATGCCTTCCGCGTCGTAGAAGAATTCATGGATCGATTGATCCCGTACTACACGCTCGGAATCGCTGAGGTGGTAGCAGTAACGCGTGGAGACCCACTTCTCGAAGAGGTCGTGCCGACGCCACACCTCGGTTAGCTCCTTGT
>PLBO01000133.1 GCA_003134555.1 Actinomycetota bacterium
CGCCGCGCCTGATCGGGCGACTCGCCGGAACTGCGACGTGACGCGCCGATCGAGAAGGCATACACGGCCCACAGGATCACGGCCCACAAGGCGATCATCCCGAACCACATGAGCGTGATGTCCCACCAGGATCCGCCGTTGCCATACCAGAACATCATCACGACACCTCCTGTGCGGCCCGGTCTAACGCCGACCGCTGCATTCATCGTCTCCCGGACACGCACCGACGGGCAGGGCCGTAAGTCCTGATCCGGACCGGACTGATGGCACTACCCCCTACCCCCATGCGCGCCGCATTGTGGAGACATAACGCGATCGACGGCGCAACGTGGAGCGACGAAGGGAAGTTGCGATGGCAGCATCAATGACCATCCCGAGTCAGCGGACCATCCCGGCCTGGCCGAAAGACGCGCTGCGCATCAGTTTCGGCGTCGTGTGGGCTATCGACGCCGCCTTGAAGTGGGCGCCCGGTTTTCGTACCGGATACATGGACGCGATCCGAGGCGCCGGAGACGGCCAGCCCGGTTGGCTGCATCCGTGGNNCCCGTACTTCTGGGCTGATCTCGTCGCCGTGCTCGAAACGTTGATTGCCGTCGCGCTGATCGTGGGATTCGCGCGCAAGACGACATACGTCTCGGCGATCGCGTTCAGCATGTTGATCTGGGCGACAGCCGAAGGCTTCGGCGGCCCATACACGTCCGGAGCCGCAGACATCGGCACCGCGATCATCTACGCCCTCGTCTTCGCCGGCTTGCTGGCCCTCAGCGCCTACACGGGCACCGCCCGTTACAGCGTCGACCACTGGCTCGAGCAACGCGTGTCGTGGTGGTGGAAGGTCGCCGAAGTCCGACGCCCAACCCCAGACGAGCCGCCGGCAGTCGTCGCGCAGCCGACAGCCAAGCAGCTCCAAACGGTGTGAACGAACGCGTGAACGGAGCGGTCATGAACGTCAAACGAGTCGGTCTCGTGCTCGCAGCCGTGGCGATCCTGATCGGGATCGAGGTCACGGTGACCACGATCACCGGTCGAGGGACGCCGCGTTCGTTCGGCACGACCTCATGTGCGAATCCGTATCTCTCCGGCGCGGTGGTCACTGTCACTCNNCTGATTGTGTTGCCGCTGTCGTCCGCTGGGCCGGGAGCGCGCGCGGTCGACGCGAACGGCAAAGTCGATGAGTCCCAGAGTCTCGGGGAAGCATCCCGTCCCTGCGCGTCAGGAGCCGGAAACGGTCTTCCCCCCGGAAGTACAGGATGGGTGACCGTTGCGCTCCCGGCCGGCCGCTACGAGCTCGTTTGCAATGACCCGCTGCACTACTCCGCCGGCATGTTCGACGTCTTGACCGTCCAATGAACCGCGCGCCGACCCTCAACGCTGCCGGTGTTGGCAGCAGCACGCGATCAGAAACAGCGCCTATACTGCGCGTTTCTGAGGTGACGAAGTCGTTCCGTCACGGACTCTGGCCGTTCGGCGCCCGAGTCGCGGTGCTACAGGGCGCCAGCCTGGAAGTCGGGCCCGGCGAGCTCGTCGGTCTTGTCGGTGAGAACGGCTCGGGGAAGAGCACGCTGATGCAGATCATTGTCGGCTTGTTGAAACGCGACGGCGGCACCGTCGAACTCGACGGTGCGCTCGGCTACTGCCCGCAACTCCCCGAGCTGTGGGACAAACTCACTGTCGCGGAACATCTGCAGATGTTCGCGGCCGCGTACCGCCTCGACGACGCCACCGCGAAAGCGAGTACCGATCGGCTCCTCGAGGAACTCGGCTTCGCCCGCTACTTGGACTACCGGGTCGAGGCCCTCTCCGGTGGCACGCGACAGAAACTCAACCTCGCGCTTGCACTGCTGCACGAACCGCAGGTGTTGTTGCTCGACGAACCCTACGCAGGCTTCGACTGGGAAACATATCTCCGCTTCTGGGAGATGAGCGCCGCCCGCCGAGCCGACGGCATGGCGATCCTGATCGTCTCGCATCTCCTCGGCGAACGGGAACGACTCGACCGCATCTACACGCTCAAAGACGGCCGATGCATCTCGAGTTGAAACCCACCGGCCAAGCCGCGCGACTGTTCGTCCGCGAACAGCTTCGGTCACCGACGACACTGGTCTTGTTGTTGGTGCTGCCGGTCGTGTTCGTGACCGCCGCCGCCGCAGTCCTCGGACCCTTCGCGACCGCGCTGGGCGGATCTGCGTCGGGTCACGCCGCCACCGCGCTCGGAGCGGGATGGGCCGCCGCGTTCTTGGCTGGCGCGCTCGGCTTCTTCCAGACCGTGTCATCGCGAGAAGCAGACCAACGGCTCGCACTCGCCGGACTCGGAGCCGGCCACACAGCAGTGGCTCGCCTCGCTAGCGCGTTCACGTTGGCCCTCGCCGTCAGCGCCACCGCGTTCCTCGCGCTCTGGGCCCACCAGGGGANNTGAGCCGCAAGGCCGCCGAACTGCTGCTCTCCGCCGGTGCCGGCCAGCACTCCTCCACCAACAATTGGATCGCGGCCGCGATCAGCACCACGGTCGCGATCACAGTCGCGTTGAGCGTGTTCTGGCTCGCGGCGCGGCGGAGAGGCTGAACATGGTCGGGCGCATCTGGCTAGCCACCCGTATGGACATGCACGACCTCCGACGCCGACCCCTGCTCCTCGTTCTGCTCATCGTGACACC
>PLBO01000103.1 GCA_003134555.1 Actinomycetota bacterium
CGGACAGTCTTCTTGGCTGCCTTGCGCTTTACCGCTTTCTTTGCAGCCGCTTTCCGCTTCGCGGGCGCCTTCTTCGCGGCCTTGCGCTTGGCCGGAGCCTTCTTGGCAGCCCTTTTCTTCGTTGCCCTTTTAGCCGGAGGCACGGTCACCACCTTTCCTGAGAGCTCTCACTCGGGGAAGTTCGAACTTCATATGTCACTCGGTGCGCGAGGGAGTGCGACCCCACGCCCTACGCGATCAGGACCCTTGTACCTGGGCTTTGAATTTCGAGCCCACGGAGAACTTGGCGCTCTTGCGCTCGGGGATCTGGACCGGTGCGCGCGTGCGCGGATCCATACCAGTGCGCGCCTTGCGCAACGCCGGCGAGAACGTGCCGAATCCCGGAAGCGTCACCTTTTCGCCCGCGGTGATCACGGACTGAACGGAATTGATGAACGCGTTGAGCGCGCTCTCCGCATCCGTCTTGCTGAGGTTCGCGCCGGACGCGATCGCGTCGACGAGCTCGCCTTTGTTCACGTAAGACCTCCACGCAACGCGTGTGTGTTCGTGTTATGAGAACGTATTCACACACATACGTCAAGCATTTGTCACGGAACGCGCGTGGCATCCACCACTCGTTGCGCGACTTCTGCCAAGATCATCGGATTCGCGAACACGCGCATGCTGATCACTCGATGATCGCGCGCGTCGACGCGATGCAACGCTGATGACGACGCTCAGCGACGGAACGTACGACGCGTTCATCCTGTGGGCCGAGCAACGCGACAACGGTGTCGCGCTCGAGTGCACGATCACGTCCGGCGCGTCACGCGGTGACGTCGTCAGCATCGTGACCAGCAGTTTTGTCACGCGCGATCCACTTTCACTCGTTGGTTTGCCGTGCAAGTTGATCGTGCGCGACAACGAGATCCGCGTCGCGCAATGAAGGTGGCAGCGTCGATCGCGCGGCATTCCACGAAGTGCGCGCGGTGACGCGTTCTCAACGGAAGCGTGCGGTTGCGGCTGCACGCGTCGTCCGCCGAGTGCGCGCCCAGCGTGAGGACACACGTCCGAAAGCATCCGGAAAAGAAATGTGGCCCGAGCGCCATTTTGCTCGGGCCACATGGCACCCCGTACGGGATTTGAACCCGTGTTACCAGGATGAGAACCTGGCGTCCTGGGCCGCTAGACGAACGGGGCAAGTCGACGGCTGCGCTCGGGGGGGAGGAATTGAACCCCCAACTACAGGACCAGAACCTGCCGTGTTGCCGATTACACCACCCCCGAATGGGTGCCGTTTCGACGCCGACGCGGCCGCCGCAACGGAGGACACATTGTAGCGAGTCCCGGTACGAGCTTCTCGATCTGGTGATGCCGATCGAGCCGGTCGTAGCCGAAGATCCGTCCCGCCGCGACCCGGATCGTCTCGGTGCCGAATCGCCGCCACTCACCTGTCCCCGTGATCGGGCTCGTGCGCGTGGGGGACGTCGCCGCCTTCCGCCCCACGTCGTGCGCGACGTCTTCGACGCGTGCCGAATGGTACGGATCGGAGACGAGCACGACGCGCGTGAGGTTGCGCTGCTTCAAGAAATGCGCGGCCGCGGCGAGGGACTGCCACGACGACCGTCCGGTCGTCTCTCGCGAGATCGCGCGCTCGGGGACTTGATGATCGTGGAGATAGCTCGCACCGACGCTGGCTTCCGTGAAGCGGTCGCCCGGTTGCCGGCCGCCCGTCACCACGACGACGGGTGCTATCCCGCGGCGGTACAGGTCGATGGCGTGGTCGAGTCGCGCCGCGAGGACACCACGACGAAGAGCGCGAGCGCCACCCGCCACGAGATCTTGAAGAAGCGCCTCACAGCCGGGCGCGTGCAGCCCGCAGACGCTCGAGAGTCGACTCGCGGCCGAGCAGGGAGATCGAGTCGAAGAGCGGCAGCCCCAGGCTTCGACCCT
The DNA here is from genome assembly GCA_003134555.1 of Actinomycetota bacterium. Lineage (GTDB taxonomy): Bacteria > Actinomycetota > Acidimicrobiia > IMCC26256 > PALSA-610 > PALSA-610. Next base: position 1,933 of record PLBO01000103.1, read on the forward strand.
CGATCGCCGTGTACAAGATGTGCATGACCTTGCCGGGCTTGGCGCCGACCGCCTCGATCGCCGGCCGCGGGTCGATCTCGTCGGTCCACTCGCAGTTCTCCACGAATGCCATCACGGCGTCGACGATGTCGGCGGCGTTCTCGACCTTGGACGCCTTCTCCCACGACGCCGGATCGATCTCCATCTCGTCGTCGGAGGTGAAGAGGAACGCCATCTGGTCGGCGATCTGCACGAGCGTCGTCGACCGCACCTGCGCCAAACGGACCGCAGCCTCGAAGCGCGGGATGTCGAGCCGCTCGCGGTAGCGATCGCGGGCGAACGGCAACACCGCCGAGACCAGCTCGGGCAACGGCATGGCCCGGATGTACTCACCGTTCATCCATTCGAGCTTCTTCGGATCGAACGTCGCGGGCGAGGTGTTGACCCGATCGAGCTCGAACTCCGTGACGAGCTCCTCCGAGGACAGGATCTCGCGGCCGTCGTCGGGTCCCCATCCGAGCAAGGCGAGGTAGTTGAGCAGCGCCGCCGGCAGGTAACCCGCGTCGCGGTACTCCTCGACGGATACGGCACCGTGGCGCTTCGACAGCTTGGCGCCGCCGGGACCGACGATGAGCGGCATGTGCGCATAGACCGGCTGATCGTCGTGACCCAGCGCGCGCCGGAGCGCGAGCACGCGGTGCGTCGAGTCGATGAGATCCTCGCCTCGCAACACGTGCGTGATCTCCATGTCGAGGTCGTCGACGGCGTTCGCCAAGAAGAACACCGGCGTTCCGTTCGATCGGACGATCACGAAGTCGGAGATCGTCGACCACTCGACCGCGACCTCGCCGCGGATCGCGTCGGTGAAGGAGCTGCGACCGTCGTCGGGCGTACGGAACCGGATCGACGGAGCTCGACCCTCGGCGGCGCGCGCGGCCCGATCGTCCGGCGTCAGGTCTCGACAACGCCCGTCGTAACCCGGGGGCCGGCCTTCGCGCATCGCCTGCTCGTTGCGTTCGCGTACCTCGGCCTCGGTGCAGTAGCACTCGTAGGCGCGGCCCTCCTCGACCATGTGACGAGCCGCCGCGAGGTACTCGTCGAACCGCGCGCTCTGAAGATAGGGACCCTCGTCCCAGTCGAGACCCAACCAGCGGAGCACTTGCTGGATCTGGTCGACCGACTCTTGCGTCGACCGCGCGACGTCGGTGTCCTCGATCCGGAGGATGAAGGTACCGCCGACGTGGCGCGCGTACAGCCAGTTGTAGAGAGCCGTACGCACGCTGCCGATGTGCAGGAATCCGGTCGGCGCGGGCGAGAAACGGAGGCGGACCTGGCTCATCGGATCTCCGAGTCTACGAGGCAATCTGTCGTTTTCACCCGCCGAGGAGCCGCTTGGCGATCACCACGCGTTGGATCTGGTTCGTACCCTCGTAGATCTGCGTGATCTTGGCGTCGCGCATGAATCGCTCCGCGGGGACGTCCTTGGTGTAGCCGATGCCGCCCAGGAGTTGCACGCAATCCGTGGTGACCTTCATTGCCGTGTCCGACGCGAACAGCTTCGCCATCGACGACGCGCTCGCCGTCGTCGGAGTGCCGCCGAGCCCGTCGTCGAGCAGAGCGCAGGCGCGGTACACGAGCAGTCGGGCCGCGTCGACGGCGGTCGCCATGTCGGCGAGCATGAACTGCAGACCCTGGAACTCGGCGATCTGGCGGCCGAACTGCTTGCGCTCCTGCACGTACCCGGCCGCGAGGTCGAGCGCGCCCTGGGCGATGCCGAGGGCCTGCGCACCGACGAGTGGGCGGGAGCGGTCGAGTGCGCCCATCGCGTAGGCAAACCCCTGCCCCGGCTCACCGACGAGGTTCTCCGCCGGCACGACGCACTCGTCGAGGACGATCTCTCCGGTCGGCGAGCCCCGCACCCCCATCTTGTGCTCGAGCTTCGACACCGCGAATCCCGCGAAGTCCTTCTCGACGACGAAGCAACTGATGCCTCGGTGGCCCGCGTCGGGATCGGTCTTGGCGAAAACGGTGTAGAAGTCGCTCACGCCGGCATTGGTGATCCAGAGCTTGCGGCCCGTCAACACGTAGTGGTCGCCGTCGCGCACCGCCTTGGTGCGCATCCCGGCCACGTCACTCCCCGCGTCGGCCTCCGAGAGGCAATAGGAGGCCTGGCATGCGCCGCTCGCCACTCGGGAGACGTATTTCCCCCGGAGCTCGTCGCCGCCGTGGTCGAGCACCGGCGTCATCGCGAGCTTCGAGATGAAGGTGAACAGCGACGACGACGCGCAGACCCGCGCCACCTCCTCCACGCAGATCGCGTGCGCGAGAAAGCCTGCGCCCTGACCGCCGAGCTCCTCCGGGAACGCGAGACCGGCGAAGCCCGCGTCGTGCCAGGCGTGCCACGAGTCCCACGGGTACTGCTCGTCCTCGTCGGCGCGAGCGGCATTCGGCGCGATCTTGTCCTCGGCGAGGCGCCGGACCGATGCCCGCAACTCCTCGAGATCGTCGGACAGGGTGAAGCTGCTCAACCGCGAACCTTTCGCCGCGACGATCGGGCGCCGGTCAGCCCGACGCCGCGAGCGTGGGCACCGAGGCGCGCCACGACTCGATCTCGGCCGCCTGAGGCGCGCGCGTCCGGAGCAACGCGTCGGGCACGGCGTCGACGAGCGCGCGTCTTCGGTGGTAGTCGTGGCCCGCGTCGTGGACGAGCGCGGATCGCGCCTTGACGAAGTCGTCGCTTGCGCTCCCGTCGTATCCGAGCAGATCGATGACGAAATCGACGTCGCCGATCACGGGGGCGCGGCCGAACCGCGCGGCGCGCTTGCCCGCGACCTCGGCGATCACCGCGACCGCGTCGCCGGCGTGTTCGAACGGACCGAGCCGCAGCCGGTCCTTGGCCCGCTGGGCGAGCGTGTAGGCGTAGCCGACGTTGGGCCCGGGACGCCCGAGCAGCGCGCCCTCGGGCTGGTCCGGGCCGAGGTCGCCGGGGCGGTTGGAGCGCCAGTCGGTCGCCGGCGGCAGCGCTACACCGGGCGGCAGGTTCTGTTGCTGGCGCGGCCGAGCACTCGGGTCGGGCGGGACGAACGGATCGGTCGGCACGAAGGTCGACACTACCGGGACGGACTTCGGCCGGCGGAGTCTGGCCGGACGGTCCGGGCTTTGGTCAGCGACCGGCGAGCTCGGCGCGCAGCAGACCGAAGTGGATGGAGTCGAGCAGCGCCTGCCACGACGCTTCGATGATGTTCTCGTTCACGCCGATGGTTGTCCAGGTGGCGTCGCCGTCGGAGGAATCGATCAACACTCGTGTTACTGCGCCGGTGCCCTTGTTGGTGTCGAGCACGCGGACCTTGTAGTCGGTGAGGTGCAGCCGCTCGAGCGCGGGAAAGCTGCCGTTGAGCGCGATTCGGAGCGCGCGGTCGAGTGCGTTCACCGGACCGTTGCCCTCGGCGGTCGCCACGACCCGCCGCCCGCCGATGTGCACCTTCACAGTCGCCTCGGTCATCACGGTCGCCCCCGTCTTGTCCGTGAGCGTGCTGACTCCGACGACATCGTCGGTGATCACCCGGAACGACTCGACGCGGAACCAGTTCGGCTCCCAACCCGTGGAGCGCCGCATCAGCAGCTCCAGCGAACCGTCGGCAACTTCGAAGTGGTAGCCCTCGTGCTCGAGTCGCTTCAACGTCTCGACGATCTCGGCGAGCTGCGGTCCGTCGAGCTGCAGGCCCAGCTCCTTGGCCTTGAGCCCGAGCGTCGACTTGCCGGCGAGCTCCGACACGACGAAGCGGGTGCCGTTGCCCACGATCTCGGGCGACACGTGCTCGTACGCGTCCGACCGTTTGGCGATCGCGCTCGTGTGCAACCCGGCCTTGTGCGCGAACGCGGAATGGCCCACGTACGCAGCCTGAGGATTGAGCGGCATGTTCACGAGCTCGGCGACGTGGTGCGCGACCGGTGTGAGCCGCTCGAGCCGATCGCGCGGGATGGTCTCGTAGCCCATCTTCAGGGTGAGGTTCGGGATGATCGTCGTGAGGTTGCAGTTGCCGGTGCGCTCGCCGTACCCGTTGATCGTGCCTTGTACCTGCGTGGCGCCACCCCGCACGCCGGCCAGCGCGTTTGCGACGCCGGTGCCGGCGTCGTCGTGCAGATGTACCGCGATCGTCACGTCGTCACCGAAGTAACGGACGACCTCGGCGACGGTCTGCTCCACCTCGTGCGGCAGCGCGCCGCCGTTGGTGTCGCAGAGCACGAGATGGCTTGCGCCGTTCGTCGCCGCCGACTCGAGCACGCGCAGCGAGAACTCGGGATTGCGCTTGAAGCCGTCGAAGAAGTGCTCCGCGTCGAAGAGCACCTGCATCCCCTCGCGCCGCAGGAACTCCACCGAATCGCCGACCATCGCGACACCCTCGTCGAGCGTCGTCCCCAGTGCCTCGGTGACGTGGTAGTCCCACGACTTGCCGACGATGCACACGGTCCCGACGTTCGCCTCGACGAGATGACGCAACGTGTCGTCGCTGTCGACCTTTCCCTTGACGCGGCGGGTCGACCCGAACGCGACGAGCGTGCTCGTGTCGAGCTTCAATTCGTTCGGGACGCGCCGGAACAGCTCGTCGTCCTTCGGGTTCGCACCCGGCCAACCGGCCTCGATGTAGTGGACACCGAGCCAGTCGAGCTGCTCCGCGATCCGCAGCTTGTCCTCGACAGTCAGCGAAATCCCCTCGAGCTGTGAGCCGTCCCGCAGCGTCGTGTCATAAATTTCGATGCTGCTCATACCAGCTCACACCAATCTTTGTACTTGTCGATCTCGCCGCGCACCGCTTTGCCGTACTCGGCGGCGATCGTCTCGGTCATCGGGCCCGGGCACGGGATGGCGCGGTCGTCGACCGAGTTCACCGCGCTGACCTCGGCCGCGGTGCCGCACACGAACATCTCCTCCGCGATGTAGAGATCGCTACGCGACAGGTCCTCGACGCGCACCTCGAAGCCATGGTCGCGCGCGATCGTCGTCACCGAGTCCTGCGTGATACCCGGCAGCGCGCCGGCCGAGGTCGGAGGTGTGATCAACACGCCGCGCCGCGCCGCGAAGATGTTCTCGCCCGTGCACTCGGAAACGAGGCCCTCCGGATTGAGCATGATCGCCTCGTCGTAACCCGCTTTCAGCGCCTCGACCTTCGCGAGTGACGAGTTCACGTAGTTGCCCGACGTCTTCGACAGCGGCGGCATCGTGTTGTGATCGTGGCGCGTCCAGCTCGAGATCTTCATCCGCACGCCCTTGGAGGCAGCCTCGTCGCCGAGATACGCGCCCCATGGCCAGCACGCGATCGCGACGTCGACCCCACACGGCATCGTGTTGAGCCCCATCTCGCCGTAGCCGTAGTAAGCGATCGGCCGGACGTAACAAGACGGGAGCCCGGTCGAGCGCACCGTGTCCTTCGTCGCCTGCACGATCTGATCGACCGTGTAGGGGATGTCCATCATCATGATCTTGGCCGAGTCGAACAGCCGCGCGATGTGCTCGGTGAGCCGGAACACCGCCGGGCCGCGCTCGGTCTCGTACGCGCGGATGCCCTCGAAGACGCCCGTGCCGTAGTGCAGCGTGTGCGTGAGGACGTGAATCTGCGCGTCGGCCCACGGGATGAGCTCACCGTTCATCCAGATCTTCTCGGTCGGCGTGATGGGCATCGCGGGTGCCTTTCGTCGAGCAGCGACGTCAGCAGGCGGCGGCGATGGCGTCGCCGATCTGCGTGGTCGTGCCTTTTACATCGTCGGTTGTGTCCAGAGCCTTTTGGATTCGGGCCACGGCATCGCCCTCGCCCAGGAAATCGCACATCATCGCGGCCGAGATCACCGCGGCCCGGGGGTCGGCCTGCCCGGTGCCGGCGATGTCGGGAGCCGACCCGTGGACCGGTTCGAAGAGTGAAGGCCCGGTCCGGGCCGGGTTGAGGTTCGCGGATGCAGCCCGGCCGATGCCTCCGCCGATGGCGCCACCCAGGTCGGTGAGGATGTCGCCGAACAGGTTGTCGGTGACGATCACGTCGTAGCGTCCCGGATCATGCACAAAATAGATGCACGCCGCGTCGACGTGGTTGTAGGCCGTACCGACATCGTCGAACGAACGGGCGACGTCGTCGAAGGTGCGTTGCCAGAGATCGCCGGCGAAGGTCAGCACATTCGTCTTGTGCACGAGCGTGAGGTGCTTACGTTCGCGCGACCGGGCGAGCTCGAAGGCGAACCGAACGCAACGCTCGACGCCCATGCGCGTGTTCACCGAGCCCTGCGTCGCGATCTCGTGCGGTGTGCCCTGGCGCAGGAAACCGCCCTCACCCGCGTACGTGCCCTCGGTGTTCTCGCGCACCACGAGGAAGTCGACGCCGTCGTTGTGACGGCCGGGACCGGCCTTGAACGGCCGCAGGTTTACGTAGAGGTCGAGCGCGAACCGCATCTTCAACAACAGACCCCGTTCGAGCACGCCGGGCGGAACCTCGGGCGTCCCGACCGCGCCGAGCAGGATCGCGTCGAGGCCGCGCAGCTCGTCGAGCACGGAGTCGGGCAACACCTCACCGGTCGCGAGATAGCGACGACCACCGAGGTCGTAGTCGACCTGATCGAGCTCCACGCCCGCGGCGCGCACGACCTTCAGCGCGACGCCGACGACCTCGGGGCCGATGCCGTCTCCGCCGATGATCCCGACCCGATGGGCCACGGGCTGTTTCCTTTCCGATTGGACGCGGTCACGAAAAAACCGCCCACGGCTGGCGTGGACGGTTGAGGCGAACGCCGGTGCGGCGTTCGCTTATCGAATGACGACGACCGAGAGATGCACGGACATGAGGTCAACAGGATCGCAGCAGATCACAACAATGTCAAACCACCGACGACGCGCCGTCGACGAATCGGTCGCCGACCACCGGCCCTCGGCGACCGACCGAACTACCCTGCCCCTCCATGGCCGAGCAGCCCCACCTCTCGCCCGAGGCCCATGTCCGGCTGAAGGCCGAACTCGAGGAACGCACCACATCGCGCCGGCGTGAGCTCTCGCTCGCGATCGAGCGCGCCCGTGAATACGGCGACATCAAGGAGAACGCCGATTACGACGCCGCGAAGAACGAGCACGGCCTCAACGAGGCCCGGATTCGTCAACTCGAACAGATGCTCAAGAACGCGGTGGTCATGGACGGAAGCACCTCCGGCGACGTGGTCGAGGCGGGCACGGTCGTCGATCTTCGGTACGTGGGCGACGACGACCTCCTCACTTATCTCGTCGGCTCGATCGAGGAACGCAGCGAGAAGTACGACGTCCTGTCGACGAACTCACCGATCGGAATGGCGATTATCGGCAAGGGGCCCGGCGACACAGTCACCTATCAGGGTCCGAAGCGAGAAATGTCGGTAACCGTCGTCGCCGTGCGCCTCCCCGACTAACGAGTCGGGTTCGCCACACCGAAGCCGCCGCCTCCAGGCGTGACGATCCGCACGATGTCGCCCGTCTGTAATCGCACGGTGCACTTGTCGGCGAGCCGGCGCGCGCGGGCCTCGTCGCCGCCGGGGAGCAACCAATTCTCGCCGACCGCGCCCGGCTCGCCCCCCGCGATACCCCAGGGGCGAGACGTCCGCCGTTCGGTGATCAGGGAGAGGGTCGCGTCCTCGAGCATCTCGAGCTCGCGGACGATGCCGTCACCACCGGCGGCAAATCCCGCGCCGCCACTGTTCGTCCTCAACGCGTAGCGGCGGACGCGCATCGGATACGCGCGCTCGAAGGCCTCAACGGGCGTGTCGCGCGTATTCGTCATCGCGGTGTGCACGCCGTTCATACCCGCGCGCCCGTCGGGCCGTCCGCCCTGACCGCCACCGATCGTCTCGTAGTACACCCAACCCACGCCGCCCACGAGCACGTTGTTCATCGTTCCTTGCGACGCGCCGCCGACCCGGTGCGGCGCGGCTTGCGCGAGCGCGCCCAGGCACACGTCCGCGACCCGCTGGCTGACCTCGACGTTGCCGGCGCCGACCGCGACAGGCATCCGCGCGGAGACGATCGAGCCCGGGGGCGTGATCACCCGGACCGCGCGCAGCACGCCGCCGTTCGCCGGGAGGTCGGGGTCGACGACCGATCGCAACGCGAACACGACCGCGCTGACCGTGACCGCCTCGACCGCATTGACCGACCCCGCGCGCTGCGCGTCGGTACCCGCGAAGTCGAAGGTGATCGCGTCGCCCAGCACGGTCACGTTCACGCGGATACGAGCCGCGCGCGCCTCGCCCGGTCCGCCGGTCGAGTCGAGCACGTCGTCGAATCGATATTCACCGTCGGGCAGCGCATCGATCGCGGCCCGCGTCCGGCGTTCGCCGTATTCGACGATCTCGGCCAGTACGTCCGGCGCCGGCGCGAGCTCGCGCAACCGGGCGATGCCCAGGCGGTTGGCGCCCAGCTGCGCGTCGAGGTCGCCGCGGCGCTCGTCCGGCGTGCGCGACGCCGCGACCACGAGCGCCTCGACCTCGCGCGTCCAGCGGACGGGCGGGATTCGGAGCCCTTCTTGGAAGATCTCCGTCGCGTCGGGCGGCAACGAGCCGGGAGCCATCCCGCCGACGTCCGCGTGGTGCGCGCGGTTCGCGGCCCAGCCGAGCAACGTTCCGTCGTCGGCGTGCGCGGGCGCGACGAACGTGATGTCGTTGAGATGGGTCCCGCCCGCGAACGGATCGTTGACCACGATCTGATCGCCAGGCGCGAGACCGTGACCGCACGCGTCGATCGCGGCGCGGACCGCCGCCGGCATGGAACCGAGGTGTACGGGAATGTGCTCGGCCTGCGCGAGCAGCGTGCCGTCGGGAGCGAACACCGCGCACGAGCAGTCGGCACGCTCCTTGATGTTGGGGCTGTAGGCGGCCCGGCGCAGCACCGCGCCCATCTCGTCGGCAACAGCCGCGAGCCGTGAGATCCACACCTGCAACGTCGCCGGATCCATCGCTAACCGCCCCGCTGCACGATCCAGGTTCCGAGCTCGCGCGGCTCGGCCCGCCAACCTTCCGGAACCCACATCGTGGAGTCGGGCTCGGCGACGACCGCGGGCCCAACTACTCGCGGCCGGTCGACGTCGGGCAGATCGGCGATGCGCAACGGCGCGGCGATCGAGGCGCGCGCCCGCACTGCGATCACCTCGGTCGGCGCGCCCGGGCGAACGTGGCCGTTACGTCGTTCGTGCTCGGCCGGGAATTCGTCGGGAGAGGCAACGGTGAGCTCGTGACTCTGGCCGACGTAGCGACAGTCGACCGCGGTCTCGACGATCGCGTCCGCGCCGACGAGGGCCCGGGCTTCGCGTTCCACTCGCGTGAGCGCATCGCTCAACGATCCGCCGCCGAAGGTGTGAACCACCTCGCGCGCCTTCGGTGCGCACAGGAGACCCGCGGCCGAGCAGACGCCGGCACGCGGCGGTACGAGGACCGCCCGCATGCCCAGCGCGTCGGCGATCGCGCAGGCGTGCAAGGGGCCGGCGCCACCGAACGCGACGAGCACGAGCTCCCGCGGATCGACACCGCGCTCCACGGTCACCGCTCGCACCGCGCGTTCCATCGCGGCGTCGACGACGCGCACGACACCTTCCGCCGTGACACCCGCCCGTTCGAGCGCGTGCCGGGCCGCGGCAACGTCGAGCCGGCCGAGATCCGGGAACGGCGAATCCGCGAGGATCCGACCGAGTGCGAGATCGGCGTCGGTGACCGTCGGGGCGACGCCGCCCCGGCCGTAGCACGCCGGTCCCGGTACCGCTCCGGCACTGCGCGGGCCGACGACCAGGGCGCCTCCGGCATCGAGCCGCGCGATCGAGCCACCTCCGGCGCCGACCGTGTGCACGTCGAGCGCGGGAAGCCGGATCGGGAAGCCCGCGACCACGCGCTCCGCGGTCGGTTCGGGAGCGCGACCGCGCACGAGGCATACATCGGTGCTCGTCCCGCCCATGTCGAAGCTGACCGCGTCGGCGAAGCCACACGCGGCCGCGATCTCGGCCGCGGCGCGCACGCCGCCCGCGGGGCCCGACAGCAACAGTGACGCCGCCGCCCGCGCCCCGCCCGTCACCGGTACGAGCCCGCCCGCCGAGGTCATCACGAGCGCCTCGGATGCGAAGGCCGCGAGTTGCATCAGGTACGGCGCGCACACGGGCTCGAGGAACGCCTCCACGACCGTTGTGACCATGCGTTCGTACTCGCGGAACTCCGGACTCACCTCGTGCGAGCACACGACCAGCTCCGACCGTTCCGCGCGCAACGCGTCGGCGACTTCGCGCTCGAGCCGCGGGTCGAGGTCGGAGTGCAGCAGGCACACGGCGATCGCGTCGATCTCCTCGGCGATCTCGGGCAGTACACCGTCGAACGGCTCGATCTCGACGCCCCGCGCATCGAGGCGACCGGACACCTCGAACCGCAGGGCGCGCGGCACGAGTGGCGGCGGCCGGTCGACGAAGGGGTCGTACAGCGAGGGCCGGACCTGGCGCGCGATCTCGATCTCGTCGACGAAACCGCGCGTCGCGATCAGGGCGACCCGGGCGCCGCGGCGCTCCAACAACGCGTTGGTGGCGACCGTCGTGCCGTGGGCGAGCACGTCGACCCGACCGCGGCCGTCGACTGCATCGACAGCCCGTTCGACCGCCCGAGCCGGATCCTCGGGTGTCGACGCCACCTTGGCGACCCGACCGTCGCCGGCTACGACGTCGGTGAACGTCCCGCCGCTGTCGATCCCGAGTCGCACGCGACGACGCTACTCAGAGGGCACGGCTACCGAGGCGGGCGACACCTACTGCAGCACGACCTCGCGTGACTGCATGAGATAGCCGCGCGACCGGACGGTCCGGATCTCGAGACCGACCGGCGCGATGCGGCGCCGCAGGCGCAGCACGTGCACGTCGAGCGCGTTCCGCGTCGGTACACCCGCCGGCCACGCTCGATCGGCGAGCATCTCGCGGGTGACAACGGCGCCGAAGCGGTCGAGCAACGCCGCCGCGAGCGCCTGCTCGACCGGTGAGAGCGAGACCCAGGCGTCGCGGTGGTGGAGCAGACCGTCCTCGTCGAGCAGCGGCCGCACCGCGTGCTGGCCGGAGCGCAGCACGAGCGCATGGCGGCGGGCGTCGACCTCCCATTCCGGAGCCCCCGAGGTCACCCAGTCCTCGAGACAATCGATCGGCAAGGGCAACTCACCTTCGCCGTCCGCCACCACCAGCAACCTTGGGATGCGCAGCTCCCGAAGCTCGGCCAGCCGCTGCGCGTCAGCGGGCCATCGGACCACCTCGACGTTCACGGAGCCGACGGTAGGGGCAATTTGTTACGCCCTTGTTACCCCGCCGTGACGTGCGAAGGGTTGCCAGTGCCGCGCAGAGTGGCCGAAAGGTCGGCCGCCGCGGCCGCAACCGTTGCCCCCAATCGGCGGCCGGGATGCAATCCGAGCCGGTCGATCGGGCCGCTCACACTGATCGCGGCCGCGACCACGCCGGGCCCGTCGAAGACCGGAGCGCTCACACTGGCGACACCCGCTTCGCGTTCACCCGCGCTCGCGGCCCAGCCGCGCCGGCGCACAGCCGCGAGCTCACTCGCCGCGATTTCGAATCGGGACGCGTCGGCCGCCCACGCCAGGAGCACCTTGCCGCCGGAGCCCCGAACGAGCGGGAGCACTGCTCCGAGCGGCACGGTGTCACGCAGACCGCTCGGTCGCTCGTGCACCGCGACGCAGACGCGGTGGTCGCCCTCGCGTACATACAGTTGCGCGCTCTCACCGGTTGTCTCGCCGAGGCGAGCGAGCACCGGTCGCCCGGCATCGGGCAGCCCGCGACCGGCCACCGCACCCCAGGCCGCGAGGCGCCGGCCGAGCACGAAGCGCCCGTCGGGATCGCGTGCCAGCACGCCGTGGCGTTCGAGGGCAACCGCGAGCCGATACGCGGTCGGCCGCGGAAGACCGGTCGCACGTTGGAGCTCGGCGAGGGAGCAGGGCCCCCCGCGGGCTACGGCGTCGAGCACCAGCACCGCGCGATCGACCACCTGGATGCCACTTGTTACACTGACCACGTAGCGATACTAGCGTCTCATATGTTGAGACAGGAGCACAACATGGCGAATACCCCGAAGACGTTGTCCGAGAAGCTCTGGGATCGCCACGTCGTCTACTCCGCCGCGGACGAGCCCGACCTGCTCTACATCGACCTGCACCTCGTACACGAGGTGACGTCGCCGCAGGCGTTCGACGGTCTGCGCGCCGCGGGCCGGCGCGTGCGCCGTCCCGAGCTCACCGTCGCGACGATGGACCACAACGTGCCGACCGCCGACCTCGACAAGCCAATGAGCGATCCCATCTCCGCGAAGCAGATGGACGTGCTCGCGCGTAACTGCGAGGAATTCGGCATCCGGCTCTACGGAATGCGCGATCCCGGGCAAGGCATCGTGCACGTCATCGGACCCGAACAGGGCCTGACCCAGCCCGGCATGACGATCGTGTGCGGTGACAGCCATACCTCTACCCACGGCGCTTTCGGCGCGCTGGCCTTTGGCATCGGCACGAGCGAGGTCGAGCACGTGCTTGCCACGCAGACGCTGCCGCAGATACGACCCGGCACGATGGCGATCACGGTCGACGGCGACGTGCCGACGAGCGTCTCCGCCAAGGACATCGTGCTCGCGATCATCGCCCGCATCGGCACGGGCGGTGGCATCGGTTCCGTCATCGAGTACCGCGGCTCGGCCATACGTGGCCTGTCGATCGAGGGCCGGATGACCGTGTGCAACATGTCGATCGAGGCGGGCGCCCGCGCCGGCCTCGTCGCGCCCGACGACACGACGTTCGCATACGTCGATGGTCGGAAGTTTGCGCCACGAGGCGCCGAGTGGGAGCGCGCGCTCGACGACTGGCGCGCGCTCGTGACCGACCCCGGCGCGGTCTTCGACAAAGAGGTGTTCATCGACGCGGCGACGCTGCGCCCGCACGTGTCGTGGGGGACGAATCCCGCGCAGACCATCCCGATCGACGACTCCGTTCCCGATCCCGACGCCTTCACCGACGAATCGGCGCGGGAGTCGGCCAAGCGCGCGCTGATCTACATGGGGTTGAAGGCAGGTACGCCCATGCGCGACATCGCGGTCGACACGGTGTTCATCGGCTCGTGCACCAATTCGCGGATCGAGGACCTGCGCGTCGCGGCCGACGTCGCGCGCGGCCGCAAGGTCAAGGCGGGGGTGCGCACGCTCGTCGTCCCGGGTTCGGCCGCGGTAAAGGCCCAAGCCGAGACCGAAGGTCTCGACCGGGTGTTCGTCGACGCCGGTTTCGACTGGCGCGAGCCCGGCTGTTCGATGTGCCTCGCGATGAATCCCGACAAGCTCGCTCCGGGCGAGCGTTGCGCGTCGACCTCGAACCGCAACTTCGAAGGCCGCCAGGGCAAGGGTGGGCGCACGCACCTCGTCTCCCCCGCCGTCGCGGCCGCGACCGCGATCGCCGGCCGCTTCTCGACTCCGGAGGACCTGAACTGATGGAGAAAGTCAGCGTGATCACCGGGCGCGGAGTGCCGCTGGTGCGCTCCGACGTCGACACCGATCAGATCATCCCCAGCGACTGGCTGAAGCGCGTCGAGCGCACGGGCTTCGGTGCGGGACTGTTCTCGGAGTGGCGCGAGAACTCCGACTTCGTCCTCAACCAGGAGCGCTACAAGGGCGCGAACGTTCTCGTGGCCGGCCCGAACTTCGGCACCGGCTCGTCACGCGAGCACGCAGTCTGGGCGCTCATGGACTACGGCTTCGAAGCCGTGCTCTCGACCCGCTTCGCCGACATCTTCCGCAACAACTCCGGGAAGATGGGCCTCGTCGTCGCCGCGATCCCCGAGGCGGCGATTCACCGGCTCTGGGAAGCGATCGAAGAAGATCCGAACCTCGAGATCGTCGTCGACGTGGAGCGCAAGCGGGTCGCCGCGCCGGGCATCGATCTCGATGTCGCCTTCGACCTCGACGACTTCACGCAATACCGATTGCTCAACGGTCTCGACGACATCGGCCTGTCGTTGCGCCACGCCGACGCCATCGACACGTACGAATCGACGCGGCCGACCTGGCTGCCGTCGGCCCGGGTATAGCGCCTTCGACTCGCTCAGGCGGCGGGCTCGTACACGTCGGCGATCTGGTGCGCGACCCAAACGTCGGCGAGCTCGTGCGCGAGGTCGGCGCTGTGCGCGCTACTTGCCAGGTACTCGAAGAAATCTATGACGCTCATCACACTTCCTCCGCAGGATTGACCGATGCCGTTCTTGGCACGTTCAAGTTTCGAAGTTCCGTGATTGTTCCCACCCGTAGCCCTCGCTATGCGACCGCGGGCCGCGTCGCGGCGACCACGGCAAGCTCCCGCCACTTCCAGAAGCACTCGCAATTCTCGAATCCAAGGTCGTTCAACCAGGTCAGATGCTGTTCCACGGCGACGAGCTGATTGGACGGGTCGTCGTCGGCGGCCGTGCGCCCGAGCGCCGCGAGAAATTCGAGATGGAGCGCCTCTGTGGGGGACGCCACGTGTTCGGCGTTCACGAAGACGCCACCCGGGCGCAAGATTTCGAAGACCTCGCCGTAGAGCGCGCGCTGGCGGGCGGGCGGGCAGTGATGGATCGCGAAGCTCGACACGACGACGTCGAACTCGCCGAGCGAGCTCGGCAAGGCTCGGTCGAGATCGTGCCGCTCGATCTCGACCCGCGCGTCGCCGGCGAAACGGTCCCGGGCGCGCCGCAACATCTCGTCGCCGAAATCGAGACCGATCCCCTTCGCCTCCGGTCGGGCCGCGAGCACGAGCCCGAGCGTGACGCCGTCGCCGGTCCCGAGATCGAGAACCCGCTCGACCCGCGCCGGTAACAGCTCGCACAGGACTTCGAGCGCGTCGACACGGTGCGGGAGCGTGTCGCGCTCGCGCAAGTAGGCGAGCGCGTGCTCCTCGTTGACCCACAGATTGACGGTCATGTCATGGACCGACCGTGGTCTCGCGGACCTCGTCGCGGCCGCGCAGACGTACGAGCTTGTTCACGGCGTTGAGGTACGCGCGCGCCGAGGCTTCGACGACGTCGGTCGCGACTCCGCGACCCGTCACCTTGCGCCCTTCCGCGTCGACGGTCACGGCGACCGCGCCCAGCGCGTCGGCGCCGCCGGTCACCGAAGACACCTGGAAGTTGCCGAGCGTGCCCTGCACACCCGTCGCCGCTCCGATCGCCGCGATCGCCGCGTCGATCATTCCGTCTCCGGTGCCGGTCGCTTCGATCTTTCCGTCGGCATCGGTCAGGACCACTCGGGCGGACGGCGGGATGCTGGTGCCGCCGCGCACCTCGAGCTCGTGCAAGCCGTAGCGATGCACCATGCCGCTACCGAGCTCCTCGGCGATGATCGCCTCGAGATCGGCGTCCGTGATCGCAACCTTCTTGTCGGCGAGTTCCTTGAAGCGCACGAACGCGCTGTTCAGCGCGTCGCCCTGCACGTGGATGCCCATCTTCTCGAGCGTGTCGGCGAACGCGTGGCGACCCGAGTGCTTGCCGAGCACGATCTGCGCCGCCTCCTGGCCGACCGTCGAGGCGTCGATGATCTCGTAGGTCTCGCGGTCGGCCAGCACGCCGTGCTGGTGGATGCCGGCCTCGTGCGCGAACGCGTTGCGACCGACGACCGCCTTGTTGTACTGCACGTGATAGCCGGTGAGCCGCGCCACCATGCGCGAGGTCCGGGACAGCTCCTCCGAGCGGACGTTCACGTCGACCGCGTCGAAGTAGTCGCGCCGCGTCCGGATCGCCATCACGACCTCTTCGAGCGCGGCGTTGCCCGCCCGCTCGCCGAGCCCGTTGATCGCACACTCGACCTGACGCGCGCCGTTCGAGACGCCGGCGAGCGAGTTGGCGACTGCCAGACCGAGATCGTTGTGACAGTGCGTCGACACTACGAAGTCGCCCTTCACGGTGTCGATCACGTACTTGATCAACCGGCCGTAGTCCTCGGGTACCGCGAAGCCGACGGTGTCGGGGATGTTCAGCGTCGTCGCGCCCTTGTCGACCGCGATCTGGCACACCTCGCACATGAAAACGGGATCGGAGCGGTAGCCGTCCTCGGGCGAGAACTCCACGTCGTCGACGTAGCCCTTGGCGCGCGCCACCGCCGCCTCGGCTTCGTGCTTCACCTGCTCCGGGGTCATGCGGAGCTTCTTCTCCATGTGGATCTTCGACGTCGCGATGAACACGTGGATTCGGGGCTTCTCGGCGTGGCGAACCGCCTCCCACGCCCGGTCGACGTCCTTGAAGCCGGTGCGGGAGAGGGCGGTGATGATCGGCCCCTTCACCGCTTTGGCGATGGCTTCGACCGACTCGAAGTCGCCGTCGGAGGCGATCGGGAATCCGGCCTCGATCACGTCGACGCCGAGACGAGCGAGCTGGTCGGCGATCTCAAGCTTCTCGGTGACGTCGAGCGAGATTCCGGGCGACTGCTCGCCGTCTCGCAGGGTCGTGTCGAAGATCCTGACCGTGTCCATCTCGTTCACCTCGGGGTTTGGGGGCGGGAGGCGTTGCGGCGAGGGTCATCGCAGCAACGAAAAACCCTCCGGCCGGTTGGCACGGAGGGTCGAGCGCGAGCACCGGTGGGCGCTCGCGCCTACATAAGGAGGAGGCCCAGCAGAGCTGCGGAAGCCGTTGTCTCCATACGCATAAGTCTCACCAGTGTGGCAGTGCCGACTGTGATCGTCAAACTTCGGTCGGCAGACACCGGCCCGCGCATGAGAGAATTCGCCCGATGAGACCCTGGGACGAGTTGGGTGACCCGTCGGCGAACCGGTCGGCCGATGCGTAAGACGGTGAAGCGGGCGCTCGGCGTCGGAATCCTCGGCGGCGTCGCGTATGCAGCTTGGCGCGCATGGAGCGCAGGGGCGCCGGAGCGCCCGAAAGGCGTGGAATGGTCGGCGGCCCCGTTCCCCTTCCCGCCCGTTCCGCGCGACACGTCCGCCGCGCCGGCGCCGGCCGTCACGACGGAACCGTGGGTCGAGCCGCACGCCGACGGCAACTGCCCGCCGACGCATCCGATCAAGGCGAAGCTCGCGAGCGGGATCTACCACGCGCCCGGCGGTGCGAACTACGCGCGCACGAAGCCCGACCGGTGCTACGTCGACGAGGCCGCCGCGGCGGCCGACGGCCTTCGGCCCTCGAAGGTCTAGCGGCCTCAGCCCAGGTCGATCGCGCGCGCCGACTGCACGCCCGCTTGGCGCGTCACCTGCTCGACCACATCGGCCGGCACCGCCGTCTCGGTCGCGATCACCATCAACGCGGCCTCGCCGCTCGGACTCTGGCCGACGTCCATGTTCGAGATGTTGATGCCGGCGTCGCCGAGCACGGTACCGACGCGACCGATCATGCCCGGGCTGTCGTCGTTGTGCACGACGAGCATGTGTCGCGCCGGCGGCAGATCGACCTGGTGGCCGTCGATCGCCACGATGCGCGGCGCCTGGTGCTTGCCGAACAACGTTGCCGCGACGTGCGTGCCCTGATCGCCGCGAACCACGATGAGATTGACGTAGTCGCGCGCGTCGGACGACTTCGTCTCGCGCACCGAGATGCCGCGTTGCTCCGCGATCTGCGGCGCGTTGACGAACGACACCGGCTCGGTGACGACGGGAGCGAGCACACCCTTCAACACCGACAGGGTGAGCACGCGGCAGTCGTAGTCGGCAATCTCGCCTTCGTACTCGATATTGAGCGTCGAGGGCGCGCCTCCGGCGAGGCCGGTGAACAGGCGCCCGACCCGCTCGGCCAGCGGCAGGAAGGGGCGCACGCTCTCGGACGCCTCGGACGCAGCGACGTTGACCGCGAACGGCACGAAGTCGCCGCGTAACGCGAGGATCACCTGCTCCGCGATCGTCTCGCCCGCCTTGTCCTGCGCCTCGGCGGTCGACGCACCCAGGTGCGGCGTGACGACGACGTTGTCCAACGCGAACAACGGCGACTCGGTGGTCGGCTCCTTGGTGAAGGTGTCGATCGCGGCGCCGCCGAGTCGCCCGTCGGCGATCGCAGCTGCCAGCGCGTCCTCGTCGACGATGCCGCCGCGGCCCGCGTTGACGAGACGCAGGCCGGGTTTGGCGTGGGCGAGCACCGACGCATTGACGAGCCCGACCGTGTCGGGAGTCTTCGTGGCGTGAATGGAGACGAAGTCGCAGATCTCCATCAGCTCCTCGACCGTGGAAACGAGCGCGACGCCGAGCTGGCGCGCCCGGTCGGCGCTGACGAACGGGTCGTACGCGACGAGCCGCATCCCGAACGAATGCGCGCGTTGCGCGACCAGCACGCCGACGCGCCCGAGGCCGACGATGCCGAGCGTCTTGCCGTGCAGCTCGACGCCTTCCCATTTCGAACGGTTCCAGGCGCCGGCCTTCAAGTCGGCGTTGGCCTGGGGAACGTTGCGCGCCTGCGCGAGCAGCAACGCGAGCGTGTGCTCGGCGGCCGACAAGACGTTCGACTGGGGCGCGTTGACGACCATTACGCCTCGCCGCGTCGCCTCGGCGACGTCGACGTTGTCGAGCCCGATACCGGCCCGCCCGACGACGACCAGATCAGCCGCCGCCTCGAGCACGTCGGCCGTGACCTGGGTCGCGCTGCGGATCACGAGCGCCTGCGCGCCTTTCACGGCTTCGAGCAGCGCCTCGGGGGAGAGGCCGGTCTGCACGTCGACGTCGAGCCCGGCCGTACGCATGGCGACGAGCCCGCGCTCGGCGAGAGGTTCGGAGACGAGAACACGCGCTGCCATCGCCCCGAGGGTAGACGCCTACGAGAGCAGGTCGGCGATCCGGCGCACCCCTTCACCGAGATCGTCGTCGCCGAGCGCGAACGACAACCGGGCGTAGCCCGGCGCGCCGAACGCCTCGCCGGGAACGACCGCGACCTTCGCGACGTCGAGCAACAGTTCGCTGAGGTCGAGGGTCGTCTTCGGAGTACGGCCCGCGATCTCGCGGCCGAGCACGCCTTCGAAGGAGGGGAAGCAATAGAACGCGCCCTGCGGCGCCGGCACGCTCACACCGTCGATCTTCGACAAGAGCTCGTACATCGTCCGCCCGCGCCGCGCGAACGCCTCGCGCATCTCGGCCACGGCCGACAGGTCGCCGCTCACCGCGGCGAGCGCGGCCGCCTGTGCGACGTTCGAGACGTTCGAAGTCGATTGCGATTGCAGGTTGATCGCCGCTGCGGTCACGTCGTCCGGCCCGATCATCCATCCCACGCGCCAGCCGGTCATCGCATAGGTCTTCGCGACGCCGTTCAGGATCACGCAACGATCCATGAGCTCGGGCACGAGACCCGGCATCGACGAGAACACGTGGCCGTCGTAGGTGAGGTGCTCGTAGATCTCGTCGGTGACGACCCAGATGCCACGATCGAGCGCCCACCGGCCGATGGCCTCGACCTCCTCGGGCGGATAGACCACGCCCGTCGGGTTGCTCGGCGAGACGAACAACAGCACCTTGGTGCGCGGCGTCCACGCCGCGTCGAGCTGGTCGACGGTGACGCGGAACCCGCCGGCCTCGGAGGTCGGTAGCACGACCGGTACGCCTCCTCCGAGGGTGATCACCTCGGGGTACGACGTCCAGTACGGCGCGGGCACCAGCACCTCGTCGCCTTCGTTGCACAGCACCTGGAACGTGTTGTAGACGGCGTGCTTCCCACCGTTCGTGACGACGACCTGCGCGCCGGAGCAGTCGACTCCGGAGTCGCGCTTGGTCTTGACCGCGATCGCCTCGCGCAGCTCGGGCAGACCCGGTGTCGGCGAATAGTGGTGGTAGCGCGGCTCGCGGCACGCCGCGATCGCGGCCTCGACGACGTTTGCGGGAGTCGGAAAGTCGGGCTCGCCGGCCCCGAAGCCGATGACGTTCTCACCCGCGGCCTTCAGCGCCTTGGCCTTGGCATCGACGGCGAGGGTCGCGGATTCCTGGATGGCGGCGATACGAGCCGAGATTCGAGAGGGTGACCTGGCCACGGACCCATGGTGGCACGTCGGCGCGCCCGGACCCGAGCCGTTTCGGCCGCGAGCCTTCGCCCGGGAAGGGGTTCCGCCTAGCCTGGACGCCCATGCGCCGCCCTTGCCGCTTCGCCGCGTTCGGCGCGGCGACGGTTGTCGTCGGGATGATCACCGCCACGACGATCAGTCCGATGCTCACGGGCACCGCGGCGGCCGCGGGCCTCCCGTCGCCCAAGGCCGACATCGTCGTCGACGCCGGAACCGGGCGAATCCTGATCGGCGACCAGATCCACCAGGCGATACATCCCGCGAGCACCGCGAAGATCATGACCGCGCTCACCGCGGTCGAGCGCCTGTGCCCGGGCGCGAAGGTGACGGCCAACGCGCGAGACGCGAGCGTCGAGACGATGCGGATAGGGCTCCCGGTAGGCCAGCCGTGGCCGATCGAGCAGATCATGCCGTCGATGATGATGGTCTCCGCGAACGACGCGGCGTATGCGGTCGCCGAGAGCATCGGCGGCAGCCTCGACGGGTTCGCGACCAATATGGCCGCGACCGCACGCCAGATCGGCCTGCGTGACAGCACCCTCGGCGATCCCGCCGGGCTCGACGACAACACGTCGTACAAGGGCGGCCCGTACATGAGCGCGTACGACCTCGCGGTCGCGACGCGCAACGCGCTCGCGGTGCCGGAGATCGCGAAGTGGGCCGCCATGCACGAGTACTCGTTCGTGGATCCGGCGGGCGTCCAACATCATCTGGTCAACCACAACAGGATGCTGCCGGGTGGGGGTTACGACTACCCGGGAGCGATCGGCTTCAAGACCGGTTTCACCAACCGTTCGCAACACGCGCTGGTAGCCGCGGCGACCCGCAACGGACGCACGCTGATCGTGGTCATCCTCGGTGCGCCCGACGCTGGCTACGTCGAGGCCGCGTCGCTGCTCGACGCGGGCTTCGCGACCCCACCCGACGCGCGCGGAACGGGCCAGACCCTGCCGACCGTCGCCATCTCGCGGTGCGCGGCGCGCGCCGCCGATCAGGCCGCGTTCGCGAAGCTCGGCCTGTCGAACAACCCGGCCACACAGACCGCCGTGACCGTTCCGGACGTCATCCCCGTCCTCAACTCGCCGCCGCTCGCGGCCACCGCGAGCACACACCCGCGGGCCACCTCGCCGAGCGCCAAGCATCACTCTCCGGGTCTCCTGCGCCCGCGCAACCTCATCATCGTGTTGTTGCTCTTGTCGGCGATCTTGATCGCCTTCCGACGGCGCGCGGTGAAGCGGCAACGGATGGTGCGGCTCGCGCGGCGCCGGCAACGCAACAGCGCGATGCGCAGCGGCGGCTTGCCGGTCGTCGACGGCCGCTATCGCACGGGAACTCGCATCGGTCCGCCGGTCGATTCACACGTCCGGGTGCGTCCGGTGCAGCGGTCGACCGGTCGGCGCGGCACCGCCTGATTCGACGCGTCTCGCGCGACAGAGCGTCGGGCCCTACCAGGGCATCGACACGCCGCCGTTGGGGCGTTCGATCTGACCGGTAATGAACGCGGCCGCTTCGGAGACGAGGTACAAGAAGGCGCGGGCGACGTCCTCGGCCTCACCGGCGCGCCCCAGGGGCGCCATCGCTCCGGCGCGCTTGTGATATTGCTCGAGCTTCTCGGGCACGACGTTGCCGTCGGCGTCGGTGAAGTTATGCCGCGAGAAGTTCGTGAGGATCATGCCCGGCGCGATCGCGTTCACGCGGATGCCGTTGCGACCGACCTCGGTCGCGAGCGTCTTGGTGAGCATCGCAACCGCGGCCTTCGTCATGCCGTAGCACGCGAGCGTCGGCGCGGGCGTGTCGATCGCACCCGACGAGATGTTGACGATGTTGCCGGAGCCCTGCGGGATCATGTGACGGATCGCCGCCTGGCAGCCGTAGAAGACGCTCTTGAGATTGATCGACAGGATCCGTTCGAACTCTTCGTCGGTGCAGTCGGCGACCATCTTGTTGTGCGGGATGCCGGCGATGTTTCCCATGATGTCGACGCGACCGAACTCGGACTGGGCGCGGTCGACGAGGGCGTCGACGTCGGCGCGCCGGGTGACGTCGACGCGTTGAGTCCGCGCGTTGCCGCCCTCGGCCGCGATCTCGTCGGCGGTGATCTGCGCGCCGGCCTCGTCGATGTCGCCGCCGACGATCGTCGCGCCGGCCGCCGAGAGCATCTGCGCCGACGCCTTGCCGATCCCGCTCGCGACGCCGGTCAGCACCGCGACCTGGCCCGACAAGTCGAACAGATCCTGCACGCGTGTCACGAGAACCCTTTCGATCGTTCCGGCGAGAACCGGTCGGAGCCTACGCAACCGGCTCGAGACCCTGCCCACACGGTGGCCGGTGCGCCGCCCGCACAACGAATCGCCCACAATGTGCAGGTGAACCGGGTGCAGGTGATCGGGAATCCGTGACGGTGCTCCTCGCGCTCGGCACTCGCATCAGCGACGTCAACGTGCTCGCGTATCTCGCCGCGTTCGGCGGCGGCGTGGTGTCGTTCCTCTCGCCGTGCGTCCTGCCCCTCGTTCCCGGCTATCTCTCCATGGTGACCGGTCTCGACCTGGTCGAGCTCGAAGATCAGCCACGGGTGCACGCTCGGCGCATCGTCACCACGACCGCGGTGTTCGTCGCCGGGTTCGGCGCCGTGTTCGTCGCGTGGGGATTGTCGGCCACCGCGCTCAGCGGGCTGTTGCGGGATCACCAGAGCATCCTCACGCGCCTTTCCGGCACGCTCATGCTCGCGATGGCCCTGTTCCTTCTCGGCTCGCTGTTCCTGCGCGCGCCGTGGCTGTATCAGGAGAAACGATTTCATCCTCGACTCGGACGCTTCGGCATCGCCGCGCCGGCGGTCGCAGGTGTGGCCTTCGGTTTCGGCTGGTCGCCGTGCATCGGCCCCATCCTCGGTTCGATACTCGGCATCGCCGCCAACCAGCACCGGGTCTGGGCGGGCGGAACGCTGCTCGCCGTCTATTCGCTCGGCCTCGGACTGCCGTTCCTGCTCACCGGCCTGCTCCTCGGCCGGCTCGGCGGCGCGCTCGGCTGGGTCAAGCGCCACTTCGTGTTCATCGTCGGCGGCTCCGCGGTGGTCATCGGCGCCTTCGGTCTGCTGCTGATGTTCGACGAGCTCTCGCGCTTGAGCGTGAACCTGCAGACGTGGCTCACCGACGCGCACCTCAAATGGTTGGTCGAGCTCGGCTAGCTCTCGTTGCCACGCGTCAACCCTCTTGTGGCGCGCTCTCCGGCACTTCCATCAGTGGTTGGCGAATCAGCTCGACCTGGATCCCGTCGGGATCCTTGAAGTACACCGACTCCTTGATCCCGCGGTCGGGTCCGATGTACGCGACGCCCGCGTCGTCGAGCCTGCTCTTCAGCTTCTCGAAGGTTTCGGGCGTCACCGAGATGGCGACGTGCTGCACACCGCCGAGTCCTTCGGGCACGGGCTCGAGACCCAGGCCGGGAAAGTCGAAGAACGCGAGCATGTTGCCCGCGCCGATGTCGAAGAAGAAGTGGGACGAGCCTTCGTAGTCGCGGTTCTCGAACAGCTCGACCAGCGGGAAACCGAGCACGTCCTGGTAGAAGGCAATCGTGCGTTCGGGATCGGCACAGATCAATGCGAGGTGATGCACGCCGCCACCGTTCGACGCCTCACGTTTCTCCGCGGGACGCAGGTAACGTGCGCGCAGCTCCGCGCGCCGCTCCGCCAGGGCCGTCAGGTCGCGTTCGAGAGTCGCCATGCGTTCATCATCGCGCGAGGCTCCACCTATGAGAACCGTGCGAACGCAGCGGAGCCAGGTTGGCGCAGCGAGGGAACCATGAATATCGGCGTGTCGTTGCGGAGTGGATACGCGCCGATGGATGCGCGCCTCGGCGCCCGCTGGATGGTCGAGAGGGCGAAAGCTGCCGCCGAGGCGGGCCTCGACAGCCTCTTCGTCGGCGATCACCACAACGTCCCGGTGCCCTACTACCAGAACGTCCCCGTCCTCGGTCGCCTGCTCGCGGAGTGGGACGACCGCCCGGCTGGGGCGTTGTTCCTCTTGCCGTTGTGGCATCCGGTGCTGCTCGCGGAACAGATCGGCACCCTGGCCGCGATCGCCGAGGGCCCGTTCATCATGCAGTGCGCGGTTGGCGCGGGCGAGGAGCAGTTCCGCGTGTTCGGCACGTCCTTGCGGGAGCGGGCGACGCGCTTCGAGGCCGCGCTCGACATCGTGCGTGCGCTGTGCCGGGGCGAGTCGGTCACGGTCGTCGACGCACCGTGGACGATCGACCGGGCCCACATCTCGCCGATCCCCCCGGAGCCGCTCGAGGTCTGGATCGGCGCCGCGTCTCCGCGCGCCATCGATCGCGCCGCCCGTCTCGGTGACGCCTTCCTGATCGGCCCGGAAGCGACACCGACCGAGGTGACGTCGCTCGTTCAGAGCTACCGGGAGGCGTGCGCGCGTCACGGCCGCGAGCCAACCCGAATCGCGGTGCGCCGCGACATGCACGTCGCCGCCACCGACGAAGAGGCGGCCGCCGTCGCGGATCCGATCGTCGCACGTGGTTACCGCGGCTTCGACCCGTCGGCGGTCGTCGTGGGCGGTCCGAGCCGCGTGGCCGACGCGTTCACGGCCCTGCAGGCATCCGGCTGCACCGACGTCATCGTTCGCCACCTCGCCGACGACCAGGAGCCGGTGTTGCGGTCGTTCGAGCAACTCGCAACCGTCCGAGCCCAGCTCCGGTGAGTCCCGAATGATCCACCCGACCCGCCGAACGCGAGGGCAAAGGGGCGCCTGAGCGGCGCGCGCGGCAAGCTTGCACCGTGGAACTCCTCTGGATCGACGCTCCCGCCGACCTGGCCGAGCTCGTCCAGACCCTCGCCGACGAGCCGCTGTACGCGCTCGACACGGAGTTCCACGGCGAGCGGTCGTACTGGCCGCACCTGGCGCTGATCCAGATCGGATGGCCCGACGGCGTCGCCCTGGTCGACCCGCTCACCGTCGACGTCGCACCCCTCGGCGAGCTCCTGGCGGGAGGCGGCTGCATGGTCGCGCACGCGGCCGATCAGGATCTGACGATCCTCGAGCGCGCGTGTGGCTGCGCGCCGTCGAAGTTGTTCGACACGCAGGTCGCCGCGGGCTTCATCGGTATGGGAACACCCTCTTTGGCCGCGACCGTCGAGAAGCTGCTCGGCACCCGGCTCACCAAAGGCGACCGGCTCACCGATTGGACGCGCCGTCCTCTACGCGCCGAGCAGCGCGTGTACGCGGCGGCCGACGTCGAGCATCTCCTGGCGTTGCACGACGAGCTCGTGCGGCGGCTCGAAGCGATCGGCCGGCTCGAGTGGGCAACCGACGAGTGCGAGGGGCGGCGCAAGCGCATCCGCACGCGGCCCGACCCCGAGACCGCATGGTGGCGGATCAAGGGGGCGCGGCAGCTGCGCGGCAACGGGCGCGGCGTCGCGCAGACGGTCGCGGCGTGGCGCGAACGAACGGCCGAGGTTCTCGACGTACCGTCCCGCTACGTGCTCTCCGACCTCGCCCTGGCTGGTGTCGTCCAGCGCCCTCCGCGCAACCGCGACGACCTCACCGGCGTCCGCGGAATCGACGGGCGGTTGCGCGACAACACCGCCAAGGAGTTGCTCGACGCGATCGCGGCCGGCCTCGAGCTCGATTCGTCGCAACTGCGGCTCCCCGAGTCCGACCGGATCGACCGGTCGCTCGCACCGGCCGTCACCGTTTTGGGCGCGTGGCTCGCACAGCGCGCGTCCGAGCTCGATCTCGATCCCGCACTGCTCGCGACCCGTGCCGAGCTCACCCAGATGTTGCAGGATCGTCCGAGCCGCCTGGCGATGGGCTGGCGAGCCGATCTGGTCGGTGAGCCGCTGCAACGACTGCTGCGCGGCGACGCCGCGCTCAGGTTGCGCGACGGCGGGCGCCGGATCGAACTGGAGGACGAGTAGTCGAAGGTAGCGTCGCACGCATGGCCCGATTCAAGGTTGGCGTGCAACTCCATCCGCAAGCGACGACCGTCGAGCAATTGCGGTCGGCATGGAACGCGGCCGACGCGCTCGAGGTCGACAGCATCTGGCTCTGGGACCATTTCTATCCGCTCTACGGCGATCCTGATGCCGCGCATTTCGAGGCGTACACGTTGTTGGCCGCGATGGCGGCCGACACCCGTCATGCGCAGCTCGGCGCTCTCGTCACGTCCAACTCGTACCGCAATCCGAGCTTGCTCGCCGACATGTCACGCACGATCGACCACGTCAGCGACGGTCGGTTCGTGCTCGGTATCGGCTCCGGTTGGTTCGACCGCGACTATCGCGAATACGGATACGAGTTCGGGACCGCACCCTCACGTTTGCGCGACCTGAGGCGCGATCTGCCGATCATCATGGACCGCCTCAGCCGCCTGGAACCGCCGCCGCGCGGCCGGCTGCCGATCCTGATCGGCGGGAGCGGCGAGAAGGTGACATTGCGGCTCGTCGCGGAATACGCCGACGCGTGGAACACCTTCGGACCGCCCGAGAACTTCGCGCAGAAGAACCGCGTTCTCGACGATTGGTGCGCGCGCCTCGACCGCAGGCCGAGTCAGATCGAGCGCACGGTCGCCATAAATCCCACCGAGGTCGACACGTGGCCCGCGTATCTCGATGCGGGTGCAGACCACTTGATCGTGATGGTCGGACCACCTTTCGACCTCGCGCCGGTGGAACAACTCTTGCGCGCCGCCCGCGACTGACCGACTTCTCGGCCTTCTCGCCGTTTCGCCTGCGCAATCGCGTCTCGGCCCCCGACGTCGGGATCGCCGCGTGCCGCGAGCCCCCGGCTGGAGGTCAGTTGGAGACGGGAGTGTCCGCGAGCACCTCGCCGATCCGGAGCAGCTCCGGAGTGGCCGACCCGAGCGAGAACTCGTAGCGCTTCAGCCAGAGGAAGTAGCGGTGGATCGGGAAGTCGACGTCGATGCTGATCCCGCCGTGGATGTGCAGGGCGGCGTGGCCGATTCGGTTACCGCCGTCGGCGGCCCAGAACTTCGCCGTCGCG
This sequence comes from Actinomycetota bacterium, assembly GCA_003134555.1. Classification (GTDB taxonomy): domain Bacteria; phylum Actinomycetota; class Acidimicrobiia; order IMCC26256; family PALSA-610; genus PALSA-610. The sequence continues at coordinate 28,923 of PLBO01000103.1, forward strand.
ACCTCGAGCGGGTCGTCACGCCCTTCGTCGAGGTGGGTCGCCGCCTGCAGCATCGTGAGCTCGATCGCCTGATTGTCGATGTAGCAGTCGGCCATGCGCTGCCCGACGGCCTGGAAGGTTCCGATCTGGCGGTCGAACTGCTTGCGCTCCGTCGTGTAGTGCGCGGTCAGCCGAAGCGCCTTGTCGGCGACACCGGAGACGACGGCACAAGAGGCGACCATCGTGCGATTGAGCGCGAACGCGAGGATCTCGCTCCCCTGTTCGGGGGTTCCGAGCCGCGCGTCGTCACCGACGCGCACGCCGTCGAGCCGGAGCTCGAACAGGGGCTCGTGGTTCATGACCTGCTGGCGTTCCAAGGTGACGCCGGTCGCGTTGATGGGGACGAGGAACACACCGACACCGTCGTGGACGCGCGCCGGGACCACGACGAGCTCGGCCGCGGTGGCGCCCGGGACACTCCCCTTCAACCCGTCGAGCCGCCAGCCGTCGCCGTCGCGCGTCGCGGTCGTTGCCGGCCGTTCCGGCTCGCTGCCGTACTCGACGAGCGCGGCGGTGAGCAGTAGTTCGCCGGCGACGACCTTCGAGAGAACTGCGCGTTGCGCGTCGGTTCCGAAGCGGGCGATCGGCAGCGCCGCGCTGACGAGGGTGGGGATCATCGGGAGCGGTGCCACGTTGCGTCCGACCTCACGCAACACCATGCACAGATCGAGGAAGCCGAAGCCGAGCCCGCCGACGGTTTCCGGCAGCGCGATACCGAGCAGGTTCGCCTTCGCGAACTCACGCCAGGTGTCGAGGTCGTACCAGTCGTCGGAACGGTCGCGTTCCTTCAGGTGCTGCAACGTCATCCGGTCTTCGAGGATGCGCGCGGCCAGCCCGGCGAGCTCCTGCTGTTCCTCGGAAAGTGCGAAGTCCATGGTTCGTCTCCTGGGTCAGCGCGGGCTGCCGGGCATGTTGAGCCCGAAGATCGCGATCAGGTCTCGCTGCATCTCGTTGGTGCCGCCGCCGAACGTCAAGATGTGCATGCCGCGCAGCATGCGTTCGACCCGACCCCGCACTACGGCGCCGGGCGACTTGCCCGAGATCGGTGCCTGGTCGCGCATGATCTCCATCAACAGGCGCGCGGCTTCCATGTAGAACTCGGTGCCGTACACCTTGATCGACGACGCGTCGGCCGGATTCAGCGCCTCGCCGTTCTGCGCGAGCCACGCGACCCGCCAGTTCGCGAGCTTCAGGAACTCGAGCTTGGCATGCACCCGCGCGAGGTTGATCTGCACCCACTCCTGGTCGATGACGCGCCGGCCGTCTGCGAGCTTCGTCTGCTGCGCCCAGTTGCGGACGTCGTCGAGCTGGCGCTCGACGACTCCCGACGAGCACAGCGTCACCCGTTCGTGGTTCAGCTGGTTCGTGATGAGCGACCAACCCTGGTTCTCCTCACCCACCAGGTTGCCGGCGGGGACCCGAACATCTTCGTAGTAGGTGATGTTCGTGTTGGTGTCGCCGAAGTTGTCGATCTTCTTGTACGAGAAGCCGGGCGTGTCGGTGGGCACGATGATGATCGAGATGCCCTTGTGCTTCTTGGCTTCCTGGTTCGTACGCACCGCGAGCCAGACGTAGTCGACGCCGCTCGCAAGACTCGTGAAGACCTTCTGCCCGTTGATCACGTACTCGTCGCCGTCGCGATCTGCGCGGGTCTTCAACGACGCGAGGTCGGTGCCGGCGTCGGACTCGGTGTAACCGATCGCGAAGTGGATCTCGCCCTTGAGGATCTTGTCGACGTAGAAATGCTTCTGTTCTTCGGAGCCGTAGCGCATGATCGTCGGCGCGACCGAGTTGATCGTGAGCATCGGCACCGGCGCGCCCGCACGCATCGACTCGTCGAAGAACACGAACTGCTCGACCGGGGTCATGCCGCGGCCGCCCCATTCCTTGGGCCACCCCACTCCCGCCCAGCCGTCGCGGCACATCTGCTTCCAGACGTCCTTCGAAACCTGCCCGATGCCCTCGCCCTTGCGCAGGTCGTCCTCGACCTCGGTCGTGAGGAGGCCGTCGTAGTAGGCGCGGAGTTCGTCGCGCAGCGCCTCTTGCTCCTTGCTCAACCCGACGTACATCTGGCCTCCGCCATTCCTCGACCCAACGGTCACGGGATAGAACGTGTTCCATCTTCGTCCTCGGGCGGCAGGCGTGTCGAACGGGGTCGCTTTCCGGGCCGCGTGAGCCCGAGGCGCCACCGGCGCCGGCTCCCGCTGGGCCAGACTTGCCGCCCATGAAACGCGCTCTGGTCTTCTTCGCGGTGCTCCTGGTCGTCGCCGCCGGCATCGTGGGCATCGTCCTCGCGAAGACCCACACCGCCAAGGTGACGCTCCCGAGCCGCGAGGTCGACACCTTCCTGCACGCGTGGGGCCGCAGCGACCCGGTCGACATGGCCGCGTTCCTCGACTCCCCGCCCGCCGACCTCGGCACTGCGGCGTCGAGCCTGGCGGAGGCGGTTCCGGGCAGCACCGCGACCTATACGCGCACCGACCTCTCCGGCACCGCGACCGAGGCGCTCGCGATGTACAACGCGAAGGTCACGCTCAAGGGCCTGGGCGCGATCGAGTGGAACGGATCGCTCCCGCTCGTCCACTCGAAGGCGGGCTGGCGCATCACCTGGAATCCGAACGATCTCTATCCCGGGCTCGGCGCGGGCCGGCATCTGACGGTTACGCACGTGTGGCCGAAGCGCGCGCCGATCGTGGCCGCGGACGGCACCGTCCTGGTGGGCAACCAGGAGGTCGTGAAGGTCGGGCTCGAGCCCGACCACATCAAATCCCCGGCCGACCTCGCGGCCGTCAAGTTCGGGATGAAGTCGCTGCTCGACGTCGACCCCGCGACGATCGACAAGGTGCTGCACCAGCCGGGCGTGCGTCCGAACTACTTCCTCCCGGTCATCACGATCTCGCGGGTTCCGGCCGACCGCTACAAGCGCATCCACGATTCGCTGATACCGATCAACGGCATCATCTTCCGAGCCGGCCAGGGCGTGGTCGCCCTGGATCGTGCTCTCTCGGCGCAGATCCTCGGTGACGTCGGCGACGTCACCGCCGAGGGGCTGAAGAAGCTCGGTGCGCCGTACGCCGCGGGCGACCAGGTCGGGCTCTTCGGTCTCGAAGCGGCTTACGAGAAGCGGCTCGCCGGATCTCCGAGCAACGACGTCGTGATCGTCGACAACAAGGGCACCACGGTCCGCACGATCAAGCGTTTCGCCGGCAAGCCCGCCCAACCGGTGCGGATCACGATCGATCCCACGATTCAGAAGGCCGCGGAAGCCGCGCTCGCGGGAGTGACCGGGAACAACGCTGCGCTCGTCGCGATCGAACCGGCGACGGGCGCGATCCGCGCCGTCGTCTCGAAGCCCGACGGCGGATTCAATCGGGCGCTGGCGGGCACGTACCCACCGGGTTCGACCTTCAAGGTCATCACGTCGGCGGCTTTGCTCGCCGCGGGCGCCACGGGATCCACGTCCGCGCCGTGCCCGCCGAAGATCAACATCGGCGGCCGGAATTTCGCGAACTTCGAAGGCGAGGCGTCGGGCGCGCTCGATCTCGCCGCCGCATTCGCGATCTCGTGCAACAACGCGTTCCTCCGCCTGGCCGATCCGCTCCCCGCGGACGCGCTCGGGAAAGCCGCGGCTTTGTTCGGATTCAACGCGCACTGGTCGCTCGGTATCGACGCGGCCGGCGGCTCGTACCCGAAGCCGAGCGATCGCGCCGAGCGCGCCGCATCCGCGATCGGACAGGGGCGCGTGCTCGCGAGCCCGGTGCAGATGGCGTCGGTCGCGGCCACAGTCGCGAACGGGCGGTGGCGGGCACCGACCCTCGTCTCGGAGCCGGTCGCGGCGCCACCTCCGGCGGTCGCAGCACTCGACCCCCGCGTGGTCTCGACGCTCAAGTCGTTCATGGCGAGCGTCACCCGGACCGGTGGAACCGCGGCCGGGGCGGGCCTGCCGCCCAACACGTTCGGCAAGACCGGTACGGCCGAGTTCGGCAGCGCGAACCCACCGCACACCCACGCGTGGTTCATCGGCTTCCGCGGTGAGCTCGCATTCGCGGTGATCGTCGAGGACGGCGGCGTGGGCGGGCGCGTCGCGGCCCCACTGGCCGCCGGCTTCCTCAACGCCCTGCCGCGGTGACCCGCCCGCACCTGGTCGATATCCTGGCCGGATGACGACGTCGGGGGCTCGGGTCGTTTTCAGGCCGGTCGCGATCGCGATCGCGGCGCTCGTGTTCGCGCTCGTCATCAGCGCGTGCGGGTCGTCGGGCGGACACCAGGCGAGCGCGCCGGCACCCGTCGTCTCGTCGACGACGAAGGCGACGTCGACCACCACGACGACACTCGCGAAAGCGAAGCGCTTCGACCCGACGAAGCCGATCGACCTCGGGGGAACACCCGGCGTCACGCCGGCCGAGCAGCATCGCGCCGAGCAGTTGCTCCGCACCACGATCGTCGACCTCAAGAAGTACATCGACCCCTCCGCGGCGATGGCCGCCGGATATCGCTCCATCGGCGACGCGGCCACCGGCGACGAGCACTTCGTCAACTGGTCGACCGTCGACGACGGCCACATCCTCGACCCGGCACGACCCGAGTCGTTGGTATACGAGTACCGCGGCGGCAAGCAGCAGATCGCGGCGGCGATGTTCATGTTGCCGTTCGGCAGCCGCTTCACGGACGCACCCGACGTCGGCGGCGCGCTCACGCAGTGGCACGTGCACGCCGACCTCTGCTTGACGAACAGCACGGTCCAAAAGACGCTGTCGGGGCTCGTCGCAATCGACGGCGTGTGCCCGTCGGGGTCGTCGAAGGCCGGCAACACCCCGATGCTGCACGTCTGGGTCGTGCCCAATGCCTGCGGACCGTTCGCCGCCCTCGAAGGTGTCGGCGCCGGCCAGGTGCCGGCCGGACAGACCAAGCTCTGCGACACCGCGCACGGCGGGACCTCGTCCGGCTGAGACGGCTCAGCGATCGCTCGACGCGAGGACCCGCGGTCGCAATCCCATTGTGGCCAGCATGGCGCGGTCGGAGGCGTGGTCGGCGCACGGCGTCGTCGCGGTGAGCATCATGTTGCGCTCACTCGAGAAGATCGAGTTCGCGCCGGCGAGGAAACACAGCGCCTGATCGGCGAAGCTCATCAGGTGCCGGCCGGCCGCGATGCGAACCACCGACGTGGGCATGAGCATGCGCGCGGCCGCGATCATGCGGACCGTCTCGTGGATCTCGACGTCGTCCGCGTCTTGGAGCGGAGTACCCGGGACACGCGACAACACGTTGATCGGCACCGATTCCGGATGGGGGTCGAGGGTAGCCAACCGCTGCAGGAACGAGATGCGGTCGGCGACCGATTCGCCCATGCCGATGATCCCGCCGCAACACACCGTGATGTTCGTCGTGCGCAGGTTGTCGATCGTGTCGAGGCGCTCCTGGTAGGTCCGGGTCGTGATCACCGAGTCGTAGTACTCGGGTGACGTGTCGAGGTTGTGGTTGTAGGCGTAGAGGCCGGCTTCGTCGAGGCGGCGCGCCTGGTCGGCGGTGAGCATGCCGAGCGTGGCACACACCTCGAGCCCGAGATCGTTGACCTGGCGCACCATGTCGAGCACCCGGTCGAACTGCGCGTTGTCCTTCACGTCGCGCCAGGCGGCACCCATGCAGAACCGGGTGACACCTTTGGCCTTCGCGCGCTTGGCCGTGCGCACGACCTCGTCGACGACCATGAGCGGCTCGGGCTTGACGCCAGTGTCGTTGTGCACCGACTGCGAGCAATAGCCGCAGTCCTCGGGGCACGCCCCGGTCTTGATCGACAGCAGCTGGTTCACCTGCACGACTTCGGTGTCGTGGAACTCTTGGTGCACCTGGCCGGCACGGCGGATCAAGTCCAGGAGCGGCAGCTCGAAGAGCGCCTGCACCTCGTCGATCGTCCAGTCACTTCTCACTGCGTCGGTCATGCGACGAGAGGCTATTCGGATCGCCACCCGACCCGGCAATGCCGGGGTCACGCGTCGCCGAAGCCTTCGGGCATGAGGACGGTCGGATCGATCTGGCCGGTGAACAATCCGCCTTTGAAGCCACCGTCGCAGTCGAACTGCAAGCCGGTGACGAACGATGAACGCGGACTGTTGAGGAACACCATGGGCCAGGCCTGCTCGTCGGCAACCGCATGGCGACCGAGGGGAACCGGGAAGTCATCCATGTACTTCTTGCCCACGGCCTTCTCGAACTCGGGCATCATCGGCGTGTCGGTCGGACCGGGATTCACGCAGTTGATGCGGATCCCGTCCTTGGCGAGGTTGAACGAACGAAACGCGGTGTACGCGTTGATGGCTTCCTTCGAAAGCCCGTACGCGTTCGCCAGCTCCTTGGGGTGTTCCTCGCACCACGCACGCGCCGCGGCGAAGTCGGGGGTGAGCACGAGCCCGAACAGCAGCTCCATGTTCTGCATCCATCCGATCCCCGCGGTCGACGCGATACTCGCGATAGACGAGCCCTCGATCATGAGCGGGATCACCGACTCGGTCACCTGACGAAGTCCGCAGAAGTTGACGAGCATGACGTCGAGGTCGGGGAACGTGTTCGGCAGACCGGCGCAGTTGAAGAGCGCGTTCACGATCTTGCCGATCTTGCGGACCGTCTCGTCGATCTGTGCGGGGTCGCGCAGGTCGCACTGACTGAAGCTCGCCAGCCCGGTCACCTCGGGCTTCTTGATGTCGATCGCGTGCACCTCGGCACCGAGATCCACGAGGATCTGCGCGGTCGCCGCGCCCATCCCCGACGCCGCGCCCGTCACGATCACGCGCTTGCCCTCGTACTGCAGCACGTCGCTCATCCGTCAATCCTCCAAGGAAATGGCTCGTTCGGGGCAGTTCTCGGCGCCGATGCGCGCCTGTTCGGCGAGTGCGCCGTCGACCGCGGAGACGACGATCTCGCAGTGGCCGAAGTCGTCGGGCGCGAAGACGTCGGGCGCCAGCACATAGCAGCGACCATGACCGACGCAGAGGTCGGGATCGACACGCACCTTCACCGCGACTCTCCTTCTCGTTCGCGACTCGTGACGCGCGACGCGCCGCCGGGCGGCGTGTGCACGGCCGAGATCCTATGCTCCGGGCCGTGTGGCCCCGCACGTCGGTCTCGGTGTGTCTCGTCGCGCTCGCCGCGACGGCATGCAGTAGTGGCGGCGGCAACCACTCGAGCGCGCCACCGGCGGCGTCCACGACCACGACGGTTCCCGGCTACCGACTCGACAGCACTTTGCGCCTCGATCAGGTGCAGGTTCTGGGGTCGCACAACAGCTACCACGGTCGCCCGTACCCACAGGTGCTCGCCGCGCTGCGCAACGGGAATGCCGGGCTCGCGCTGACTCTCGACTACGCGCACGCACCGCTGCCCCGCCAATTCGCGCTCGGCGTACGCCAGATCGAGCTCGACGTGTGGTCGGATCCGCTCGGGGGCAAGTACGCCCGGCCGTCGTTTCCGATCCAGGTCGGTGTACGCCTGCTCGACAACCCCGTGATGCGCACGCCCGGCTACAAGGTCATCCACCAGGCCGACGTCGACACGAACTCGACGTGTCTCACCTTCGTCTCGTGCATCCGGCTCGTCCGCGCGTGGTCGGATGCGCACCCGGGCCACGTGCCGATCGACATCCACGTCGAGATGAAGGACGATCGCGTGACCGAACCGATGTTCGCCGCACTTGAGCGCGAGATCCGCTCGGTGTTCGCCCGCGATCAGATCGTCACGCCCGACGACGTGCGCGGCAACGCCCCCACGTTGGGGCAAGCAGTCCGCGCGCACGGGTGGCCGACGCTCGGCGCGGTCAGGGGCAAGGTGTACTTCACTCTCGACAACGAGTCGGTCCGCGACGCCTACCTGAGCGGTCACCCGTCGCTGCGCGGTCGTCTGCTCTTCACGCCGTCGTCGCCCGGTCAAGACGATGCCGCGTACGCGAAGTTGAACGATCCGATCGCCGACGCGCCGCGGATCAAAGCCGCGCTGGCCGCGCACATGATCGTGCGCACCCGCGCCGACGCCGACACGTTCGCCGCCCGGGCGAACGACACGCACATGGAGCGAGCGGCGCTGACTGGTGGCGCGCAACTCGTGAGCACCGACTACGAGCAGCCCGACCCGACCATCGGCAACGGCTACGTGGTGCGCATCCCCGGCGGAACACCGGCGCGCTGTGATCCCGTTAGCGGACCACCCGATTGCAAACCGACCGACGTCGAGGATCCGGCGCGGCTGACGGTCAAAGTTCGCTGACCCAATCGCGCGTCTCGACGATCTCGCGGACACGCCGGAGAAATGCACCTGCGTAGGCGCCGTCGAGTGCGCGATGGTCGAACGCGCAGCAGAGATGACCGATCGGCGCGATGCCGATCCGGCCGTCGGCGCCGGCGACCACCTGCTTGGAGACGCCGTCGGTCGCGAGGATCCCGACCTGGGGCCGATTGATGACCGGGAACGAGATCCACGTGCCCGACGCACCGGGGTTGGTGATCGTGAACGTGCCGCCCGCGAGGTCGTCGGGCACGAGCTTTCGGGCGCGAGCGCGGGAGGCGACGTCGCGGATCGCCGAGCCGAGCGCGCGCAGGCGCAGGCCGTCGGCGTCGTGCACCACCGGCACGACGAGTCCTTGGAAGTCGAGGTCGACCGCGATCCCGAGGTGTACGACCCGGTGCAGCACGACGGACAAGCCGTCGTCGGTCGTCGTGGCGTTCATCCGCGGGAACTCGCGGAGCGCGTCGATCACGGCCCGGGCGACGAACGGCAACGCGGTGAGGCCTCCGGCCCGGCGCGCGGTCTCGATCGCTCCGTAGTCGGCCGCGACGACCTCGAGCGCGTGCGGAATAATCCGCTTCGACGCGACCAGCCCGATTGCGGTCCGGCGTCGGACATTGTCGAACGGCACGACCTCGTCGCGAACGCCACCGGGTGCACCACCGGCTGAGGCGAGGACATCGGCGCGCGTAACCCGGCCACCGGTGCCCCGGCCGAGTAGCGACGCCGGATCGACGCCGAGCTCGCGTGCGAGATTGCGCACCGCGGGCGACAGGAAACGGCCGGTGTCGCGCGCGGCGCGCCGGCGCCAAGGGAGGGTCTCGGACTGCGTCACCGCGACCCAGGCTAGGTCGTACACTGCCCTCCAGTGCACGACGCCGCACTCGACCGATCGCTCAACGCAAACCTCGACGAAGCGCTCGACGACTTCCGCCTCGCGCTGGTGTCGCGCTTTTGCGACGACCGCGAGATCGCGCTCCGCCAGCAGAACCGCGCCTTCTTCCAGATCTCGGGCGCCGGGCACGAGGCATTGCTGCTCGGCCTCGCTCGCTCCCTGCGCGCCGGCTACGACTGGTTTTTCCCCTACTACCGCGATCGTGCGCTCGCATTGGCCCTCGGGGTCACTCCCCTCGAGATGTTGATGCAAGCGGTCGGGGCGGCGGCCGACCCCGCATCGGGCGGCCGGCAGATGCCCTGTCATTGGGGTTCGGCCCGACTCAACATCGTCAGCCAGACCTCGGTCACCGCGAGCCAGTGCCTGCCCGCGGTCGGTTGTGCGGAGGCGGCTCGGTACATCGGCCGGCGTCCGCACCTGCCGGGCTGCACCGCGCACGGCGACGAGGTGACGTACGTGTCGCTCGGCGAGGGCGCGACCTCCGAAGGCGAGTTCTGGGAATCGCTCAACACGGCGACCCGTCTCCATCTCCCGGTGCTGTTCGTCGTCGCCGACAACGGCTACGCGATCTCGGTGCGATCGACCGATCAGCATCCCGCTCCGATCTCGGAGATGGTGCGGGGCATCCGCGGGCTGCACGTCGTGAACATGGACGGTTGCGACTACTTCGAGGTACGCAGCAAAGGTGCCAACGCGATCGCGCACGTGCGCGCGGGCGCGGGTCCGTGCCTCGTGCACGCGCTCGTCACGCGTCCCTATTCGCACTCGCTCTCCGACGACCAGAAGAAGTACCGTGCGGCAGAGGAGCTCGACGACGAGCGCGAGCGCGACCCGATCACGCTCCTCGAACAACGACTCCTCGCGGCGGGAGCGCTGACCGTCGAGACCGCCGAGCAGATGCGCGCGGAGGCCAAGGAGACGGTGCGCGCGGCGGCCGAGGCCGCGCTCGCGCTGCCGCGGCCCGCGCCCGCGTCGGTGACGGATCACGTGTTCGGGCCGATGCCGGTGCAGACCGACCCCGGCGAGCCGGTCGCGAAGGCCGCCGACGACACTCAAGGCGTCGACGACGCCGTCGAGCCCGCCGTCGTCACGTTCGGTGAGGCGATCCGTCTCACGTTGCACGAGCAGATGGCGCGCGACGAACGAATCCGTGTCTTCGGCGAGGACGTGGCCGACGCCGATCCGCACGTCATCGACGAGGTGCCCGGTAAGGGCGGAGTGTTCGGCATCACGTTCGGCCTCCAGCGCGCGTTCGGAGACGCGCGCTGCTTCAACACGCCGCTGGCGGAGGCGAACATCATCGGCCGCGCAGTAGGGCAGGCAATGCGCGGACTCCGGCCGTGCGCCGAGATCCAGTTCTTCGACTATGTGTGGCCGGCGATGAATCAGCTGCGGTCGGAGGCGGCGACGACGCGCTGGCGCTCGAACGGCGCGTTCACCTGCCCCATGGTCGTGCGCATCCCGATCGGCGGATACCTCCAGGGCGGCGCGCTGTACCACAGCCAATCAGGCGAATCCATCTTCGCCCATACCCCCGGACTCCTGATCGCGTTTCCCTCCCGCGCTCGAGACGCGGCCGGGTTGTTGCGCACGGCGTTCCGCTGCGACGATCCCGTGCTCTTCCTCGAGCACAAGCACCTGTACCGACAGGGCTACAACCGCGATCCGATGCCGCCCGACGACTGGATGCTGCCGTTCGGCAAAGGCGCGTACATATCGCGCGGGGATCGTGCAACCGTCGTGACGTGGGGCGCGACCCTGCACCGCGCCCAGCTCGCCGTGAAGGAGTTGGGCGACGACGCCGGCATCGAGATCATCGACCTGCGCACCATCGTGCCGTGGGACCGCGAGATCGTGGCCGAGTCGGTGCGCAAGACAGGTCGAGTGCTCGTTTTGCACGAGGACACGCTCACATGCGGGTTCGGCGCGGAGATCGCGGCGTTCGTCGCCGACGAGTGCTTCGAGCACCTCGACGCGCCGGTCTGGCGCCTCGCCGCCACCGACGTGTTCTGCGCGTACGAGCCTGCCCTCGAGAGTGCGATCCTCCCGCAGGTCGGCGACATCGAACGCGATCTACGCGCCCTTCTCGCCTACTGAGAGATCGAGGATCAGGCTCTCCCGCTCGGGCCCCAGGACCGGCGGCCCGGGACGGTTCGCCCGGTCTTCGTACGCGGCCAGGACCTCGCCCACGATCTCGGCGTCGGCCATCAGCGCGTCGGGAGTGGCCAACAGGTTGAACCACCGCAGGAACGCCCGGAACACGACGGGCGATGTGCGCATCGCCGGGAGGAGTCCCTCGCGGAAGACGGCTTGCATGAAGGCCCGCGGATCTTCGGACGGCAGCTCTTCGAGCAGCGCACGAGCCTGTGCATCCTGCAGCACCGCGGAACGGAACCACGGCACCAGCTCGCGTTCGGTGAATGCCGCGAAGGCACGGGCGGAGCCGTCGAGATCGTCGGCGTGCTCGCGAAGCGCATCCGCCAGACCGAACGCGTGCACGAAGGCGAGACTGCAGCCTCGACCGTAGAGCGGATTCGTACACACCGCCGCGTCGCCGACCGCGACGAAACCGTGCACCAAGGGCGAACCGTCACCGTCGACGAGGGACCGGTACCGATTGCGCAGCCCCGCCATGACGTGCACGCCGGTGATCGGATCAGACACACCGTCGACGCGCCAGGGCGCGGTCGCAACGAGCGAACGGGCGACCGTCTCGAAGCCCGCCGAAGCGGCCAACGCGCGGCGCATCTCCTCGTCGTGGCTCTCGATCGCGTAGGTGATCGAGAAGGTCCGGTTGTCGCCGAGAAAGATCGCGTACTTGAGGTAGCCGAGATCAGCCGCAGTCGGTCCGACGTAAGGAGGCGCCTCGACGCCGTCTCGGACGCGGTAGAAGCGCGAGAAGTAGACGATGCCGCTCTCGTGCAGCTCCTCGCGAACCGGTGCGGCGCCTATCGCGGTGAGCCAGTCGGCGGACGACGAGCGCGGACCGCGGGCGTCGACCACCAGATCGGCCCGCGCTCCGTCGACACCGACGACTTGCGGGATCGGTCCCGACCGCGCGTCGAGGGTGCCGGCCGCGATACCGTGCCGGAGCTCGACACCCGGCTCCTCCAACACGAGCTTCTGTAACACCCATTCGAAGGTGGTGCGGCGGCACGCGAGCGCGACGAGCTCGTCGTCGCCCGGACGAGGCAACCGGTCGGTGAGCGTCGGAGGTAGGTGCTCCGTGAACGCGATCTCCGTCGCGCCCGCGTCGAGGAGCGCGTCGAGAACGTCGGGCGCGCGATCGCGCAAGAGGTTGCGCAGGCGGGCGAGGAAAGCGTGCGAATGGCGCACCTGTGGCGCCCCGGTGCGCTCCCACGCGAACGCGGCCTCGGCGTCGGCCGGCATCGGAGTGTCGTCGCGTTCGAGAACGGTCACTTCGTGTCCGTACCGCGCGCACGCGAGCGCGGTCGCGAGACCCGCGATCCCGCCGCCCACAACGATGATTCGCACCGAACCTCCTCGGGGCGTGCCCACAGCCTCCGGGCGAGGGTATCTACAGCGGGCCGCAGGTCACGGACACGAGCACGGGATAGCGCTGCAGCGCGGGCAGCCCGACCGGTAACGGGCAGCCGCGTCGTCGAGAGACAGGCCGAGCTGATCGGTCAACGAAGCCAACCAGGCCAGAACGTCGCCGACCTCGTGGAGCTGCTCGTCGCGCGTGCCTTTGCGGACGGCTCGCGCCAGCTCGCCGAGCTCCTCCGCGAGCCACGCAACCGTCGCGTCGATGCCGCGGGCGCGATCGCGCGCGCCGAAGGTGCCGGCCATCAATTCCTGGAACTCGTCGAGCTGCATGACCGCCCCTTCGCTACGACGGAAGCTCCCGGAACGGCGTGTCCTTGCCGGGCCGCGGCTCGCTCGGCAGCCCGAGCACCCGCTCGCCGATCACGTTGCGCTGGATCTGCTCGGTGCCGCCGCCGAGGCGGCTGCTCCACTGCCCCAGAAACTGCTGCTGCCAGTAGCCGTGCTGGATCGCGTCGTCGTCGTAGAGCATCGACTCCGCGCCTTGGAGCGTCATCACCAGATCGCCGTCGTACTCGAGCCGGCGCGACGCGGCGAGCTTGACCACCGAGGCCTCCGGACCGAGGCCCTGGTCCTTGCGGCTCCGCGCGCGCCAGCCGAGCCATTTGATGAGCTGCAAGCGGGTGTAGCTGCGGGCGAGCTCCTGCCGCACCACGGGATCGTCGTCGGCACCGCAACGCTTCGCGAGCGCGACCAGATCGCGAAAGCCCACCCGCCCCCCGCTGCCGATCAACGCCCGCTCGTTCGAGAGCATCGTGTTCGCCACGCGCCAGCCACCGCCGAGGGGGCCGACGCGCATCGAGTCGGGAATGCGGACGTCGGTGAGGAAGACCTCGTTGAAATGCGACGCGCCGGTGATCTGGCGCAGCGGCCGCACGTCGATTCCCGGGGTGCGCATGTCGAGCAGGAACGCGGTGATGCCCTTATGCTTCGGCGCGTCGGGATCACTGCGCGCGAGGAGCAGACCCCAGTCGCTGTAGTGCGCGCCGGACGTCCACACCTTCTGGCCGTTGACGGTCCACTCGTCGCCGTCGCGCTCGGCGCGCGTTCTCAACCCGGCGAGGTCGGAGCCCGCGCCCGGTTCGGAGAACAGCTGGCACCAAACGTCGTCGCCGCGCAACATCGCGGGCAGGAATCGCTCCTGCTGTTCGGGCGAACCCCACACGATGATCGTGGGCCCGGCCATGCCGATGCCGACTGCGAAGACACCGACCGCCGCGTTGTAGTGCGATTGCTCCTCGTTGAAGATGCGCTGCTGCCATCCCGGTCCGCCGCGCCCGCCCGCCTCGACCGGCCACGTAATTCCGGTCCAACCACCCTCGTAGAGGACGCGCTGCCACTCCTTGCACGCGCCGACGTGTAACGCGTCGGCCTCGGGGCTGCCGTCACCCGGCATGTACGAGTGGTCGGACTGCTCACCTGCCTCGCGGCGCTTCGCGTGCGCGTCGAGCCACGCCCGCACCTCGACCCGGAACGCGCGCTCCTCGTCGGTTTCCTCGAAGTCCACCGTTCAACCGCCCAACACGGAGCCGTAGTCGGGGCCGCGCCGAAGCTGATGGCCGCCGTCGATCCCGAACATCTGACCCGTGACCCACGTCGACTCCGGGCCCGCGAGATAGCGCACCGCCGCGGCGATGTCGTCGACGGTGCCCACGCGGGACACGGGCATGTTCGCGTAGTAGCTGTCGAGGATCGGTCCACCGGCCGTGATGAAGCTCATGAGCTCGGTGTCGACGATGCCCGGCTGCACCGCGTTCACGCGGATGTCGTGCTCACCCAACTCGTCGGCCGCGCACTTCACGAGCATCTCGATCCCGGCCTTGCTCGCGCAGTACGCGCTCATGAACCGGTGCGTCGTGTGACCCGCGATCGACGACATGCCCACGATCGAACCGCCACCACCGCGCATCATCACCGGAGCCGCGTGCTTGATGCAGAGGAACGTTCCGACCAGATTCAGGTCGACCGTCGCGCGCCATCCGTCGGCGTCCGACGCGACGATCGGGCCGCCGTGCAACGAGCCGCCCGCGCACGCGAACAGCACGTCGAGGTTGCCGGTCGGTTGCGTCGCCGTCGCCACCGCCCGCTCGACGTCGGCTTCGTCGGTCACGTCGCACACCGCGTACTGAACCGTGACACCCGGCGCCGCCGCGGCGATCTCCCCGACTGCTGCCGCGAGGCGCGTCTCCGTGCGGCCCGCGATCGTCACGTGGGCCCCGTCGGTCGCGAACCTCCGAGCGCAGCCGAAGCCGATGCCGCTGCCGCCGCCCGTGACGAGCGCGGCCATCCCCTCCATGCCGGGCACCGCGCGCCCTCAGGAAATGTCGACGATGGTGATTGCCTGCTTCGGGCAGACCCGGACCGCTTCCTCGCACTTGGCACGCAGCTCGTCGGGCGGTTCCTCCTGGAGCACGTACAAGAAGTCGTCGTCGCGCACCTCGAACACCTCGGGCGCGGCGGCCATGCACAACGCATTGCTCTCGCACTTGTCGAAGTCGACGACAACCCGGAAGCTCATGGGTTCCTCCCGTTCTCGATGACGGGCGGCACCGTATCGCACGGGCCTCAGGCGGTTTCGAGCGTCGGCGCGGCGCCTGCTAGAAGAAGCGGACGATGTTCGACGATCTGCTCGACGCCAACCGGCGCTACCAGACCGACTTCCACGATTCTGGCGTGGCGGGCGTCGCGGCGAAGAGTCTCGCGGTACTCACCTGTATCGACTCGCGCATCGATCCTCTTGCGCTGCTCGGCCTGCGGGCGGGCGACGCGAAGATCATCCGCAACGCCGGGGCGCGGGTGACCGGCGATGCCTTGCGCTCGCTCGTGATCGCCGTGAACCTGCTCGGCGTGACCCGTGTCTGTGTGGTGCAGCACACAGACTGCGCCATGGTCGGCTCGACCGACGACGAGGTGCGTGCCCGCATCGAAGCGGTGCGCGGCGTCGATGCTGCGGGCTGGGAATTCCTGGCGAGCCGCGACCAGATGGCGACGTTGCGCGACGACATCGCGCTCATCGCGTCCTGCCCGCTGTTGCCTCCCGACCTCCACGTCGGCGGGTTCATCTTCGACGTGCACAGCGGTGATCTGGTACCCGTGAACTTCTGACACCGCTCCCGCAGGCGTCGCTCACGGCGCTAGTTTCCCCGAGATGAGCGACGCGAACATTTCCGGACAGGACGTCACAGTCGAAACCGCCGACGGGCCGATGCGTCTCTACGAGGCGAAGCCGCCGGGCGAGGCCCGGGGCGCGATCGTCGTCATCCAGGAGGCTTTCGGCGTCAACCCGCACATCGAGGACGTGACCAGGCGCGCCGCGGCGGCCGGATATCACGCGGTCGCACCCGACCTCTTCCATCGATCGGGGCCGGGCGCGATCGTCGAGTACGGCAACTTCGAGAAGGTCATGGAGTACTTCAAGGACGTGTGGGGCGACGAGGCCATCCTCACCGACGTCGATGCGGCGCTCGCCCATTTGCGCGCGGCGGGGCACGCCGACAGCCGCATTGGCATCGTCGGGTTCTGCTTCGGTGGACGGGTCTCGTTCCTGGTCGCACTACGGCGCGCGCTCGGCGCCGCCGTCGGCTTCTACGGCGGTGGCATCGTCACCGGCCGCTTCCCGCAGTTCCCGCCGTTGGTGAGTGAGATCGCGTCGTTGCAGGCGCCGTGGCTGGGCCTGTTCGGCGACCAGGACGCTTCGATTCCGGTCGAAGACGTCGAGCAACTACGCGAAGCGCTGCGCGCGGCCAAGGTCGCCACCGAGATCGTGCGCTACCCGGACGCCGGCCACGGGTTCCATTGCGATCGTCGGGACGACTACCGGCCCGACGACGCGGCCGATGCGTGGCGCCGCGCACTCGATTGGTTCGCATCGCACCTCCACTGACAACGGCGGCTGCACCGACGGCTGCGTAGGCTGCGGCGGATGGCTCCGTCCGCCCGCCTGCGCGCCGCCCTCGCCGCGATCGACGACGCGAACCGGGCCGATCCCACGATCGTCACCGTGCGCGATCGCACCGGGCCCAAGGAGATCATTCACGCCGATCTCGTGACCGAATGGGTACTCCGCCTCCGGCCCGATGCCGACGACGCGCTGCTGCTCGCGGCGCGCGGGCACCACTTCCGCCGCTGGACGGTGCCGCGCGCGAGCTATCCCGAGGGGCGCGCCGGCTACCTGCGCTGGCGCAAGGACCTGCACGGGCAGCACGCGCGCGAGCTCGGGGTCGTGCTCGGCGATGCGGGCTACGACGAGGCGACGATCGCGCGCGTGCAGTCGATCGTGCGCAAGGACGGTCTGGCTCGCGCCGGCGAGCACGACGACGTGCAGGTGCTCGAGGACGCGCTGTGTCTCGTGTTCCTCGAGACCCAGCTCGTCGACATCGCGGCCCGACTCGACCCCGCGAAACTGCCGGGCGTGATCACGAAGACCGCGCACAAGATGAGTGCGGCCGGGCTCGCCCAGATCGCTCACGTCCCGCTCGGGCCGGGCGCGCATCGGATCCTCGACGAGGCCTTCGCGCGCGACGTCGTGCAGCGCTATCTCGACGGTCTCGCCGCCGCCGACTGGGCCGCGGTGAGCGCATCCCTCGCCCCCGACGTCGAGCGCATCGGCCCGTATCGCGACATTTTCCGTGGACGCCGGGAGTACGCCGACTTCCTGCAGAACACCGTCAGCGCGCTGTCGGGCTACGAGCTCGTGATCGCCGGCATGATCGCCGACGGCAATCGCGTCGCGGTCGAGCTGAGCGAGACGGTCGACGACGGTGATGCCCGGTTGCATACCGACGAGACGGTCGTGTTCGACGTCGCCGGCGGTCTGATCGCGCGCGTGGCCGTCTACCTCCAGACCTCCGAGCGCCGGGAGCCGGGGTAGATGACCGAACCCGTCTGCGCGCTCGACCTCGCGCGCCTGCGCCGCGACCGCGTCGCGAAGCTCGACGACGCGATGGAGGCCGCCGGCGTCGACACCGTCGTGCTCTGCGCGCAGCAGAACGTCTCGTACGCAACGGGCACGCGTGTTCCGGCCGCCGACCACGTGCGGGCCTCGTGGTGGCGCGCGGTTGCGGTGCTCGAGCTGGGCGCACCGTGGCCTCACCTCTACACCGACTTCCCCGAAGGCGCGCCCGACGATCTGCCCGATGAATTCCTGCACCGCGCGATCGAGGTCGAGACCGCGGCAGGCGCGCGCGAGCTCACGGACAAGATCGGTGGAGGCCGGTTGGCGATCGACGACGCGCCGTTCCCGCTCTGGGACGCGCTCCGACCGCGCGAAGTCGTCGACGCGAGCGCGGTGCTCGCGCCCGCGAAGCTTACGAAGACCCCGGACGAGCTCGAATGCATTCGCCAGGCGCAGGCTGTGAACGAGCAGGCGATGCGTGCCGTGCGGCCGCTCGCAGTTCCGGGCGCCCGCGCCACCGATCTCTCGGGCGCTTTCCTGCAGGCGATCGCCGAGCTCGGCGCGACCGCGAACACCGTCGACCCGGTGTTCCAGGTGATGCCACGGTCGGTTGCCGATGGGCCGTACAGCGTCACCGGCGAACCGGTCTTCCCGATCCCCACCCGCGCCTCGGAACTGGGTGCGGGCGACGTGATGTGGATCGACTCCGGCATCAACCTACACGGCTACGCGTCGGACTTCGGCGCAACATGGATCGTGGGACGCGAAGTCGACGACGTCGAACGCGATCAGTTCGCGCGCTGGCGCGCGATCGTCGACCGCGCGTTGCATCGGGTGATGCCGGGTGCGACGGCCGCCGACCTCGTCGAGGCCGCCGGACTCGATCACGGTCGCCGTCCCTGGCTCTCGTACTTCTACCTGGCGCACGGGATCGGTACCGACAGCGCCGAGATGCCCTTCGTCGGGACCGACCTCGGCGACGCGTTCGACGCCGCGCTGACGCTGCAGCCCGGCATGGTGCTCGTGTTCGAACCCGTCGTTTGGGACGACGGCCGCGCCGGACATCGCTCCGAGGAGATCGTCGCAGTGTCTGCCGACGGGTACGTGCGGCTCTCGGCGCGCGCCGAGCTCGACGAGGGCGCAGCCTCGTGAGCCGGCTCGCGGCGTGCATCGACCTGATGGCGCGCGACGCGCTCGACGTGCTCGTGCTCGGACGAGAGGCGAACGCGCGGACCGTCACCGAAGTCTCCCGCCTCTGGCTGGCGGGGACTCGGCCGTTCTCCCCCGGTTGTGTGGTCGTCCGGCGAACTGCCGCCGTGCATGTTCTCGCCAACACCGACGCGGTCGTCGAGTCTGGCTTCCCCGTCGAGCGTCTCTACGGCATCACCTGGAATCCGGAAAAGCTGCTCGCCGCGCTCGGTGCGATCGACGGGCTGCAAGACGCCCGGCGCGTCGCGGTCGACGGGATGACTCCGATGATGAGCGCGCTGCTCGCGGGCGCGATGCCCGCGGCCGAAGTAGTCGACGCCGGACCGTTGTTCGCGGAGCTTTGGAGCGTGCCCGACCCAGAGAAGCGCGCGGGTGTCGAGGGCGCGGCGACGGTGGCCGGATGCGGGCTCGGCGCGATGGTCACCGCACTCCGGCCCGACGTGACACCCCGCGAGCTACGGGGTGTCTGTGCGGCGGCATTCGCGTCGCAAGGCGTCACGACGCCTGCCTTCGAGGCGGTGGCGGCCCCGCTCGACGACAGCTCGTCGACATGGTTGCCACCCGAGCGCGCCTTCGTCGACGGCGAGCCGGTCGGGTTGCGCGCCGGCGCGCTGCACGACGGCTGGGAGGCATCGCTCGCGCGCACATACGTCGTCGGGTCGCCGTCGATCGAACAGCCCGCGCCCGCGGGGTGGGACGAGCTCGTGGCCGCGTGCGTCGCAGGCGCGAGCGTGGGCGACCTCCGCCGGCGTGGAGCCGTCGTCCACGGCGCCGGCCGCGGCGTCGAACCGTGGCCCGACAGCCTGGTCGTGGCGCCCGGGCTCATGATGGCGCTGGAGTACCGCAACGGCGCCAGACTCCGCCAGGACATCCTCCGCATCACCGACCGCCACCCGGTGGTCATCACCACCCCCTGACAAATTTCTTGCCAACAGTTCGCAAGGAAAGTGACCGGCGGCGTCCGTTTTCTTGCCAACAGTTCGCTGAGAAAGTGACCCCAAGCGCCGGTTTTCCGCGCAACAGTTGCGCGGGAAGCGGGGTTAGGGGTTGATCTGGTTGCGGCCTCGTTCGACGATCTTCATGCGCCGCGACTCGATGCTCGCGGGGTCGAAGCCAGGGCCTTCCCAATCGCGGCTCACCCGGGCCTCGATCTTCCAGCCTTCGTCGACCGTCGTGCCCGTCACCTCGTCGTAGGTGCGAATCATGCGGCGCACGCCGAGTTGGTCGTTCGACACGATGTCGGCCGCGAGCTTCCGGCAGTGGGGCAACAGCTCCTCGTGCGGAACCACCTCGTTGACGAGCGACCACTCGTACGCGGTCTGCGCGTCGAGATAGTTGCCCGTGACGCTCATCTGCTTCGCGCGCGCCACGCCGATGCGCTGCGCGAGCAACACCGTCAGGCCCCAGCCCGGCATCACGCCGACGCGCGCGTGGGTGTCGGCGAAGCGGGCGCGATCCGACGCGATGATGAAGTCGCAGTTGAGCGCGACCTCGAAACCGCCGGTCACCGCGACCCCGTTGACCGCGCCGATCAACGGCTTGGTGTGGGGCGGCAGCGCGCCGCGGAACGTGTCGCGGCTCTCCGCGACTCCGCCGAAGCTCTCGCCTTGCTGCACCTGTCCCGAGCCGAACTCCTTGAGATCGACACCCGCCGAGAACGCGGGATCGGCGCCTGTGAGGATCAGCACGTCGACGTCGTCGTCGGTGTCGCAGCGCGTGATCGCCGCGGGGAGCTCACGCCGGATGTCGCGATTCAGCGCGTTCCGCTGATCGGGACGATTCAGCGTGATGACCGCGACCCGGTCGGCGATGTCGATGAGGACGACGTCGCTCACGACGCGCCCCGATAGTCGAACGCGACCTTGATCGCGCCCGAGTCGTCCTGCGTGGCGAGCGCGGTGAAGGCGTCTCGCCAGTCTTCGAGCGAGAAGGTGTGGGTCAGCATGCCGGTGAGATCGATCCGGCCCGACGACACGAGGTCGAGATAGTGCTGGATGCCGTGCTTGCGCACGCCCTCGACGTCCTCGAAGCCGAAAGCGTTCGAGCCGACCATCGAGATCTCCTTGAAGTAGAGCGGAGTGTCTTCCCACCACGTCGGTCCGTGCACGCCGGCCTTGACGAGCGTGCCGCGCGCCTTGAGCACCCGGGTGCCGACCTCGAAGGTCTCCTGCTTGCCGACGGTGTCGTAGACGACGTCGATAAAACCGGGGAACGCCATCGGGAGGCCGTCGCTGGCGCGCAGCACTCCGCCCGACCATGCGGCCGCTTCCTCGATCACCTGCAGCGCGGGGGTGTGCCCGATCACCTTCGCGCCGAGCTTGCGGGCCAGCGCGGCCTGCGCCTCGAAGCGGGCGACGACGAGTACTTCGACATCGGGATAGAGCGCGCGCAAGATCGCGGTTGCGCACGTTCCCAGCGCGCCCGCGCCGTAGACCATCACCTTTCCGCCCGGCGTCGGCGGGTGGCGGGTGATCGAGTGCAGCGACACCGCGAACGGGTCGGCGAAGACCGCGAGCTCGTCGGAGACGTTGTCGGGCACTGTGAAGAGCTGCGAGTCGTGCGCCGACATCACCTGCGCGTAGCCGCCGTTGACGTCACGCGCGGTACCGATGTGGATGCCGGGCGGGATCGGTCCGACGTCGAAGGAGTAGCAGAGGCTGAAATCACCTACTGCGCACGCCGGGCACAGTGGCGACACGCCGCGCGGACCGCACGAGAGCCACGGGTTCAGCACCACGCGGTCGCCCGTCTGCAATCCCTCGGCCTCGGGACCGACCGCGACGACGTCGGCGACGACCTCGTGACCGAGCACCTGCGGAAGCGAGAAGAACCCCTTCATGGGGTTGTCGGGCGAGCCCACCTCGCCCCAATCCATGAACACCTGCTTCGAATCCGACCCGCAGATCCCGGTGAGCCGCGGTCGGGTCACCACCCAGTCGGGCCCGAAGAAACCGGGCTCGTCCATGTCGACGAGCTTCATCGGCGTGTGCGCGAGGCTGTGCAGCAGGCGGTTGTCGGTGTCGGGTTCCGGTACGGGTTCGGGCTTCACGCCGTAGAGCAAGGCTTTCATGGCGCGGACGGTACACGCCCCGACATCACATCGTCACTCCGGCGCGAGTTGCACCTCGAGCCGCGCGGCCACTTCTCGATACCGGCTCACCGGAATGAGGTGCACGCCGTCGAACGCGCGGGATTCGCGGACACCTTCGACGAGATCACACGCCAACTCGACGCCGGCCTTCGGATCGCGCTCGATCGCGCGCAGCCACGCGTCGGGTACCGCGAGCTGCGGAATCTCGGTGCTGATCTTGCGCCCCATGGCCGCGCTCGGAACGACCATGACGCCCGCGTAGACCGGGCCGTCGAAGTCGATGCCGGCCCGCCACTCGAGCAGTTCCGAAAGCGAGAATCGCACCTGTGCGAACAGGAAGTCGGCCTCGCGCTTCCACGCCGGCAGCGCTCCGGCACCGGCCGACACTCCGGCGCGGAACGGACGCTCGCCCGTGTAATCGTGCGTTGCCGGAAAGGTCCGCAGCTCGCGCATCATCGACTGCACGGTGAGCTGACCGGTGCGCGCGCCCAGGCTCGGACGGTCGCCGTACACGAACAGAAACTGATCGACGCCGTAGGCGGCCGCGGTCAGGAGGTCGCGGCGGAACCCGAGCAGATTGCGATCGCGGGCGTTCAGACAGGCGATCGACCGGCCGCCCATGCGCTCGACCTCGTGCGCGACCGCGACACTCGACACCGTCGCGCGGCCGATGTGGTTGTCGGGGATCAGGAACGCGGAAGCCACTTTGCTGAGCACGCCGATCTGGTGGCGCACGTGCATCAGGTCGGGGCGCGTCGGCGGTTCCACCTCGCACACGACCTCGAAGGCGCGCCCCGTCACGATCGGTCAGCTCTCGTCGCGCGCCGCGAGTTTGCGGTCGCGGATGGCGCCGAAGAGCAGCGCGAGGCCGAACAGACCGACGATCACGCCGATCACGAGCCACAAGACCTCGCCGCTCATGAACGAACCGCCGAGCGCGCCGGAACCCTGCGCGATCCACACACCTCCGATCACGAGGAGGATGACCCCGACGATCCTCCGAGTTCGCATCGTTTGGCGTTGCCCGGCGCCGGGCATCAGATCGTGAAGGCCATGTTGTCGACGATCCGGTCGCCGAGCGCGATATCGCCTTCGACGCGCACGACCCCGCGTTCCCGAGCGTGCGCCCCCGTCCAACGCCCGCCGGCGAGACGCGCGAACGTGCGCCGGTCGGTCGTGATGCGAACGGACGGATCGGCCGGCACGTCGTCGAGCAACACCGCGCGGCCCTCGGGCGGCACCGAGATCGCGGCGACGATCTCCGGCGATCCTTCGACTGCGAACACCACAGTGCTGCCAACCGGCGCGCCCGCCTTCTTCCCGACGATGTAGCCGAGGCCCTTGGGCGGGATGCGCGCGAGCGAGAGGTCGGCAACCGGTCCCTCCAGGAAGCCCGGGAGGTCGATCGCCTCACGGATGTCCTGGTCGTGATACCAGCAGTCGAAGACGCGGATCGCCATGAACTGCCGGTACGGGCCCGGCCCTTCGGGCGTGAAACCTTCGGCGTCCCATTGCGCCGTGCTCATCGAGCGCAACGCGTCGAGCCGGCGCCCGGTGACGCCACGGAACTCGTCGAGCAGCTTCTGTCCGTCCCAACCGCGATACGCCGCGATCCAGTGCTCGTTCGCCCTGCCGATGTCGTTGCGCACGTGTGGCGCGTCGGCGGCGGCCTCGGAGGTCGACGGTTGCTCGCCCGACAACATGCGCTCCGTGCCGATCATGTGCGCGACGTTGTCGAACACCGACCAGCCCGGACAATCGGTGGGCGTTATCCATTGGTCGGCGGTGAGGCCATCGCAGATCTCGGCGACGTCGGTCCACACCTCTTCCAGGCGGAGAATCAGCGGCTCGGTCATGCGCGCACGGTAGTCCGCGATACGGCTTCCCATAAACGGCTCCCTGAGGGAGACTGCCGATGTGCCCGAGTCGCTGACCTTCTACTTCGACCCGATGTGCCCGTACGCGTTCCAGACGTCACTCTGGATCCGCGACGTGCGACGACAGCGCGACCTCGACGTCACGTGGCGGTTCTTCTCCCTCGAAGAGGTCAACCTCGTCGCGGGCAAACGGCACCCGTGGGAACGTCCTTGGTCGTACGGCTTCGGGCAGATGCGGGTCGGTGCGCTGATCCGCCGCGAGCTCGGCAACGACGCGCTCGACCGCTGGTACGCGGCGATCGGCAACGCGTTCTTCTTCGATGGTCTCAAGACGCACGTTCCCGACGTGCACGCCCGCGTCATCGCCGACGCCGGGTTCGACCCGTCGTTCGTCGAACGCGCGGTTGGCGACGATTCCACGCTCGCCGAAGTCCGCGACGAGCACCAGGACGCGGTCGCCCGCTACGGCGCACACGGCGTACCAACGCTCGTGCTCGAGCGCGGATACGCGGTCTACGGTCCGGTCGTCGTGCCCGCGCCCACCGGCGACGACGCGGTCGCGCTCTGGGATCTCGTGCGTTCGATGGAACGGTTCCCGCAGCTGTACGAGCTGCGCCACCCGAAGACGATGGGCGATCTCACAACGGTCGCGGAGCACTTCCGCACGTATCTCACGACCCGCGACTGGCAGACGGTCGAGAATCCGGCGCCGTAGCCGTCACGCGTCGTCGCGGGGCGGCGCGATCGCGACGACCCGCTGCAGTCCCCCCGGGCACACCTTCGAGCCACCGCCATCGCGTGACGCGGCGCGCACGCCCTGCCCGGGCACGACGAGACACGCGTCGGCGGCGAGGAAGGCGAGCGTGTCGGCGGCCGGCGTCATCGCAACCAGAGGTCCGCGCGCCTTGTCGATCTTCGCCGCCTTGAGGCCCGAGCCACCTCGAGTCTGCACCGGGAATTCGTCTACCTCGGTGCGCTTGGCGAAACCCTGCTCGGTCGCGATCACGACGAGCTCGCCGTCGGCGGCGGCGCACCCGCCGATCACCCGGTCGTCGCCCTTCAGGCGGATGCCGCGGATACCGCCGGCCGACCGGCCGACCGGGCGGACGTCGCCCTCGGCGAAGCGGATGCCCTGCCCGTTGGCGGAAAGGAGCAACAGCTCGTAGTCGTCCCAACCGGGGAACACGGCGACGACGCGCTCGTCGGCGGCCAGCTTCATCGCCACGATGCCGTTCTGGCGTCCGGACGCTTCGGTGAACTCGCTGAGCGCAGTGCGCTTCACTCCGCCCGTCGAGGTCACGAACACGAGGTTCGGGTGATCCTCGTGCAACCGCGCGTCGAGCACGGCCACGACCTGCTCACCGTCGCCGAACTGGAAGAGATTCTGCGCGGCGCTCAGCTTCTCCTTCGGCAGCTCGTGCACCGTGGCCCGGTACGCGCGCCCGCGGTCGGTGAAGAACAGGAGCCCAGAAAGCGCGGTGGTATCGATCGCCTGCGCGACCGCGTCGCGATCGCCCGGGTTCGCGACGAGCGACTTCCGGGTGCGCGCGGGCACGGCGCGCACGTAGCCGCGCGCGGTCACGGTGGTCACGTAGGGCTCGTCTTCGACGAGCGCGACGACGTCGAGCGCGCCCGCATCGTCGCTCATGATCGGGGTCCGGCGCGGCGCCTTGTGGGCGTCGCGGATGGCGACGAGCTCCTCCCGGATGACGCCCATCAGCACGTCGTGCTTGGCCAGGATGCCGCGCAGCTGCTTGACCGTCGCCTCGAGCTCCTTGCGTTCCTTGTCGAGCTCCGCCCGGCCGAGCTGCGTGAGCCGCCCGAGCGGCATGTCGAGGATGTGGTTGGCCTGGATCTCCGAGAAACCGAAGCGCTTGTCCATCAACGCGCTGCGCGCCGCGGCGCGATCCTTCGACGCGCGGATCGCCTTCACGATCGCGTCGATCATGTCGAGCGCCTTCACCAGGCCCTCGACGATGTGCAGGCGATCCTGGGCCTTCTGCAGGCGGAACTTGCTTCGTCGGGTCACGACGACCACTTGATGATCGAGCCAGTGCTGCAGAGCTTCGGAGAGCGTGACCGTTCGGGGAACGTCGTCGACGAGCGCGACCATGTTGACCGGGAAGGTGCTCTGCGCCGCCGTGTGCTTGAAGAGATTGTTCAGCACGATCTGCGGGTTCGTGTCGGGACGAAGCTCGATGACGAGACGGGTCTTCCCCTGCCCGGACTCGTTGCGGATGTCGCGCACGCCGTCGATCTTGCCGGCGAGCACGAGCTCCGTCAGCTTTCCCGAGATCGCGTCGACGCTCGTCTGGAACGGAACCTCGGTGAGCACGATCGCCTGACCGCCGCGGCGCGGGAGCTCCTCGATCTCGTGGACCGCGCGCACGCGGATGGTGCCGCGCCCGGTTCGGAACGCGTCCTTGATCCCGTCGTCACCCATGATGAGGCCGCCGGTCGGGAAGTCGGGACCCTTCACGATGCGCATCAGCTCCGAGAGCGTGACGTCGGGCTTGTCGATCAACTTCACGGCCGCGTTGCACACCTCGGCGAGGTTGTGGGGCGGGATGTTGGTGGCCATTCCGACCGCGATGCCCTGCGCGCCGTTCACCAACAGGTTGGGAAACCGCGCCGGGAGGACGACGGGTTCGGTACGCGAGCCGTCGTAGTTCGGCTCGAAATCGACGGTTCCCTCGTCGATACCGGCGAGCAGCTCCATCGCGAGCGGCGACAGGCGACACTCGGTGTAGCGCGACGCCGCGGGCGGATCGGACGGCGATCCGAAGTTCCCGTGCTTGTCGATCAACGGCGCGGTCAGCGAGAAAGGCTGGCCCATCCGGACGAGCGCGTCGTAGATCGCGGTGTCGCCGTGCGGGTGGTAGTTGGCCATGACCTCACCGACGACGCGCGCGCACTTGACGAACGGTCGATCGGGCCGGAGGTTCGAGTCGTGCATCGCCCAGAGGATGCGGCGGTGGACGGGCTTCAACCCGTCGCGGACGTCGGGTAGCGCGCGCTGGACGATGACGCTCATCGCGTACTCGAGGAACGCGCCCTCGACTTCTTCCTGCAGCGTGCGCGTCGGAATCTCCGACGGCGGCTCGAGAGTCAGTTGGTTGGTCGTGGTCCGACGGGCCATCGCGTTGTCTCCCTACACGTCGAGGAAGCGGGCGTCTTTGGCATTGCGCTGTATCCAGTTGCGGCGCGCTTCGACGTCGTCGCCCATGAGCACCGACAGCACTTCGTCGGCGATCGCGGCCTGGTCGACGTCGATCTTCACGAGGTGGCGAGTCGCGGGATCCATGCACGTCTCGCGCAGCTCGTGCGGATCCATCTCGCCGAGCCCTTTGAACCGGCCAAAGACGAGCTGGCGATTCGGGTGCTCCTCCATGACGCGCAGCCGCGCCGCGTCGTCGGCGACGTATTGCTTCTGCCCGCCGATCTCCACGGAGTACAGAGGGGGCTGCGCCACGTACAGGCGACCGGCTTCGACGAGGGGCGTCATCTGCCGGTAGAAGAACGTGATGAGCAGGGTGCGGATGTGTCCGCCGTCGACATCGGCGTCGGCGAGGATGATCACCCTCCCGTAGCGCACCTTCGCCACGTCGAAATCGGCACCGATGCCGCCGCCGATCGCGGCGGTCAACGACTGGATCTCCGCGTTCGCGACGACCTTGTCCATCGACGCCCGCTCGACGTTCAGGATCTTGCCCCGCAACGGCAGGATCGCCTGGTTCCTCGGGTCGCGGGCATCGCGCGCCGAACCGCCGGCCGAGTCGCCCTCCACCAGGAAGAGCTCGGCGCCATCGCGGTCGCGTGACGCGCAGTCGGCAAGCTTGTCGGGCATGCCCACGCCGTCGAGCGCGGTCTTGCGGCGCGTCAGGTCGCGCGCCGACTTCGCCGCCGAGCGGGCCCGCGCCGCGTTCGCCGCCTTGGCCACGATCGCCTTCGCCGGGTTCGGGTGCTCCTCGAGCCAGCGTGAGAGGTGCGTGTTCGCGGCGCGCTCGACCAACGTACGCATCTCGGTGTTGCCCAACTTCGCCTTGGTCTGACCTTCGAACTGCGGATCGGTCAGGCGCACCGACACGATCGCCGTGAGCCCTTCCCGCACGTCGTCACCCTGGAAGGCCGCGTCCTTGCCCTTCAGGAGATTGCGATCCTTGGCGTAGCGGTTGACGGCCTGTGTGAGCGCTCGCCGGAAGCCTTCAACGTGCATCCCGCCCTCGGTCGTGGAGATGCCGTTCGCGAACGAGTGCAGACCTTCGTGGTAGCCGGTGTTCCACTGCCATGCGACCTCGACCTCGCCTTCGGGGCCGCGGTCGCCGAAGTAGCCGACGTCCTTGAACAACGGCTCCTTCGACTGGTTGAGATGACGCACGAAGTCGACGATGCCGGAGTCGTTCGAGAACACCTCCGATTGCTTGTGGCCCGGGCGTTCGTCGTGCAGGGCGATCGTGAGACCGCGGTTCAGGAACGCCATCACCTGCAACCGCTCGGCGATCGTCACGTAGCGGAACTCGACCTCCTCGAACACGTCGGGGTCGGGCCAGAAGGTGACGCTCGTGCCGGTGTGCCCGCGCTTCGACTGCGCGACCACCTTCAACTTGCCCTGCGGAACTCCGGGCTTCACCGGTCCCCGCCCCGAATTCTCGGCCGCGTACTCCTGCCGGTACGTGCGACCGCCCCGGTCGACTTCGAGCACGACGCGCGCCGACAGCGCGTTCACCACCGACACGCCCACGCCGTGCAATCCGCCCGACACCTTGTAGCCGCCGCCACCGAATTTGCCGCCCGCGTGCAGTGTGGTCATCACGATCTCGGCGGCCGACTTGCCTTTGTACTGCGGGTGTTCGTCGACCGGGATCCCGCGGCCGTTGTCGGTGACACGCACGCCGCCGTCGGCGAGCAACGAGACGTCGATGCGCGTGCAGGAGCCGGCCATCGCCTCGTCGACCGCGTTGTCGACCACCTCCCACACGAGGTGATGGAGGCCGGTCGGCCCGGTCGAACCGATGTACATACCCGGTCGCTTCCGCACCGGGTCGAGGCCCTCGAGTACCTGAATGTGCTCGGCGGAGTAGTCGCCGGGAGAGGATCGGGCCATGGGCCAACCGTAGGTGACCGGTGTGCCGAGATCGTGTCTTCGGCGAGCTCAGGGGCGCCCGCTCAAGGCCGGCTCGCCAGGAACTCCTCGACACCGTCCGGGCGGATCGGCGGTCCGAACGCCGGGCCGGTGCCGAAATCGCAGCCGAGCTCGCGCAGCCGGCGAGCGTGCGCGTCGTCGTGCACCCCGAAGGCGACGACGACGCGCCCGAGTGCGCGCGCGTACGCGACGATCGCGGCGAGCAACGCGGAACCTGCATCGTCGGTGTCGCCCGGGCTGCTCGACTCGCCGGCGTCGCACACGGCCGCGACGAGCGGTCCGGCAATCGTCATCGTCGGCGCCGGCAAGCGGCGCAGCTGTTCGAGCGACGACACCGCGGAGCCGAAGTCTCGCAACGCCACTCCGACGCCCAGCTCGTCGAGCGCGACAACCACACGCGACGCCGCTTCGAGGTCGTGGGCGACGGCCGCCTCGGGAATGCCGAGCCAGCACAACGACGGCGCGGCCCCGCTGCGCACGAGCATGTCGCGGACGAGCTCGGGCAGGACGGGCGAGAGCGCTCCCGCGCGGGTGAGCGTGAGACTCAGTCCGGGAACGATCGCCGCCGGCGGCCGGCGCTGCCAATCAGCGATCTGCGCGAGCACCGTGCGCACGAGCGCGACGTCGAGCGCGCGCGACATACCGGCATCGTCGACGACGCGAGCGATCGTGTCCGCCGATTCGCGCACTCCCGCGCTCTCCCAGTCGACCGTGCAATCGAATCCGACGACGCCGGCGCCGCCCAGATGCACGAGCGGAGAGCACATGATCGGAAGTCGGGGCTGATCGAGCAGCCGACCCACACTGCGGGCAATGCGGCGCGCTTTGGCGAGCTGGCGCCGGAGCTCGTCGTCGAACATCTCGACGCGACCGCGACCCATCCGCTTGGCGCGATACGCGGCGATGTCGGCGTTCGACAGCAGCTGGTCGATCGACACCGGGTCGTCGCCCGACGTGCCGGCGATACCGATGCTCGCACCGACCAACATCTCGTGACCGTGCACGTCGTACGGCTCGTGCAGCACCCCGATCAGACGCTCAGCGAGCTGCAGTGCGTGCGGGTGCGCGGGCCGGTCGAGCTCCGGGCAACACACGACGAACTCGTCACCGCCGAGCCGCACACAAATGTCACCGCCGCGCAATGCATCGCGCAATCGCTTGGCGACCTGCACGAGCAGCTCGTCGCCGGCCGCGTGCCCGAGCATGTCGTTGACGCGCTTGAAGCCGTCGAGATCGATGTACAGCAGCGATACACCCGGACCGCCGCGCCTCGTCCGTGCGAGCGCGGTGGTCAACTCCTCGACGAGCAGCGCGCGGCTACCGAGGCCGGTGAGCCGGTCGTGTGTCGCGTCGTGCTCGAGCCGCTCCTCCAACCGCTTGCGCTCGGTGACGTCCTCGAGCGTCCCGAGAAAGCCCGTCACTCGTCCGTCGGGCTCGCGTCGGGCCGCCGACCGCATGCTCACCCATCGAGAGTGACCCTCCGGCAGGTCGATGCGGAACTCGCGTGCCGACGCGTCGTCGGTTCCGACTCCGCCGTCGATCGCGATCGCCGAAGCCCAACCGCGGCCCAACGCCTCGCGGGCCGACATACCGGTCAGGCGTTCGAACGCCGGATTGACGAAGGTGCAACGGTCGTCGAGATCGACGTCGAAGATGCCGATCGGGCTCTCGCCCACGAGGGTTCGCCACCGAGCCTCGCGGTCGAACAACGTCTGGTCGACCGCGCGCACGATCGTTCCTCGCACATCCGGGTGATCCTGCAGATTGCGGAACACGAGGGTCATGTCGTGCCACCCGTCGTGCTCGTTGAAGACGCGTACTCGCGCGTCGACGTCGACGCCCGGCGCGTCGCGGCTCCGGTCGAGCGCGTCGACGACCGTTCGTTGATCGTCCTGATGAACCCACTCGATGATGCGGAGGTTCTGGTCGCCGAGGCGCGAGAAGCCGGCGTACGCGCCGAGACGACCGAGCATGATCCGTGGGCGGAGATCGGGGCCGAGGATCGCGACCGCGTCGGCCAGAGCACGGACGACTTCAGGGTCGCGTACGTCGAGCGGCTCGGCATCCGCTCCTTCGGGCGCGGCAAACTGAGGAGCATCTGCCATCGGGGTTGCATCGACATCAACGGCGCCAACCCTTATAGCGTCCCTCCCATGACGACGAACTTCGCTACTCCCCAGGACCTCCTCGGCGCCGTCGGCGCCGACCTCGGCGTGACCGACTGGGTCACGATCACCCAGGACCAGATCGACAAATTCGCGGAAGCCACCCTCGACAACCAGTGGATCCACGTCGACACCGAGCGCGCCAAGGCAGGCCCCTTCGGGACCCCCATCGCCCACGGGTACCTGACGATGTCGCTGGCGGCCTATTTCCTCTCCCAGCTCGTGCACGTCAGCGGCATCTCGATGGGCATCAACTACGGCGCCGACAAGGTCCGGTTCCCGGCGCCCGTGCCCGTCAACTCCCGGGTCCGGGCCAAGGGCGAGCTGATCGAGGCCAAAGAGGTGACCGGCGGAGTACAGGCGACAACGCGCATCACCATGGAGCGCGAGGGCGGCGACAAGCCGGTCGCGATCGTCGAGTCGATCTCGCGGTACCTCACGTGAGCGTGCTCGACGAGTTCCGCCTCGACGGCAAGGTCGCGATCGTCACGGGTGCCGGGCGTGGCATCGGCGCGTCGATCGCGCGCACTTTCGCCGATGCGGGTGCGAACATCGTGCTCACCGCGCGCACGAAGGACCAGCTCGACGAGGTCGCGGCCGACGTGCGCGCGACCGGCCGGGAAGCGCTCGTCATCCCTGCCGACGTCAACGAGAACGACGTGCTCGAGGAGATCGTCGAGCGTACGGTGGCCGAGCTCGGGCGGATCGACATCGTTGTGAACAACGCGGGGGGAACGATGCCCCGGCCGTTCCTCGACACCAGTCCCGGATTCTTCGAGCGGTCGTTCCATTTCAACGTGACGACGGCATTCGTGCTCAGCAAGGCCGCGGCCCCGCACCTGCTCGCGAGCGGCGCGGGCTCGATCGTCAACATCTCCTCCGCGATCGGACGACTTCGCGACCGCGGGTTCGTCGCGTACGGCACCGCGAAAGCCGCATTGTCACACATGACGCGGCTCACGGCGGCCGACCTCGCGCCGAAGGTCCGGGTCAACGCGATCGCGGTCGGCTCGATTGCGACGAGCGCGCTCGAGACCGTGCTCGACAATCCCGAGATCCGCGACGAGATGGTGCGGCGCACGCCGTTGAAGCGGCTCGGACGCCCCGAGGACATCGCGCTGTGCGCGCTCTACCTCGCGTCACCGGCCGGCAGCTTCGTAACCGGCAAGCTGTTCGAGGTCGACGGAGGTCTCGAAGAGGCGAACCTCGATCTCGGTCTCCCCGATCTCACCTAGCCGTTCCGGAAATCAGCCGTCGAGGATGGCGTGGACCTGGTCGGGGAGACTGAAGCCGTTCTCGCCGGGGCCCCACGGAATCGCGGCGACGACGGCGTCGATCGCGACCGGGCCGTACACGTGGGGGAATTCGCCGGCGAAGGAATCGGACGACGGCTCCCACCGCAACTCGCTCGTCAGCAGCGCCGGATCGACACAGAGCAGGACGAGATCGGGAACGTCTCGGTAGAACCAGTCGGCTACGTGATTCACCTGCGTCGGCAGCGAGCAGTGGATGAACCCTTCGGTATCCAGGCTGGGCGCGCGGTACTGACCGGCGTCACGCGCCGCTTCCCACTCGGGCGCGGTCGTGATGTGGAAGATGAGGCGGGTCACGAGCGCCGAGCCTAGGCACGAATGCACTCCCCGGCCTCGGCGGTACCTTGACCGGCGATGGCCGCGTACGCACTGCTCCTCCGTCCGGCTGCGAATCGCCTCTACAGCAAGGGCGCGGCCGCGCTGAACACGGCCGAGCTCTCGGTGCTCAACGAGTGCGTGTTGAAGGGCTCGTTGCACGCCGTCGAGCCGACGGTCATCGGTGGCGTCGATTACGTGCGCTTCGAAGCCGACGACGCCATGTCCGGCGACGATGTCGAACACCTCTCCAATCTGTCGTCGGCCTTCGCGTTGTTCCAGATCGACGACGGCGGGCGGCTCGTGCCGGTCGCGCTCGATCCCGTCGCCCATCTCGACGACGACCTCCTCACGATCCAGCGCTACAAGGGCAAGACCAACGAACAGTTCACGAAGCTGCTCTTCAACGTGACACTCGCGGCGTCGGCCCACGCCACCGATTGGCCGAGCCGCCGGCTCCGCGTGCTCGATCCTCTGTGCGGGCGCGGAACGTCGCTGAATCAAGGCCTCGTCTACGGCTTCGACGTCGACGGCATCGAGATCGAGCGCACCGCCTACGATGCGTACCGCACGTTCTTCGTCAACTGGCTGAAGGACAAGCGCTACAAGCACCAGGTGCACACCATGCCGCTGCGACGCGACGGCAAGGTCGCCGGCCGCAGGCTGGAGGTGGTCTTCGGCCGCGACAAGGACGAGTACAAGGCCGACGACGTCCAGCGCGTCCGGCTCGTCAACGACGACACGACGCAAGCCGGCGAGCACTACCGCAAGCCGATCTTCGATGCGGTGATCGCCGACCTGCCCTACGGCGTGCAGCACGGCAGCCGGAGCCGCCCCGACGCGCGCACCCGACGCCCGGAAGAGCTGCTGGACTCTGCGCTCGACGGCTGGATCGGGGCGATGAAGGCCGGGGCGGCGATGGGGTTGTCGTGGAACACGAAGGTGCTGGCGCGCGACGCGCTCGTCGAGCTACTCGGTCGCCATGGTCTCGCGCCGTGCACCGGCGACGCGTGGGATCAGTTCTCACATCGTGTCGACCACGCGATCACGCGCGACCTCGTCGTCGCGACGAAACCCGCTTAGCTCAAATCCGCGGCTGCGAGAGCGCCAGCCCGTTCTCGCGCATCACGAGCCTGATCTCGTCCTCCGAGAAATTGGGGAGATCGTCGACGAACGACTTCGGGTCGGCGAGGCCCTCGGCGTGCGGGTAGTCGGAACCGAAGATCATCTGGGTCGCGCCCAGCTCGTCGCGCAGCTCTTGGAGATCGTCCTCGTAATACGGCGAGACCCACAGGTGGTCCTGCACCTGCTCGACCGGATCGACGCCTTCATAGGCGCCGGGAATCTGGCCGAACGACTTCTTCAACGCCTTCAGCAGGAGCCCGACCCATTCCGATCCGCTCTCGATGGTGGCAACCCGCAGGTTCGGATGTCGGCGCAGCACGCCGTGACACGCGAGCGCGGCGACGGTGTCGTAGATCGGGCGATGGCCACCGGTCACGCTGCGGAACGGGTCGGCGCGGAACGCCTGGAAGTCGCCGCCACCTCCCCACTCGTCGGCGTAGCGGTTGTAACCCGCGTCGCCCGAGTGGTACGCGGCCAGGACGCCGGCCTCGGTGATACGCGCCCACATGCGGTCGTACATCGGATCGCCCGGACTGCGCGAGAAGCCGGGGCCGCGCACCGGTCCGGAGCGCATCACCACGACGTGGGCGCCGTTCGCGAGCGCGTACTCGACCTCTTGCTCCGCACGGACCGGATCCTGGAGCGCGATGTAGGGCGCGGCATAGATGCGATCGGCGTAGTTGAACGTCCAGTCGTCGAGCATCCACTCGTTGAACGCGTGGAACACGTCGTGCAGGGCGTCGGGGTCGTGCAGCAGCGCTTCCTCGACACCAACGCCGAGCGTCGGGAACAAGAAGCACCCCTGCATTCCCTGCGTGTCCATCAGCCGGACGCGCGCGGCCGGGTCGCGGTACGCGGGATTGATCGGCTCCAACTCACCGAACGCAGCGCGTATGTCGTCTCCGGCTTGCTTGCCGCGGAAGTACTCGTCGAGGCAGCCGGGGCGCGCGACCGGGTCGAACGTGGGGTTCGGGATGAAGCGAAAGATCTTGTTGTCGACGATCATCCGGTGCTTGCCGTCGATGTCGGCCCATTGCACCAACTTCGATCGGTGCTTCGGGAGATGCCGGATGAAGGCGTCGGTCGCCTCGTAGTAGTGGTTGTCGGCGTCGAACACGTCGAAATCGACGGTACCCATGGCCACCTCCGCGACTCGCGCGATCTAGAACGCCATTCTAGTCTATCCGGTCAAGCGCTCGGCTCGCAGCGCGGAGCGGCGGAGCTTGCCCGCGTCGTCGCGCAGCGGCTCGGTCGTGAACTCGAACGTGCGCGGGATCTTGTAACGGACCAGGCGTTCGGCCAGGTGGGCCCGCAATTCGTCGAGGTCGATCGGCGAGCCGTCGTCGGTCTGCACGATCGCGTGCACCACGTTGCCGAGATCGTCGTCGGGCAGACCGATCACCGCGCACGACCGCACGCGGGCGTGCTCGTCGAGCGCCGCTTCGATCTCGGCGGGATAGATGTTCGCTCCCCCGGCGAGGATCATGTCGGTCTGGCGGTCGCTCAGGTAGAGATAGCCGTCGGCGTCGACGGCACCCATGTCGCCGAGCGACTCCCAACCGCCCTCGATACGCCGGGCCTCTGCGCCGACATAGCGGTACGTCCGCACGTTCTCGTCGTCGGACGGTCGCATGAAGACCTCGCCGACCTCGCCCGGGTCGGCGATCGAGCCGTCCGGACGCAGCACCTGGAACTGGGCGACGTTCACGCGGCCGACCGATCCCCGATGTTGCAACCACTCGACGCCGGTGATGATCGTCGCGGCCTGCGCCTCGGTACCGCCGTAGAGCTCCCAGATCGTCTCCGCGCCCAACCAGTTGATCCACTCCTCCTTGAGCCACGGTGGGCACGGAGCCGCGAGGTGCCACACCGTTTTCAACGACGACACGTCGTAGCGATCGCGCACCTCGGGTGGAAGTTTCGAGATGCGCGCCATCATCGTCGGCACCACGTACATCGAATCGGGGTGGTAGCGGTCGACGAGCTGGAGTGTGCGCTCCGCGTCGAACTTCCCTCCGAGAGCAACGTGGTTGCCCGCGAGCAACGCCGTCATCGTCCAGATGAACGGACCGTTGTGGTACAGCGGCCCGGGCATCACGTGCGTGCCGTTCAGCTGCATGCCGAGCAGCGGCGCCGCGTCGGGATCGATCAGGCTCGGCTGGTTCGCGAGGATCAGCTTGGGCCGGCCGGTCGAGCCGCCCGACGTCATCGCCTTGTACGGGTTCGACACGGCTTCCGGCAACGGCGCGTCGTCGAACCCGTCGACGTCGAGCTCCGCGTCCACGACGACGCGCGGCTCTGCGAGCTCGATGATCGCGTCGAGCTCGCGCGCGGGCAGCCGGGCCGAGACGGGCTGCGGGACCGCGCCCAGCTTCCAGCACGCGATGGTCGTCGCGACGAACGCGACACCGTTCGGCAGGGCGATCGTCACGAGATCGTCCTGACCGACGCCCTTCGACGCGAGTGTTCGGGCCGTGCGGTTCGCGAGCGTCTCGAGCTCGGCACGCGTCACCGTGTGTTGCTCGTAGGTGAGGGCCGGATGGTCGGGATCGGACGCGACGTGGTCGGCGAGCCGTTGCGGGTACGAGATCAGGGCCACGACCGTGATTCTGACGCGCCGCCGCACCGCCGGACAGCCGACTTCAACCAACGGAGCATCGACAGCTCGTCGCAGCATCCGCAGCACGCGTCGAGATGGGCGGCGATCACGAGCATCGTGGTGGCGTCGCATTCGCAGTCGACGTACCAATCGATGACCGCGAGCACCTCGACGCACGAGGGTTCAGCGGAGAGCACGGGAGTTCGAACCCGCGAACCGGGCCGCAGATTCCCCTCTGTCATAGGGTCTGGCGCTATGCAGACTTCCGTGAGCCCCCTCGCCGGGTCGTCGGCGCTCGTGACCGGCGGCGCCTCCGGCCTGGGCGAGGCGACCGCGCGGCGCCTGGCCGGCGCGGGGGCGACGGTTGTGATCCTCGACCGCGACCAGGCCAAGGGCGAACAGGTCGCCGCCGAGATCGAAGGGAAGTTCGCGCCCGCCGACGTCACGAGCGAGGACGACGTCTCAGCCGCAGTCGCCGCCGCGACCGCGCTGGCACCGCTGCGCACATGCATCCATTGCGCCGGTATCGGCTGGGCCGAGCGAACGCTCAACCGCGCGGGCGACCCGCACTCCCTCGACACCTTCCGCAAGGTCCTCGAGATCAACCTGATCGGAACCTTCAACGTGCTCCGGCTCGCGGCGTCCGGCATGTCGGGGAACGACCCGAACGAACAGGGCGAACGGGGCGTCATCGTGAACACCGCGTCGATCGCCGCGTACGACGGTCAGATCGGACAGGCCGCGTACTCGGCGTCGAAGGGCGGCGTGGTGTCGCTCACGCTGACCGCGGCCCGAGATCTCGCCGCGGCCGGCATCCGCGTCTGCACGATCGCACCCGGGCTCGTCGACACGCCGCTGCTCGGCGGTCTGCCGGCCGACGCGCGCGACGCGCTCGCGCAGTCGGTGCTGTTCCCGAAGCGACTGGGCGATCCCGACGACTTCGCCTCGCTCGCAGTCGAGATCGTTCGCAACGGCTACCT
Source organism: Actinomycetota bacterium (assembly GCA_003134555.1). Classification (GTDB taxonomy): domain Bacteria; phylum Actinomycetota; class Acidimicrobiia; order IMCC26256; family PALSA-610; genus PALSA-610. The sequence goes on from PLBO01000103.1 coordinate 66,403, forward strand.
CAACGGCGAGGTGATCCGTATGGACGCGGGCATCCGAATGCCACCAAAGTAGAGCCATGCATCCGACACGCGACGACATCGATCTGCTCGACGGCAGCTTCTACGTCGACGATCCGCACGAGAAGTACACGTGGATGCGCGAGAACGCGCCCGTGTACTTCGACGCCCGGAACGGCGTATGGGGAATCGCGTCGTACGCCGCGCTCCTCGCGATGGAGAAGGATCCCGCGACGTTCTCCAACGCCGGTGGCATCCGACCCGACAACGGCCCGATCCCGATGATGATCGACATGGACGACCCGGAACACTGGAAGCGGCGCAAGCTCGTGAACAAGGGCTTCACGCCGCGCCGCGTGCGCGACAGCGAGCAGAGGATCCGCGACGTCTGCGACGCGATCATCGACCAGGTCTGCGAACGGGGCGAGTGCGACTTCGTGAACGACGTCGCGGCGCCGCTGCCGATGATCCTGATCGGCGACATGCTCGGAGTCGAACCCGACGATCGCAGCGATCTGCTCCAGTGGTCGGACGACATGGTGAGCGCGCAGAGCGGCAACGCCACCGAGGAGCAATGGCTGAAGGCGATGCAGGCCATGGAGGGGTACACGGCCTTTTGCACGCACGCAGTCGCGCAACGGCAAGCCCAGCCGACCGACGACCTCATGAGCGTGCTGGTGCACGCGGAGGTCGACGGCGATCGGCTCAGCCCCGACGACGTCCTGTACGAATCGCTACTGATCCTCGTCGGGGGCGACGAGACGACGCGCCACGTCATCAGCGGCGGCGTCGAGCAGCTGCTCCTGCATCCCGACCAACGCAAACTGCTCGTCGACGATCCGTCGAAGATCACGGTCGCGGTCGAGGAGATGCTGCGCTGGGTCACGCCGATCAAGAACATGTGCCGCACGGTCACGCGCGATACAGAGTTCATGGGTCAGCCCATGACAATCGGGCAGAAATGCATGTTGCTGTTCGAGTCGGCCAATCGCGACGAGACGCGGTTCGACGAGCCGTTCCGGTTCGACGTGGAGCGCCAACCGAACGAGCATCTCGCGTTCGGGTTCGGGTCCCACTTCTGCCTCGGACAGGCGCTGGCCCGGCTCGAGCTGAAGGTGATGTTCGAGCAACTCCTGTTGCGATTGCCCGACCTCGAGCTCGCCGCCGATCCGGCCGAGTTGCCGCGCCGGCGCGCGAACTTCATCAGCGGCCTCGAGTCGATGCCCGTGCGGTTCACCCCGAGCCGGCCCTTGTCGAGGAGCTCGGTGTGAACAACCGGGAACTGGTCGAGAAGCTCTGGGCCGACCTCTACCGCCGCGATTTCGACGCGGTCGGTGCCGCGTTCGCCGACGACGGCGAGTACACCGACGTGCCGACCCCGGCCGACGACGTCGCGCGCGGTCCCGCCCAGATCGCGGCGCGCCTCCGCTTGGGTCTGGAGCCGCTCTCGGCGATCTCGCACGACGTGCGCGCGATCATCGCCGAAGGTGACACCGTCGTCACCGAGCACGTCGAACACTGGGAATGGCCCACGGGCGAGCGCGCGTCGCTTCCCTTCGTGTCGATGCACGAGGCGCGTGACGGCGAGTTGGTGCGCTGGTGGGACTACTGGGACCTCGCCACGCTGATGAACTCGGCGCCCGCGTGGTGGGTCGAGCACATCATGAACGAGTCGGCGCGCATCGGGCTGCGAGGCGCCTGATCTTCATGCCGACCGCGCAACCGGGCATCTTCGCCCAGGGCACCCGTTCGCACCGCCACCTCGAGTTCGACACGAACGCCGGGGTCGCACCCGGCGAGGTGTTGGATGCAATGCGAGGCCTGCGTCAACCCTCGGTGACCGCGGGTGGCGCCAACATCGTGGTCGGATTCCGACCGTCGCTGTGGAACCGTCTCCACCCCGGCACCGCGGGTATCGACGACTTCGAGCTCCCCGCGCTCGACGGGTTGGCGCGCACCCAGCACGACGTCTGGGTCTGGACCCACGGAACCGGCGAAGACGTCATGCTCGACGTCGCGCGCGCGGTCGCCGCGATGCTCGCCCCGGTCGCGAGCTTGCAGACTGATCTTGCCGGCTTCGTGTACCACGACGGTCGCGATCTCACGGGCTTCATCGACGGCACGGAGAATCCACCGGTCGAGGAAGCCAACTCGGTCGCAGTCGTCCCGGCGGGACAACCGGGCGCCGGCGGCTCGTTCGCGATCACGCAACGCTGGATCCACGACCTCGCGAGGTTCCACGCCCTCCCGGACGACGACCAGCAACGCGTCTTCGGCCGGACGAAGCTCGACAGCGTCGAGCTCGACGCGACGGCCAAGCCCGCGACCGCGCACATCGCCCGGGTCGTGATCGAGGAGGACGGTGCGGAGCTCGAGATCTACCGGCGGAGCGTTCCCTACGGTCGAGTCGCCGAGCTCGGTCTCTACTTCGTCGCGTTCAGCGCCGATCACACGCGCTTCGAGAAGATGCTCCGCCGCATGTTCGGGCAGGCGGGCGACGGGCTGCACGACCAGCTCACCGATTTCTCCCGGCCCGTCAGCGGTTCGGCGTACTTCGTCCCGTCGATCGAAGCGATGGGCGACGTCTTCGGATGAAGCCATGATCCTCGTCGACCGCCCGCGCTGGCCCGCGCACGGCACCCGCTTCGCGCATCTCGTGAGCGACGCGTCGCTCGACGAGTTGCACGCGTTCGCAGACGCGCTCTCGTTGCCGCGGCGGCTGCGCTTCCACAACGACCACTACGACGTCCCCGAGCGCTGGTGGCAGCTCACCGTCGACCTCGGTGCGCAGGTGGTTTCCACCCACGAGCTGGTCCGCCGCATCCGCGCCGCGGGACTGCGCGCTCGGCCTACTTCGGCTGGAACCGCACCGCGCCGTCGAGCCGGATGACCTCGCCGTTGAGGTAGCCGTTCTCGACGATGTGCTGCGCGAGAGCCGCGTACTCGTCGGGCCGGCCCAGCCGCTTCGGGAACGGAACATTCGCGGCGAAGACGTCGCGCATCGCTTCCGGCACCATCATCATCGGTGGCGTCGCGATCGTTCCGGGCGCGATGGTGCAGACCCGCACCCCGACCGACGAGAGGTCGCGCGCGGCGATGATCGTCATCCCTATGACGCCCGCCTTGGCCGAGCCGTAGGCGACCTGACCGATCTGCCCTTCGTACCCGGCAATCGACGCGGTGAGCACGCACACGCCGCGCTCGCCACCCTCGTCGGCATCGTTCTTCGCCATCGCCGCCGCCGCCAGCCGGAGCATGTTGAACGAGCCAACCAGGTTCAGCTCGACGACGCGCCGAAACGCGTCGAGGTCGTGGGGTGTTCCGTCGCGCGCGAGCGTGCGGGCCGCGATCCCGCCACCACCACAGTGCACGCAGATCGCAAGCCGGCCGCGATCCGCGGCCGCTTCGACCGCGGCGGTCACCTCGCCCTCGGAGGTGACGTCGCAGCGGACGAAACGATCCGAGCCCCCCAGTTCAGTCGCGACCGCACGACCGCGCTCCTCCGCGATGTCGGCGACGATCACGGTCGCGCCCGCCGCGTGCAGACGCCGGGCCGTCGCCTCACCCAGCCCGGAGGCAGCACCCGTTACGAGCGCGACGTTGCCGGCAATTTCCACAGCTCGTCTCCTTTCTCCGCGATGCGGTCGACCAGCGTTCGTTCTCCCGCGCAGACCACGTACTCGACGTTCCGCAGATGCGAGACCCGCCCGACCTTCTTGCCATCGGGATTGTGGATGCCGATCTGGGCCCCGACATAGCGCCGAGATTCGAACGCGAGCGTCGCCACGACGCCGCCGCGCGCCCGGCAGGCCGCTTCGAGCGCGTCGATCTCCACCCACGACTCGTTGTTGTACGACACGACGACGAGCTCGGCGTCGACGTCGCGGATGATGCCCAGGAGCGCGTCCGGCATCGCCCGGCGGTCGTTGAACACGCTCTTGGTCGACGCGTCGCGCGCGTCGACACGCTTGCAGGCAACTCCGTAGTGCTCGGGCGCGTCCCACGCAACCAGCGTCTCCCACACGTGGTAGTTCGTGAAGTAGCGGTGTTGGTTGTACGGCGGGTCGAGATACGCGAGGTCGAAGGGCCCCAGAGTTCGCACCGCGTCGACTGCGTCGGCCCGCAGCGCGACTCCGGGACCCGGCACGAATTCCGGGACGCGCAGCGCGATCGGCCGGTAGGAGCGATCGGCCCACGCCTTGACGTACGCCATCTGCACGCCGGTCGTGGAGTCGACCCGATCCGCGGCTTCGATGAGACTCGTCAGCAACAGCGGATACATCCAGCTCTCGCGGTAGTCGCACTCGATCGCGTCGCGCATCGCGTCGATCCGCCGGCCGTTGTCGGGCTGGAAGAAACGAGACCGAATGCAAAACGTCTCGGTGAAATAGCCGTCGACCCCGGGTCGGTTCGACAGGTCGACGAGCGCGGCTTCGAGTGCTTCGATGTCGGCCGGCTCGCCGTCGAGCGCGACGTAGCACTCGGCGAACACTTCGGCGTAGCGGGCCGTGTCGACCGCGGTGACGTGCGCACCCCGGCGCTTGAGCTCCTGGGCGACGCGCGTCGTGCCGGTAAAGAGGTCCAACGCCCGCCGCGCGCCCGCGACCGTCGCGATCGCGCCCAGGACCGGAACCAGCCGTCGTTTCGAACCGAGGTACTTGATCACGTCGAGCGGCGAGCGTAGGCGGCTCCAGGTCAGTACACGATGATGCTGCGCGCGACCTCGCCCGCCTGCATCGCCCGGAACGCGTCGTTCAACTCCTCGAGCGCGATTCGGCGGGTTACGAGTGCGTCGAGATCGAGCCGCCCGGCCTGCTGGAGCCGGACGATCTCGGGGAAGTCGCGGGCCGGATCGGTCGACCCGTAGACGCATCCGCGCAGCGTCTTGGCCCCGACCATGAGCTGCATCGCGCCGAACTTCACCATGTCGCTGAAACTTCCGGCGCCGACGACCGTGCAGGTGCCCGCCCGACGCGTCATCTCGAACGCGGCTTCGATCGTGTCGGAGCGACCCACGACCTCGAACACGTGGTCGGCGCCTCTTCCCGCGGTGAGCTCGCGCACCGCCGCGACCGGGTCGGTGCCCGACGCGTCGACGACGTCGGTCGCACCGCATCTTCGGGCCAGCACGAGCTTGGACGCGACACGATCGACCGCGATGATCGGCGCCGCGCCGGCCAGGCGCGCGCCCTGAACCGCGGCCAGGCCGACCCCGCCGCAGCCGATCACCGCGACGCTCGCGCCCGGCTCCACGTGCGCGCTGTTGCACACCGCGCCGACACCCGTCACGACCCCGCACCCGACGAGAGCCGCGAGCTCGAACGGGAACTCCGGGTCGATCTTCACGCAGGCCCGCTCGGGAACGATCGTCTCCTCGCCGAAGGTTGCGGTTCCAAACGCGGCGAGAAACGCCGTGCCGTCGGAGGCCGTCGCGTAGGGAGACGCGAACGCGTGATCGAGCCCGTGCTCGCACAGCTCGGGATGGTCCCGGAGGCAAAAGAAGCATGCGCGGCACGGCGCGACCCACGCGAGCACGACGTGATCGCCCGGTTCGACGGTCGTGACATCGGCGCCCGTGCCGATCACCACGCCCGCGCCTTCGTGTCCCAGCACCGCCGGCAATGGGTGCGGAATCGTGCCGTCTTGGATCGACAGGTCGGAGTGGCACACACCACTCGCGGCAACGCGCACGTGCACGTCGCGCGGCCCGAGGGCACGGAGGCGGAGATCTTCGACCGTGAACGCGTCGCCGGTGCCTCGCAGCACCGCGGCTTTCACGACTCGACCGCGAAGCGGAGGTGCAGATTCTCGGATTGGCGGATGCCCGGGGAGAACGAGATCGTCGTCTCGGGCGCGAGCTCGTAGTCGGGCACGCGGCGGTGGAACTCCTCCAGCGCGACGGTCAACTCGAGCCGGGCGAGATGCGAGCCGAGGCACCGGTGGGGACCGCCGCCGAATGCGAGATGACGGTTCGACTCGCGATCGAAACGTACGTCGGACGCATCTTCGAACTCGGCGCGGTCGCAATTCGCGGCGCCGATGAGCAACGTTGCGCCGTCGCCCGCCCGGAGTTGCACGCCGCCGATCTCGAAATCCTGCGCGACGATGCGGGGCACCATCATCACCGGTGTCTGGTGCCGCAACAGCTCCTCGACCGCGCCCGCGACGAGCGAACCGTCGTCGACAAGTGCGCGGCGTCGTTCGGGGTGCTGCGCGAGGAACACGATCATGCAGTCGAGCGTGGCGGTAACCGTGTCGAGGCCGCCGAGCAGCAACAGGTGCGTCGTTCCCAACAGTTCGGCGTGGGTCAGCGGCCGGCCTTCGACCTCACCGTGCACGAGCGTGCTCAGCAACCGGTCGTCGGGATGGGCGCGCTTCTCTTCGATCTTGCCCTGGAAGTACGCCTCGATCGCCTTACCGGCGGCTTCGCGTTTCTGCTCCATCTCCTCGATCGTGTCGCCCTGCGGCCGGATCGTGTCGTCGCGCCACGCGAGGAACTGCGGCAGGTCGTCCTGGGGCAGGCCCATCAGCGCGAGGAAGATCGTCGACGGCAGCGGCGTGGCGAAGTCCTCGTGGAAGTCGCACGCGCCGTTGGCCGCGAACTCGTCGATGATCTCGTTGACGAGAAGGCGCGCCTCCGGTTCGAGGTCGGCCATCCGCTTGGGCGAGAACTGCGGGTCGAGCAGGCGCCGGTACTTCGCGTGATCGGGCGGATCGACCGACAGCGGGATGAGCGGCACGTCGTTTCCGATCTTGACGACGTCCTTCGACGAGAACACCTCGGGATGCTTGAGTGCCCAGAGCACGTCGTCGTAGCGCGACAGCGTCACGCTGTAGCCGCCGAACATGCCCGGCGCGCGTGCGACCGGACAACGATCGTGCAGGTCGTGGTACACCGGCTGCGGGTCGTCGGCACAGCGCTGCGAGAAGACCGCGGACATCGGGTCTTCGTCGCCGGTGGGAACGGCTTCGTCGGCGTACATCAATGCTCCTTGCGGGGGGTGTGGAGCTCGAGGCTCACGGTTGTTGCAGCGCTTCGGGCACCGCGTGGCGGAACAGCTTGGAGGCGTTCTCCCACGTGACCTTGCGGACGACATCCGCCGGCACGTCGCGCAATGCGGCCGTCGCGTTGGGTTGCGTGTCGGGCCACGTGGAATCGGCGTGCGGGTAGTCGCTCTCGAGACAGATGCGGTCGACGCCGATGTGGTCTCGGAGCGCGAACGTGGATCCGATGTCGATCGTGCAGAACCAGAAATTGCGTCGCAGCGCTTCGGTCGGCGAGATGTCGGTGGCCGCCCAACCGTGCGAGCCGACGGCCGAGTGATCGAGCACGTAGTCGATCCGATCGATCAGCATCGGCACCCAGCTGATGCCGCCTTCCGAGAACGCGATCTTGATCTTCGGAAAGCGGGTGGGAACCTGGGCCCAGAGCCAGTCGGCCGCGGTGACGAGCGCGTTGACCGGGAACAAGCTGGTGTAGAGCTCGAGCGGCGCACCCGGCGAACGGGCCGCGGTCCACGACGACGAGCCATTGTGCAGGCAGACGACCGTCTCCGTCTCTTCGCACGCGCGCAGGAACGGGTCCCAGTGCGTATCGATCATCGGCGGGAGCTGCAGGTCGACCGGGTTCTCCGGGAAGCTCACTGCCTTGAACCCGCGCTCGGCGTTGCGCCGCACGTCGGCGGCCGCGACCTGCGGATCGACCACCCAGGCGAGCTGCAACGGGATCACGCGATCGGGATGCGGCCCGGCCCACTCGTCTATGTGCCAGGCGTTCCACGCGCGCAACGCCGCCAGTCCGAGCTCCGGATCCTTGCTCTTCGCGAAGATCGTGCCCGCGAACCCGGCGATGAGCGAAGGAAAGCAGAGCGACGCCAACACGCCGTCGAGATTCATGTCGGCGACGCGGGCTTCGATGTCGTAACAGCCGCGGCGCATCTCGTCGAAGCGCGCCGGTTCCATGCTCCACTCGGCCTTGGGCCGGCCCGCGACCGCGTTGAGACCGACCTGCGGGTAGAAGTTGTCCTCGTAGATCCACGTCTCCCGGCCGTCGTCGAGGGTCACGACGCGGGGCGCTCGCTCCTGCAACGCCGACGGAAGCCGCCCCTCGAAGCAGTGCGCGGGCTCGATCAGGTGGTCGTCGACCGAGATGATCGTGTAGTTGCGGACGCGCGGCTCGGGATCCGGAAGGAAGGTCGCGGTCATCGGCGGCCGACGCCTTCGATGCAGAAGCGCTGCAGGTAGCGCGCAAGCTCGTGCGTGTCGGCGACGCGGCCGACCACGACGTCGTCGATACCGTCGAGCAGCACCGCGAACATCGTGCGCGCGTCGCGTTTCGGATCGTCGGAGTCGATGTAGCGCGCGAGCAGGTCGACGAGCGGGGCCAGCGCGTCGCGCAATTCGTCTTCGTGGAACTCCGTGAGGCGCCGACGCTCTCGCACGAGAACACCCGCATAGCCGGTCGCTTCCGCGGGCGTGAGCATGTCGAAGAGCTCGAACACGTAGGCGCGCAGGGCGTCGGTTCCGGTGCGCGTGCCGATGCGCTCGGCGAGGATGTCGGCGCCGATCCGGCTGTCCTCCGCGAGGAGCGCGATGAGCAGGTCGTCCTTGCTGCGGAAGCACGAATAGAACGCCTTGAGCGAAACGCCTGCCCGCATGGCGAGCTGCGCAACCGTGAAGGCTGCGCTGCCCGTCTCGTTCGCCAAGACCCGGGCCGACGCCACGAGCCGCTGCGGACGGTCGGGCTCTTCCGAGAACGCCATTCTCCCAGCCTAGACCCCTAGTAATCCACCAAACAGTTTGGCGCGAAAACCGCTCCACGCGCCGGTTTTCCACCAAACAGTTTGGCGCGAAATGGGGGGTTAGGCGGGCTGGGAGCGGAGGATGCCCATCGCGAAGTACTGGGCGCCGCCGCCGTAGGCCTGGGCGAGCGCGGTGCGCGCGCCGTCGACCTGATGCTCACCGGCGAGCCCCCGCACCTGGAGCGCGGCCTCGGCGAACCGCAGCATCCCCGACGCGCCGATCGGGTTCGACGACAACACGCCGCCCGACGCGTTCACCGGGAACGAGCCGGTCAGCTCGGTGTCGCCGCTCTCGACCATCTTCCAGCCCTCGCCGGGGCCGGCGATGTCGTGACCCTCGAGCCACATCGGCTCGTACCAGCTGAAGGGCACGTACAGCTCGGCGACGTCGATCTCCTGACGCGGAACACTGATCCCGGCCTGGCGGTACACGTCGTGCGCGCACTCCACGCCCGCGAGCGGGCGAACGGGATCGCGCCCGGGGAAGGCACCGAGCTCGCTGCGGACGGCCGTCGCCGCGACCCACGCGGCCGGCTTCGACGCGCGCTTGCCGTTCGCCTCGTTGGTGAGCACGACCGCGCACGCGCCGTCGGACGACGGGCACGACTCGAGGAACCGCAGCGGGTCCCACAACATCGCCGATTCCTTCACCTTCTCGATGCTGATGTCGGCCAGTTTCAGGTGCGCGTAGGGATTCTTGAGCGCGTTGAGGCGGTCTTTCACCGCGACCTGCCAGCCGATGTACTCGGGCGCGCCGGTCTTCTCGATGTACGCGCGGATCCACGGCGCGAACGCGCCGCCGGCACCGATGCCGCGACTGCGCCCGCCCGCCAGACCCCACTGCGCGTTGCCCTCGCTCTGCTTCTCCCACGAGATCGCGAGCACCCGTTCGTGGATGCGCGACTCGACGAGGTGCGCACCGACGATGAACGTCGAACCGCCGACGCTGCCCGCGGTGTGCACCCGCAGCATCGGCTTGCCCGCGCCGCCCAGCGCGTCGGCGAGGAACAGCTCCGGCTGCACGATCCCTTCGAACGCGTCGGGAGCCTTACCGATGACGATCGCGTCGATGTCGGCCCAGGTGCACTCCGCGTCGTCGAGCGCCCGCGTCGCCGCCTCGCGCAACAACCCGGGGATCGAGACGTCGTCGCGCCGCTTCTTGTGGTGCGTCTGCCCGACGCCGATGACCGCGCACTGTTCCGCCATGATCAGTCGCCCTCCATCAGGCACACCAGGTTGTGTTGCAGGACCTGGCCGCCGGTCGCGTGCGCGAGTCCGCGGCTCGCGCTCCCCTCGACGATGCGCCGGGCGACCTCGACGATCCGCACGAGTCCGGTCGCCATGACCGGATTGGCGGCGAGAGGTCCGCCGGACGGGTTCACGTTCGCGTCGGCGTCGACTCCCAACGCGTCGCGCAAGATCAGCTCCTGAGGGCTGAACGTCGACGACAGCTCGATGACGTCGAGTGGTCCGCCGTCGTAGCCCGCCTTGCGTGCGGCAAGTGCGGTCGAAGTCGACGTCGTCAGGTCGCGCATCCCCGGCTGGTGCACCTCGATGCGGTGGTCGAGACCACGGATCCACGCGGGCCGCTTGCACAGCGCCCGCGCGCGATCGCCGCGCGCCAGCACGACCGCGACGGCGCCGTCGGAGATCGGGGGAAGATCGTGTTTGCGCAATGGCGCACGCACGTACGGCTCGGCGAGCAGCTCGTCGACCGAGAAGTCGCCCGCGACCTGCGCGTTCGGATTGTCCTTGGCGTTGCGCCGGCTGCGCACGACCACGTTCGCGAAGTCGCGCTCGGTCGCCTTGCCCGCATCGAGCAGCGCGCGCGCCTGGATGCCGGCGAGCGACGCGGGATCGACGCCGAGTGGCGCGAGGTAATACGGATCGAGTTGTTGCGCCCACATCTCTTCGGGCTTCGACGGCGACGACTTACCCGAGCCGAACACGAGCGCGGTGTCGATGTCGCCGTGCTGCAGCCGCACCCACGCTTCGTACATTGCCCACGCGCCGTCCATCTCGACGTGCGACTCCGAGATCGGAGGCCACGCGCCCGCAGCCTCGAGGTTCGACACGAAGGCGAAAGGACCGCCCGTGAGGTAGTCGCAGCTGCCCGCGCACGTGAACCCGACCTCGCGCCGGTCGAGGCCGGCGCGCTGCAGTGCTTCGGTGACGATCGGAACCAGCAGCTGCACTTCGCTCTCGCGCGCACGTCGCGTTGACGGCGTCTGCGCGTAGCCGACGACGGCGATGTCTGTAGCGGCCATCAGAAGATGTGCTCCTCGTACTCGGCGCGGTCCTTGTCGGGCTCTCCGCTCGGCTCGAACGCGTCGATGACCGACGACACGCTCCCCCACCCGCGGTTCGAAACGCCCTCGGCGCTCCGCTCGCTCTTCGGCTTCCACACCGCGCGCAACCGCATCCCGGATCGGAGCTTGTCGTGCGGCACCCCGACGACTTCCTGGCCGCCCAGGTTGCTGTCGGAGCCGTCGAGCAGCACCGACGCGTACACGAACGGCTCGGTCTCCGTTTGGCCGTAGTACGCGACCGGCGTGATGATCGTGAACCCCGTGAGCGTGCCGTGGTCGCCGACCTCGACCTCGTCGGCGTCGGTCGTGGGCACGACGCAGATCGGACAGTAGCCCTTGCCGGGCACGTACACCCGGCCGCAGGAAGGGCACTTGTGACCGACGATGCGGCCGTCGATCAACGCGTCGACGTAGCGCTCGAGGATCGGGGTGAGCTCCTCGGAGTACGTCAGCGAGACGAGGTGCTCCATGACGAGGTTCTCTTTGGGAGTGCTCGTGCTCATGATGCGGGCTCCCAGCACGCGAGGTCGTCGATCATGTTGTGCGGCTCGGCCCGCCAGCGCGGCTGCACGCGCATGCCCGTCGACATCCGGTCGATGCTGCCGGCGTCGACCGCATGCACCATCGCCGTGGCGGCGCCGTCGGGTGTGACGAGCGCGAACGCGAAGGGACGGTCGAGGGGGTGCTTCGGGGTCGGTTCGTCGACCCATGTCCACGACGTGACGGTCCCCTGCGGGCCGACCTCGACGAGCTCGTCGAGTGCGTCGCCGGTATTCGGGTCGTACTCCAAGGGTGGAACGAGCACCTTGCCGGCGCGCGTCCGGATGCCGAGGATGCGGTGCTCGCGCAAACCGGAGAGGAACGCGCCGACCACCGGCCCGAGCGTGCGCGAATAGGGGAACTCGAGAGTGCTCTCGACGATGCGCGGTTGACTCATGCCCCGAAGCTAACCATCCGCCGCGAGCGCCGCATGTTCGGCGAGCAACCGCTTGTCGACCTTGCCCACCGACGTCAACGGGAGCGCGTCGACCACGACGAGACGATCGGGCGCCTTGTAGTCGGCCAGCGCGGCCTGGCAGAAGGTCCGGAGATCGTCCAACGCGGGCGACCGTTCGTCCGCAGGTGTGCCGGCGGGCACGACGAAGGCGACGCCGATCTCTCCGAGCACGGGATCGGCTACGCCCAACACCGCGACCTGCGCGACCGCATCGTGCTCCGACAGCACGCGCTCGACCTCCGCCGGGTACACGTTGTATCCACCGCGGATGTACATCTCGCTGCGCCGGCCGACGAGGGTCAGATAGCCCCGCTCGTCGAAGCAGCCGAGGTCGCCGGTCGTCAGCCAACCGTCGGCTCCCAACACCTCGGCCGTGCGATCCGGGTCCTGCCAGTAGCCCCGCATCACGGCTTCCGATCGACAGCGGACGCGTCCGACGGCGCCGGCCGGGCAGGTCCGGCCGTCGTCGTCGACGACGTCGAGCTCGACGTTCACCCGCGCCCGGCCGACCGTCTGCGAGATCACCTCCGGGGAGTCGCCCGGCACCGTTCCGGTCGTGATCGCGGCCTCCGTGCTCGTGTAACCGATCACGACCGGACACCCGAGCCTTTGCTCCATCTCGCGCACGAGCTCGGGAGGCACAGTCGCGGCGCCAGTCCCCGCGATCCGGAGAGATGTGAGGTCGCGGCGCGCGAAGTCGGGATGGTCGAGCACGAGCCGCCACTGTGTCGGCACCCCCTGACCGACGGTGACGCGTTCGCGCACCATCAGACGGAGCGCGTCGACCGCGCTCCACGGTGTCGGCGTGATCACGGTCGTGATCACGTTGTCGATCTCCTCCCACGGACGCGACATGAACGCGACGTGCGCGAAGGGAAGCGGCGCGAGCCGCACGTCGTATCGCGCGCCCATCGCGCCCGCACCGACCGCGACGGCTCGAAGGTTGCGATGGTCGAACACCGCGCCCTTCGGCATGCCCGTCGTGCCACTCGTCCAGACGATCGCGACGGCGTCGTCGGGTTCGACGCGCGGGAGATCGACTGGCGGCTCGTACGTATACGCCGCGCGCACTGCGTCGAGATCGGTGTCTCGTATGACGACGCGTGGACGCGTGCGTTCGAGGATGCTTGCGATATCCGGCGGGCCCAGCCGCGTGTTGATACCGGTCGTGATCGCTCGTAGGCGCATCGCCGCCTGGTAGCAGACGGCGTAGTCGATCGACGACGGCACGAGCAGCGCGATCACGTCACCCGGCCGTACGCCCCGATCGGCGAAGAACGAGGCGACGCCGTCGGCGGCGCGGTCCCACTGCGCGAACGTGAGCCGGCGATCGACTTCGACGAACGCGGCACGATCCGGATGCTCGGCCGAGACCTTCCTCAGCAGCTCCACAGTCGTCCGGGGCGGGCTCAACGGTGCCAACGTAGCTGCGCCGTCGCGAGTACCGTTTCCGCCCGATGCCCTCCTCGAAAGAAGCGCGCACGCGCCAGAACCGGCAGAAGGAGCGCGTCGCCGCGCAGCTCGCAGAACGCAGTCGGGTGCAGCGCCAGCGCCGCCGGGTGGGTGCGGTGGCCGGTGTGATCTCGATCGTGATCGTCGCCGGGGTCGGATACGCGCTCGGCAGCGGCGGCAACGGTCCCGATGTCGCCGTGTCTCCCACCACGTTGCCGGCCAAGACCTGCGTTGGACTGAAGGATCCGCTGCCGAAAGGCGCGCCCGCAATGCCGCTCACTCCCGGGCCGCCCCCCACGTCACTGGCGACCCGCGACCTCAAGGTCGGCACCGGCGCGGTCATACCGAAGAACGCCAAGGTCATGATGAACTACGTCGGCGTGGCCTGCTCGACCGGCAAGATCTTCGATTCGTCGTACTCGCACAACCAGACGTTCGCCGCCGACCTCTCGAGCGCGGGCCACCTCATCGTCGGCTGGCAACAAGGAATCCCCGGCATGAAGATCGGCGGCGTGCGCCTCCTCTCGATCCCCGCCGACCTCGCGTACGGCGCCGCGGGCAGTCCGCCCGCGATTGCGGCCGACGAGCCGCTCTACTTCCTCGTCGAGGCCGTCAAGCTCGGCTGACGTTCGGCTCCGACGGCGCCACAGGCACGCGTCAGTCGTCCGGTGCGGACAGGTCGATCAACCCGGACGCCGCGGCGAGCGCGACGGCGCGTCGGGCCGCTTTGTCGTACGCCGCGGCGAAGTAGTGCTCTGCGATCGTCTCCCGCCCGGGAAGCGGGGGCGGTCCGAGCGACCGGATCATCGCCGCGGGGTCGTCGGGAGAGCGGACGAGCGGCATCGGCTCGTCGCCGGTGCCGACACCTTCCCAGAAGTCGCGACGCGGTGCGGGCTTGCGGCGCGGGCTCGACCGGGTGGAGGCGCGGCGGCGCGGCGGGCTCATGCTCTCACCCCGTCGTCCGACTCGAGCAGATCTTCGGTGAGCAGCGCCTCGGGCCGCATACCGAGCGCGAGGCGGAGCTGGTCCTGGTCGAGATCGGCGAGCGAGCTCGACTTCGGCAACACGAGATCCGCGATCCGGCGCTTGCCCGCCACGACTTCCTCGACCCGTTCGTCGACGGTCCCGGGGCAGATCAGGCGATGAGAGATGACGGTGCGGGTCTGACCGATGCGCCACGCGCGATCACGGGCCTGGTCTTCCACGGCGGGGTTCCACCAACGGTCGTAGAGAACTACATGACTGGCAGCAGTGAGGTTGAGGCCGGTGCCGCCGGCCTTCAACGACAACACGAGCGCGCGCGGCCCGTCGCCCCCTTGGAAGTCGGAGATGATCTGGTCGCGTGCCGTACGCGTCAACCCGCCGTGGTAGCAGGCCACCGGGGTTCCGGTGCGTTTCGTGAGATGGTCGGCCAAGCGAATGCCCCATTGCGCGAAGTGTGTGAACACGAGAACGCTTTCGCCCGCGGCGAACACCGCGTCGACGATCTCCTCGAGGCGCGAGAGCTTGCCCGACCGACCCGCGAGCGGAAGGTCGTCGCCTTTGTACGCGGCGGGATGGTTGCAGATCTGCTTGAGCGCGGTGATCGCGGCGAGGATCTGGCCGTTGCGGGCCTTGCTGCCTTCGGGAAGCGCGGCGCCGGTGACCAAGGTGTCGAGCAACGCTTGATACAGACCGATCTGCTCGGCTGTCATCGCGCAACGGTCGAGCTCGTCGATCTGGTCGGGGAGCTCCGCCGCGATCATCGGCTCGGCCTTCGTGCGCCGGAACACGAGGATGCCGTTGAGCGCGCGCATCGCCTCTTCGGCCTCGACGCGCGCGGCACGACCGTCGCTCGAGAGTCGCGCGATGAACTGCGGGCGCGGACCGACGAGCCCGGGGTTCGCGAAGTCGAGGATCGCCCACAGGTCGCCGAGACCGTTCTCGATCGGCGTACCGGTGAGCGCGATCCGCGTTCTCGCCGGAATACGCCGCAACTGCTGCGACGTGTCGTTGGCCGGATTCTTGATCGCCTGCGCTTCGTCGAGGACCACCTTCGACCACGACACCGCCGCGATCGCGTCGATGTCGCGCACTGCGGTTCCGTAGGTGGTGACGACGACGTCGGCGTTGGCGACCTCCGCCGCGATCTCTTCGGCCACGGCGCGATTCGCGCCATGGTGCACGACGACGCGCAGACCGGGCGTGAAGCGCGCGGCCTCGGCCGTCCAGTTGCCGACGACCGCCGGCGGCGCGATCACCAGTGCCGGACCGGAGCCCTTGCCGGCGAGCAGATCGGCGAGCATCGTGGGCGTCTTCCCGAGGCCCATGTCGAGCGCGAGGCAGCCGCCGAGCCCGGCCTTGCCGAGGAAGCCGAGCCACGCGAGCGCCTCGGCCTGGTAGCTCCGCAACTCACCGACGAAGCCGACCGGCGTTCCCGCGGGCACCGACGAAACGTCGGACGCGGCGGCGAGAAGCTCGGCCGCCCAACCGCCACCGACTACTGAGACACCGCCCGCGAGCGACGAGGCTTCGATACCGAGCGCGAGACGGAGTGCCTGCGCGCCCGAGAGTTGCTTCGTGTCCGCACGTTCGGCCAGTGCGTCCGCGGCGGCCTGCAGATCGGCGCGGTCGACCGCCACCCAGCGTCCGCCCGAGCGGATGAGCGGGCGCGCCTCTCTGGCCAAACGGGCGATGTCGGCGGCTGTCAACTCGACGTCGTCGAACACGGCCGACCAGCGAACGTCCGCAAGCTGGTTCGCGCCGACCACCGACTCCGACGCGTCGACGAACACGCGCAGCGACGCCGTAGGCCGGCGCCGCGACAATGCCGGGACGCGCACGTCGAAGCCGGCCGCCTCGAGCTGCGGGCCGGTGGTCGCCATGAGGTCCCACGCCTCGTCCTGGCTCAGGATGACCTCGCCGCGCCGCGTCCCGCCCGGCCTCAACAACGCCGGAAGCATGCGCTCCAGTCGCGTGAGCTCGTCCTCGAGGTGCGGCCGGACCGCACCCGCGTTCACGATCGCCTGCTCGATCGGAAGCTGCTCACCGCGCGCGCCGGTGGCGAACACCGCGAGATGCCAGGCCTTCGCGTCGTCGGGCGGATCGAGCCGGACGATCAATCGTCCGCGCTCCCCTGTCACCGAGCGTCCCCAACGCTCGATGCGCGTCGCGACATCGCCCGCGAGACGGGTCGGCGCGTCGAACGCGGTGCCGTCGAGCCGCCCGAGGAACGCCTCCGCCACATCGGTGGCGGTGCGAACGTTGGGAGGTGGGGCCGGCGTCTCGAGCTGGCGCGCACCGTCGCGACAGATCGCGTCGACCATGCCGGTGAGCGCAGAGCGGGTCAGCGCTCGCGCGTCGACGTCCTGGTCCAACGCGAGGAGGGATCCGGGGATGGTCTCGATCAAGCGCGCCAGTCGTGCGGGATCGACGAGTGCCGGCGTCCAGCGCACCGAGTACGAACCGTTCGAGTCACGGGCACTCCCGCCGCGACGCGTGCGTTGCCGGAGGAACGGAACCATCGCGCCGCGCGCGGTGAGCTCTACCGCCCAAATCGCAACCCGCCCCAACCACCGCACGCTCGTCCCGACGTCGTCGATCTGACCGGCGCCGGCCGCGACCAACCAGCCCAGTACCTCACCGACGGGAATCGCCTGCGCATCCGCGCGCGCGCCACCGGGGAGCGGCACCGCGCCGTGCCGGGTCCAACCCGTGGGCGGGGCGCCCGCCGCGGCGAGCATCTTCGCGAGCTCGTCGAGCGGCGCCGGCACCGTGTTCCTGCCGGCCGCCCACGCGACGACCCGCCCGGGTTCCCACGAGACCTGCACCTGAACGACGCCCGGCTCGACGTCGCGATCCTCGACCTCGTCGCGGTCTTCTCGGCTGTCTCGGTTGCCGCTGCCGGACCGGCTCGGGCGGGTGACGGGTGCGGCCACGCGTTGCCCGGTGTGGCGCGCCCAAGCGGTTGCAAGCCGGCGATGCTCCGACTCGAGATCGGCGAGGACCTGCTCGCGCTCCTCTCCGCGTAGCGACCGCGCGCTCGCGAGATGTTCTTCCGCATCGCGCAGCAGAGCCAGCAACGAAGCGCGCCACGCGACCGGATCGGCCTTGAGGGCCGCGAGTTGCTCGGGCGTGGCCTCGCCGTCGATCTCGGCGTCGACATACATGTCGAACTGCCAGGGCGCGAGCGGCGTCGACGTCGGCGTTCCTGTCACAGATCTCCGCTGGTTACGACGGAGGACGCGACGTGCGTCCTCGAAGAATGCGGGCCCGAAAGCCCGTCCGTTCCCGGCGGCGCCGTGTGGCGGACCGGGATCCGGAAGCTCGCCTGTTCCGCTTCGGCGAAAGTCGACACTGGTACCTACGGAACAGCCGTTGCCATCCATTGTAAGCGAAGCGGTATGCCCACATGGTGACGGGCGCTATTTTCACTGAGAACGTGGTTCTCCCGCCGTCGTCGTGGTTCGCGGTCGCCGACGTGCGGAAAACCCCGCGCGAACGCGTTCATGACGTCGTTGCAAACGTGTGACAATGGGATCCTCATTGCCGGGCGGGCAAAGGAGACCCGAGCATGGGTCCGGAGCCAGACCTACTCATACGACTGGCGCTCGTCGACGATCAGACGATTCTTCGCGAAGGGCTGGGCGCGCTCATCGAGCACGAGCCGGACCTCGAGGTCGTCGCTCACGCGACGAGCGTGGACGAGTTGGAGGACCTGGACCTCGAGGTCGACGTCATCGTGACCGGCCTCGCTTTGCCGGATGCGGCGCCCGATCAGGTTATCGAGCGGCTTCGCCGTCGTTTCCGCGACGCCGCGATCCTCGCGCTGACCGCCTTGGATGATCTCCCCACTGTTCAGCAGGTGCTCGCGGCGGGTGCCGACGGTTACGTGTTGAAGTCGGCCGCCAAGACCGATCTCTTCGCCGGTATTCGCGCGGTCGCGCGCGGGGGGCTCTATCTGCAGCCGTCTATAGGGATGGCATTCGCCTCGCGATCCGCCGAAGAGCTCGCGGGTCCCGCGGTCGGCGGATTGACGCCCAAGGAGACCGAGGTGCTGAAGCTCCTCGCGCTCGGGCACACCAACGCGGAGATCGCCGCGCGCGCCGGTTCGAGCCTGCGCACGATCGAAACCCACCGCGCCCACATTCACCAGAAGCTCGACCGTCATACCCGAGCGGAGCTCGTGCGCTTCGCGCTCGAAGTCGGGCTGCTTCGGCTCGACGAGGAAGGTGCCCGCGCGCACCCGCCCTCGAGTGCAGTCAGCGAAGAGAGCGACCCCGTCCGCGGCTGAGACGATCGACGACCCGCGATACGCGCCGGTCAGAAATCAGAGAGCACTGCGCGGTCGAGGTCGGGGGTGTCCGCTTCCGTCGGCTTGCGCCAATCGGTGCGGTGAACGAGAAAGAACGAGACCGTCGAAGAGCACCCACAGCGGTTACTGGTCTACGCACCGGAGTGAAACGGCGGACTGCGAACCCAGGTTCCTTCCGGCTTGTCGTGGGTACAACACCTTTGTGACAACTCCCGTCGCCTCCGACGCCAGGGCACTCATCCGCTTGGCCGTGCGCATGGGTATCCCGACCGAAGATGCCGTTCGTCGCGTCATGACGTTCATGACGGATCAGCAGCAGCCGCTGTACGTCGCCTTCGCGGATCGCTCGATCAGACGTGTGAGTCCCTGAGCGACGCAATGCCGACCGTCCTTCGCTACGACTCTCGTCGTAGCTCGGCCGCGAGATGGTGCGTGAGCGGCTGACCAACAGCCGCCATGCGCAGCTCGTACCGAAGCACCTCATTCGCGTCGAGGGTGAAGTCACGTTCGACGGCCGTGACGTCCTTCGCCGTGCTCGTGCGGCCGACGAGCGTGGATGACGCGCGGATGGTCGCGCCGTCGATCGTCCCTTCGCTGACTTCGACGAGGCCGTTCGGGTGGGCGAGCACCAGCTCGATCCGCGCCGGGCGCGGGACGCGCCAAAAGCCGGTCTCCGCGTGTAGTGGTCTGCCGTCGGTCGCGTGCCACGTGCGCTGCGCGTAGACAAGGAACGGTTTGCCGATGTGGCTGAAGGTGATCGTCTCGTCATAGTCGAACGACTCGATCGTCGGATACGCGCCATGGCCACGCCCCGACCAACTTCCGACCAGGAAGCCGAGCGATTCGACATCGGGATGCAGCGGTACCGGCGTGCCCATGCCTCCAGCGTCGCGCGCCGCCCGGTGTACGTCGACCACACCCAGGGATCAGCGCGACCGAGCCGGATCACGCCTTGATGCGTTGGCGTGGAGGAGCTCGACGGTTGCGTGTCCACCGAGGGGTCGTGCGAGGTGGAAACCTTGGATGAGGTCGCATCCGTACGTGCCGAGGGCATCGAGTTGGGCTTGGGTCTCGACGCCTTCGGCGATGGGCGTGAGGCCGAGCGTATGGGCCAGGTGGACGATGGCTTGCGCGAGGGTTCGTTCCGGTCGGGCGAGCATGTCGTGCACGAAGGTGCGGTCGATCTTGAGGAAGTCGATCGGGAACCGTTGGAGGTAGCTCAGGGATGAATAGCCCGTACCGAAGTCGTCGACGGCGAGGCGCACGCCCATGCGATGAAGTTGTTGCAGGGTTGTGCCGGCGCGGTCCGGGTCGGTCATGAGCGCGCTCTCGGTTATCTCGAGAATCAACGCCGCGGGTCGGAGTCCGTTTCGTTTGAGGAGCGACGTGATGCGCGCGCCGAGGCTTGGGTTGTGGAGCTGACGGGGCGCGAGGTTCACGGCGATTGCAGGCGCGGCCGGCCCGAGCGAAACGGCCCACCGGCCCGCTTCTTCGCATGCCGTCTCGAGGAGTTGGTCACCCAGGTCGTCGATGAGGCCGTTCTGCTCCGCGAACGGGATGAACGAGTCGGGGTAGAGGATGCCGCGCTCCGGATGGTTCCAGCGGGCGAGGGCTTCGACTGCGGGGATACGACCCGATCGAAGTTCGTAGATGGGCTGGTAGTGCATCTCGAACTGACCGCTGCGGATGGCGACGCGGATGCGTGCTTCGAGATCGAGCCGGTCGACGGCCGACGCGTGCATCTCCGGCGAGAAGACACGGCGACAATTCTTCCCACTCGCCTTCGCGGCGTACATCGCAAGATCGGCATTACGAAGTAGCTCGTCGGCGTTCGTTCCCACCTCGCCGTACGTGATACCGACACTCGCAGTAATCGTCAGTTCCTTCGCCGCCACGACGATCGGTTCCCGCAGCACGTCGATGATCCGCTGCGCAATGTCGAGTGCAACCTTCCGGTCGGTGAGATCGTCGATGAGCACTCCGAACTCGTCACCGCCGAGTCGCGCGGCGGTGTCCTCGAGACGGAGCTGGCTGGTGAGACGCTCACTGACGTGAACGAGGAGTGCGTCTCCCGCCCAATGGCCCAACGTGTCGTTGACATTCTTGAAGTCGTCGAGATCGAAGAACAAGACCGCGAGCTGCCCTTCGCGTCGGTGCAGCCGCGCCGCGGCATGCTCGACCCGATCCCGGAACAGGGCCTGGTTCGCGAGACCGGTCAGGGAGTCGTGCAGAGCCTGATGGGCAAGTTCGTGCTTGAGCTGTTCCTGCGCGGTGATGTCTCGGAAACTCCACACCCGTCCGACCACCTGGTCGGACATCCGCCGCGGGAGAGAATCTCGCTCGAAGACGCGGCCGTCCTTGAACTCGAGCACGTCGTGGCTGTGCGCCTCCGGCACCGCGTAGAGCTCCTGCACCTTCGCCAAGAAGGCATCGGGATCGCTCAGCTGTTCGAGCACGCACGCCCAGGCCTGGCTGTCGTCTCGTGATGCCAGCACCTCGTCCGGGATCCGCCACAACTCTGCGAACCTACGATTGAAACTCGAAATCTGGCCGGCCTGGTCGACTACGAGGATCCCGTCCGCCGTTGATTCCAGCGTCGTCGCCAAGAGCGAATTCGTCTCACGAAGCTCGTCTTCGGCTGCGACGCGATCGGAAATGTCGTGACCGGTCGCAACGATCCCCTCGAGCGTGGGATCGTCGAGCAGATTCGTGAAGGTCAACGCGAACGGGACGACGCCACCGCCGACGCGACACAACCGCAGATCGACCGTCAACGGCGCGGAATCTGCCGAGCGCACCTCGCGCAACGTCGTCGCCAGCGATGCTCCGTCGCGATCATCGACAATGCGAGCGAACGGCCGACCTTCCAACCATTCCTGATCGTGACCCAGCAACCTGGTCACGACGGCCGACGATGCCCGGACGGTGCCGTCGCGGTTCATCAAGAACGTGACCGACGCGCCGTTTTGAATCATCGTGCGGAATCGCGCGACCTCATCACCCGCGACCTCCCAACGCCGCCGCTCGGTGATGTCGCGGACGCTGAGCAGGATGTCGTCGCCGAGGGACGCGCCGCGCACCTCCACCAGTCGCCAGCCGTCCGCGGCGCGGACGCGAACCTCCAACAGTGTGCCCACTTCTTTGTCCTGCACACTTGCGACGGCAAGCGTCGCGATCTGAGCATCGTCGGGGTGCACGAACTCCAACATGTTCCGGCCCGCGGCGTTCGCAGGAGTGACACCGAACAACTGCTCCGCAGCACGATTCGCCCACCGAAACTCACCGAACGAGCTGATCAATACCACCGCGTCCGGCAAAACCGCCGCGAGACCACCCGGATCGCTCCCGGCGGGACTCGCGACGACTCCAGGGACTTCCGTCACCGTCTTAACATCGTCCCGCCCTCGATCACCATTGACTCCAAACCTCGGTCACACCGCCGAGGCCTTTCGCGTGAAGCGCGCCACTTCAACGCATTCGCGGCCGGGCCGAGGTGCCGAGAGCACGACCCGGCAACCCTGAACCGGTCTCGCCGAACTAGCCGCGCGCGGGCTCGCCCAGCAGCGCCTCGCGCTCGCACAGTTCGAAGAGCGTCCGGGTCACCGACGAATATCCGGTCACGACGAGCCGATTCCCGAGTCGTTCGCACTCTGCGGCGCCGTCGGCGATCGTGCACACGGCGGCGGCGCCGACGAACTCCACATCCGTCAGGTCGACGCGTACCGCAAGGTCGGCAACAGTGCGCAGCGCGCGTACGAGCTCGTCGGCGGTCGCGACGTCGATCTCGCCGGTCACAGTGACCGTCGCATGGGGATTCCCCCGTTCGACCCGCACCGAAAAGTCCGCCACTCGTCTGCTCCCTCAGAGCTCCCTACGTCGAGAGCTGCGGCCCGCTCTCGTTATGCGGGGAACTTAGCGAGCGGACCGTCCGCCGTAAACGGGTGCTTCACTGCGCCGGGCGGACTTTTGTTTGCTGCCGGGGCGTCGACGGGTACGCGTATCGGCAGTGCGCGGCTCGAGCATCGCCGTGTCGGCGCAGTCGCCAACTTCGGTGACACCGGTCAAGAAAGCGGCCGCCGTGTCCGCGTTTCGCATGTCGTTACCGCAACGGGCAGCCAGCCCGGCCGAAGCGCGCCATCAGGTGGCGCGGTTCGCGGTCGAGAACCAACTCCTCGCTGAACCCGCCGTCGCCCTGGTCGTGCTGAGCGAGTTGGTCACCAACGCGGTCCTCCACGGCGCAGAACCGATCGAGGTCTGCGTCAGGGGCGAAGACGGTGGGCTGCGCATCGAGGTTTCCGACGGCGGTGCGCAGTCGGCTCCGATGGTGCCCCAGGCCCAACGACCGGACCGGCCCGGCGGCCTCGGACTTCACATCGTCGACGCGTTGGCGCGGCGTTGGGGCACCGACGTCCGGGAGGACGGAAAGACCGTCTGGGCGGAGATCGGTGCGGACCCCGAATGTGACCTCTGACGGTCGAACGGCAACGGTGGCCGCGGGAATGGCGGAAGTCATGAGCGACCCCGGCAAGGGACGCGCGCAGCGCGCCATGCACGCCATGTCGCGACGCACGCGACCACATCGTCAGGGCAGGGTTACCTGCCCGGACGGGATCTCGGTGTAGTTGGTCACGGTCCATGAATCTTGCGAGAGCGAAAGCATGCGCGTGTCGTAGTGCACCTGTAGATGGGGACCGCCATTGCAGGTGAACGTGTTCAGCACGAGGGCGCCGCGCCAGTTGGCCTTGCATCCGGGGCTGACCTCTTGGGCGTTGGGCGCCCACATGATTCCGGTGAAGTCGCCGGCGTGCGCGCCGTTGCCGGGATCGATACTGCCACCTGCCAGGTATACGCGTAGTTTCGTGGGGTCACCGTTCAGGTTGACCGTCGCGTCGGAGATGCTCACGGTGAGGCTCGAGTTGTCCGTCGGGATGACGAATATCTCGACCACGCCGTTGTTCGCGGCGCCGGCCGCAACCGTGAAGGTCGACGGGAACGACAGTGTCTTCGCGGCAAGGTCGGTCTGAGTGCAGTAGTAGGCACCCGGTGCAAGTGAGGCGGGGAGCGTGCCGTTGATCGCCGGGCAAGCGTTGTGCGACGCGGGCAAGCACGGAGTCGTCGGAATGTTCGAGGGCGCGGGGCAGGTCGTCGCCGGATTTTGGGGGTTGTAACTACCCGGGACGAGGTACGCGTTGCTACAGCTGCTCCCGCCACCCTTGAAATAGTTCTGCTGGTTCGCAGGCGAAGTCGAGCCGCTGCAGGTGACCTGGCCGTTGCTGGCGACGTTCGCCGCCGGGATCAGGACCGGATTGCCGTTGGCGTCGACCGTCTCGACCGGCCCGATGCCCGTCGCCGGATTGAAGTTACCGGTGTTGCCGTTGAACGTGATCGACGTCTTGGCGAAGATCGCGAAGGGATACAAGTAGGAGCGCGCGACGGTCGCTTGGATCCCGTGGGGTACGCCGTTGACGAGGCCCTTCGAGAGAACCGTGTACGTATTGTCGTCCACTCGCCGCGCGGTGTACTGCGCACCGGGCGACGAAGGTATCGACGAGATCGTGCACGCGGCGTTGTTTCCTACACAGAACGACGCGGCCGGTGCGCTGCCGAGCTGGTCGAAGCGGAAGAGGGCGTCGGAGATTCCCGCGTCGGCATTGGCAAGCGCGCCGCTGAAGTCCTGACCGCGACGCGTGCTGGCCAAGCCCGAGAGCGTTCGGGCAACGACTGCCACACTGAGGAACAGCAGCACCATGATCACAGCGCCGACCACTATGAGGTTGCCGCGCTCGTCGCGCCGGCGACCATTGTTGAAATGCATTATCCGCACCCCACATTTCCGGGAAGCCGATTGCGGACCTCCACGTCCTGAGTCTCTGAGAAAGGAACCGGTCCGGGATTGGAGTCGGACGTCAGCAGAATGTGCACCCGCACGGCACAGTTCGCGGGGTCGTGGAGGTTGCCGCCGTTGGCGAGCGTCTGCGCGACCAGATCCTCGTTGTGCTGGCCGTAGTAGGTGAACACCGGTGAGCCCGTTTCCACGTTGCGCACTCGGATGAGGAAGAACGACTGGGAGAGCACGGTCGCCGTCGCCGATGTGTCGCTCATCAACTGGCGGGCCAATTGCTTCGTCGTGGTGTCGTACGTCCAGCGGACGACGGTTTGGGTGCCGCCCGTCGGCCCCAACACGACCTCGATCTGGTTGGAATAGGTGGCCGCGGTGGCGGCGTTGAGCAAGGGAACGAGCGGGTTCGCGGCGCGGATCTCCCGGGAGAGCTGGTCGAGCTCGAAGCGTACGTTCTGCTCATTGCTGACGAGCTTCTGCGCACGACTCTCGCTGTTCGTGAGACTGACGAGCGTGTTGAAGAACATCCCGAGCACGAGGAGCAAGATCATCGAGGCCATCGTGACCTCGATGATCGTGAAACCGTCCTCGTCGCGCTGATCGTGGCGGAGCGAACTGAGGGAGCTCAGCACGACGCGGCTCCGTTGGCACAGACCTTGAACGTCTTGACGACGGTCGTGGCCGAGTTCGTGTTCACGTCCCAAACGGTGAACGTATGGAGCCCGATCCCCCAACTCTTCGACCCCAAAGAGTTGATCGTCGCGCTGTACGACCCGGCGCTGACGGTCAATGCGTACGGCGAGCTCGGATCAGCCGCGTTCGACGGGTCGACCCCCTTGACGTTGTACGTGTCGTTGCACGTGCCGCTCGTCGTCCACGACAAGGTGAGGTCCTCCGACATCTTGCCGTTGTTCTGCAAGATCGTTCCGGTCGTGCTCAAGCTGGTGGCCCCGGTGACGTTCAGCCCGCCCAACGTGCACGTGACGGGGGCGGCGGCGGTCGCGGCCGATGGCGGCGGGGGGCTCGAGGTCGCAGAGTTGGCGCCGGCGTAGGCGATGATCTGGAAGTAGTACGTCGTGCTGGGCGCGAGGCCGGTGACCGTGTAGCTCAGGATCGACGACGCCAGGTTTGCGATCACGGTGAATTGACCGGCCGGGAAGTTCACGTTGGTCGAGTACTTGATCGAGTACGTCGTGACCTGAGCGCCCCCGCCGGGCTGCGACCAGCTCAGCGCGATCTGCGTCCGGTCGGCGGGCGAGGCCAACGGGACTATCGCGGCGAGCACAGGTGCGTTCGGTTGCGTGACGCCCGCAGTAGTCGTCGTCGTCGACGTTCCGCCCATCGGACCCTGGTATTGCCCTTGGCCGCCGGGATACAGAATCGAGTCCTGACGAACCGTGTGCGCACCCGCCGCGTCGGACCATGAGACGATCACGGTGAGCCGCTTGTATGCCTTCGCGAAGGTCGACGACGGATCCGAGGCGTTCGCCCACACCACATACCGCCGCGCGGAGTACTTGATGGCGCCCTGAGTCACGGGCGACGCGTTCGCCGGATTGGGATCGGGCGCAAACCCGGCCCCCGCGGACGGGTCCGGTGTTTCGGGCTGCATTTGCGGAACCAAATTTCCGCTGGCCGGCGATGTCGTGCCGAGCGACACCGGCGTGAATCCCTCGAACGTCGCGGGCGCGACGACGGCTCCGGGCTGATCGTTGTAGAAGCCGACCTGCGCGTACGGCGCCGCGCGCATCCCCTCGATCTCGCGGCTCGCGATCGCCGACCCGTCGGTACGGTGGTTGGAAACCGAAGCAGTACGGATTGCCGACCAGAACACCCCCGCAAGGGGCGCCGCCACGATCGCCAACAGTCCGAGCGCGACGACGAGCTCCACCATCGTGAAGCCGGACTCCGAACCTCGATCATTCCAACGCCGCACCGCCCACCCCCTATGCGGGACCCTCCGACCCTCTCCAACAGCAGATCGCGCTGGGTCCGCCGGAGCCGTCACATCAAGTGCATCGGCGTGCAGAGGCTTCAACCTCAATCGAATGTGGTGAGGCGGCGTACCAGGCGCGGGATGGGTCGACGCGCCGGGGCAGGATCGCCACAAATGGGACGGCTCAGCGGGCGGTTACGCCGTCAGAAGTGACGATGTTCGGGCCGGTGATATCTGTCACATCCGCGGGAAACGGCTGAAGCTTCTTCAGAGCATCGGCCGGGTGGGTCGCATCGCGGCAACCGCGCGACCGAAAACCGCGAGACCGATCATCATCGTGACGACGCCGGGCACGATACGGAAATGCTCGGAGTCGCCGTCGTGTCCGGGAAACAGGGACGGCAGGTCGTCGGCGGCTCGTGTGAGGTAGATCACGGCGACCGCGACGCACGCAATGCCGGCAGCCGCGAGGGCAATCTTGGTCGGATCGCTCATCTCGAAACGAAGGTCGTAGACGATCGCCCACTGAGTAGCCAAGAGCACGATCCCGGCGGCGATGAGCAGGAACGACCATCCGGCCGGCGCTCCTCGCATCAGTAGGACCGGACCGGTCGACACGCCGAGAAGTCCGGCGACCAGCTGGAAACCATCGGCCCGATGCGTCGGTTCGGCCATACGTGCACCTCCTGGCGATCCCGCGATCGTCCCCGATGTTCGCGAGTTGACCTGAGCGGAACCTGTGCGATCCCAGGCTCAGAGTTACCGTTCGCGAGATCGCCGAGCGGCATTCCCGTGAGTGTCTCCCCCGGCTGACTCACCTCGCCTCACCGCAGATCGGGTGTGGCAGACGGTTGCCGGGGTCGAACCGCTGCCGTTCTTGGATAGTTAGGTCGCGCGCGGCGATGCTGCATGCCGTGTCGGCGAGCGACTGCGCGTCGACTACCACGGACCGAAGACTGAAGGTTTGCGGGAAAGGACCTGGTTGGAGCTCCAGCAGAGACTTGCCGTCGCCCGTGAATTGCAAGACGTTCGGCGTGAACGCGTTCGTCACTCCTGAGGTCGTCGCCACAGATGGGTCCGCCGGGAGATCTCCGGGCAGGGGATCTCCTATCGGTTCGAGAGGTGAGGTCGTGGCCCAGACCTGGACGCCGGGACCCGCGGTCGCGAGCAAGCTGCCGTCGGGACTGAACGCGATCGCCGGGAGCTCGGCGCTGACGTCACCGACGGGGGTCGCACGCGCGGCGTCGAGGACCAAGACGGTGTGATTCTCGGCCCACACCGCGAGCTTCTGTCCGTCGTCGCTCACGATCAACGTCGAGTCAGGGCCGGTCGAGGGGATGGACCAGTGCCGGATCTCGCCCTTGGTCGCGATGTCGAAGAGCGCGACGTTGCCACTGGTGTCGATCGCGGCGAGATGTTCGGCGGTCTTGTCGAGCGCGACGCGTGAGATCTGAGCGGGCATGGAGCCGAGCGCGATCGTGTCCCGCAGCGTGAGTGTGGGGAGCGACCACAACCGCACGGTGTTGGTCGTGTTGTCGACCGACGCCGCCGTCGTGTCGTCCGAACTGAACGCGACCAGCTCGTCGGCCATGCCCTGCGGAGCGCCGCCGTCGACGGGCAGGACGAATGTTCCACTCGCCTGGTGAAGCACGACGTAGTGGCCACCCGGCGTGAACGCCAGACGGTCGGGTGCTCCGTCCGAAAAGAACGGGAGTGCCGTCGTGGCGCCGCCGACGTGCCGAACGGAGACGGTGCCGCTGCCCGAGTTCGTCTCGTCCGCGAACGCGATCGTCGTTCCGTCGGCGCTCACCGCGAGGAGCTGTCCCGAGCACCCTGCGCACGGAGGATCGTTGGTAGCCACGAGTCGCCCGATCTTCGTGATGTTCAGGTCCCACTCGACGAGCGTCCCGTTGCCTTCGACGCCGACGAAGCGGCCACCGGGGCCGAATTCGAACGTTCGCGTGAAACGGGAAGCCGGCAATGTGCGAGGCAGCTTTATGAGATTCTGAAGGGAGAACAGCATCACTTTCTCGTCGGCCGACAACGCGGCGACGGTCTGCCCGTCGGGCGAGACGATCACCTGCTGACCAAAACCCTGCGGCGCGGTCGCGGCCGTCGCCGCCGAGTTCGTCGCGAGATCCCAGACCAAGAGCGTCCGCGCGTCTGGGAGCGCCGCCAGCATGTGTCCGATTCCCGATCGGTCGAACGCGAACCCGGTCGCGGCGAGGTCAGCACCGATGCGGCCGGCATCAAGTCCGGCCGCGAGGATCACCTGCACGCGCGTGCCGTCGGTGATCGCGAGCCACCGCCCGTCGGGGGAGTACTCGAGCCGTGAAGGAACCGCAGGGTGCACCGTGGCGTCGAGGAGCTGGCCGCCGAACGCGAGCGGTCGGACGACGACATTTCCGGCCGCGTCGATCATCGCGAGCGACGTCCGATCGGGGGAGATGGCGAGTGCTCGCGGTGTCAGCGGCACCGCGAACGACGTCGTCTCGAGTCGAGATGCGGTATCGAAGACGTGGACTTCTCCCGCGGCGGTCGTCGCGACCGCGACG
The DNA here is from genome assembly GCA_003134555.1 of Actinomycetota bacterium. Lineage (GTDB taxonomy): Bacteria > Actinomycetota > Acidimicrobiia > IMCC26256 > PALSA-610 > PALSA-610. The sequence continues at coordinate 95,582 of PLBO01000103.1, forward strand.
GCATCGTCCACCGAAACGACCGGGTGCTGCAGCGGCAACACCCCGGAATGCAGCACGATCGCGGCCGCGTTGTCCGAGCGGTCCCAGAGCACGGGTTCGCCTGAGAGCGTGCGGCCGATCGCGTAGCGCCCGCCCGGACTGAGGCAGGGTTCGATGTTGCCGAACGGCGTGAGTGGCCGCACGCCCGACGACGCGACGATCGCGCACGTTCCGGCGGGACCTTGCCCGTCGGCGCCGAGGCGCCCCGATCGATTCGGGCCCTGCAGCGTCACGGGATCGAGGAACGAAACAACGTCATGACCCGGGATCAAGAGTTGCCCGTCGGGAGCCACGACCGGGCCGCAGGGCACATGCGGATCGCACGCGAACGGATGCTCCCGTGACGTCGACGGATCGGAGAGATCCCAGCTTCGAATGAGGCCCCGGCCGCTGTCCCACGCCGCGAGATGCCCGCCGTCGCTCGAGAAGCTCATGCCGGAGACAGCAAAAGCCGGGCCCGGATCGAACGCGGTCAAGATGCTCGCGGAGCTGGCGTGGGCGCCTTCCCACACGAAGATCTTCCGACTCTGGAGGTTCGCGCTGTCGATCCACTCCGCGCGCCGCCGACCGTCGGGCGAGGTCGCGACCGCCACCGCGCCGACGTTGGGCGAATCGGGGGTTACGCCGGCCGGACGGAGGAACCCTTCGACGCCGACCGACGACTCTGCAAGCCTCATCAGGCTGCCGTGTGCGGCGGGAGTCGGGCTCACCTCCCGAGATGCGACGCCGAGCAACAGCGCACGATCCAGATTGTCGATCTCGACCAACGACTCTGCGGCCAACTGGCGCGACAAATCTGCGGCATCCGCCGCCGTCGCCGCGAGCTCCGCGGTCTTCGCGGCCGCTTCCGCGGCGGTCGCGGCGTCGCGTTCGTGGTTTGCCCTCGCGGTCGCCTGGTTCGCCCTCGCGGTCGCCTGGTTCGCAATGTCTCGTTGTGTGTTCGCAGTCCGCTCGTTCAAGATCGCGCGGTCGCGTTGACGCGCCGCGTCCTCGGCATTCTGGCGGGCGGTCTCGGCATTGCGCGCGGCCTCGTCGGCGTTGCGCGCCGCTTCTTCGGCATTGAGCACGGCCTGATGCGCGCTGACAGTGGCCCGATCCGCGTTGCGCTTGGCCTGGGCGGCGTTGTTATTCGCGCGCGTCGCGTTCTGCACCGCCTGCTGTCGCTGCTGCTCCGTCAGATTCGTCTGGGAGATGAGCGCCACGTTCTTGGAACTCAGCTGCCCGTTCGTGTCATTGAGAGAGGTATTCGCTCTCGCCAGCTGCGCGTTGGATCGCGTGACCTCGGCGCCACGCGCAGTCGCGAGCTGCGCCTGAGAATCGGCCCGATGCTGTTGCGCGACGGCGCGCGCCTCGCTGCGGCGCGCTTGCGCGGCCGACTTCACCGCGAATACCGCTCCGACCACCGACGCCGCGCTCAATACCGCGAGCGTGATCGCCGCCGCCCAGATGGTGCGCATCGTCCGGCGGTGCTGACGCACGTGCTCGCCCGCGATGTCGTCCTTGCGAACGCCGTGAACCGGCGCCGACAGTTCGGCGATCTGGTCGCGGAACCGGCCGTTCGTGAGGTCGAGTTGTTCCTCGCTACGCGCCCAACGCATGTCGACATGGCGCGGCTCGTCGGCGAAACATCCCGCGAGCACCGGCGGCACCGAGACGGAGCGCGCCCAATCGAAGTCGTTCGCCCCTTCGTCCCAGACGATCTCGCCGTCGGTGAGCAGAACCAACAGGTGCTCCGCTCCGTGAAGCTCCCTCCAATGCGCGACCTCACGGCCGACCCACAGTGACCCGGCCGCTTCGGGCGAGGCCAGCAATAAGAAGTAGTCCGACGCCTCCATGGCTTCGACGATCGACGACCAGAGACCGGGATCGGCGGACAAGCCGGTCCGGTCGCGGAACACCGTCAGCTCGCGCCGGCGCCACCACGGCTTGGCGAATCGCTGCAAGCCGTCTTGCACACGCTCAGACAACAAATCGTCTGAGGCGTGGCTATACGAGACGAACACGTCGTACTGCAAAGCCGCCCTCCCCATCGTCCGCATCTACAAGCCTCGCCGAGACGGCCCGCCGACGCCACCACCCAGGGCCGGCCCCTGAGCACGACTGGGGCCCGGCGTTATGCTTCGGCTCGAAATGGGGGGTGCGCACGCGGGGAGGCGCGACGGTGGGATCGAAGCTGGCGCGTCGAAGTCAGGCTCGGAACCGATGAACTCTGGTGTGGTCGACGACGAGAGCATCGACCGACTCTTGCGGGCCACGGCTGTCTTCGGTGGCCTCGATCCGGAGGCCCGAATGCTGCTCCGCAAGGAGCTCGAGCCGCGTATCGCCCGCCGCGGCGAGGTACTGATCCGTCAGGACGACGTGGCCGACGGCCTCTACCTCGTGGGCAGTGGGCGGTTCCACGCGGTCATCACGAAGGACGACGATTCGCGGACGGTCATCGACGAGATCGGTCGAGGTCATCTGATCGGCGAGATGGCGCTGCTCACCGCCCGCCCGAGATCGGCGACCATCATCGCGCTGCGCGACAGCCACGTGTTCTTCCTGTCGACCGACGCGTTCGATCGCGTCGTCCAGGCCCATCCGCAGGCCCTGCGAGTCATCTCGACAGCACTCATCGACCGGCTCATGGACACGATCCGGCGCGGGCCGATGACGATGACGAGCCCGGTGACGAGCATTGCGATCGTGCCGCTCGACGACGGCGACCACGTTCGCGGGCTCGGTAGCCGCCTCGCCGCGGCATTGGAGCCGTTGGTCGGTCCGGTTCCCGTCGTGACCGACGCAGACATCCGCGCGGATCTCGGTGAAGCGCCGTCCGCCCTCGCCCGCGCGACGTGGCGCGAGCACGTCGAGTCGTCGCACGAGGTCGTGATCTACCTCGGTGAGCCCGAGTTCGGTCCGTGGACCGACGAATGCGTGTCGCAGGCCGACCTCGTGCTGCTCGCGGCATCGGCGAATTCCGCGCGCGGCCTTCGTTCGGTCGAGCACGAGTTGCGCCGACAACAGGGTTCGGTCCCGCGGCGCACGGAATTGATCCTGTTGCACGAAGCGACGACGGTCATGCCGCGCGGCACCCGCAACTGGCTGGCGCCACGCGAGATCGATCGTCATCATCACGTCCGCGTCGACCGTGCCGGTGACTACGAGCGAGTGGCGCGGCTCCTCGTCGGGCGTGGCATCGGTGTCGTCTTCAGCGGAGGCGGAGCACGGGGTATCGCACACATTGGCGTGTTGCGCGCGCTGCGAGAACGTGGCGTGCCGATCGACGCGACCGGCGGTGCGAGCTTCGGAGCGATCGTCGCCGGCGCGGTGGCTCGCGGCGACGCGCCGGATGAGGTCGCGGCCTTGATCCGCGCCGCGGTCGTCGACCGGTCGCCGGTCGATCTGACGTTCCCCGTCGTCTCCGTCGCCGCCGGCGCGCGGGTCACCGAACACATCAAGAAGGGCGCGCAGGGTCTGGACCTCGAAGATTTCTGGCTCAACACGTTCTGCGTGTCGACCAACCTGGTTCGCGGCTCCCTCGAGATCCACTCGCGCGGTTCGGCGTGGATGGCGATCAGGTCGAGCTTTTCCGTTCCCGGGCTCTTCCCGCCCATGTCGAACGATGCCGGCGAGCTCCTGGTCGACGGCGGATTACTCGACAACATGCCGGTCAAGCAGATGCGGACTCTGCACGCGGGAATTCATGTCATTGGGATCGATGTCGCGGCTCGACGCGAGTTCCCGTCGGCGCGGTCGCCCTCTACCGGCGTCATCTCGGGCTGGAGACAACTCGCCTCGACCGTGCGCCAACGCAGAGTCGACAGCCTCACGAGCCTCCCGCGCGTGCTGATGCGTCTCACGGAGCTCGGCTCTCTCGCCGACGACGACCTCGGCGATTGTTACATCCGACCACCCTTGACTGGAGTGAGCCTGCTCGACTTCGACCGGTTCGACGAGCTCGTCGAGAGCGGACAGCGCGCAGCCGAGCCGGTGCTCGACGATTGGCTGGTCGCACGCGCCGCGGCCGACGCCTAGACGTGGACGGAAACCGCCTCACGGATGCGCGGCGCGCGCTGTCGCGCGGCGACGTGCTGATTGCATACGACCTGGCGCGCAATATCCTCGGCGACAATCCGGACGATCTCGAAGCGCGCTACGTCGTCGCGCTCTCGCTGGCGCGCTCGGGCGCCTCGGAGCAGGCCGGCATCGAGGCGTCCGAGCTGTGTCTGCGAGTGGCGAGCTCTGATGCGGCGACACTCCAACAGTGCGAGGACGCCGATGCGCTCGTCGCCCGGCTCGCGAAAGACGATGCACTCGCGTGCGAAGGCCCAGAGCGGGCCAGTCGCGCGCGCGAGGCCGCTCAGCTCTACGAGGCGGTCGCCAACCGCTACAACCGCTCGTATTCGTGTGTGAACGCGGCATCACTCTGGTTGATCGGAGGTGACGAGTCGCGTGCGCGCCGCCTCGCGGAGCGCACACTCGATCGACAGACCGCACAAGAGAGCGATGCCTACTGGCGGCTCGTGACCGAGGCCGAAGCCGCCGTGGTGCTCAACGACGAGGATCGGGCGCGCCGAGCATTGCGCGCCGCGGCCGCGCTCGAGCCAGTCGACTTCGGAGCCCGGGCGTCGACCCGTCGCCAGCTCCGCGTGGTTTGCGCCGCGCGCGGGTTGGCGCCCGACATCGCCGATGTGCTCGAGCTGCCGTCGGTGTTGCACTACTGCGGGCACATGGTCAACGGAGATGAGAAAGCGTTCGACGGAGTCGCTGCGCAGGTCACGCAGTTTCTCGATCAGCGGAACGTGGGCTTCGCGTACGGCTCGCTCGCCTCCGGCGCCGACATCATCATCGCAGAGCTCCTGCTCGAGCGGGGCGTCGAACTCCAGGTCGTGTTGCCGTTCGCGCTCGCGGAGTTCGTCGAGGTGTCGGTCGCACCGGCCGGGTCGGAGTGGCCAACCCGATTCGATCACTGTCTCAGCCGCGCGACCTCCGTGACCTACGCGTCCGACTCCGCCTACGCGGGTGACGACGAGCTGTTCACGTACAACTCGCGTATCGCCATGGGCCATGCACTCAACCGCGCCGCATTCCTCGGCGTCGACGCGGAGCAACTCGTGGTGTGGGACGGGCAACCACCGCACGGGACGGCGGGTACGTCGCGAGATGTCGAAGCTTGGAGCCGTTCGGGACGCGCCTCGCACGTAATACCGATCGCACCCCGGGTCCGGAAGGCGGCGGTTCAGGCCGTAGCGCCGGAGTCGGCGCGTGAGATCGATGCCATTTTGTTCACCGACCTGCAGGGCTTCAGCGGACTGCGGGACGAGCACTTCCCCGTCTACGTACGCGAGGTGCTCGGAAAGCTCGCTCAGGTCCTCGACCTCCATCGTGACGCGCTGCTCGGCTACAACTCGTGGGGCGACGCGATCCTCGCCGTGTTCGCCGATGTTCCCTCCGCCGCGCGCTGCGCGCTCGATCTCCAGCAGGCCATCGGTGAGATCGAGATGAGCAACGATGAGCTGCCGCTCAACCTTGCGATGCGGATCGGCGCGCACGTCGGTCCGGTATTGCACCTCGTCGAGCCGTTCAAGGGCGAGCTCGTGTACTGGGGGCGCGAGCTGACCCGAGCGGCGCGCATCGAGCCGCGTACCCCGGTCGGCGAGGTGTACGTGACCGACGCGTTCGCCGCGTTACTCGCGCTCGAGCCGATGTCGGGCATCCGCTGCGAGTACGTGGGGCAAGTCACGACTGCGAAGGACTTCGAGACGATCCCCATGTACCGGCTGCGGTACGAGTAATCGATCGATCGATCGACCGGTCAGTTCAGGGTGGCCACCTTGACAGGTACCTTCGAACCGACGTTCGTCGTGTTGCCGAGCTGACCACTGAGGTTCGCACCCCAGCTGCGCACACCGCCGGTGAAGAGGCGCGCGAGGCTGTGTGATCCGCCGGCGCTGATCGCCTTCACACCGGAAAGTCCGAACACCACGACCGGCACCTTGCTCGACGTGAGGGTGTTGTTGCCCAGCTGACCCGACGCGTTCGAACCCCAGCACTTCACGGTCCCCACCGACAACAACGCGCACGTATGCGAACCACCCGCGCTGATCGCGGTCACGGCCGAGAGCCCCGACACCACGACCGGGAC
>PLBO01000023.1 GCA_003134555.1 Actinomycetota bacterium
CCTCAAGTTGCACCCGGGCGGGCAGACCCGGATCAACCCGCTCGATCCTGGGCCCGCGGGAGCGGCCGACTCGTCGGAGGAGCTGGCACGTCGCCAGAGCGAGTTGCTGGCTGCGCTTCTTGGGCAGGTTCTGCAAAGGGATCTGCAACCCATTGAGGACGCCCTCTTGAGTTGGGCGCTCGCGGAACTTGCACAGTCGCCAGCCCTCGCGGAGCCAACGCTCAGCGACGTCGTCCGCGTGATGAGCGACCCGACGCCCGACATGGCGCGTCGCGCCAAACTGACGGCCGACGAATTGACACACGCGGCCGCGCACGCGATCTACGCGCTGGGCAAGCTCATCGAGCGCTCATTGCGAGGCATGTTCGACGGACCGACGACCGTACGCATCGATTGGGATGGTCCCGGACTCGTACTCGATCTCTCTGCAGTCTTTCAGGACCGCGAAGCGCTGAGCCTCGTGCTGCTCGCCGCGACGGCGTGGCTGCAAGCAGTCCTTGCGCGACCCGTCGGTCCGCACCGGCTGCAAGTGCTCGACGAGGCGTGGGCACTGTTCGGCAATGAACGCACCGCCAAATACCTCCAGTCGTGCTGGAAGCTGTCACGCGCGTACGGCGTCGCGAACGTGGCAGTGATCCATCGACTCTCGGATCTGCGCGCGCAAGCCGACGACGGAACAAGTACAGCAAAGGTCGCGATGGGTCTACTCGCGGATACGCAGACCCGCGTGTTGTTCCGACAATCCTCGGATCAGACGACCGAGGCTCGCGAGCTCCTCGGTCTCACGGGCGTCGAAGCCGACCTCCTCTCTCGTCTCACCAAGGGCCGATCGCTCTGGAAGGTCGCTGGACGNNACGTACGACCGCGACCTGCTTCTCGAACGCACCGACCTTCGTGCCCTGGCCGACGAACTGCTCGGAGAGCGCAAGGGCCGCGGTGTTCATGCCTCCTGGCCGTGTCCCGCGCCCGCGCACGGTCCGCAGACCGGTCGCACTCCGCCGGTGAGCATCTTCGCTGACCGCGGTGGCATCGAGCGATGGCACTGCCACGCGTGCGGTGCCGGCGGTACCGCGGTGGATTGCGTCATGGTGGTCGAGCGTGTGAGCGTACGCGCGGCGCTCGAGTTCCTCGCGATACGTGCCGGCATTGACGCGACNNGCCGCGCATTCGCCCACAAGCAGTCGATGTCGGGCCCGTTTGTGACGGACCGGCCGAACTCGTCGCCTACGTCGACGCGTGTGAGCAGTTCTTGTGGTCTCCAGCAGGAGCGCGTTGGCGCGCGTGGCTAGATGATCGATCGCTACCCGAGGCCGTGCTGCACGCGAATCGCGTCGGCGCTGACCCGGGGCCAGATCGACTCCGGCGCGAGCGTGGTCTGCCTCGACGAGGACCTGCCGTCATTCTTCCCTTGCTCAGCGATTCCGGTCAGGCGGGTTACCTCCAAGCGCGTTACCTCGAGCCCGACCGCACCGGTCGCAAGTACGACAACCCCACCGACGCCATCGCAACCCTTCCGCGTGTCGCACTTGTACAGACGCCGGCTGCGAGCGTTCGCCTCGGTGTCCTGCTCGTGTGCGAGGGCATTCCCGACGCGCTCAGCGCAGCCGGGGCAGGCTGTCGCACGGCCGCGGTACTCGGCGCCGGACTCCCGGACGCCGCGCTCGCTCGGCGCATCGCTCAACTCGCCGGCCGCGATCACTTGATCATCGCCTTCGATGCTGACGCACGCGGGCAAAACGGTGCACGCCGACTTCACGACGAGCTCACGCCGCTCAGAGAAGAACCGGTGGCTGCGCTGCGGATGAGAGAAGGAGACCTCAACGACTGGGCGCGGCACTCAGCCGCGCGGTTTCCGGCCGAACTTCACCAACACATCACCGCCCTTCATCACGAGCGCAACGCACTTGCGTTCGCACCATCGCTATGAACGACCGCCACCACGTCACGAACCTCACGCTCGGGTTGTTGGCGGCCTTGTTCGTCGTGTGCACGGCTGTCTGGGCGGGCGCGCAGCTGGCGGCGCGCCTCTTCGGCTCGGGCCACTGGTTGGACATCGATCTCGTCGACGCTCTCCACGCGGTGCTCCGTCTCGGCGCGCACCTCGACGCGCCACGAAGCGCGTGGTCGGCGACGGTCGAACGCGCTCTACCCGGGCCCGTCGGGTACTGGACCTGCACGGTCATTGTGTTCTCGGTGCTCTGCCTCGCACTGATTCCTGCTGTCACCCTGTTGTTCCATCCGATGGCGATGTCACGGCGGCGACGTCTCGGGGTCGACGCACAGGNNCTCGCCCCTCTCGTCGTGACGGGCCCAACGCCTGGCCGCCTGATCCTTGGCCGCGCGGGACGTCAGCTCGTCGCCACCGAGGATGCGCATGCTGGTCGTCCGACGCGGCGGAGCGGTGCTCGACGTGGCGATCGCTCGTCGGTCTTGGTGATCGGTCCGACACGTTGCGGCAAGACCGCCAATGCAATCGCCGGCATCTTGGACTGGTCCGGTCCCGCGATCTTGAGTTCGGTCAAGGCCGACTTGATGAGCGCCACGCTCGCCGCGCGTCGGCGACTCGGCGACGTCCGCGTCTTCGATCCCACAGCCAGCACCGACCAGCCGTGCGCGGGTTGGTCACCGTTACGCGCGTCGGACACCCTCACTGGTGCGCAGAAGGCCGCTCGGGCACTGACCGATTCGAGCCCGCGCCACGGCGCTGAGAACCTCGACTTCTTCCTGAGTCTCGGCGAGCAACTTCTCTGGCCGTTGTTGTGGGTCGGCGCGGTTTCCGGGTGCACGATGCGCGACATCGTGCGCTGGGTTCTCACTCAAGACCGTCCGACAGAGGCCGGCCCGGGCGAGATTGCACCGTTGTTGGACGCACAGCTCTACGCGCTCGATCCAGCACGCCAAGAAGAGGCCGCGTCGGTCCTCGATGCGATGAGTGCTGCATGGCTGCTCGATGAACGCACCCGTTCCAACGTGTACGCGACGGTTCAGACCCTCATTCGGGCGTGGGCCGATCCAACAGTCGCAGCCTGCGCTGACACGCAGGACATCGACTTGGACTGGCTGCTATCGGGCGCGAACACGCTGTATATATGCGCGCCCCAACATGAGCAGGCGCGCCTCGCACCGGTGTTCGGCGGGCTCATCGGCGATCTCGTGCAGCAGGCCTTCGAGCGCTCCGGACGCGACAATCGGCCGCTGCCCCCCACGCTGTTGGTCCTCGATGAAGCTGGCAATACGCCCGCACGCTGGCTGCCCGGAGTTGCGTCCACATGCGCGGGCATCGGCTTGCTGCTCGTGAAAATCTGGCAGTCCAAGGCGCAGATCGACGCCGCATACGGACGGCTCGCCGATTCCGTCATCACGAACCATGGCACCAAGATCATCTTTTCCGGTGTCTCGGATCCCGCGACGCTGGAGTACGCCGCGCGCCTACTGGGAGACGAAGAGATACTGCGCCGTTCCACAACGCTCGACCTCGACAGCGGTCGACGCAGTATCTCTGAAGCAGTTCACTCCACGCGTTTGGTACCCGCGCATGTAC
>PLBO01000132.1 GCA_003134555.1 Actinomycetota bacterium
GGCGCTGCGGGCGATCGACGACGCATTGTCACTCGTCGACAACGAAAACGAAGGCCGACGGGGAAAGCTCCTCGAGCGCAAAGGCTGGACAGTGCGGGCGCTCGGCAACTTCGAGGAGTGCATCACAATCTGGGAAGACGTATTGCCGATCTATCAACGGATCGGCGAGGTCGAAGTCGCGGCCGGACTTTGTTGGGAGATGGGCTATCAGTTTCTCTGGTTGAACCGTTTCGCCGACGCGTTCGCCGTGTACGCGCGAGGCATCGAGCTGCTCGGCGATCAACGCAACCCGGCCCGCGCNNAGTTCTCCGACGCCACCGCAATTGCTGAGGAATGCGGCGACGACCGCGCGCTCGGTCGCATCGGTTGGGGCCGCACGATTTCGAACTGGTCGCATGTGCGCAGGACGGCCGCGGTCGAAAGCGGCCGGGCCGCGATCGAACACGCGCGGCGAGCGTCCGATCTCTGGACCTTGGTCGACGCGCTCAACTGGACCTCCNNATTCGGGGGCGCGCCGACCGACGGCCGACGTCTGGCCGAAGAAGCCGTGATGGTCGCCGCGAAGATCGGCCATGTCAGTGGGGAATGCCTGGGTCGGCGGGGCGTCGCCCTCGCCTCGATCCTGGAAGGGGCCGACCTGGACCAAAACGAGCGAGCAGCTCGCACTGACCTCGAAGGCTTCGTGACCACCCGCTCGCCATGGGTTTCGCAGTCCCACGCGTGGCTCGCGAGCGTCCTGATGTTTCGCGGCGATCTCGAGGGATCCCTCCGGCATGCCGAGATGTCGATCGAGCTCGAGCCCGACTCGGCTTGGTNNCGATGGCAGCCGAACGAGAAACGTGCCGGGAGCTCCTGCAAGAGCGACGGGACCGGTTGCCCCGACCCGGACAGCCCGCGCCGATCGGGCAACTCATGACCCTGTACGCCGCGGCGCGAGGCTGCGCGATCGTCGGCCTGGCCGACGAAGCCAGCGCGCTCTACCCACTGGTGGCCGAATGGGTCGACACGATGCCCATCGCCGACATCTTTGAAATGCCGCTCGCACAACGGATCGCCGGCATGACTGCCGCGGCAGGGCGCCATTGGGACCAGGCCGAAACACACTTCGAGACCGCCACACGCCAAGCACGCGACTTTCCGAACCGGCTCGACGCTCCCCAGGTTCAATACTGGTACGCAAAGATGCTCACCGACCGGGGCAACCCGAACGATCACGATCGGGCGCGGACCATGCTCGCCGATGCGCTCGAGAGCTACCGGAAACTCGGCATGCCACTCCACCAGGCCAAAGCTGAGGAGCTGCTCGAATAACGAACCGCAGCTCAGCTCGCACGACAGCGCAGCCACGACCCGCCGAACATCACCCGCTCGTCGGCGACAACGTGCCCGAGAACACGCGACGCTCCCAAAATAACGACCCACTTTGCGCGCCCCATAATCCCGGGGCGCGGGTATCTCCGAACGCCGGGAAGGTGGCGCTGTTCTGGGTAGGCCAGCGGTGCGCTTCGGGCTTTGGCGAGCGCCGATCGGCAGTTATGGCGCGCGATGTCAAACCTCGCTCACGGAGATTGATGGGGCGTCGCGCCGCGCCTTCTCCGTTGCGGTTGGGAGGTCTACGAGTTGGGTGTAGGTCATATGAGCAAGGTCAAGGCCGAGCGCGTCGGCGTCGGCTCGGTCGAGCCGCTCGATTAGATGCTTTGAGGCGAGTGTCCTGCTGCCGGTCGCGCAGGCTTCGATCCTCGCGGCCTCGTTGACCTCGTCCCCGAGGGCTGTGACTTCACTTCGTCCACCCGTGAGGATCCAGCCCATATACGGCATCGCTCCCCAGTGCAGCCCAAATCGTAACGAGACCTCCGCGTCGGAGAGGTCGCTGCGCGCCGCTACGGCGGGGANNCGCCGCGGCAGACTCCGACCCCATCGTCTCGGCCAGAAAGAACGCGACCACGCCGTCTCCCGCGTGTCGACCGACGATGCCGCCCGCATCGATAACGCACCGGTCCGCGGCACGTACAAGACGACGACCGAACGCAAAGTACGCCGCGCTCGACATGCGCCGCGCGAGCGGAGTCGACGACTCCAGGTCGGCCATCAGAATCGCCCCAGGGTGACGGTCAGCCCGCTCGATAACACGCATCCGTGCAAGGTGTCTCGGGTCCGCGGCCGCGACGAGCCGCCCAAGGTCCGACATTCCGGTCGCTCCAAGCGAAAGAACGCACGTCCCCGCCCGTCGCCCGTCGTCGTGGTTGATGAGAATCCGGACGGTCGCACCCGTAACGTCACGTCCCGCGGACTCCCATCCGATCTTCTCCATCCATATCGGAGGGGTCGATACACGNNACCGGCCATGTCCGCGAGTACCGACGCAGCCATCTCCAAGAACCACGCTCGACGAAACTCCCTCGACGCCCACGGCCCACCAAACGTCGTCGCGTAGAACCCAACGATCTCCGCGCTCGCGAAGTGAACCCCCATCGGCGGATCGATCGACGCACCCATCGCCAT
>PLBO01000061.1 GCA_003134555.1 Actinomycetota bacterium
CTGCCGACCTGCACGTCGCCGTAGTGGAACTGCTGGATCCGGCCGCTCCGGTAGAGCCGCGAGAGCAACGGCGACGCCGACCGATGCACCGTCGGGTCCTCGAGGAAGCCCTGGATCATGCAGTCGACTCGTTCCGAGTGTGAACGTTCGAGCGTCTCCGATCGAATCCACGCGTGCGACCCGTCGCCCTCGACCGTCGGGCCGGGCCCGAACGGAGTCTTGACGACGCCCGCGTCCATGAGGGCCAGCAGCTGCTGCGAGCGGAGCGCGGGCGGACCGGCAACCAACCGGTGCACGCGGCTGCGGATGTTCTCCTGGAAGTCGACGTACGAGGTGAGCGAGATCCCGCCGAACTCGATCGCCGACCGCATGTGGTCCCGAAGGATCCGGAAGACCTCGTACGCGCGCTTCACCGGGCTCGACCCGCCCACCATGAGCGACTCGTCGAGGTCGCTCTCGACCATCTCGTAGAGGTGTTGCTCGTAGTCCTTCGACGACGCGAACGAGTGCTTCTCGTCGCCGAAGAAGTGGCGGGCCGCGTCGAAGTGTCCGTACCGCGCCTCGAACCGGGAAATCGCGGTCGGGAAGTCGCCGTTGCGCCACGCCGCAACCAGCTGCGCGTGAACGTCGTCGGACACGTTCGGTCCCTCCGCGAGACTCGCCGACTGCGCGTAGAACCTCAGCTGCATCTCCGCGAACACGAGCGGGAGGAAGTCGGCGCGAATGTCGAGAGCCCGCGACGATCCCGTGCCGGGAGCGTGGCGCAGCGCGGCCAACGCGGCCGCGGTCGCGATCGCCGGCTGGTACTCGCCGGTCTGGTCGACTCCCGCGACGGCCTTCGCGCAGTACGGGAGTCCGCTGCGAGACGCGAGATAGATCGCCGGCTCCCGACCGCTCGGCACGTACCGTTTGCGCGCGCCCACATCGACGAACGCACCACCACGGCCGAGTGTCAACGCGGTGACCACGTCGGTCGCGACGAGCCCGAGGCCGCTCACACCGACCGACGCGTCGTCGGGGAGGGCGTCGACGTATCGCTGCACGGGATACGGACTCGTGAGCTCCACCGCCGATCCGCGCTTGTACGGAACGTTCGCGGTGTGACCCGACGTCAAGATCACATGGTCCGCGCGTACGAGGCTGCCATTCGCGAGGACCACGCCCTCGCGCCCGCCGGGTNNACCGTCGGCAGGGTCGTGGGCGGGAGTGCGACGGGCGCAAGTGAGGTGGCAAGCGCCAGGGTCGCCGGCGCCTCGGCGAGAAGGGCGGCATAGAACCACTGGAGGTACTCCGCCATCACGCGGCGAGGGAGGTAGTCGTGCGGGGTGATCTCCCTCCCGTCGCCGACGCGGCACGCTTCGCCGCTCCAGCGGTAGCCGCGGTCGTGCGCCCACTCGTACAGACCCAGTCCGTAGCGCGGGCTGTCTCCGGGGATCGGGTCGGGGTACATCGAGAGCTGCCCGCACGGATTGTTCATGAGGAGATAGTCGGGCTGGGTCACGCCGTAGACGCCGGCGCCGGGCGCCGCCGGCTCGACCACGTGAACACGCATCGCGGGGCCACCACGCGGTTGGCGGCGAGCGCCGGTCACGAGGCGCTCGAGTGCGCACAGTCCCCACGATCCGAGGCCGACGACGGCTACCTCGATCACGGCGCGCGCCGATGCCCGGTGGGCCGATCGCCCACGAGATCTGCACCCGCACTGGCCCGCAAGAGACGTCTCCTTCGCCTCTCGCTATGAGCACCGAAGTCCGCCGGTAATACATCGGCCCTACATCACTCAGGAATTCGACCGCCCAACCGGACGGGCGAGCCGGACGCGCTAGGCGGCCGGCAGTGCTCCGAGGACGAACCAGTCGGTTTGCAGCAGCACGGTGCGGGGGTCGCTGGTAACGATGACCCGGATCACGCCCGGCGGCGCACCCCGGAGTGTGAACTCACCCCGGCTCGCCGATTCGACGAGGGCGACGTCCGACCCGTCGATCTCCAACTCGGCCTGGAGCGAGTCGGGAGGGTCGAGGCGTCCGTGAAGCTCCCAGCCGCCGCGGCTCGGGGTGATCCGAAGCTGCAGCTGAGCGGTCCGGTGCTGGAAGACCAGCCAGAAGCGCTCGGGAGCNNGAATGGAGCCGCCGGTCTCCCTCGCAATCTCCGCCATCTTGGCCAAGATAGCAACGGATCTTGAGCCTCGATACGGCCGCCGGTGAGCCACGATCGCTCCCAGTGCACTCCCAGGCCGATCTGCCCCGGTTACGAATTGTCGAATTGTCGGATTCAGGCTGGCTCGGACCCCCGCAGACGCGTACCATGTGCAACCAATGCGGGGCGAAGTGCTCCTCCACGGACGGCGGAGAACGGGCAGTGCAGGATCTGCAGGAGGTCTACTCCCGCGTCCCTCAGTTGGTGACGCAGGCAGGCGACGGCGATCGGGACTCGTGGGAGGCCCTCGTCGAACANNCCCGTGGGTACGGGCTCAGCAGCGCCGACGCGGCCGACGTCTCGCAAACCACCTGGATGCGCCTCGTGCAGCACCTCCACTGCATCGAGCAGCCGGAACGAGTCGGAGGTTGGCTCGCCACCACCGCGCGCCGCGAATCGTTGCGCGTCCTACGCGCCGCCGGTCGCCAGATCCCGACGCTCGACGAAGAGGTCGCGACGCTGGCTGACACGCCGTTCGCCGCGCCCGACTGGGAGCTCTTGACGGCCGAGCGCGACGGCGCGCTGTGGGCGATCTTCGCGCAGCTGCCGGCGCGGTGTCAGTGGATCCTCCAGTCGGTCACGGGCGACGCGCCCATGAGCTACGAAGACCTGAGCACACTGCTCGAAATGCCGATCGGCAGCATCGGACCGACGCGCGCTCGGTGCCTCGAACGCCTACGCCGGCTCGCCGCCGGCGCGGGGCTCGCAGTCTCCTCCGACG
>PLBO01000143.1:0-169 GCA_003134555.1 Actinomycetota bacterium
GCGTCACCGTCTGCTGTGGCGGCGCCGACGGCGACGTCGGGACCGGCCCACTCGGAGTCGGAACGCCCGGCGACGCGACCACCTGCACACACGCAGCACCACACGGCGCAATCGTTGTGACCGAGCCGAGCGTGCCGGACACGTCTGTGGCGCCCATCGCGGTCACGGC
>PLBO01000143.1:236-2807 GCA_003134555.1 Actinomycetota bacterium
CGAACCCGAGCGGGGTTGACCCGTTCGCGTTCGCATGCAACAGCGCGGCGACACCTGTGAGCGTTTCCGCGGAGTTGTTGACGATCGGGACGGTCCATACCGCGTCGTAGCCGGCTGTCACCGACGGTGACACCGGCGCGATCACCTGGCCAACGCCGAGGGCGTTCGTGGCGACGGCGCTCACAGTCGCGCTGTACGAAGCTCCGCCGATGTCCGCGGAGTTCGCAACTACCGAGCCGTCGATCGTTTGTCCGGCGAGACCGGCGGTGTCAACGGTGGCTGCGCTTGGTAGCGATACTCCTGGGGCGAGATCGAATGGGGTCGGGCATGTGAATGTNNCCGCCGGTACCTGCCGGGATGTTGTTCGAAATGTTGCAGCCCGGAGCTGCGATGGAGCTGAAGCTGCCGATATCGATCGAACCAGAAGTCGTGATCGAATGGATCGTCTGCGTCGCGCTGGTATTGGTGATCGATCCTTGAATCGTCAACGGATCACCTTCGACAACCGAGGATGGCGCCGAGAGGTAGAACTGCAGCCCATCGATCTCCAAGTTGGCTACGGGAGCGGGGGCACCGACAGTGCCGTTCGACTCGGCGACGAAGTAGTCGCTGAGGGTTTGAGGCGGGAGACCGTTTGTCGGCACCGTCGCGTTCACGGTTACCGAATCGCCTGGCTGCATCGAGCCGACGTCGCAGACGTAGATCCCATAGATCGCGGGTGTGCAATCGCCGCCTTGTTCGCTAGAGGGATTCGACCATGTTGGTGTGCCAGATGGCGTGGCGCCGGGAAAGAAATAGGCGTTCACGTTGTCGAGTGGGAAAGGGCCGGTGTTCGTCATCGTGCCGGACCACGGGGCATCGGTTCCCGCGAGGATGGGGCAGTCGACGACGCACGCGCCACCGACGCCGGTGTCGTACTCGGTGCCGAGCGTCAACGTGGGCGCGACCTGCGGCGTCACCGTTGTCAAGTGCGACTCCGTCACCGAACCGTCGGCGGGGACCGTCACCGACCAGCTGAGTCCACCAGCGTTGTCTTCGTTGACCGCGCAGTCACAAGTGTCGGGGAGCGGCTGGCCACTCGACATGTTGGCCCACAGGCTTCCGTAGCCGCCTTCAAAGTAGTCACTTCCCGCTGTGAGCGGTGCCCACTGCAGGACCTGCGAGGTCGGTGTCGCAGTGATCGGGTCGGGTGCGACACACGCAACGGCGCCCGACGGACTGCCAACGCTTCCGAAGCCCGTATCGCCAGCGTGCAGGTAACAGTCGCCNNATGGTCAGTCCCGTACTCGCGACGTCGACGACCGTCACGACGACATAGGGGTCGGCGTTGGTACCGGACCCGGTGACACCTGTCTGACTGACTGGTATGAAGCCGCCCGGGCTGTTCCCAGCCGGGATCGCCGCCGGCCCGTACGTTGTGCCTGCAACGCTGATTTCGGTCGCGCAGGCGTTCTCGCCGTAGAACTCGCCCGAGTTATCTCCCACCTCGTNNTGACCGAGCAACTCAGGTCGCTCGTGACACCAATACTCGTCAACGGGCCCGATGTCGTGATCGCCTGATCGGCCCCCGCCGACGGGACTGGCGCGGCCACAGCGCCAACCATGAGACCAGCCGAAGCGAGTGTAAGAACCGCCACGAGCCGTGCCAGCGCGCGGCGGTTCACGAACACGCCGAGCCGGGGAACGACATTTGTCCACGAGTTCGGTGATTCCCGCAACCGGCGCATCACGTGCCTCTCGGAAGTGCGATCCACTGATCGAAACGTACCAACAAGAAAGACTCGGGACTAGGGCCACTGGATCTGCCGATCGGCGCTCTTGCCCGCATATGACCGCAAGCGCTTTGAAAGCTAGATGAACTCGGTTTCGGCCCCCTTTCGCCACATTCGCGCAGAACCCTCGATGTGGCGACGGTGCGTTCTTGCGGTGAGCGTGGCTTGTGAGGCGTTCTCGAACGCTGATCGTGTTTCTCCGCGCGTTTGAGGTCATTGCCGCAAGCGCAGCGATCGCGGTTCAACCATCCAGCACCCGAACGGTACGGTCTGCGCCGACCGCAGCGAAGTGGTCGTACAACCAGACCGAGTCGAAACCGAGCGTGTCTGCTCGCACGCTCGCCGCGCCGAGCTCCTGCCACGTTGTGAGAGGCACTTCATCCCGCAGGTGGGCGGAAAGACTGCCAGAGAGCTTACCGCCACTACGCAGAGTGCAGCGACGCCGACCCACAGTCCGTGAACAGTCTCGCCACTATCGGTAGTGACACAGCATGAAGATTCAGGCCGAATGGATCGGGAAATCAAACCGCTTACGGAACCGTGTACACTCATAATTGTTGCGTTTGCTACCCGGGACCCCGGTAGCGCCTCATCTTCCGATTCGAGGTGCACCGGGATGTTCGACGACTCCCCTTTTTTCCCTGCCAGGCGACCCCCAGCGCGCTCCGCGTGAATGCCCGCACCGGTCACGACGAGATCGTGTTGGCGTTCAGCGGCGAAGCCGACGTGGCCACTGCGCCGCTGCTCGCTCACGCGTTGAGGCAAGCGGCCGAGAACGGGCACGCGCGAGTCGCGGTTG
>PLBO01000143.1:2841-3041 GCA_003134555.1 Actinomycetota bacterium
TCCCCCAAGCCGACCCTCTTCTCGTCACGCCGCGCTGAGCCCTCGTGACGAACGACCTTCTCCGCGCAAGACCGCGAATGCCGCCGCCGGAACGATCACAACCTGTAGGTGCCGGAAACTCGTAGGGCGTGTTCTCTTGGATTCTTGGTCTCGCGCGATCAGCACCCTTGAGCGCTGCGAGGATCGGGAGTGGCCCGTTT
>PLBO01000152.1:0-35490 GCA_003134555.1 Actinomycetota bacterium
CCGTGCCGGCGCAGCAGCTCGGCCACGGTCAACACGAGGTCGGTCGCGGTAGACCCGGTCGGAAGCGCGCCGACGAGCTCGATCCCCACGACACGCGGCAACAGCATCGAGAGCGGCTGCCCGAGCATCGCGGCNNGGCTGGCCGAGCATCGCGGCTTCGGCCTCGATGCCGCCGACGCCCCATCCGAGCACACCCAGGCCGTTCACCATCGGCGTGTGCGAGTCGGTGCCGACGAGCGTGTCGGGATATACGAGTCCGTCGGGCCCCCGAAACACCACCTGCGCGAGATACTCGAGGTTCACCTGATGGCAGATGCCACGGTTGGGCGGGAACACGCGCAGCGTCCGGAACGCCGACTGCGCCCACCGCAGGAACGTGTAGCGCTCACGGTTGCGGGCGAACTCGAGTTGAGCATTGCGAAGGAACGCGTCGGGCACTCCGGCAACGTCGGCGACGATCGAATGGTCGATGACGAGGTCGACGGGAATGCCCGGCTCGATCGTGCTCGGATCACCGCCGAGATCGGCCATCGCGTCGCGCATCGCGGCGAGGTCGACGATCGCGGGCACTCCGGTGAAGTCCTGCATGAGCACGCGCGCGGGCATGAATTGCAGCTCGCGGCTCCCCGCCTCGGTGGCCGCACGTGACCGGTCGGCGAGCGCTCGGATGTCGTCGCCGCCGACGTTCTCTCCGTCCTCGTGGCGCAGAAGGTTCTCGAGCAGGATGCGCAACGAATACGGGAGGGAATACGGGTCGTCGACAACCGCGTCGAGCCGGTACAGGTCGTAGGTTCGGGCGCCGACGGTCAACTTGCCCCGGGCGCCGAAGCTGTCGAGCGTCACGCAGGCAACCTACCTGCGCGCGGCCGGGCGTAGGCACCCCGAAACGGGCGGATATCCTGGGATGGTGAGCACGGACGAATCGGCCACGATCGCCGTCGACGTACAGCACGACGCCGGCGCGGCGCTCGTGACGATCGTCGGAGAGCTCGAGTTCGGGACGGCTGCGTCCTTGCGCACGACCTTGAGCGACCTGGCCCAGCAGGGATGCGACCCGATCGTCCTCGATCTGGCCGCGCTCAGCTTCATCGATTCCACCGGCCTGAGTCTCCTCGTTCAGGCCAAGCAGCGTTTTACGTCTCAAGGCCGCCGCTTCGAGCTGCGCGCGCCGACGCTTCGCGTGACCCGCGTGATCGAGACCTCGGGCCTCGCCGAGTTGTTCGCACTCGAAGGCGACCGCTAACCGACCTTGGCGCGGCTCTCCACTTCGAACCACACGCACTTTCCTGCATCTTGCGGATCGACGCCCCAGCGCCGTGCGATGCGATCGACGAGGAGCAGGCCGCGGCCGGTCACCGCCTCGGGTCCGTAGTCGCGCAGGCGCGGTCGGGTCGGGCTGGCGTCGTAGACAGAGAAGCGCAATACCGTGCCGTCGCGTTCGATCGTCACCCTGGTCGCCGAACGGGCGTGCAACACGGCGTTCGTCACCAGCTCCGACACGAGGAGCTCCGCGTCGGCAATCGCATCGTCGCAACCCCAGGCTCGCATCGTGTCGCACACGAAGTGTCGCGCTCTCGACGCGGCCGCGTGGTCAGGCGGGAGCTGCAGCGAGGACACGAGCACAAATGCTACCGACCGCATCCGCCCGACGACGGCAAGCGCTGACCAGCGTCGGCGGTGGATAGCATCGAAAGCATGGTCTCCGGTGCGCGGGGGGTCGACTCGCCGGGGCGTAGAGCTCGAAGATCGGGTGTTTGGCTCCTGCTGGGCCTCTTCGCCGGATCGATTCTTGCTCTCGTCGACGGCGTTCGCCAGAACGAGGTCCTACTGACCGGTGTCGTCGTCGCTCCTCTCATCGCGGCCGTCGGGGCGTCGACGATCGAAGTCGCGGTCGTGGCCGTCTACGCGGTGGCGCTTGCCCTCCTGCTGGGTCAGGTCAACGACATCTTCCTCACGAGCGACCATCTCGTGCGCGTCGCGGTGGTCGCGGTCGCCGGGATCGCCGCGACTGCATTGACCCGGATCCGAGAGCGGCGCGAGGCCGAGCTCGAGGTGGCACTCCCCCAAGCCATGGACGCCCAGCGGCTCCGACTCGCGCTCGGCGCGGGCGGGATGGGAACGTGGCGCTGGGACCTCACGAACGGCTCCGTCATCTGGGACGAGCAGCTCGAGGCTCTGTACGGCATCGCGCCGGCCAGCTTCGACGGCTCCATGGCCATGTACCGGTCGCTCTTCCATCCCGACGATCGCGACCGAGCCGTCGAGACGGTGAGCGAGGGCATGTCGACCGACAGCGCGTGGCGCTTCGATCATCGCGTCGTCTGGCCCGACGGCAGCGTGCACTGGCTCGAAGGGCGGGGCGAACCCGTACACGACGCATCGGGTTCGATCGTCGGCGCGACCGGCGTCTCCGTCGACATCGACGAACGGCGGATGCTGCTCGAAGCCGAAGAGTCGACCCGGGCGCGTTTGCGGACGCTGCTCGAGACCTCCGAACGGCTCAGCGAGCTCGACAACCCCGACCACGTCCTCGAGACGATCTGCCAACTCGCGGCGACGCGTATCGGCGCGTGGGCAACCGTGGTGCGCGTCGCGCCCGACGGCTCGCTCGAGCGTTCGAACGTCGCGCACCGCGATCCTGCCCTCGCGGCCCTCGTGCGAGAGGTCATGGCCCAACTGACCGACGACGGCGCGGCGGTCGAGCAGGTGCTCCGGACGGGCGAGCCGCTGGTGTTCCACGGGCTCACCGCCGAGGCGGCCGAAGCGCTCGACGCGGATCCGGAGCTGCGAGCGAGGCTCGAGCGCATCGGCTTCGAATCGTGCCTACTCGTGCCGCTCATGGTCGCGGGTCGCCGGTTGGCGGTTCTTTCGATCGGCGACGACCGCCCGGAGCGGCTCGGACCGGCCGATGTCGAGCTCGCGGTCGACCTCGGACGACGCGGCGCGTCCGCGCTCGAGCGAACCGCGTTGTGGGAGGCAAGCCAGCAGCGGTTCAAAACCGAGCATCGCATCGTCGAGCTGTTGCAGACGACGATCATGCCCGACCGGTTGCCGAACATCGCCGGCCTCGAGATGGCGGCGGCATACCGGCCGGCCGAGGTCGACGTCGACGTCGGCGGCGACTGGTACGACGCGTTCGAGACGACCGACGGCGGCACCGTCATCGTCGTGGGCGACGTCGCCGGCCACGGCGTGGAAGCCGCGAGTCTCATGGGACGCGTGCGCAACGCATTGCGCGCCTACGCGTTCGAGGACTCCGATCCCGCTCACGTGTTGCTACGCCTGCATCGACTCCTGCGCAACCAGGACGACGACGCGATGGTCACCGCGTTCGTCGCGCGCTACGAGCCGGCAACCGGGCTCATGTCGTGGTCGCGCGCCGGACATCCGCCTCCCCTGCTCGTCACGCCCGACGGCACCGCCCGATTCCTCGACGACGTCAACGGCGCTCCACTCGGAACGATGGCGCGCGAGTACCGCACGGCGAGCACGCGACTCGACCCGGGCGCGCTGATCGTCTGCTACACCGACGGCCTCATCGAGCGCCGCGACCGCATACTCGACGACGGCCTCGCCTGGTTGGAGGAGCGCGTGCGCGAGTACTCGGACGATCCGCTCACGGCGCTGTGCGACAAGCTCGTCGACGACCCGTTCGTGCCCCACCCCTCGCCGGACGACATCTGCATCGTCGCCCTACGCGTCGACCGGTCGAGCGTCGCCCCGTCATGACGACACCCGGCGGGACCGAAACGGTCGTCGCCGTCGACATCGGCGGAACCAAGCTGGCCGTCGGCATCGTCGGCCGCGACGGGCGCATCCACGAGCGGCGGCTCGTTCCGACGCCGCGCGACGTCGACGCCGACGCGCTGTTCGACACACTCGCCGCCGCGATCGACGACCTCGGCGACGCGGCTCGGCACGCGTCCGCGGTCGGGGTGGGATGTGGCGGACCCATGACCCGCGGCGGAGAGACGGTGTCTCCCCTGAACATCCCCGCGTGGCGCGACTTCCCGTTGCGCGCCCGGCTCACCGAGCACTGCCGGCTCCCGGTCCGCGTCGACAACGACGCCAAAGCCCTCGCGCGCGGCGAGGGTTGGATCGGCGCCGCAGCCGGTGTGCGCGACTTCATCGCGATGGTGGTATCGACGGGCGTCGGCGGCGGCATCGTCGTCGACGGCCGGCTGCTCGAAGGGACCGCGGGCAATGCCGGCCATATCGGCCACGTCATTGTCGAGCCCGACGGCGCGATCTGCGGTTGTGGCGCGCACGGATGCGTCGAGGCCGAGGCGTCCGGCACTGCGATCACGCGCATCACCGGACGGCCACCTGCCGAGGCTTCGCCCGAAGTTCGTGCGCGCACGGGCCGCCTCGTCGGTCGCGCGATTGCGTCGGTCGCGAACCTGCTCGACCTGCAACTGGCGGTTGTGAGCGGCTCGGTCGCGCTGGGCTACGGAGATGCGTTCTTCGAGGCGGCGCAGGCCGAGATCGACGCGCGCTCCCGGCTCGACTTCTCGCGCGGCACGCGCGTCGTGCCCGGCGCGCTCCGAGACGACGGGCCGCTCGTGGGCGCCGCCGCCGTCGCGCGCTTCGGATAGCTCACTCGCGTTCGGTCACGCGAGCTGGAAGCGACCACCGTCGATCACGACGACGCCGTCCTGATTCACGGTCTGGAAGATGCGCCGCCCCGAATCCTCGTCCCACATCTTCACGGTGAGCGTGTCGCCGGGGAAGACGGGCTTGGAGAAACGGGCGTCCATGCTGGCGAACTTGGCTACGTCCGAGCCGCACAGCCCGTGCAACAACGCCCGACCGGTGACGCCGTACGTACAGAGCCCGTGGAGGATTGGCCGGTCGAAGCCCGCGAACTTGGCGAGCTCGGGATCGGAGTGCAGCGGGTTGCGGTCGCCCGAGAGGCGGTAGAGCAGCGCCTGGTCGGGCCGCGTCGCGTACGTCACCTCGTGGTCGGCCTTGCGGTCGGGCATCTTCGGCGGATCGGCGATCTCCGGGCCCCGGTTCTCCCCGAAGCCGCCCTCGCCGCGGATGAACGCGGCGAAGCGCGTGGTGAACGCGGGTTGGCCGGTGCCGACGTAGGTCGACTCGGACTCGAGCCGCACGACTGCGGCCTTGCCCTTGTCGTAGATGCCGACGATCTTGGTGACGGAGTCGACCTCGCCGTCGGCCGGGATCGGGCCGTGCACGGTCACTCCCTGCTCGCCGTGCAACAACATCCGGAAGTCGAACTCACCCCAGCTCGGCAGGCCCGGTCCGCCTCCCATGCCGAGCACGACCGGCATCGTCGGCAGCACGCGCTGCTCGACGTTCTGCGAGTTCTCGGTCGTGAATTCGAGCTCGAAACCGGTCGGATCCGCCTGCCCCGCGCCGACACCCAGCGCGTAGAGCAATGCGTCCTTCGAGGTCCACGAGTTGCGGCCGGGCTTCGAGACCGCACCAACGGCGTCCAGATTCATCGGCATGGTGTTGCTCCCTGAGTTTCGGGCGGAATCTCGATGTTCATGAAAGCATGTTGGACGGTTCGGCGGCCTGCGCGACGAGATCGGGGACGACCTTCGTCAGCTGGGCGGGCTCCCATCGCATCTTGTCGTTGGTCGCGGTCGGACCACGCTGCCAGCCCTGGGCGACCGACACGCGGTCACCGTCGACGAGGAACACGCGGCCACTCACGGATTCGTTCTCGTTCGAGCCGAGCCACACGACGAGCGGCGAGATATTGGCGGGGTCGAGCGGATCCCACGCGCCCGCTTCCGGCGCGCCGCCGAAGCCGAGATTCTCGGTCATGCGCGTGCGCGCGACCGGGGCTATTGCGTTCGCGCAGACGCCGTAGCGGCCGAGCTCGAGGCCGCAGATGATCGTGAACGCGGCGATGCCGGCCTTCGCGGCGCCGTAGTTCGTCTGGCCCGCGTTGCCGAAGATGCCCGACGGCGACGACGTGTTCACCACACGTGCCTTCAGCGGCGTTCCCGCCTTCGCCTGGTCGCGCCAGTACGCAGCCGCGTGGCGCGTCGGTGAGAACGCACCCTTGAGGTGGACCGCGATCACCGCGTCCCACTCGCTCTCCTCCATGTTGGCCAGCATGCGGTCGCGCAGGATGCCCGCGTTGTTGACGAGCGTGTCGAGATGACCGAAGGTGTCGATCGCGCGCTGCACCATGCGCCCGGCGCCGGCGAAGTCGGCGACGTTCTCGCCGTCGGCGACTGCCTCGCCGCCCATCGCCTTGATCTCCTCGACGACATCCATCGCCGGGCTCGGCGAACCACCTTCGCCGTGCATGTCGCCACCGAGGTCGTTGACCACGACCTTGGCGCCTTCGCGCGCGTACGCCAGCGCGTGCTCACGGCCGATGCCGCGTCCCGAACCGGTCACGATGACCACCCGGCCGTCGCAAATGCCCATGATTCAACCCACCTCAGGAGTCGCTCGGAGCTGCTCGCGCAGCTGGTGCTTGTAGAGCTTGCCGTTGTCGTGCCGGGGCAGAGCCTCTACGAAGATCACCCGGCGGGGACACTTGTAGTGCGCGATGCGGTCCCGGCACCACTCGACGAGCTCGAATCCGAGGGTGTCGGTGGGTTCGACGCCCGTCTGTGGCTCCACCGCCGCCACGACGATCTCGCCCCACTCGTCGTCGGGCTGCCCGACCACACCGACGTCGCCGACGGCCGGGTGCGCGAGCAGCGCGGCCTCGACCTCGGCCGGATACACGTTCACGCCACCGCTGATGATGAGGTGCGCGCTGCGATCGGTGAGGAAGAGGTAGCCGTCGTCGTCCACGTAACCGACGTCGCCGAGGGTGAAATGGGAGTCGCGGTACGCGCCCTGCGTCTTCTCGGGTGCCTTGAAGTACTCGAAGCGATCGTCGGCGGGCGCCTTCAGGTACACCGTGCCGATCTCGCCGGGC
This sequence comes from Actinomycetota bacterium, assembly GCA_003134555.1. Classification (GTDB taxonomy): domain Bacteria; phylum Actinomycetota; class Acidimicrobiia; order IMCC26256; family PALSA-610; genus PALSA-610. The sequence goes on from PLBO01000152.1 coordinate 6,914, forward strand.
CCGGCCTCGTTCCCGGCCTCCTCGAGGATGCGCACGTGGTCGGGCGGGCTCACCCGGCCGACCGTGCCGGGCTTGCGCAGCCACTCGTCGGGTCCGACGAGGGTTCCCGCGCCTTCGGTCGCGGCGTAGTACTCCCACACGATCGGCCCGAGCCAGTCCATCAAGCGTTGCTTCACGTCGACCGGACACGGCGCGGCGCCGTGGATGATGAAGACGAGCGACGAGATGTCGTGGCGCGACTTCACGTCGTCGGGAAGCGCGAGCAGACGATGGAACATCGTCGGGACCATGTGCGTGTGGGTGACGCGATGTTCCTCGACGAGCGCGAGCGAACGTTGCGCCGACCAGCCGTCCATCATCACGATCGGAACGCCCATCGCCGCGGGCGCCGTCAACGAGAAGGAGAGCGGCGCCGCGTGGTAGAGCGGTCCGGTGCAGAGGTGCACGTGCCGATCGCCGCGATACTGCGTGAGCTTCGCGACGTCGAGCGCGCTACGCGGATCCGGTGGGCGCCGAACGCCCTTCGGCCGACCCGTCGTCCCCGAGGTGTAGAGCATCGTGCTGCCGACGACCGGGTCGTCGACGTCGACGCCCGACTCCGGCGCGAGCACGCCGTCCCAATCCTCGAAGCCGTCGACGGCGCCGCCCACGCAGATCGACGCCCGGAGCCGCGGCGCGAGGTCGGCCGCGCGCCGGGCGACGTGCGCGAAACGCGCATCGGCGACGAACGCGGTCGCCTCACAGTCGTCGACGATGTATCCGGCCTCGTCGCCGGTGAGGTGCCAGTTGACGGTCGTGAGTCGCAAACCGGCGCGCCGCGCCGCCGCGACCGTCTCGAGGAACTCAGGCCGGTTCGAGCACAGCAGCGCCAGCCCGTCGCCGGCCTTCACGCCGCGAGCTCGCAACGCGCGCACCAAGCGGTTCGCGTTCGCGTTCACCTCGCCGCGGGTTCGATCGCCCGCATCCGAGATCACCGCGGGGGCGTCGTCGCGTTCGGCGGCCCAGAAGGCCGCGAGCATCCCCCGATCTGCCGACGCATGGAGCCGGTCGAGATCAGGCGCGCTCACGCCGACGATGCTTGCCGGTCCTTCTCCACCTCGTCCAGCGTCGAGTACTCCTCACCGGTGTCGGTCCAGTCCTCGAACTGGATGACACCGATCTCGGTGAAGCGCTGACGCAGCCAGCCGTCGGCCGCGTCGAGCAGGCCGAGTTTCTTGCAGTTCGGCACGATCTTCGAGAACAACAGCTGCTGGAACACCTGCTGGGCCGGAGGATTGACCTTGTCCATGGTGCGGTAGATGGCTTCGGGATCGACGCCCATCCGCGACCACATCTCGGCGTGCGCGAACCGGCGCTGCAGCCGGCGGGCGACGTCGAAGGCGAACTCCTGCCGTTCGCGCATCTCCGCGTCGGTGAGCTCCTTGTAGAACTCCTGCAACGAGAGGACGCCGAACGCGACGTGACGGGCTTCGTCGCTCATGACGTAGCGCAGCAACTTCTTCAGCAACGGCTCGCTCGTGATCTGTTGCATCAAGCCGAAGGCCGCGAGCGCGAGTCCCTCCACCATGATCTGCATACCGAGATACGCGATGTCCCAGCGGGGATCGGAGAGGATGTCGTCGAGGATGCCCTTGAGGTTCTCGTTGATTCCGTACTGCGTGCCGAGCTTCTCGTCGAGGTAGCGCGCGAACACCTCGACGTGACGGGCCTCGTCGACCACTTGCGTCGCGGCGTAGTACTTGGCGTCGATCCACGGAACGGTCTCGACGATGCGGGCCGTGCACAGCAACGCGCCCTGCTCGCCGTGCATGAACTGCGACAGGAGCGAGTTCTGCAGCTCGATGCCCACCTGGCGCCATTCCTTGTCGCCGAAGTGCTTGACCGGCGAGTCCTCGGCCTCGGCCAGCGCCTGGAACCGCGCGGTGCCACCCTGGCCGAGCTCGTCGGCGACCTTCTCCGGGTCGACGTCGGTCGACCAGTCGAGATCGGTCGACGCGTTCCACTGCGACGTCTTCGCCTTCTCGTAGAGCTTCATGAGGGGCAGGCGACTGCGCTCGTAGTCCCACGTGAAGATCGTGCCGATATCGGCAGTCACCGCGTGGATGAGCTCGAGCTTGTCGCCGGTCATGTCGCCGGCGTCGGTCGTGGTGTCGATGGTCATGTCGGTTGCTCCTCCGAGACGGCGTCGAGCAGACGCGAGATCAATTCGTGCCAGGCGCCTTCGGCCGGCGCGTCGATAGAAAGGGTGCGCAGTACGAGCGCGCCCATGGCGAGTGTGAGACCGAAACGAGCGAAGACTGCAGAATCGAGCGCGGGATCGATCGCGCCGTCGGCCTTGGCGCGTTCGACGATGTCGGCGAGCACGCGTTCGCGTTCGTCGAGCCGGTCGCGCAGCGCCCCCGCGAGCTCGTCGTCGCGACGGGCCGCGGCGATCGCGTCGATCAGCAGCGGTGGCTGTGGGCGCGTTCCCACGAGCCGGTCGCCGAGGAGCTCCAGGAGGGCGCGCGGGTTGCGGTCCTGTGCTTCGGTGAGCAGTGAATCCATCTCCATGTCGGCGCGCGCGCCGATCGCGGCGAACAGCAGCTCGTCCTTGCCCCGGAAGTTCGCGTAGATCGCGCCGGTGGTCAGGCCGGCGGTGCGGGCGATGTCCTGGAGGCGAGCCCCTTCGTACCCCTGTTCGACGAAGACCTCGACGGCCGCGGCGAGAAGCCGGTCGCGGGTCGAGGCGTCCTGGAGCACAGCCATGGAGGTCATGATAACGATCATTATCCGGGGTGACAACCGGGTCAGGTGCGAAGATGCGTCCCGTGGATCGACCGGTGACGCTCGCCGACGTCCGGGCGGCCGCGGAGCGGATCCACGGCGCCGTCAGGCTGACGCCGACGTCGCGTTCCGAGACGCTCTCGGTCATCACCGGCGCGCAGGTGTGGCTGAAGTTCGAGAATCTGCAGTTCACCGGCGCGTTCAAGGAGCGCGGGGCCCGCAACTTCCTCGAGCTCCTCTCGGCGGCCGAGCGCGCACGTGGCGTCGTGGCCGCGTCGGCCGGCAATCACGCCCAGGCACTCGCCTACCACGCGCACCTGCTCGACACCGCGGCCACGATCGTGATGCCCGCCGACACGCCGTTCAGCAAGGTTTCGAACACCGCGCATCACGGCGCGCAAGTGGTACTCGAAGGATCCGGCTACGCCGAGGCGTTCGCGGGAGCGGAACGCGTCGCGCGCGAGACCGGCGCGACGCTCGTGCCCGCGTTCGACGATCCGCGCATCATCGCCGGGCAGGGAACCATCGGGCTCGAGCTGCTGCAGCAGACCGATCCCGACGCACTCGATGCAGTCGTCGTGCCGGTCGGCGGCGGAGGGTTGATCTCGGGTATCGCCGTCGCGGTGAAAGCACTCCGCCCCGACGTGCGGGTCGTGGGAGTGCAAGCCGAGGGCTACGCCGGGATGATGCACGCGCTCGGCCGGGGCCCGGAGCCGACCGTCGGCCCAACGATCGCGGAAGGCATCGCAATCGCCGCGCCGGGCGTGTTGACCCGCAGCATCGTGACCGAGCTGGTCGACGACATCCTCGTGGTCTCCGAGCAACGCATCGAAGAGGCGATCGCACTCGGGGCCGAGATCGAAAAGACGATCCTCGAAGGTGCCGGCGCGGCGGCGCTTGCCGCGCTGCTCGAGTACCCCTCGGAGTTCCGCGACCAGAACGTCGGCGTCGTGCTCAGCGGCGGAAACATCGACGCCCGGCTGCTCGCCTCGGTGCTGCTGCGCGCGTTGGCTCGTTCGGGACGCCTCGTGCGGCTCCGTATCGAGGTGCCGGATCGACCCGGGGTGCTTGCAGCGGTGGCGCAGATCGTCGGTGGTCTGCGCGCCAACATCGTCGACGTCGAGCACCGCCGCGATCTTCCCGGTGTGGCGCTCAAGAGCGCGCGCCTCGATCTGTCGGTCGAGACGCGCGATCGGGCGCATGCCGACGAGATCGTGAATGCGCTCGAAGCACAAGGCTTTCGCGTGGACGTCGCGTGAGGGGAGGTCGTATACCGACGGACGCGCTCATAACACTTTCGACAGGAACTCCCGCGTGCGCACCTCACGCGGCGACGCCAGGATGTCGCGGGGCGCGCCCTGTTCCACAATCACTCCGTCGTCCATGAAGACGAGATCGTCGCCGACCTCACGGGCAAATCCCATCTCGTGGGTGACAACGATCATCGTCATTCCGTCGTGCGCGAGCTGGCGCATGGCGTCGAGGACTTCGCCCACCAGCTCTGGGTCGAGCGCGCTCGTCGGCTCGTCGAACAGCATGAGTTTCGGCTCCATCGCAAGGGCGCGTGCGATCGCAACCCGCTGTTGTTGGCCACCAGAGAGCTGCGACGGATACGCACGGCACTTGTCGGCTAGCCCGACACGCTCGAGGAGCTCCAGGCCGTCCTCAGCAGCTCTTTGTCGCGGCGTTCCCTTGACGCGCATGGGAGCCTCGACGACGTTCTCGATCGCGGTCATGTGCGGGAACAAGTTGAAGTGCTGGAACACCATGCCGATCTCCGCGCGCTTGCGCGCGACCTCGCGTTCGCGCAACTCGTAGATCTTGTCGCCCGACTGCCGGTAGCCCACGAGCTCACCGTCGACCCACAGTCTTCCCGCGTTGATCTTCTCGAGGTGGTTGATACAGCGCAGGAATGTGGACTTCCCCGATCCGGACGGCCCGATGATGACCATGACCTCGCCCGGCTCGACTTCGAGGTTGATACCGCGCAGCACTTCCAGACGCGCGAACCGTTTGTGCACCGCTTCGGCCTTGACCATCGCAGTCACAGTCGTGGGCTCCGCTGCATGACTTTCATCACGCGCTGCAACGCCGTTTCGGCGGGGCTCCGCATCCGGCCCCGGGCGAACCGGCGCTCGATGTAGTACTGCCCGATGCTCGCGACACTCGTAAGCACGAGATACCAGATGCTGGCGACGATGAGCAGTGGCACAACCTCGAAGTTGGTCGAATAGACGTCACCCGCTCGTCTGAGCAATTCGCCATACGTGATCGCGGAAGCGAGGGATGTCGTCTTCAGCATCGAGATGAACTCGTTGCCGGTCGGCGGGATGATCACCCGCATCGCTTGGGGAAGCACGATTCTTCTCAGGGTCAACATCGACGTCATCCCGAGCGCGGACGCGGCTTCGACCTGACCTTCGTCGACGGAGATGATTCCGGCCCGCACGATCTCGGCCATGTACGCACCCTCATTGAGTGCGAGTCCCAGGAAGGCGGCCATGAACGCAGTCATGAACGTCGTCATCGGGGTCGAATAGAGCGTCACATGCGTGAACGGGATCGCGATCGTCAGCCTGTGGAAGACCAGCGGAACACCGTTGTACCAAAAGAAGAGTTGCACAAGTACGGGAGTGCCGCGGAAGAACCAGATGTAGAAGGAGCTCACCGCCGACATAACGGGGTTCTTCGAAAGACGCATCACGGCAAATACGACGCCGAGCACGATGCCCGTCATCTGCGCGAGCACGGCGAGCACGATCGTGGCCTGCAAACCCTTCAGGATCAGCGAGCTGAACTGATACTTCCGGACGACGGCGAAGTCGATGAAGTGTGCGCGCACCGCTGACTCGACCAGCCACGCGACCAGGGCGAGCACAACGATCGCACTGAGCCAGCGGCCCCAGTGCCGAACCTGCACCGCCTTGATCGCATCGGCTGATGACGAGCTCACCCCGCGCTACGCGCCGGCGTTGATCGCCGCGGTCTTGAGCGAGCCCGCGGTCACGTTCCATTTCGCCAGGATCTGATCGTACGTACCGTCGGCGATGACCGCCTTCAGCGCGGCCTGCACCGCGTCGCGAAGCGCGGTGCTGTTCTTGAGCACCGCGATGCCGTAGTTCCCCGGCCCGATGCCGGGAACGTCGACCGCCTCGAAGTCGTTTCCGCCACCCGACGTCTTCGCGTTGTAAGCGGCCACCGGAAAGTCCTCGAGATTCGCGATAGCACGGCCGTTCTTCACCTGCTGCAACGCGTCGGTGTCCTTCTCGAACCGCAGCACGTTCAGCGGTTTGGGCGTGCTCTTGCACTTCGCGATCTGCGGCGTGAGGAGGTCGGTGTCCTGCACAGTCCCCTTCTGCACGGCGACGGTCTGGCCGCAGAGATCGTCGAGTGTCTTGATGCCTTTCGGGTTGCCCTTCTGCACGAGGATCGACGTACCCGCGGTGAAGTAGTCGACGAAGTCAGCGCCCTTCGCGCGCCTCGCGGGAGTGTCGTTCATCGCCGACATGATGATGTCGAATCGACCGGCTTGAAGCGCTCCGATGATCCCCGCGAAGTCGGTGTCATCGATGAAAGTGAACTTCACGCCGAGCTTGGCGCCCATCGCCTGCGCAAGGTCGTAGTCGACGCCCTCGGTTTGCGTGGTGCCTTCTTTGTAGAACTCGATCGGCGCGTACTCGATGTCGGAGCCGACCTTGATCTCCTTGCTCGACTGGATGGCGGTCGGCAGCTTCGAGAAGAGATCGGCGCCGCTCGTCGTGGTGGTCGTGGCGTTTCCGCTTACGGTGGTCTTGCTGCTACTACCGCACGCGGCGACGCTCGCGATAAACGCTGCGGCTACTGCAACGATCGTGAACTTGCGCACAACGCCCTCCCGTTCGAAACGCGGGACACTACGGCGACATGCGGCCGCGCGAAAGTCCGCCCCTGGAGAGTTCTGCGTGGAACGACCGGCTACGGCTGGAGCCCGTCGGGCTGGTTCAGCTCGATGAAGTTGCCCGACGGGTCGTGCAGGAACGCCTGATGCCCGGCGCCTCGCATGTGGTCGACTGCGTTCACCGTCACGCCGCGTGCCCGGATGTCGGCGACGGCTGATTCGAGATCGTCGACCCGGATCGCGAAATGATCGCTGCCGGAACGTGAGCCTTCGCTCTCCATCAGGTGCACCTGCTGCCCGCCGGCGTCGAGCCAGTGACCGCCGAAGCCGAAATCGGGGCGGGGCAGCTCGGTGAGACCCAGCACGTCGGTATAGAAGGTGACAGCCTCCGCCGCGTCGCGGACGCAGATGGCGACGTGATGGATTCCAGACGGCTTCACGAATCCGAGCCTACGTGCGAGCTCGGCGATCGGGCCACACCCGAATCGCCGGGCCGAGTGTGCGACTTGTAGCTTCGCCGTCCGACTGGAACCGGTTCTCGGAGGCGACGTGGGTGCACTCGACGGCAAGGTGATCGCGATTACGGGCAGCGGGCGCGGTATCGGCCGGGCGGTCGCGCGGGCGGCTGCATCAGAGGGCGCGGCCGTGGTCGTCAACGACTACGGCGTGTCGATGGACGGCAAGGAGCCGACCAGCGAGGTCGCCGACGCCGTCGTCGAGGAGATCAAGAGCGCGGGTGGTCGCGCCGTCGCGAACGCAAGCTCGGTCACTTCGATGGAGGGCGGCGCGTCGATCGTGCAATCAGGGGTCGACGCCTTCGGCCGGATCGACGGCGTCGTGTGCGTCGCCGGAATCCTGCGCGAACGCATGCTCTTCAACATGTCGGAAGACGAATGGGACCCGGTCATCGAGACCCACCTCAAGGGCACCTTCACCGTGTTTCGCGCCGCGGCGCCGATCTTCCGGGAGCAAAAGAGCGGCACCATGATCGGATTCACGTCGGGAGCGTTCGCGGCCAGCGTCGCGCAGGCGAACTATTCCGCGGCCAAGGGCGGCATCGTGTCGCTGGTTCGCAGCGCGGCCGCCGGCATGGGCAAGTACGGCGTGACCGCGAACTGCATCGCACCCGTGGCGAAGTCGCGTATGTCCGGGCAGGTGCCGTTCGGCCTCGAGATGGGCGAGCCCGAAGACATCGCCCCGATGGTGTGCTTCCTCCTGTCCGATCGCGCGCGCGACGTCACGGGTCAGATCTACACGGTGAACGCCGGCCGCATCGCGGTGTGGAACCAGCCGATCGAGGTGCGCGAGATGCGCAAGGACGGCCGTTGGAACGTCGACGAGATCGCATCGCGCTTCTCCGAGGTGGGCCAGGAACCGATGCCGATCCTCGAGCGGCTGAAGGCCATGGAGGCCGCGGCCAAGAGCAAGGACAAGCCGAACAGCTGAGCTGAGGCGGGCTCGTGTCGGAAATCACTCTCCGCGCCGGTAAGTACGAGGCGATGTTCCGGCCCGATCTCGCGATGCTCTGCACGTCGCTGCGCCACGGCGGTGACGAGTACGTCGCGTGGCCGCGGACCGTCGACGAGCTCCGCGCCGGACGCGCCACCGCGATCCCACTCGTGCACCCGTGGGCCAACCGGCTCGCGGGCGACAGCTATCGCGCCGCCGGCGTCGACGTCTCGCTCATGGGGCTGACGCTCCCCCGCGATCCGAACGGGCTGATCATCCACGGCAACCTCTTGGCCGCTCCCTTCGACGTGGAGCAGACGAACGACACCCGGGTCGTCGCCCGCCTCGACTACGGCGCACACCCCGACAAGCTCCGCGCCTTCCCGTTTCCCCACACCGTCACGGTCGACGCCCGCTTGCACCCCACGCGCGGGCTCAACATCGTCACCCAGGTCGAGCCCACCTCCGACCGCGCCGTGCCGATCTCGTTCGGCTGGCATCCGTTCGTCCGACTCCCGACGACGCCGCGCGCCGAATGGGGGCTGCGGTGGCCCGCGTGCGAACACATCGAGGTCGACGAGCGCTTGATCCCCACCGGGACGCGCACGCCGCAGCACGCGCAGCGCGAATCCATCGCCGGGCGCACGTTCGACGACCACTACGCGCTCGGCCCCGACCGGACCTTCTCGATCTCCGGCGGCGCGGGTCGCAACCGGCGCACCCTCACATTGCAGTTCGATCCCGCGTATCCGTTCGCGCAGCTGTTCGTTCCGCGTGCGAGCGAGCTCGTCGCGATCGAACCGATGACAGCCGAGATCGACGCCCTCGGCCGCGGCACCGCACCGCTCGTCGAGCCGGGCAAGCGGTTTCAGGCCGCGTTCAACCTCGCCGTCACGACAAGCTGACATCGGCGTCAGGTAGCGTCACCGTCATGCCCGGTGCACTCGACGGTGTCCGCATCCTCGATCTTTCGTGGGGTATCGCCGGGCCGCTCGGCGTACTCCTGCTCGCGGAGCAGGGCGCCGACGTGATCAAGGTCGAACCACCCGGCGGCGATCCGTTCCGCGCGTACGACGGCTACCGCGTGTGGAACCGCAGCCGGCGTTCGCTCACGGTCGACCTCAAGTCGGATCGAGGGCGTGACGTGTTCGAGCGCCTGCTCCGAACTGCCGACGTGATCGTGGAGTCGTTCCGGCCCGGTGTGATGGATCGGCTCGGCTTCGGCTACGAAACCGTGCACGCCGCACATCCACGCGTCGTCTATCTCTCGTGTCCGGCCTATCCCGACGGGCACCGGTTCGCGCAACGCCCGGGCTACGACGCGCTCGTCCAGGCGAGCAGCGGCCAGATGTGGGAGCAACCGGGCTGGCGCACCGGCCCGATCTTCCTGCACATGCCGATGCCGTCGATGGGCGCGTTCTATCTGATCTCCACCGGCGTTCTGGCCGCGTTGCTCGCACGCGAGGAGACGGGACGAGGGCAACATGTGACCACGTCGTTGTTCGCGGGCGCGATGCTCTACACGACGCAGATCTGGCAGCACGTCGAGAAATCGAAAGCGCAGCTGCACGAGCTGATGGGCAAGTCGTACCCGCCGGGCATCCATCAGACGATGATCTTCGAGTGCGCCGACGGTTGGGTCCACGCGTCGATCATGAGCGGTCTCACGCCGACCAAGAGCCAGGACGCGATCCTCGGGCTCGACGACGCGCCCGACCCGTTCGCGTTCATGGCGCTCCCAGCCGACGAGCGCGAGAAGTTCAATGCGAAACGAAGAGAGAAGTTCAAGCAATGGAAGCGCGACGACATCGTCGCCGCGTTCCAGGAGCACAACCACGCGATCGAAGCGATCATCACTCCCGACGAGCAGTTCGAGCACCCGCAGCTGATCGCCAACGGGATGGTCAAGACCGTCGTCGACCCCGTCGTGGGCGAGACCACGCAGATCGGCACGCCGTTGCACATGTTCGGCACGCCGACCGCGATCCAGGGTCCGCAACCGACTCCCGGCGAGCACAACGAGGAGATCCTGAAGGAGCTGGGACTATGACGCTCGCACTGCAGGGCGTGCGGCTGATCGACTTCGGGCAATATCTCGCCGGCCCGTTCGGACCCATGATCCTCGGCGATCTCGGGGCCGAGATCATCAAGGTCGAACCGGTCACCGGCGACGGCATGCGCCTCGCAACCAAGCCGTTCTTCGGCTGTCAGCGGGGCAAGCGCGACATCGCGTTGAACGTCAAGGATCCGCGCGGACTCGCGATCGCGCTCGAGCTCGTGCGCACCGCCGACGTCGTCCATCACAACATGACCGCGGGCGTCGCGACCAAGCTCGGCATCGACTACCAGGCGTGCAAGCAGGTGAAGCCCGACATCGTCTACTGCAACACGTGGGCGTACGGCTTGGAGGGGCCGCTCGCGCGCTTCGGCGGACTCGACCCGCTCTACCAGGCGTCGTCCGGCCTCGAGCACGAGTCGGCCGCGGTGCACGAAGGCAACGTGCCGCTGTACTACCGCTTCGGGATGTGCGACGCGTCCAACGCGATGCTCTCGGTCGTGGCCGTGCTCGGCGCGCTATACCACCGCAAGCGCACGGGCGAGGGTCAAGAGGTGTGGACGTCGCTGTTCGACGGCGGTGCGATCTTCACCTCCGACGCCCACCTCGTCGGTGGTGTGCCGGCGCCTCGTCCGCATCTCGACAAGGAGCTCATGGGCGTCTCCGCGACCTACCGGCTCTACCGGACCCAGGACGACGACTGGATCTGTATCGCCGCGATCACCGACGACGAGTTCCGCAGGCTGTGCACGGTGCTCGGCGTCGACGAGCTCGTCGACGAACCAAGGTTCGCGACGGGAGCGAGCCGCTCCGAGCACCGGCGCCAACTCGAGACGATCTTCGAAGCTCGCTTTCGCACGAAGACGGCCCGGTTTTGGACCCGCACCCTCGACGACGCGGGCGTCCCGAACGAGGTTCCGGTCGACACTCAGGGCGGCGAGGCGCCGCTCTTCGACTCCGACAACGTCGAGCTCGGTCTCGTCGCGCGCTACGCGCATCCGCTGCTCGGCGAGATGCGCCAGTTCGGCGAGCTCATCGACTTCTCCGAAACCCCCGGACGCGTCGCGGGTCCCCCGCCGCTCGTCGGCCAGAACACCCGCGCCGTGCTCCACGAGCTGGGTCACCGCGATCCCGAGATCGACGCGCTGATCGCCGACGGCGTCTGCTACGAGCCCGACGATCACTACGCCGAACGCTTCGCCAACTAGTGCCGTTCCGCGCTCAGGGCGCCTGAATGAGATCGACCGCCCACGAGCGCGAAAGCGAACCGAAGTACTTGGCGCTCCCGAAAGCCCACACGCTTCCGTCGAGCCCCAGGATGTAGTAGCCGTCATTGGTCGGCAGCGACCGCATCCGAACACTCGAGATGTAGGGATAGCCGTAGACGGCGCGGACTCGCGGCAGGCTTCCCTCGAACGGCACGTTGAAGGCGAAGATGCCGCCGTCGTCGGCGACCATCCAGTAGCCCTTCCCGTTCGCCGCCGCCGTCATCGACCGCACGGGCTGCGACAACTTCATCGACCCGGTCGAGCCGTGGAACCGCGCGTTGCCGAAGGTGAAGACGCCGCCGTCGGCCGCGACGAACCAATAGCCACGCCCGTCCGCCGTCATCGTGACGTCGAGCACGGGCGCGTTCAGCCGCCACCCACCGGTCGACCCGTAGAAGCGTGCGTTGCCGAAGGCGAAGACGCCGCCGTCGCGGCCGAGCAGGATGTAACCCATCCCCTTCGGCGACGCGGCCATCGCCACGATCGGCGAATTCAGCCGGCGATCGTTCAATCCCCCCAGGAACTGCGCGTTGCCGAACGAGTACACCGCACCGTCTGCGCCGGCGAGCCAGTAGCCCTTGCCGTCGGGCGTTCGTGCGGAAGCGACGATCGGCGCGGAGATCGCGCGCCCGCTCAGGTCGCCGTAGAACCGAGCGCCGCCGAATGCGTGCACCTGTCCGTCGATCGTCGCGATCCAGTAACCGTGGCCGCTGGTGCCCCCGTCGATCTTCGGCGGCGAGGCCGCCACCAGTGCGCGGCGCGCATTGATCAGACCGTATCCGTACGTGTTGTCGCGGCCCGACGACCCCATGTCGGTGGCGCTCGCCTCGAGTACTTGAATGAGCGCGGCCGCGCTGAGGCTCGGCTTCTCGCCGAGCACGAGCGCGGCGGTGGCGGCCGCGTACGGCGTCGCCATCGACGTTCCGCTCATCAGCGCGTACTGCGATCGACCGGTGCCGTAGGTCGACCAGATCGAATCGCCCGGCGCGACGAGGTCGACGTACGTTCCCGTGTTCGAGAAACTCGCGTGCCGGAGGGAACTGTCGATCGCGCCCACCGCGATCGCCTCCGGGTACGCCGCCGGGTAGCTCGGCTGGTTTCCTTTCAGGTAGGAGTTGCCCGCGGCCGCGAACGTCACGGCCTGCTTGGTGCGCGCGTATTGGATCGCAATCCGCATCCCGGAAGACGCGCCGCCACCCAGACTGAGGTTGATGACGCGGGCGCCATGGTCGGCCGCCCAGATGATCCCTTCGGCGACGTCGGACGAGGAACCGTTTCCCGACGCGTCGAGCACCCGAATCGGCATGATCTTGACTCCGGGCGCCGCGCCCGCGATGCCCAACCCGTTGTTCGCGTGGGCGGCGATGATTCCGGCGACGTGGGTGCCGTGACCGGCGGGATCGACCGCTCCGTTTCGGGCGGGGTCGTACTGCGCGGCGTCCGACGCGAGGTCGAGCCCGGGTAACACCGAACCCCAGAGATCCTCGTGCGATCCGAGCACGCCGGTATCGACGACCGCGACTTTGATCCCGGCGCCGGTCGAAAGCGGCCACGCCGATTCGAACGTGACGGCGCTGAACGCCCACTGTTCGGGACGCAGCGCGTCGTTCGTCGTCAGTAGCCGGACGGTCTCGTCCTGCTCGGTCGACAGCACCTTGTTGGAGCCCCGGCCGAGGCGCTCGTCCATCGTCGCAACCGCGGCGTCGAGGCCGCGGACCACGTGCATCTGGCCCTGACCGTCCTGCGAGACCGCCCACAGGCCTTTGGTGGCCTCGGCCGCGCTCGCCGACGATTCCGCTCCCGCAACCATCGCCCCCGCGACCATGACCAGAGTCGTGACCACGCCGAGCGCGGAAATCCCACATTTGCCCGAGAAACGGGCCCCTCCCAAACGCATAGAGTGGCCATCGGCACATTACGTGAGGCGGTAAAGACCGAATGAGCACTCACCGTGATGGGCGGCCGGCGGGCCGCTACGGCGCCAGGTGCGGGTCCAACAACCCGTCCAGCCGCGGCTTCGGGCGAGCTATATGCGAGAAGCGGCTGCTATCGCCGGTGCTATCACGACGAATTCGGTAATGGGTCAGTTTGATTCGGGAGGCTGCGAGTCAGCGCAGGAGTGACGCGACCAGACCAGCCTGACCGAGGTGGTACGTCACCATGATCGCGATCGGCGCCCGGGCGAAGGGGTGCACGAACCGGTCCCAGGCGATCATCGAGTCGGATGCGACGAACAGCACTGCTCCCGCGGCCGCGAGAACGTTGCCGGTCGCGAGGGCGGTAGCGAGCATGGCGGAGATGACCGCCATGTAGGCCGCAACCGCGAAGCGCAGTTCGCGCGGCTGGCGCGCCCGGGCGATCGACGTGAGGATCCGCCGGCCGAGCGGCGCAACGAGCGCGGCGACCACCACGACCGCGATCGCGAGCGCGAATCCCGACGGCCCGTGCGTCCAAAAACCCACGAGGTAACCGAGGTGACCGACCAGGAACGCGGCGAGGCCGGGTACGAAGAGATCCTGCGGCAGCATGAGCAGCACGTCGCCCGCCAGCGAGAAGATCAACGCCGCGACGAACCAGGCCCGGCGTGCGTGCGCGTCGGCGGCGGGATCGAGCAAGCCCGCGGCGGCGATCAACGCGACGAGCGTCGCCGGCTTGCACAGATACTCGAGCACGCGTGAGGAACGCGCTTTCGCGATCCAGTCGCCGACGGCGAACAGCGAAGCCACGACGAACGCGACCGCGGTCGCCGGGTTCACGGCGCCAGCCGTTCGCGGATCCAGCCGCCGAGCCGGTCACGGCGGTACCGCACCCGGTCGTGAAGGCGATCGGGCCGCCCTTGCCAGCATTCGAGCTCGTCGACGCTCAAGACGTAGCCGCCCCAGAATGGCGGCAACGGTGGATCCTGCTCGACGAACCGCGCCTCGACCTCGGCCACGCGCGCCTCGAGCTCGGCCCGGTTGACGACCTCGCTCTGCGGCGACGCCCACGCGCTCACACGATGACCCCGGGGCCGGCTCTCCCAGTAGCGCGCGGCATCGGCGTCGTCGACCCGCCCCACGGTGCCGACGACCCGCACCTGCCGCTCCTGCTCTCGCCAATGGAACACGAGCGCGGCACGCGGGTTGGCGGCGAGCTCGGCGCCCTTTGCGCTCTCGAGGTTCGTGAAGAAGGCGAATCCACGCTCGTCGAGACCGCGCAGCAGCACCGTGCGCGCCGACACCGCGCCGTCGGCTGTGGCCGTGGCGAGCGTCATGGCATCGGGTTGGGCGACGCCGCCGGCGACCGCCTCGTCGTACCAGCGGCGGAACTGCGCGATCGGATCGCGCTCGACCGACTCCGGCTCGAGTGGTTTCGGGGTGGGCGGCACAGCCCGCAACGGTGCCAGACTGGAGGCATGGCTTTCCACCACGTCGCCGTCGCCACCCGGGATCTCGAGGCGACCCATCGCTTCTACAGCGAGGCAATGGGCTTCGAGCTCGTACGAGTCGAGACCATCCCGTACATGGAGAACGGCTGGGCTCGACACCTGTTCTACGACACGGGCAACGGCGAGATGCTCGCGATCTGGGACCTCCACGACGTCGACCTTCCCGATTTCGATCCCGCAATCTCGACCGGTCTCGGTCTCCCGAGCTTCGTGAACCACATCGCGTTCGATTCGGGGTTCGACGACCTCGACGCCAAGCGCGACCGCTGGCTCGCACACGGGTTCGACGTCGTGCGCATCGACCATGGTTGGTGCACGTCGATCTACGCCAACGATCCCAACGGCATCATGGTCGAATTCTGCGCGACGACCCGGGTGTTCACCGCCGACGATCACCGCGAGGCGCGCGAGCTGCTCGCCGCGGCCGAACCGCCGTTCAACCGCACCGAGCCGCCGATGCAATTCTTCGAAGCGCGCTCACGCCACGACGCCACCATCTCGTAACGCCGCGATCTCCTCATCGGCGCACCGGGCGAGCTCGCGGAGCACCGCGTCGGTATCGGCGCCGAGCGCGGGACCGACGGAGCGGATCGCTCCCGGCGTGCGCGAGAACTTCGGGACCACGCCGGTCATCGGAACATCGTCGGCGAACCCCGCCGCGAGGCGGACGATCATCTCGCGCGCGGCGATGTGCGGATCGGTGGCGAGATCGGGCGCACGATTGATCGGACCGACCGGGACGTCGTGTTCACGCAGCAGCGCGACGAGGTCGTCGGCGGTCATCGTGCGCGTCCACGCCGCGATCTCGCGATCGAGCGGCTCCTGATGCTCCGAGCGCGCCTCGTGCGTCGCGAGATCGCGCGCCAGGTCGGGCCGGCCCATCGCGTCGCACAGGCGCGCGAACACCGCGTCGGCGTTGCCGGCGATCACGACGTCGCGGGCGTCGAGCGTCGGGTACGCGTTCGCGGGCGCGACGTCACGCAGGACGCCGCCGGAGCGCATCCGGGTCACGCCCGCGAGCTCGTAGTCGGCCACGGTCGACTCCATCAGCGCCAGTACCGCTTCGTATATGGCGACGTCGACCTCCTGACCCCGACCGCTGCGGGTCCGTTCGTTGAGCGCGGCCAATGCTCCGACCACCGCGAAGAGCCCCGCGAGCGAATCGCCGATCGACACGCCCGTACGCGCCGGCGGCCGGTCGGGATCGCCCGTGGTGTGGCGGATGCCGCCCATCGCCTCGCCGATCGAGCCGAAACCGGGTTCGGCCGCGCGCGGGCCGGTCTGACCGAAGCCCGAGACGTGCACGAGGACGACACGCGGGTTGTCACGCTCAAGAGTCGCGTAGTCGAGTCCCCATTTCGCGAGAGTGCCGGGCTTGAAGTTCTCGAGCACGACGTCGCAACGGGCGGCGATGCGGCGCGTGATGTCGCGGCCGCGCGCGTCGCGCAGATCGATCGCGATCGACCGCTTGTTGCGCGCGATCGCCGACCACCACAGGCTCTTGCCCTCGACGCGCACGCCGTACCGGCGCATGATGTCGCCCGCTCCGGGCGGCTCGACCTTGACGACTTCGGCGCCGAGATCGCCGAGCAGCTGACCTGCGAACGGCCCCGCGATGAACGCGCCGAGCTCGAGGACGCGCAGGCCGGCCAGCGGGGTGTCCGTCACGGGCCGAAGAGTAGGGTCTCGCCAGTCGAGGAGGTTCCAGTGGAGTTCGCAACCAGTGCCCGAACCGACGAGCTGAAAGCGAAGCTCGTCGAGTTCGACAACGAGATCGTGCGACCGGCCGAACCGATCTACCGGGCCCAGCGCGAGGAGTCGGGGAACCCGCATTTCGCGCCGCCGGTCATGGAGGAGCTGAAGGTCGAGGCGCACAAGCGCGACCTCTGGAACCTCTTCCTGCCGGAGCCGGAGCACGGACCGGGCCTGTCGAACCTCGAGTACGCGCCGCTGTGCGAGGTGATGGGCACGTCACCCCTGCTCGGCGAAGCGACGAACTGCTCCGCGCCCGACACCGGCAACATGGAGATCCTGGCGCAGTTCGGCACCCAGCTGCAGCAGGAACAGTGGTTGCGCCCGCTCCTCGACGGCGAGATTCGTTCGTGCTTCGCGATGACCGAGCCGTGGGTTGCATCGAGCGACGCCACGAACATCTCCAGTCGCATCGAAGCCGACGGCGACGACTACGTGATCAACGGACACAAGTGGTTCACGAGCGGCGCGCTCGACCCCCGCTGCAAGGTGGCCGTGTTCATGGGTGTCACCGACCCCGAGACCGACACGTACCACCGTCAGTCGATGATCCTGGTGCCGATGGACGCGCCCGGAGTGCGCGTCGTGCGGGGCTTACCCGTGTTCGGGCATTCCGAGGGCGGCGGTCACGGCGAGACGCTGTGGGAGAACGTGCGCGTGCCGAAGGAGAACCTCCTCGGCGAGGAGGGCAGCGGCTTCGCGATCGCCCAGGCCCGCCTGGGCCCGGGCCGCATCCATCACTGCATGCGCGCGATCGGCATGGCCGAGCGCGCGCTCGACCTCATGTGCATGCGTGCGCAGACGCGCGTCGCGTTCAAGAAGCCGCTCGCCGATCAGGGCGTCGTGCAAGCGAACATCGCCGAGTCGCGCATGCAGATCGAGCAGGCGCGCCTGCTGACGATGAAGGCCGCGTGGATGATGGACACCGTCGGCAAGAAGAACGCCCGCACCGAGATCGCGGCGATCAAGGTCGTCGCCGCTCGGGTCGCGACCGACGTGATCGACCGGGCGATCCAGCTGTTCGGCGGCGCGGGTGTGACCGACGACTGGCCGCTCGCGACGATGTACGCGCACGCACGCACGTTGCACCTCGTCGACGGCCCCGACGAGGTCCACCTGCGTCAGATCGCGCGCAACGAGCTCGGGAAGTACGCCCACCTCCGTCCGGCCGGCTACTGAGCCAGGCGCACGAGATGAAGGTGCGCATCGGGTACGGGCTGGGAAACCTGCGGCCACTCTCGGGCGACGCGCTGGGCGCACTCGCCGAGGGGCTCGAGCGCAACGGCTTCGACTCGCTCTGGCTCTCCGAACGCATCAGCGGTCCCGCGCCCGATCCCGCGGTCGCGCTGGCGTTCGCGGCGGCGCGCACGAGCAAGATCAAGCTCGGCACGAGCGTCTCGGTGCTGCCGGGCCGGAATCCCGCGCTGGTCGCCAAGGAGTGGGCGACGCTCGACGTGCTTTCGGGAGGTCGGGCGCTACCGGCGTTCGGGCTCGGGATCGTGCACCCGGTCGAGCAGCAGGCGTTCGGCGTCGAGCGCGGCGACCGGGCGTCGATCTTCGACGAAGCATTGCCGTTGCTCCGCCGCCTTTGGGCCGAGAACGACGTCGACCACGATGGACGCTGGTTCCACTACGAGCACATGAACGTGCTGCCGAAGCCCGCACACCCGCTCGACGTGTGGCTCGGCGGGCGCGCACCGGCAGAGTTGCGGCGCGTGGGCCGGTTGGGCGACGGCTGGCTCGCGAGCTTCTCGACACCCGACCAGTGCAAGGCCGGCCGGGTCGTGATCGAGGACGCAGCCGAGGCGGCGGGTCGCGAGATCGATTCCGAGCATTTCGGCGTGATGGCGCTGTACACGCACGGCCCGCCACCGGACGCCTTCGTTCAGGCGATCAAGACGCGGAACCCCGATGTGGAGATCGACGATCTCGTCGCGCTCGGCTGGTCGGACCTTCACGACCTCTGCGCGCGCTACATCGCGGTCGGGTTCTCGAAGCTCGTGCTCGTGCCGCTCAGCGAGCCGGCCGACTGGGACGACGAGCTCGCCGCGGCCGCGACCGCGCTGCTCCCGCTACAAGGCTGATCGGGTCAGGCGTCGAGGAAGCGGCGCAGACCGACGATCGAGCCGATCACGCCGATCCCGGCACCGATGATCAAGACGAGCGTACCGATACCGAGCGCGTCGGAAGACGTGACCCGGAACGTCGAGAGCAGCGTGTGCTGATTGCTCAACAAGTTCGCGATGATGATCTTGAGCGCCCATACGAGCCCGAACGCGAAGCCCGCGCCGATCGCGCCCTGCACCAGGCCCTCGGCCATGAACGGTACGCGCACGAACCAGTTCGACGCGCCGACGAGCTTCATCACTTCGATCTCGCGCCGTCGCGCGAACGTCGCGAGGCGAATCGTGTTGACGATGAGGAACAACGACGACGCGAGCAGAACGCTCGCCATCGATATGAACGCGAGCCGTATCCACCGGGTCGCGGTCAGCAGGCGCTTGATCTGTTGCGCCGCGGTGATGACGGTGGCGACGTTCTGCTGATCCTTGTACCTGAGGGCCAAGACCTCCGTGAGCTCGGCCTTTTGCGGTTCGACCCGGAACGACTCGGGCAGGTCGCTCGGCTTCGTCGACTCGACCAGCGCGGGCTGGTCGGCAAAATCCTTCTTGAAGATGGCGTAGGCGTCGGCCTGGGTCAGGTGCTTGTACGTCTTGACCTGCGGGTCGGCGGCGAGCTCCTTGTCGATGACCTGGACCTGTTTCGCCGTCGATCCGACGTTCATGAAGATCTCGAGCTCGATGCCGTGCTTCCACTGCTGGGTACCGTGATCGACCGTCGCCGATACGAGCAGGATCCCGCCGAACAGGAACAGCGAGATCGCGACCGTGATGATTCCGGCGATCGTCATCAACAGGTTGCGCCGGAGCGAGATCAGGGTCTCGCGCGCGAAGTAGGCCAGACGCGACATCAGCTACCGACCCCGTAGACCCCGCGCACCTGGTCGCGCACGAGGCTGCCGTGATCGAGCTCGACCACCCGACGGCGCATCGCGTCGACGATGCGTTGGTCGTGTGTCGCCATGACGACGGTGGTGCCGGTGCGGTTGATGCGGTCGAGCAGTCGCATGATGCCGACCGTGGTGGCGGGGTCGAGGTTTCCAGTGGGCTCGTCGGCCAGCAGGATGAGCGGCCGGTTGACGAACGCGCGGGCGATCGAGACGCGCTGTTGCTCACCGCCGGACAGCTCGGTCGGGAAATTGTCGGCCTTCTTCGTCAGACCGACGAGGTCGAGGATCTGCGGCACCTGCGTGCGCACGATGTGCTTCGGCCGGCCGATCACTTCCAGCGCGAACGCGACGTTCTCGTAGACCGTCTTGTTGGCGAGCAATTTGAAGTCCTGGAAGACGCAGCCGATGTTGCGGCGGAGCTGCGGGACCTTCCAGGAACCGAGCCGTCCGATATCGCGACCCGCGACCATCACCTTGCCGCCGGTTGCGACCTCGTCACGGAGCAGCAGCTTCAGGAACGTCGATTTCCCCGAGCCCGACGGGCCGACGAGGAACACGAATTCACCCTTCAGGATCTCGAGGGAGAGCTCCCGGAGGGCGACGACATCGCCTTTGTACGCCTTGGTGACGTCTTCGAATCGAATCATGTGGAAGGCAGCATCGGAAGCGGGACGAGGGTACCAGCGGGTACGGGCTCGAAATGAACAGTACCGGATTACGACGAATTGCGAGCTCTGCGCCAGTGCAGGTACGCCTCGATGAACCCGTCGAGGTCGCCGTCGAGCACCGCCTGCACATTGCCCGTCTCGTATCGCGTTCGCTCGTCCTTCACGAGTTGATAGGGCGCCAACGTGTACGTGCGGATCTGATTGCCGAACGCGACGTCCTGCTTGTCGCCCGAAAGACGCTCCAATTCCCGCCGCTGTTCCTCGCGCCGGCGCTCCGCAAGCCGCGCCGCGAGGATCTGCATCGCCTTCGCCCGGTTCTGGAGCTGCGAGCGCTCGTTCTGGCACGACACCACGACGCCTGTGGACAGGTGCGTGATGCGCACGGCCGAGTCGGTGACGTTCACGTGTTGACCGCCGGCACCCGAGGAGCGATAGGTGTCGATGCGCAGGTCGCTCTGATCGATCTCGGGCAGTTCGGCCTGCTCGAGCGCCGGAACGCAGTCGACCGACGCGAACGCGGTCTGCCGGCGCGCGTTCCCGTCGAACGGCGAGATGCGTATCAACCGGTGCACACCGCGCTCTCCTTCGAGCATCCCGTACGCGTACCTGCCCTTCACGATGAAGGTCGCCGACGTTATGCCCGCCTCTTGGCCCTCTTGGATCTCGTCGACCTCGACCTCGAAACCCTTCGTCTCGGCCCAGCGCCTCACCATGCGCAGCAACATCTGCGCCCAGTCCTGCGCGTCGGTTCCGCCCGCGCCCGAGTGAACTTCGCAGATCGCGTCGCGCTCGTCGTGCTCGCCACTGAACAGGGCGCGCAGCTCCAGCTTGTCGAGGTCGCGCGCGAGGCGGGTGACACTCTCGGCGACCTCCGCCTCGAAGGAATCGTCGTCTTCGTCGCGCGCGAGCTCGTGCAACGTCTGCACGTCGGAGAGGCGACGATCGAGCTCGTCGATGAGCTCGACGTCATCGCGCACGCTCGACATCTCGGACGTCACCTGGCGCGCCCGGTCGGCGTCGTCCCACAGATCGGGCGCGCTCGCCTGCTCCTCGAGCTCGACGAGCCGGGTACGGGCCTCGTCGATGCGCAGGTACTTGTGCGCGTCGGCGACGCGCCGCGCGAGATCAGCGATCTCCTCCGAGAAATCCTTCATCCGGGAGTCACCTCCCGTGGCAGAGCTTGTACTTCTTGCCGCTGCCGCAGAAGCAGGGTTCGTTGCGGCCCGGGGTCTTCTCGGCTCGCACCGGTTGCTGTTGGACCGGCTCGGTCGCGAGCGGCATGGGTTCGTCGGCATCGAAGGCCAGAGGCATCTCGGCAGCCTGCGCAGCCATCGCGGCCTCGATCGCATTCGAGCCCTGCACGGGGTCGCTCGGAGCGCTGTAGGAGACGTTGCGGATGTCGGGCCCCGGCTCCTCGTCGATCACGACCTGCAAGTGGAAGACATACCGCACGAAGTCGTCTTCGATCTGGCCCATCATGGCCTCGAACATGTCGAAGCCCTCGCGCTGCCACTCCGAGAGCGGGTCCTGCTGGCCCATGGCACGCAGGTTGATGCCCTCTTGGAGATAGTCCATCTCGTAGAGGTGCTCGCGCCAGTGCTGGTCGATCACCGAGAGCATGACCCGGCGCTCGATGTCGCGCAGCGTGTCGACGCCGATCTGCTCGCCCTTGTCTTCGTAGAGCGCCTTCGCGTTGTCGACGAACAGGTTCTCGAGCGCTTCTCGCCCGATCACCTCGTCGATCTGCTCCTTGGTGATCTGAGTCGGGTAGTAGAGGCGGGCGGCATCGAGCAATCCGGGCACGTCCCAGTCCTCGAAGTACTCCCCGCGGCAGTACTGCATGACGAGCCGGCTGATCGCGGACTCGATCGCCAAGATCGCGTCGTCGCCGAGGTCTTCGCCGTCGAGGATCTGCTGGCGACGCCGGTAGATCACCTTGCGCTGCTCGTTCATCACCTCGTCGTACTTGAGAACGTTCTTGCGGATCTCGAAGTTGCGATCCTCGACCGTTCCCTGCGCGCGCTCGACCGCCCGCGAGACCATCTTCGACTCGAGCGGCACGTCGTCGGGGAAGGATGCGTTCATGACGCGCGACATCAGACCCGTCGCGAAGAGCCGCATCAGCTCGTCCTCGAGCGACAGGTAGAAGCGACTCTCTCCCGCGTCGCCTTGGCGGCCCGACCGGCCGCGCAGCTGGTTGTCGATGCGGCGTGACTCGTGCCGCTCGGTCCCGAGCACGTAGAGACCACCGAGTGCTCGCACCTTCTCGCCCTCAGCCTTGCACTCGTCCTGGAACCGCGGGAACAGCTGCTCGTAGCGGGCCTCGAACTCGGGCGTGCCGACGGTGAGACCTTCCTTCATGCACTCGCGCCGAGCGAGGCCCTCGGGATTGCCGCCGAGCAGGATGTCGACGCCGCGGCCGGCCATGTTGGTCGCCACGGTGACCGATTGCAACGTGCCGGCCTGCACGACGATCTCCGCTTCCCGGTCGTGCTGCTTCGCGTTCAGCACCTCGTGCGGGATGCCCTTCTTCTGCAGCTCGCGCGACAACTTCTCCGACTTCTCGACGGAGATCGTGCCGACGAGCACGGGCTGGCCCTTCTCGTAGCGCTCGGCGATGTCTTCGATCGCGGCCGCGTACTTGGCGTCCTCGGTCTTGTAGATGTAGTCGGAGTGGTCGAGACGAACCATCTCGCGGTTCGTAGGGATCGAGACCACCTGCAGGTTGTAGGTGTGCGCGAACTCCCCGGCCTCGGTCGACGCGGTTCCCGTCATTCCACTCAGCTTCTCGTACAGCCGGAAGTAGTTCTGGAGGGTGACGGTGGCGAGGGTCTGGTTCTCCTCTTTGATCTTCACGCCCTCTTTGGCCTCGACCGCCTGGTGCAGACCCTCACTCCAGCGCCGGCCTTCGAGGATGCGACCGGTGAACTCGTCGACGATCTTCACCTCGCCCTCTTGGATGATGTAGTCGACGTCGTGCTTGAACAGTTCCTTGGCGCGCAATGCCTGCTGGAGCTGGTGCACATAGTTCTGGTGCACGTTCTCGTAAAGATTCTCGACCGCGAGCGCGGTCTCGACTCGCGAGATGCCCTCCTCGGTCGGGACGACCGTGCGCTTGGCCTCGTCGACCTCGTAGTCGCGTTCGGGTTGCAAACCACGCGCGACGCGGGCGAACTGGTAGTAGAGCTCGGCAGCGTCGGCCGCGCGTCCCGAGATGATGAGCGGTGTGCGCGCCTCGTCGATGAGGATNNGAGTCGACCTCGTCGACGATGGCGAAGAAATGCGCCGACCACGACTGGTTGCGCCGACCGCGCTGCACCTGTTCCGCGATGTCGACGACCATGTTGTCGCGCAGGTAGTCGAACCCGAACTCGTTGTTGGTGCCGTACGTGATGTCGCAGTCGTACTGGAGGCGCTTCTCGTCGGGGGTCGAGTCGTCGGGGACGACGACCCCGACCGAGAGCCCGAGGAACCGGTGCAGGCGCCCCATCCATTCCGCGTCGCGCCGGGCGAGGTAGTCGTTGACAGTGACGAGGTGCACGCCCCGGCCCGCGATCCCGTTCAGGTACGCCGGCAGCGTGGACACGAGCGTCTTGCCTTCGCCCGTCTTCATCTCCGCAACCCACCCGAGGTGAAGCGCGGCGCCGCCCATGACCTGGACGTCGAAGTGCCGTTGCCCGAGCACCCGCCGGCCGGCTTCCCGCACGACCGCGAAGGCCTCGGGGAGCACGTCGTCGAGCACGTCGGCGACCAGGTTCCGCTCGTGGTCGGGATCCTTGGCCTCGGAGCGCGCGCGGTCGACCTTTTGCTTGAACTCGGTCGTCTTGGCGGCCAGCTGCTCGTCGGACAGGCGCTCGATCTCGGGCTCGAGGGCATTGACCTCGGGAACGATCGCCCGGACCGCCTTGAGGCGCCGGCCCTCCCCTGCGTGGAGAATCTTGTTCAACAATCCCATGCGGCGGGCGAGTCTACCGGCGGTCTCGCCCGGCCCCGGGCCGCTCACCCTGTCCAGGCGCCGCTGGTCAGGGCGCCGCTGGTCAGGGCGCGTCGACGAGCTTCTCGCGCACGGCGTACATCGCGGCCTCGACGCGCGAGCGCACCTGGAGCTTCTCCAGGATGTTACGAACATGGTTGCGAACCGTGTTCTCGGCGATCACCAGGTCGGTTCCGATGTCCTTGTTCGACATCCCCCTGGCGATGAGCCGTAAGACTTCGAGCTCGCGATCGGTGAGGCGCCGGCCGTCGTGCTCCTCCTCGAGCCGGCGCGACATCGCATTGAACTCCGAGAGCAGTTTCGTGGTCATCGACGGTGACACGAGCGCCTGCCCGCTCGCGACCGCGCGTATCGCGTCGGCGATCTCGTCGATGGCGACCTCCTTCAGGAGGTAACCCGTGGCGCCGGCGCGCACCGCCGCGTAGAGATCTTCCTCTTCCTCGGATTCCGTCAGCATCAGGATGCGGACGGCCGGTTGCGCGGCCCGGATCCGGCGCGCGGCTTCGATCCCGTTGACGGTCGGCATCCGGACGTCCATGAGCACGACGTCGGGTTGTAGCGCCGCGGCCTGCTCGATCGCCTCCATCCCGTCGCGCGCCTCGCCCACGACCGCGAGGTCGGGCGCGAAGCGCAGAACCTGCAACAGCCCGTGCCGGAACAGCGCGTGGTCGTCGACCACGAGCACACGGACGAACTCCGTCTCGTCGCCGGCGACGTCGACCACTACTGGTGTCAGCCCGTGACTTCGATGAGGCCGAGCGCCCCGTCGCGACGCCGGTACAGCACCGCCGCGTTGTCGGACTCGGTATTGCGGAACAAGAAGAAGTCGTGGCCGAGCAGCTCCATCTGCAGCGCCGCCTCCTCCGGGTTCATCGGCTTCACCGTGAACTGCTTGGTCTTCACGATCGCCGGTCCGGCGTCGTCGTTCTCGTCGAGCTCGCCGCGACCGTTCGTCGACTCCTCCCTCGCGTCGCGCCCGCGTGCGCGGTTCCCGCGCCGCACACGCCGCTCGTGCAGGCGCCGCATCTGGTGCTCGACCTTCTCGAGCGCGAGGTCGAGTGCCATCGCGTGCTCGGCGGCCGCCGCCGTGCCTTTGACGAGGTGATGCTTGAGGTGCACGAGGATCTCGCACGTGCACGCGTCGCCGGCGCGGCGCGTTTGATGCAACCCGTAGTCGACATCGATTCGGCGCACATCGTTCGCGAACTTTCCGAGACGCTCCAGCTTGTCCAGCGTGACGGCGCGCAGCGCCGGGTCTACTTCTACGTGCTTGCCGAAGACGATGACGTCCATGTGCTCCCAATCGAGTTCGGTGCCCGGGCCGTCGAAGTAGCCGGATTATACGCAAGCGCCTCGGTCCGGCCTCCCGGGCGCGGAGTGCGGGCGATCGTCGCCGCGAACACACCACAGGCGCCGGCGGCCCTTAGCGCCCGGGCGGCGGCCGCGAGCGTTCCACCCGTCGTCGCGACATCGTCGACGACCAGGATCGTCGCGCCGCAAACGCGACCGATCGCGCGTAACGACGGGCCGAGCCGGCGCGCGCGTGCGTCGAGTCCGGTCTGCGCCGACCCCGCTCCGCGATACAGGCACGGCGCGACCGACGTTCCGGTGAGCCGCGCGACGGCTCGGGCGAGCAACTCGCCGTGGTCGACGCCTTGCGCCCGCATGCGCGCCGCGCTCGCCGGTGGCCAGGTGACGAGGTCGATGGACGACGGCACGGACTCGATCGCACGGGCGAGCTCGCGCGCGACGAGAACGAGGAACCGGCGCTCGTTGCGGTACTTCGCCCGGGCGACGAGCTCGCGCGCGACCCCTTCGTACGCGAAGCACGAAGCCCACCACTCGACCGGTGGCGGCGGTAGCGCGATCGGCGCCGGCGCGAGCGTGGCGGAACACGGTCCGCAGACGAGCGCACCCCAGGTGCCGCACCCCGGACAGCGCGCGGGCAGGATCGCGTCGAGCAGATCAACGAGTGTGGCCCGCAGCACCATGGCGGGCGACGCTACGGGTGGGGTGTGACAACCTCCGCGGCGCGCCGGACGTGCGCCGGCAGCGAACGGCGATACGGCGGGCGGGCGGCTCCGCACTCGGTCACGATCGCTGTCACGAGGCGCGCCGGGGTCACGTCGAACGCAGGATTGAATGCCTCGGCGTCGGGAGGCGCGATGCGATGCGAGCCGACGTGCGTCACCTCGTCCGGGTCACGCTCCTCGATCACGATCGCGTCGCCGTTCGCGGTCGCGAGATCGATCGTCGACGCGGGCGCCGCGACGTAGAACGGGATCTGGTGCTGGCGCGCCGACACCGCGAGGCCGTAGGTGCCGATCTTGTTCGCGACGTCGCCGTTCGCGGCGACGCGGTCGGCGCCGACGATCACGAGGTCGACCTTGCCCCGGCCCATCAACGCCGCGGCGGCACCGTCGGCGATGAGCGTCGCGTCGATACCGAGCCTCCCGCACTCCCACATCGTCAGCCGCGCGCCCTGGAGCAACGGCCTCGTCTCGTCGACCCACACCTTCGGCCGGCGCCCCGTCTCGAACGCGGCGCGCACGACGCCGAGCGCGGTGCCGTACCCCACGCACGCGAGCGCGCCCGTGTTGCAGTGCGTCAGCACCGCGCCGTCCACCGGCACGAGCGCGGCGCCGTGCGTCCCGATGAGACGGTTGCGGCAGACGTCGTCCGCGGCGAGCGACTCGGCGACATCGAGTGCCGTGTCGCGACCGCCGCGTTCGTACGCTTCGAGACCGCGCGCAACTCCCCACGCGAGGTTGACCGCGGTCGGCCGCGCCCGGGCGATGCGCGCCGCCGCCGCGCGAACCTGGCGCTTGGTCCGCAACGTGTCCGCGGCGAGTACCACCCCGAACGCGCCCGCTACTCCGAGCGCCGGCGCGCCGCGCACCGCGAGGGTTGCGATGGCGTCGACGAGCGTGTCGACGTCGTTACAGGCGAGGAATCGGAGCCGCGCCGGCAACGCGCGCTGATCGAGCAGACGGATCGAGTGGCCCCGCCACTCGATCGTCGGCGGAATCGGTTCGGCAGCGGCCACCGTCGACCTCCGCGGTCAGAGCGGCAGACCGAGCCGCGGGTTCGCGCGGGCTTCGAGCGAACGAAGACGCTGGTTGACTCCGTCGACCCAGAAATCGCCCTGCTCGTCGTGTGTGAGGATCCAAAACCGTTCTTCGCGCATCGCGTCGAGAACCTTGGCGGCCACCTCGTCCGGAGGCATGCCCTGCTCGATGAACCCCCGCAGGAGTGCGGCCGCGTCGGCATCGGGAGCCACACCTTCTTGTAGGTGCCCAGGGCGATTGCGGGCGCTGTCGGCGATCTTCGTGTTGACCCATCCCGGGCACAGCACCGACACCTTCACTTGCGGAGCGCTCATCGCGAGCTCGTGATGCAGCGTCTCCGAGATCGCGACAACCGCGTGCTTGCTCGCGTTGTACGGACCCATGAACGGCGCGGCGACGAGCCCGGCGACCGAAGCCGTGTTGACGATGTAGGCCTCGGTCTGTTGCATCAGGAGCGGCACGAAGGTCCGGACGCCGTGGATCACGCCCCAGAGGTTNNGCGACCGCCGCGTCGGCCAGCGCCTGCATCTGCGCGGGATCGGTCACGTCGGTGACGACTCCTTCGACGTCGGCGCCCGAGTCGCGCAGCTCCGAAACGGCGCGATCGAGCGCGGCGGCCTCGACGTCGNNGATCCCGCTCGCCCCGCCGGTGACGACCGCGACCTTGCCGTGGAGATCCTGCACGGATCAGTAGCGGTAGTGGTCGGGTTTGAACGGACCCTCGACCGGAACGCCGAGGTACTCGGCCTGCTCTTCGCTGAGCTTCGTCAGCTTCACGCCGAGCTTGTCGAGGTGGAGCCGCGCCACCTTCTCGTCGAGATGCTTCGGCAGAACGTGCACGCGCCGCTCGTAGAAGTCGGTGTGCGTGAACAGCTCGATCTGCGCGATCACCTGGTTGGTGAAGCTGTTCGACATCACGAAGCTCGGGTGCCCGGTCGCGCAACCGAGGTTGAGCAGCCGGCCCTCGGCGAGCACGATGATCGCGTGTCCGTCGGGGAACACCCACTCGTCGACCTGCGGCTTGACGTTGCGGCGCTCGATGCCGGGGAACTTGGTCAGGCCGGCCATGTCGATCTCAGTGTCGAAGTGCCCGATGTTGCCGACGATCGCGTTGTGCTTCATGCGCGACATCGAATCGACGCTCAGCACGTTCTTGTTGCCGGTCGTGGTGACGAAGATGTCGGCGCGCTCGACGACGTCGTCGAGTGTCGTGACCTGATATCCCTCCATCGCCGCCTGCAGCGC
>PLBO01000152.1:35591-140420 GCA_003134555.1 Actinomycetota bacterium
TTGACGTTGATCGCCGGGAACAACAACGTGCCGGCCTGGTGCATCTGGTAGAGCCGGTGCACTCCTGTGGTCGTCTCTTCGGTGACACCTTTGATGCCCGCCGAGATCTCGTGGAAGAGCCGTGGTGACTCTTTCTGGAGCTTCGCGAGCAGCCCCAGCACGACGGCGAATTCCTCGCTGTCGGCCGTCTCGACTCCGGCCACCTTGCCCGCGATCTCGTACTCGACGCCCTTGTGTATGAGCAGCGTCACGTCGCCGCCGTCGTCGAGGATCATGTTGGGGCCGCCGCCATCGGGCCAGCGCACGGCCTGCTCGGTGCACCACCAGTACTCCTCGAGCGACTCGCCCTTCCACGCGAACACCGGGACGCCGGTCGCGGCGATGGCCGCCGCCGCGTGGTCCTGGGTGGAGAAGATGTTGCAGCTGGCCCAGCGCACCACGGCGCCGAGCGCGGTGAGCGTCTCGATGAGCACCGCGGTTTGGATGGTCATGTGGAGCGAGCCGGTGATGCGCGCGCCCGCCAGTGGCTTGGCCGCGCCGTACTCCTCGCGGCAGGCCATGAGGCCGGGCATCTCCACCTCGGCGAGCTCGATCTCCTTGCGACCCCATTCGGCCAGCGAGAGGTCGGCAACCTTGAAGTCGGTGAACGTGCCCGATGCCGCGGGCCCGCGGGATTCGATCTTGGTCATGTCTGGTCCTCCGGTTGCGGGCGCGCACTGCACGCCGTCAGGTGGGACGCACCGCGCGTCGCCATCATGTTCACGGAGGCCGGCCCGGATCACCGGATGACAGCCCACAGGGCCCGACCGAGCCTCAATGGTAGCGCGCAGCGAGCGCGCGTGCGATTGTGAACGGTATGACGGATTCCGCGCCCACCACAATCGTCGCGGCCGTGCAGGCCGCTCCCGTGTTCCTCGATCGGGAGGCCACGATCGAGAAGGTCGGCACGCTCACGAAGGAAGCCGTGGCCGCGGGTGCGCGGTTGGTCGCGTTCCCCGAAGGCTTCGTGCCCACGTATCCGGATTGGGTCTGGCGGACGACGCCCTGGGCCGACGGCGAGTGGTACGCGCGCTGGATCGACCAGTGCGTCGACGTACCCGGCCCCGCGTGTGCGGCGCTCGGCGACATCGCGCGCGAGAACGAAGTCCATCTCGCGGTTCCCGTCAACGAGCGCGACGGCGGGACCGTCTACAACACGATCCTCTATTTCGGCCCCGACGGCGCGCTGCTCGGCAAGCACCGCAAGCTCGTTGCCACCGGAGGCGAACGTCTGGCGTGGGGCATGGGCGACGGTTCGACGCTTCCCGTGTTCGACACGCCGTTCGGCCGCCTCGGCGGGCTCATCTGCTGGGAGAACTACATGCCGCTCGCGCGCGCGGCGATGTACGAGCAAGGCGTCGACATCCTGCTGGCACCCACGTGGGACAACTCCGACGTGTGGGTGGCCTCCATGCGCCACATCGCCAAGGAAGGGCGCTGCTACGTGCTCGGCATCACGTCGTGCCTGCGCGGTTCCGACGTTCCGGCCGACCTCCCGGGTCGCGACGAGATCTACGGCGGCGCCGACGACTGGATGTCGCGCGGCAACACCGTGATCGTCGATCCCTACGGTGACATCCTTGCGGGCCCGATCAGCGAGACCGAAGGAATCCTCTACGCCGAGATCGACATCGCCAAGGTGCGCCAGTCACGGCGCCAATTCGACGTCGTCGGGCACTACGCGCGCCCTGACGTGTTCAAGCTGTCGGTGCGACGCGACTGAGCCTAGGTAAACGCGAACGGCGGGTAAGTGTCGGTGAGCAACAGGAAGTAGACCTCGACCCGCAACCCCCAACGCCACACGTTGAGCACGAAATCGCGCATGCCGACCGGCCAACGCCCCGTGAAGAGCACGGCGAAAAACGCGATGACCGTCAATACGAACGACGCGATCACCAGCACCGCGAGCACGACGAGGTGCGGGATCACGAGGATGATCCGGAAGAACGCAGTCAACCGGTTCCGGTCCGTGAGCTGCGGCCGGATGTCGACCCGGACGCGCGGGTCGTCGCCCGGGTCGGTCGCGGTGGTGTCGAAGCCGAACGGCGGGTACTCCTCGCGCATGAATCCGGCGAAGGTGTAAGTGCGCAGCGTGTACCGCAGGTACATCACTTGGACGTTGGCCAGACCCTCGGGCAGGTTGCCCGTGAACACGATGGCGAACCAGGAGATGACGCCGACCACGCGGCTCACCGTCTGCAACACGTTCAAGATGATGAGATGCGGGATCGCGAGCAGCCAGTTGACGAGCGATCGCCAGTTCGCGATCCGCTCGGGTGGGTCGAACGAGAAGGTCGCGGGAAACGAGGGTGAGCCTTCGGGCATTGAAGCCTCCGGAGTGATCGCGAGTGCACTCAGTGTCCTCCCGCGCCCTCCGAAACGGGTGGACCAGACCGCAATTCCACCAAACAGTTGTGCGCGAAAACGGCGCGGCTAGCTCGGCGTCGAGCTCCAGAGGGCCTCGAGCGCGGTGGCGACTTCGGGCGGCTTGGTCACCGGCCACCAGTGGCCGCTGTCGGGAAACATCACGAGCCGGGCGTGGGTGCGTTGCGCGAGGCGCTCGCCCAAGGCGGAGGTGACGTAGGGATCGTCGGCGCCCCAGAGCACGAGCCCGGGCCGGGCGATCGCGTCGACGGCGTCGTGCCAGCCGTCGAAGCCGCCGGCCGCGGAACGGTAGAGCCGCAGGATGCAATCCTTCATCGTCGCGTCGACGTTGCCGGCGACCTCGCTGGCCTGCTCACGACCGAGCTGGTCGGCGAGCGCGTCGACGAATGCGTCACCGCTCATCGCGTCCATGACCTGCTCGCCCACCTCGGGCGTCTGCCACATCTGCGCGAGCTCGTGCCACACGTAGTCGCGATCGACGGTTCCCGCGCCGGCCGTCCAAGTGCGGATGAGATCGGGACGGATCGACACCACCCGCTGCACGAGGATCGAGCCCCAGTCGTGACCCACGAGATCGACCGGTTCGCCGATTCCTTCGATCTGTTCGACCAGCCAGTCGACGTACGCCTCCTTGGTCGCGGGGAATCCGGATGGGACCGGAGCCGCGAAACCGGGAAGTGCCGGCGTGACCACATCTGTGCGCGTGAGACGCGATCTGACGCCATCCCACAGCTGGGCGGTGTCGGGGACACCGTGGACGAGTACTGCGGGCATCTCGGACTCCTCGGCCGGGAACGCGGGTCAGGGCGTCTTCGCGAGGCGCGACTTCAACTCGAAGATCGCATCGATCGGCCCCGGATCGACGTCGTTCTGCACTGCGAGATAGCAGCTCGTCCAGTCGCCGATATACATGAGGTCGAGGAGCTGCGCGAGCCGTCCCTCTCCTTCTGCTTCCACATCGAGCACCTGGTGCACGCACTCCTCGATGATCTCGCGAGTCGCGTCGACGCGAAGCTGCAATCGCTTGTGCTCGAACCCGTGTCGCAGCTCGACGAGCGAGACCAGCTGGCGCGTGATGTCGCCGTGCTGGCCCCAACCACAGATCTCGTTGTGGTCGAGCTCGGGGTACTGGTTCCAGAACGCCGGCGCCTTCGCGTTCTCGTTCACGTCGCATTTCCAGCGATACGCGGCGACACCACCGAGCACACCGGCGCCGTACACGACCGGGATCGTGCGGTCGAGGCGACGCGCGAGCTCACGCGCGGGATTCGCCGCGCCGGTGACGCCCGGGACGCAGCGATCGCGCCGGCGCGCGAGCTGCGCCTGCGCCGTGACGAGATTCGCGTGCGCGCCCGGAGCCAGCCCGGAGCGAAACAGGGTGACGACCAACGGCGCCACCAGCGCGCCGATGGCGGCCCGCGGCATCAACCCCGGAGGACACGACAGGTGGAGCGCGCCGGCGTCGCGCGCCACTTCGGCGAGCCGGCCGCCGGACGAGATCGCGACCAGCTGTGCGCCGCGTTCGACCGCGCTCGACGCCATCGACACGGTCTCCTCCGTGTCGCCCGAGTACGACACCGCGATCGCGAGCGTCTCCGGACCGACGAAGGCGGGCGTGCGAATCTGCTTCAGTACTGCGAGCGGCACCGGCAGCTCGTCGTTGAACGCGGCGGCGACGACGTCGCCCGAGATCCCCGAGCCGCCCATGCCGAGCACGACGACGTTGCGGATCGCATCGCCGCGCGGAAAGGCGTCGGCGTGAACCGTGCCCGCGACCTCGTGGGCGTGTGCAAGTTGTTCCGGCAGTCCCGCGACCGCTTCGAGGAAGTTGAGGGAGTCGGTGGTCACTGCTCGAACGTGGGCTTGACGCCGTCGCTCTCGGCCTTCGCGGTCAAGCGAGCGTGCTCCGCGTCGTCGACGGTCTCGGCATCGTCGATCAGCAGATCGGGGATGTCGCCGTCGAGCACGCGATACCGACGCCGGAGTCGCGGGTTGTAAAGCGACTGCTCGTCGGCGAAGTACAACAGCGGGCCCTTGTCCTGCGGGCACGCAAGGATCTCGAGAAGCTTCGGGTCGAGCGCCATGTCGCGCAGACTAGCGGCGACCGGCGCGACAGCGCCCGGTCGGTATCGGCCCGGTCAGTGCTTCTTCGCTCGAATGATCGCGAGCACATCCGTGGTGTGCGCCTCGCACGTCGCGGCGTCGGGGGCTTCCAGGTTCAGACGCAGGAGCGGCTCCGTGTTGCTCGGCCGCAGGTTGAACCACCACTCACCGCAGTCGACCGTCAATCCGTCGAGCCGATCCTGCGCGCATTTGGTGAATTCCGCCGCCACCGCCTCGATGATCGCGGCCGGGTCGTCGACCCGCGAGTTGATCTCGCCGCTCTGCACGTAGCGCTCGAAGGGTTTGCGCAGCTGCGAGAGCGGCACACCGGCGCGACCGAGCTGCTCGAGAACCAACAACGCCGCGATCGACCCGGAGTCGGCGCGCCAGTTGTCACGGAAGTAGTAGTGCGCGGAATGCTCGCCGCCGAAGATCGCCCCGGTCTCGGCCATGACCTGCTTGATGAACGAATGGCCGACACGCGCGCGGACGGGTGTTCCTCCGTGCTCGCGGATGATCTCGGGCACCGCCCGGGAGCAGATGAGGTTGTGCACCACGGTCTCACCGGGGTGACGGTCGAGGATGCCCGCGGCGACGATGGCCGTCGTCGTCGAGCCGCTGACGGGCACGCCCTTGTCGTCGACGAGGAACACCCGATCGGCGTCGCCGTCGAACGCGAGCCCGATGTCGGCGTTCAGGTCGAGGACCGCACGTTGCAGATCCTTCAGGTTCTCGGGTTGGATCGGGTCGGCCGGATGGTTCGGAAACGTTCCGTCGAGCTCTCCGTACAACACGGTCAACGAGAACGGCAGTCCCTCGAACACGCGGGGAACGACGAGCCCACCCATGCCGTTAGCGGTGTCGGCAACCACGGCGAGCGGCTTCAGCGCCGACGTGTCGACGAAGGAGCGGACATGTTCGCCGAACGCCTCGAGCAGGTCGACGTGCTCCACCTTGCCGCCGACCTCGCCGCGCGAGGTGACGCCCGAGGCGACCATCTCCTTGATCTGTTGCAGCCCGGTCTGCTCGCCGACGGGCGCGGCTCCCGAGCGGCACAGCTTGATGCCGTTGTAGTTCGGCGGGTTGTGACTGGCCGTCAACATCGCGCCGGGCGCGTCGAGGCGGCCGGACGCGAAGTAGACGAGGTCGGTCGAAGCCAGGCCGACGTCGGTGACGTCGGCGCCGGCGAGCGTCGCACCTTCGATGAACGCGGCCGCGAGGGGCGCAGACGACGACCGCATGTCGCGACCGACGACGAGATGCTGCGCGCCGGTGAAGTGCGCGAAGACATTGCCGATGCGGCGGGCCAGCGCCTCGTCGATCTCGTCGGGATAGACGCCGCGAATGTCGTAGGCCTTGAAGACTTCGTCGAGCGACACGCTGAGCTCCCACCCACTTCCCAAGAGCGGTTCCGGCCTCGGGGCCGGATCATGGTAGCGCCGGGGCCGGTTCCTTCCGGTTCGGCGGTTCACCTTCGGAAGGACCAGGTGGTGGGCCGTCCGGAGGCACATTCGGCTCCTCCGCACCACGACCTACGTCGCGCTCTTCGCCGTCGTGGTCCGGATCATCAGACGTCTCGTCATCGTCGTGGGTTCCCGCCGCGAAGCGGCGCGCGCCGGTCCAGAGTCCGAGCAGCACCAGCCCGACGGCTCCGGCGACCGTGATGACGCGTCCGGCCCAGTCGGCGGTGGTCAGACCGTAGGTCAGCTGCACGTGCGTCGAGGTCGGCACCACGACCATCAGGTTGGGTGCGAGACGGTACGGGCCCCTCGCCCCGGACACGTGCCAGTTCGGGAAGTACGACTCCTTGACCTCGACGGGCTTTCCGATCTCGGAGACGTCGAAGGAGATCTTGTCGACGGACGTCCGCACGTTGCTGACGTGCGCCGGCGTGACCTTGCGCGGCGGAGCCTTCGCGAGGTCGCTCGCCTTCACGCGCATCCAGTTGCTGGGGCCCGTCTGCGCGTAGGCGGTGTTCAGCAGGTCGCGATTCACCCACCACGGCGCGGTCGTGCATTCCCAGCCGTCCTGCATGAGGGGTTCGGCACCGGACGACGCCTGCCAGGGCTCGTCCCAGCACTTGGAGTACTTCGGCCGACCGGTCGGCAGCGACGTGACGACGACGGGCTCGCGGTCCATGCCGACGACGAGGTCACTGCTCGAGACCTCGTACACCTTCCAGTCCTTCAACAGCTTGTCGGGTGGCGGGCCCGCGATCGGCGGGCTCTGGAGGATGTCCTTCACGAGTGTGAGCTGCGGGTTACGGCTCGCGAGTTTCTGCGTCTCGGGGGTCCACGCCATGTAGTACCGAACACCGAGCATCTGCAGATGTTGTACGCAGAGATCGAAGTCGGTGGTAGGAGTGCCGTAGACGAGCCCGCGCACGGGGTTCGAGGGGTGCTGGGCGCATTCGCTCACCGTGAGGAAGTGGTAGTCGGTCGTCGCCGACGATTCGAAGTAGATGCCCTCCATCGAGGCGATCTTCCCGTGGGTGAAGTACGGCAGCAGCATGAGCGCCAGGCTCGTGCCGTAGCTGTTGATCGCATCGGGCTCGCCCGACGACGGCTCCCAGAGCGCGCGGCCGTTGCCGTGCGCATCGGCGACCTGTTCCATGCCGGTCATGATCGCCTTGTACTGCGGGTAGGTCGCTTTGCTCTCGTAGCCCGAGTAGTTCCAACTGGCCCAACCGCGAATCGCGATGGCGGAGTTGTTACCGGTGGCGGTGAACGCGCGATTCAGCGCGTACGCGCCACCGAGCGCGACGACCACCGCGAGACCGATCGCGCCGAGCCGGCGCCGCCCCCTTGCCACAACGGCACGAGAGAGTCGCGCGGGCGGCTCCCAACCCTCTGGTCCGCGATCGAAACTGCGATCGGCCAGCGCCCATGCCGCCTCCTTGCGCGCCTCGGGCGCGACCGCCGAATCGTCGTCGGCGGTCGCGATCTCGGCCCACGCGCGGGCGCGCGCGTCCTGCAGATCACCGTCGCGTATCCACGCGTACGCGCTGCTTACAAGGAACGCGAGGAACCGGGCGATCTCGGTCGCGCCCATCGCCGCGAGGAACGCCCACGAGAGCATCCAGAACGGCAGGAAGCGCGTGTTCCAGATCGCGTGCTCCGGCCACTCGACGAACAACACACCGACGACCATCGCCAAGACGACGAGCACGAGGGTCGAGCGTCGGCGATACCAACCGGCGGCGACGATCGCGACGCCCGCGAGCAACCAGATCCACCACGGCAGCCACAATGTCGGCGAGAAGTGCTTGACCGGATTGGCGTTCGTGTCGAGCGGGGGACGCGCGACCCCGTTCCACAGTCCTTCGAGTGTGTTCCTCACCGCACCGGGCACCGGGAACCACGACGGGAGCGTGAAGTTCCCCTTCGGGAGGAGCTTCGTGTACCGCATGCTCTGGGTGAATTGCTGTTGCCACAACAGCGGCAGGATCCAGACCGCGCTCAACGCGACCGCGACGCTTCCGACCGGCAACGCGATCGCCCAGGTGCGCTGCGGACGACGTGTCAACCAGAGCAGGAAGGCCGCGACGGCGATGAAGATCGCGACGACGATGTGCGACATGATCGCCAGCGCGATGAGCAGCGCCGGGAGCCAGCGCCGGCGTCCGGTGTCGAGGGTGTAGGCGAGCGCGCCGAGCCCGAACAGCGCGAACGCGAGACCGATCGTGAACGAGAACTCACCGGCGAGCGTGCTCGCGATGTTTCCGCCGTAGATCTGCCAATCGCTGCGGGTCTGCACGAGCGTGCCGAACGCCGCGATCGCGAATGCCGGCGGCGCCGGCCAGGGCGCCTTCATACCCTTCGCGAACGAGTACGCGGCGGCCGGGAGCATCAGCGGACCGCTCACCGTCACGAGCTTGAACGCGACGTTGTACGGCATGACGACCTTCAGCACCCAGATCATCAACGCCGGGACCGGGAAGTAGTACTGGCCCACCGGGAAGCCCGCATACCAGTCGGGAGCCCAGCCCGAGAGGCGGAGCTTCGGGAACCAGTTGTCGGCGAGGAACTTGGGCCACCACACGTGGGCGCCCATGTCGCCACCGTTGGCCGTCGTGTTGCGGAACAGGTCGCCGAACCGGATGTGGCCCGGCACGAGGGACCACGAGTGGCCCGAATCCATGATGCAGAACACCAGCCAGGTGCAGATCGCGACGACTGCCCAACCCATCGCGCGCTCCCAGAGCGCGCGCGGCTGGTCGTCCTCGTCGAGGGGTACGCCGACCCGGGCCGGGGCCTCGCGGGCGATGGTCGTCACGGCATCGGTATCCGTCGTGGGAGCAGCCACCGAGGAAAGGATGCCAGACCGCGCTGCGACCCCGGATTCACCCCGTCGGCCGCTGCGGCCTCGAAACCGCCTAATGCGCCGCCCGGGCGAGGTCGAGGACCTCGGTCAGTGAGAGAACGCCCGAGTCGTCCTGCCACGTGTTGGCTTCGCATTTCGAACAACGGTGGAAGACGATCTCGCGACCCGCGACGCGCATGCGAATCGTAATGAGCACCGTCTTCGCACATCCTGTGCAAACCAGCATTCCGTGCCTCCCAACACTGCGCCGGTGATTGTTGTCGACACCGTTGCGCGACAACTAAAGGAGTCGGCCGGTGACATGCGCCACACGCACGCACTTCGCGAGGACCAAACTGCCGCTTAGAGGGCCAAAAGCGTCGTCACGAGGTTGAAACCGACGTGCATCATGATCGAGGCAGAGAGATTGCCTCTCCGGACCGCGACCACGCCGGACACCGCGCCCAGCAAGAACAGTGCGGGAACCACGGCCAAATCGCCGAGAGTCGGACTCAACATCGGATGCGCGAGGGCGAAGGCGAGCGCCTGCACGATCACGGCCGCCTCGGGCGCCATCCGCCGCCGCAGGGCCCGGAGGAGCAACCCGCGGAAAAGCAGCTCCTCACACACGGGCGCCACGAGCGCGGCGACGACCGCGAACACCGCGAGCTTGGCGCCGCCGGCCTGGTTGAGGTCGTCGACGACTGCCTGATGCTCGTTCGCGATGCGCACGAGCGGTTCGATCAGGGCCGCGCCGACCAGGAACAGGCCAAGCCCTGCGAACAGTGCCCACCAGTCCCTCAGTTGCAGCGTCAGCCCGAAGTCGTCGCGGACCGATCGACCTTTGGAACGCGCGATGTACACGACGCCCGCGAACCACGTGCCGAATTGCCCGAAGGTCGAGAGAGCCGTCGTGACCGCGCCGATGTGCCCGGACGTGTCGCCGGTGAGCGCGAAACCGATCGATGCGCCCACCACGGAGGCGAAGATGCCGGCGACGTAGATCCACAGGAAGTCGCCGAGGCCCCATCGGAGCACCGTCCCGCTCGTCGCCGGGACGCGTTCCGGCGACGGCGAGGAAGATCCCGGATCCACTTCCGCAGGCTACCGAGCACACGATCGCGGCCGATCGTCCGAGGGAGAGCGGCGCACACCCGGAACGACCGGGAACGGGAAACGTCTCCCGTCCGCCATACGATGGCCGCGAACGACTGCCGTGGAGAATCGCTCATGAGCCCAGGCCCTGAAGATCAGTGGCGCCCGCCCGAACCACCGCCGGGTCGTTCACCGCGGCCGGGCTCACCCGGCGGCCCGACTAAGCCCGGCAATCGGCCGAAGTGGATGCCGTGGGTGGTCATCGGGCTGATCGTGGCCATCGTCTTCGTCTGGCGCGCGGCGCCGACGTCGACGACCTCGACCGTCAAGCTCGACTACGGCGACTTCCAGACGCTCGTTCGCCAGGATCACGTCGCGAGCATCAACTACGACGCGTCGAGCGGAAAGATCACCGGCGCGTTCAAGATTGGCTTCACGAAAGACGCCAAGAAGGAGTTCACGACCCAGGGCCAGATCAACCAGCTGCCCGACGCCGACATCAATCTGCTCGACAAGCACAATGTCGCTCGCAACTACAAGCCTCGTTCGAGCGACATCCTCGGCACCCTGCTCGTCTACCTGTTACCGCTCGTCCTCATCGGAGCGATCTGGTTCTTCATCGCGCGGCGCGCCCAGGGCCAGATGGGAGCGGTGATGAACATCGGGCGTTCGCGCGCCAAGGTGTACAACACCGACAAACCGAAGACGACCTTCGCCGACGTGGCCGGCTACGGAGCGGTGAAGGAAGAGATCACCGAGGTCGTGGGGTTCCTCAAGCAGCCCGGCAAGTTCAAGGAGATCGGCGCGCGCATCCCGAAGGGCGTTCTGCTCGTCGGACCGCCCGGCACCGGGAAGACGCTCATCGCCCGCGCCGTCGCAGGTGAGGCGGGCGTTCCGTTCATCTCGATCACCGGCTCCGACTTCATGGAGATGTTCGTCGGGGTCGGCGCGGCGAGGGTGCGCGACCTCTTCCAGACCGCGAAGAAGCAGGCGCCGGCAATCATCTTCGTCGACGAGATCGATTCAATCGGCCGCAAGCGCGGTGCGGGTCTCGGCGGCGGTCACGACGAGCGGGAGCAGACGCTCAACCAGATGCTCGCCGAGATGGACGGCTTCGAGGCCACCGAGGGCATCGTGATGATGGCGGCGACAAACCGTCCCGACGTCCTCGACCCGGCGCTCCTGCGGCCCGGTCGGTTCGACCGTCAGATCCTCGTGCCGTTGCCCACGCTCGACGAGCGGATCGAGATCCTCAAGGTCCACATGCGCGACAAGAAGGTCGACCCCGACGTCGACGTCAGCGTCGTCGCGCGCGGTACGCCCGGGATGAGCGGCGCCGATCTCGCCAATCTCGTGAACGAGGCCGCCCTGTTCGCGGTCCGGCGGGGCGCGCAGGAGGTGCACCGCGAAGACTTCGACGCCGCGCGCGACCGCGTGCTCATGGGCTTGAAGCGCGAGTCGCTCGCGTTGTCGGAAGAAGAGAAGGAGATCATCGCCTACCACGAGGGCGGGCACGCGGTGTGTGCGTACGTACTCGAGCACGCCGACCCGCTCCACAAGGTGACGATCCTGCCGACGGGCATGGCCCTCGGTGTCACGCACCAGTTGCCTGCCGAAGAGCGTCACATCTACAAGCGCGAATACATCGCCGACTCGTTGGTCGTGCGCCTGGGCGGGCGCGTCTCCGAGGAGCTGATTTTCGGCCACCAGTCGACCGGCGCGCAGAACGACCTCGTCGGCAACACCGAGCTCGCCCGCAAGATGGTGCGCGAATGGGGCATGTCCGACCGCATCGGTCCGATGGCCTGGGGCTCGCAGGGTGCGGTCTTCCTCGGCGAAGACCTCATGCACACGCGCGACTACTCGGACGAGACGGCACGCGTCATCGACGAAGAGGTCGAGCGGATCCTGCGCGACGAAGAGGACCGGTGTCGCAAGGTGCTCACCGAGTACCGCGCGGGTCTCGACGCCGTCGCCAAGGCCTTGCGCGAACGGGAGACGCTCAGCGGGCTCGAGGTCGCCGACATCGTCGACAACGCGATGGGCCGCAAGGTCGGCGGGCCGCGCGTGATCACGAAGGCCGACGGCGGCTCCGAGGAGCCGGTCACCACGATCGTCCCGCCTTCGTACGCCGACGGGTCGAACGGAAGCGGACGAGAAGTGGCCGCGCCCGCCGAACCGCAGCACGGCAACGGCTGAGCGAACCAACTAGCTAGCTAGCTCGGAGGTCGGCGACCGCCGACCAGAGCTCGGGCGCGGCGAAGGCACCGAGGAACGACATCCGCACGACACCGGCCGTGTCGGCAATCAGCGTCATGGGCGCGGCATCGACGTGATAGCGCTCGTGCAGCTCGGGGCGCGTGAAGTACTCGACCTCCGTGACTGCGACGTCGTCCGACTCGAGCGCGGCGGCCTTGTCGTACAGGCCGACGCACGAGTCGCAGTTGCTCGACGTGAACAACACGACGAGCCAGGGCACCTCCGCGCGTGGGAAATCGGCGCGGTCCAGCTGCGTCGGCGGAACGCCCGGCGTCTGCGTGGGAGCATCGCGGCGCCGGTTCCGTTCGAGCCACCACGCGAGCGCGGCGAGTAGCGCGAACAGGGCAACCGCTACGACGACGCGCACGACCATCACCGTGACGGTACCGCGGCGTCGGTACGCAGAGTCAGCCGACGACGATGCCGACCGAGCTCGCCGCTTCGCTGCTCACGATGATCGATCGCTCCACGAAGATGGGCTCGCTGGCATGGATCGTGAGCGCGGCGTCGGGCTTCGACGGGTTGCGACCGCCGACGACCGTGACCGTGACGGCGCGACCGGGCGGGACCGTCACGTGCTGGAGTACGCGCGGTTGCTCGAGCCGCCCGTCGTGTACGAGACCGATGTCGACGACGGACGCGGCGGCCGAAGGGTTGAACAAGGAGAGCGTCGTCGCGCGCTCCCCGCTCACGCGGTTGCGGGCGAACGCCCAGCTGCGCGCCGGAGCGAACGCGCCCGGCGAGGTCACGGTGCCGACGATCGCCGGCGCGTTGTCGAAGCGGGTCAACGTCTGCGCGACGATCGAGACGTTCTGATCGGACCGCACGTCGAGGCTGTAGCGCACCCCGGCGGGGATGTTCACGCACGCCTTTCCCGGGGTGGCTGCACACTGACCGAGCTGCACCCAGGCGACGTCGTCCTGGGCGACGGTCAGGTTGGTCGGAGCGAGCGTCCGCTTCGACGACTCGGCCGTGGCCTGCACGTCGACCTGCGCGGCGTCGCGGCCGACGTTCGCGATCGCAACCACCGCGGTCGAGCCGGGCTGCGCGACGCCACCTGTGAACGTCCAGTCGGCGGCCGCCGCAGGTGAGCCGAGCGAAAGCGCGACCCCGGGCGTACCGGCTGCAGGGGTGTAGACGAGGGCCTGCGCCGCGACGACGGTCCCGACCTGCGCGTCGACCGCGACCGCGACGCGGTCCTGGCGCACCGCGATGTCGTGGATCGCGATCACCTCACGCGACCGGCGAGCAATATCGAGACTCTGCAACGCGGCGGGCTTGTGCAGGCCGGTGCTGGTGCGGAGGGTGACGTCGACCTTCGCGTCGGACGCATACGGGTTGTCGATCACGAGCCACTGCTGCACTCCGCGTGGCGTGGTTCCCGCGGCGAAGTACCAGTGCGGCGACGATTGGGTCGCGCACGGTCCGGTGTCGGTGAACCGAGGGTCTTCGATCCCCTCCTCGACCAGCACCCGTCCGCCGAACGTCTCGACCGTCAACGCACCCGGGCCGCCGAGTTGGTCACGCGCCCTGGTGACGACCGAGCGGGCCCGAACCTCGACCGTGACGTGGGACGCGCTGCCGTTGTCGGCGAGGTCGGTGACGACGACTTCGGCGGTCGCGGCGCCGATGTTCGCGAACGTGACGCGCCCGGAGGCGTGCGGCAACGAAGGCGGTAGCCCGGGACAGAACCACACGGTGCTCGACTCCGTGAGCACGGCGGCGCTCGATGCAACCTTCGCGCTCAGGGGTTTCGGCGGCGGCGCACTCGACGCGCGCCCGGCCGCGAGCGCACCGGCGACCAATGCGCTCAACAGGAGCACGAAGAGGAAGCGCCGCGACTTCATGCCCGCACCGCTCATACGACGGCCCGCGATTCGACTCGCCGGCGCCGGGTCGCGAACCACAGCGCGACGGCCCCGATCCAGACCGCGATCTCGGCGATCCGCGCGACCGATATCGCGCCGGACCCCGCGTAGCGGACGTGCATGGGTGCGTGCGCGTCGAGTGCGAAGGCGTTGGTCCAGGCGAACGCCTCGCGGCGGACCACGTGTCGTCCGTTCACGGTCGCTACCCAATTCGGGTTCGCGGCTTCCGACCACAACAACGTGCCGGGCCCGACCGCGCTCGTCGTGCCCGACGGCGCCGGGACACCGACCACACCATCTGCCTCCGATCGGACCGCGGCGGCCCGCGGATCGGGGCCGTCGACCTGTAGGCCCGTGTTCCCCGGGGGCACGACGGCGTGCATCGGCATCCACGCGTCGTTGTCGTAGACGGCGCCCGAGGAGTCGACGCGCGACAACGTGAGATCCAACTGGCGCGCGAGCGCGTCGTTGATCAGGGTCTCGTCGCGACCGCGCATCCCGCTCGTCGGAGCGGCCCGTCGGACGAACGCGATGTAGCGCACTCCTGCGGGTGCCAGGAGATGCCCGAGTCGCACCGTCGAACCCGACGCGGCCGCGGCGATCATGCCGGCCAGAACGCGGTCCGCGTGCTGTTCGGGCGCCGCCCAGGATGCGCGCGCGTCACCGACACCGTCGCGCGTGAGGGCGAACCCGACGTCACCCGCGACCTTGGCGTCGGCCGGGAGCACGTTGGGATCGCCGACCCACAACACCCGAAAACCCCCCTGGGGTGCGTTGCCGGTCATCCACGAGTAGGTCGACGGCCAGTCGTCGGCGCGCAGACCGAAGCGGCCCGAGAGCGTGTCGGCGGCGAGTCCGACGACCGAGAGGCCGAGTCCGGCGAAGGCCGCGATCATCACGGCCTGGCGCCAGCCGAAATGGAATCGCCGGAGGTCGTCGAGGATCGCGGCGACACCGAGTCCCGCCGCGAACGCGAGGCCGATGGCGNNCACGCCGTCGGGCGCGACCACCGTTGCGCCCGCAGACAACCGGCCCGGCAACCACGCGACTGCGAACGACATCGCAGCCAGGACCCACGCGCGTGTCGCCCACGCCAGGCGCGGGCCGGTAGCGATCGCGAGCGGGACGGCGGCCGCGGCGACGATGCCCCACGGCGCCAAGCCCGCGCCGGCGCGACCGGCATGGAAGTGCATGACTGTGGCGAACGAGAACGACGACCGCGGCTGCGCGCCGAACACGGCCGCATCGGCCCCGAACAGCGAGAACGACCACGGTGCGAGCAACAGTGCTCCGGCCGCGCTCGCGACGAGCGCGCCTCCCAGCGCGAATGCGGCCTTGTGCGCGCCCCCTACGAACGGCAGCGTGAGGCAGAAGGCGACCGCGATCGCCGGCGCGAGCAGGAGGGCCGGCGGCCAGACCGAGCCGACGACGGCAACCAACAAGGCGACAGTGCACACGAGATGCACGCGGCTACCCCTCG
This sequence comes from Actinomycetota bacterium, assembly GCA_003134555.1. Classification (GTDB taxonomy): domain Bacteria; phylum Actinomycetota; class Acidimicrobiia; order IMCC26256; family PALSA-610; genus PALSA-610. The sequence goes on from PLBO01000152.1 coordinate 51,123, forward strand.
GCGCGTCTTCGTCAGTCGCGCGAACGAACGCGCCCAGGACGAACGGCGCGAGCGCGAAGCAGACGAGCGGACCGAGCTCGCCTTGCCAGATCGCGTTGCGGGCGATCGGGTTGGCGGCGTACGCGGCGGCCGCCGCGATCCTCGGCAACGACGACGACGCGAACGGACGCACGAGCCGGTAAGCGCCGAACGCGCCGAGCGGGAGCGCGCCGCCGATCACGAGCGACTGAGCCAGGCCCGGATGGTCGAAGAGCGCCGTGCTCAGCGCCGCCATGAGCGCGAACGCCGGCGTCGCGGGCCGCGGCGCCCCCATCATGGTCGTGCGCCACGAGGCGGTGAACGTCGACCAGGCCGCGCCGACGCCCGGCCAGGCTTGGAACGAGCCGACCGCCGGAACCCGACCGGTCAGCAACGAGCGGGAGCCGAACAGCACGAGCGCGGCGAGCAGAACGACGAACATCGCGGGCAGCCGGCGCATGCGCCGCCTGACCTCGTCCATGCGGACGCGCGTCAGCGTCGAGACTTCGGCGAGCCGCTCCCCCGCGTGGACGCGTTCGATCATGAACCTGCGCACCCGCGCGCTGCCGCGGATCATCAGGTCGCGTACGTCACTGTCGTCGATGCGCCGGAGCCGTTGGGTTCCGGAGCGCGCCCGGTGGAGCTCGCCGGGATGTGCGAACACCGAGATCCAGCCCGCCACCACCGCGCGCGCCCGCGCCGCCCGGCCCGTCATCAGCAGACCGACCGCTTCGAACAGGTTCAGCGCGAAGGCGACGGGCAGCACCCACAGGAGTGCGAGCGCCGAGTACGACTTGAACAGGAGCCGCACGCGGGAGCGGATCTCGTCTCGGAGCTCGAGCGCAGGGCGGTCGCGGTCGCGAGGACGGCGGGCCGCGACCACGGTCGCGCGACCGTGCCGAACTCGCGCCGCGGGCGCGACGATCACCCGCGCGCCCGCGAGCCGGGCGCGCCAACAGAGATCGATGTCGTCGGCGCCCGGGAACGTCGCCGGGTCGAACCCGCCGAGCTCGTGGAACAGGTCGGCGCGAACGAGCATCGCCGCGTGCGACACGTAGAAGACGTCACGGACGCCGTCGTGCTGCTCTTGGTCGACCTCCCCGGGCTCGATTCCCGAGAACGGGACCCCGTAGTGGTCGACCGACATCCCGACCTCGAGGAGGATGTCGGGATTGGCGCGATCGACGACCTTCGGCCCGACGATGCCTGCATTCGATCGGTAGGCCTCCTCGACCAGCAGCCGGACCGCGTCCGGATCGAGAGCCACGTCGTCGTGGCAGAAGAGCAGGAACACCGCCCCTTCGACCGACGCGAGCGCTTCGTTCGCCGCCGTGGGGAAGCCGCCTTCCCCGGTGCACCGCCGGACGAACGCGCCCGGCAACGAGCTCGCGATCCGGTCGGTCGGGTCCTCGGCGGAGCCGTTGTCGAGCACGAGGACCGACAGGGCCGGGTAGTCCTGCGCCCCCAGCGCCGCCAGGCTCCCCTCGAACCACGGCCCGGCGTCGTTCGTGACCATGACGGCGACCACGGGCGGGACGACCTGGACCGCTTCGGTCTCGTCGTCACGGTCGAACAGCTCGGCGCTGATCGAGTCGGGGTCGATCGTCTCCATGAGGCCGGGAGAGGATAGCCCGGGGATGTCCACAGATTTGTGCGCGCGATCACGAATGCTTGCAGAAGTTAGCACTTACTGCTATCGTCGCGAGCAGTCGGCGCCCCCTCCGCGCCCGTTGTTCGTCCGACCCGTTTGCAGGAACTGAAGGAGTTGCAATGCCCACCAACGCGAAGAAGACACTGACCGACGTCGGCTACATCGCAATCGGCCTCGGCGTCATGGGCTTCCAGCAGGCCCAGGTCCGCGCCCGCGCCGCTCGCGATCGGGTGTCCGAAGCCGGAGACTGTCTCGCCGGTCGCGCCCGCGAGGCGCGTCACGCGCTCGACAACCAGACGCAGACCGCCCGCACCCAGGCCGAGACCCAGGTCCGCAATACTGTCGCCCGTGCCGGCGCGCTGCGCGACGAGCTCGGCAAGCGCGTCGAGCCCGTCGTCGGTCAGGTCCAGGCGCAACTCGGCGAACTGCCCGAGCGTGTCGTCCAGGCAATGGAGCCGGTCGCCGCGCGCGTGCGCGAGCTGGCGGGCAACGCCGCCTGACCGAGCGCTCGATCGCCGGCGGTAGGGTCGCAGCGTGCTCGCGACTCTCGCCGGCGGTGTCGGTGCCGCCCGGTTCCTCGCCGGCCTGGTCCGTGTCGTTCCGCCCGTCGACGTCGTCGCGATCGTCAACACCGCGGACGACGACGAGTTCCACGGGCTCTACGTCTCCCCCGACCTCGACTCGGTCACCTACACCCTCGCCGGCGCGTCGAACACCGCGCAGGGCTGGGGACTCGAAGGCGAGACGTTCGCCACGCTCGACGCACTCGCCCGCTACGACGTTCCCACCTGGTTCCGGCTGGGCGACCAGGACCTCGCGACCCATCTCTTCCGCACCGCCCGCTTGCGGGCGGGCGTCCCGCTCTCGGCGGTGACGGCCGAGATCACGCGGGCCTGGTCGGTCGACACCCGATTGCTGCCGATGACCGACGATCCGGTTCGGACGCGCATCACCGTGCGGCGAGGTCCCGACCGGGTGGAAGAGCTCGCGATGCAGCAATGGTTCGTGGGCGAGCGGGCCGAGCCTCCGGTGATCGCGGTCCGCTTCGAAGGTGCCGGCCGGGCCCGGCCGGCGCCCGGCGTGCTCGAGGCGCTCACGCTCGCGGACACGATCGTGATCTGTCCGTCGAATCCCGTGATCTCGATCGGTCCGATCCTCGCGGTCCCCGGTGTGCGCGACGTGCTGGCGGCCCGGCGTGACCGTGTCGTGGCCGTGAGCCCGATCGTGGGCGGCGCCCCGGTGAAGGGCCCGGCCGACCGGCTCATGGCACCCCTCGGCATCGACGTGTCGTGCGTCGGCGTTGCCCGCGTCTACGCCGAGATCTGCAGCTCGTTGGTGATCGACGCGGTCGACGCCGAGCGGGCCGCCGAGGTCGAGGCAATCGGCGTACACGCCGTGGTGACCGACACGATGATGCGCAGCCCCGAGATCGCGGCCGCGCTCGCCGCCAAGACGCTCGCGGCGGTGGCGTGACACTCTCCATCGTTCCGATCGAGGGCATCGGTGAGATCCGTCCCGGTGACGAGCTCGCGGTGCTCATCGCCGACGCCGCGCGCGCCCAGGGCACACCGTTGAACGACGCCGATTGTCTGGTCGTCACCCAGAAGATCGTGTCGAAAGCCGAAGACCGCCTCGTGCCCCTCGACCCCGACGACCTCGACGCGCGGCGCGCGCTCGTCGAGTCGGAGTCGGTGCGCGTCGTCCGCCGTCGGGGCGACCTGATCATCAGCGAGACCCGCCACGGTTTCGTGTGCGCCAACGCGGGGATCGACCTGTCGAACGTAGAACGGGGCTGGGCCGCGCTCCTCCCCGTCGACTCCGACCGTTCCGCCAAGCACGTGCGCGATGCGCTGCGCGCCCGCGAACACGTCGAGGTGGCGGTCATCGTGTCGGACACCTTCGGCCGGCCGTGGCGGCGCGGGCTCACCGACGTCGCGATCGGCGTGAGCGGCATCGCGGCCGTCGTCGACCTGCGCGACACCACCGACGCGCTCGGCCGGGTGTTGCAGGTGACGGAGGTGGCCGTCGCCGACGAGATCGCCTCCGCGGCGGAGCTGGTCATGGGCAAGGCGACGCACGTCCCGGCCGCGATCGTGCGCGGCGTCGATCCGACCTGGTTGCGCGAGGGTTCGGTGCGCGAGCTGATCCGGCCGACGAACGAGGACCTGTTCCGTTGAGCGCCGTCCCCGCGTTCGTCGAAGCCCGACGGTCTATCCGCGCCTTCCTGCCCGGCCCCGTTCGGCGCGCCGACCTCGACGCGATCGTGGAGGCCGCGTGCCTCGCGCCCGCGCCCCATCACTCACGGCCCTGGCGGTTCGTCGTCGTCGACACCCACGCGGCCAAGCGCGCGCTCGCACTCGGCATGGGCGAGCGTTGGCGGCGCGACCTTCTCGCCGACGGCGTCGCGGCCGAGCGCGTCGAAGAGCTCGTCGAAACCTCGCACCAAAAGCTGGAGCGAGCGCCGGCGTTCGTCGTCGGCTGCCTCACGTGGACCGGACTCGACCGCTACCCCGACGAGCGCCGTCAGCGCGCGGAATGGGGAATGGCTCTGCTCTCGCTTGGCGCTGCGGTGGAGAACCTGATGCTCACCGCGACCGATCGTGGTCTCGCGTCGTGCTGGGTCGCGGCGCCCATCTTCTGTCCCGAGGAGGCACGCGACGCGCTCGAGCTCCCGGTCGAGTGGTTGCCGCACGCGCTCGTGCTCGTCGGCCGGCCCGATCCCGCCTACGTCGGCCGGGCGCGGCCGCCCGTACCGCTCGACGAGATACGGCGCTTCGCCCGCTGAACGGCGTCAACGGGCGCCGGCGCGCTGACCCTTGAAGTACTCGAGCGTGCGAGCCAGGCCGTCTTCGATCATGGTGAACGGCTTCCAGCCCAGGTGCATCTCCGCGCGGCCCGCGTCGACGGCGCTGCGTTGCAACTCGCCCATGCGCGCCGGCTTGTAATCCGCCTTCTCGCGAAAGCCGGTGAGCTTCGCCATCCGGTTGTAGAGCTTCTGCACGCTCGTCTCGACGCCCGTGCCGATGTTCAACGTGAGCCCGCCGCCCTTCTCGACCGCGCGCACGAATGCGTCGGCTACGTCGTCGACGTAGACGAAGTCGCGGGTCTGTGAGCCGTCGCCGAAGATCAGCGGTCGCTCGCGGTCGAGCAACTTGGCCGAGAAGATCGCGACGACACCCGCCTCGCCGTGCGGGTTCTGACGCGGTCCGTACACGTTCGCGAGCGCGAGCACCGTGTATTCGAGCCCGCGTTGGTGCCGGTAGTAATAGAGGTATTCGCCTACGGCCTTCTTCGCGACTCCGTACGGCGACTCGGGGTGCTGCGCCGCCGTCTCCTTCGTCGGGATCTTCTCCGGGGTGCCGTAGAGCGTGCCGCCGGAGCCCGCGAACACCACCTTCTTCACTCCCGCCGCAACCGCACCCTCGAACACGTTCAGCGAACCGAGCACGTTGACCGTCGCGTCGAACACGGGCCGGGCGACCGACACGCGCACGTCCATTTGCGCGGCGAGGTGGAAGATCACGTCGGGACGCCGGTGGGCGATCAGTTCGACGACGGCCGGCGACGCGAGGTCGAGCCGGTGGAACGAGAAGCGACGATCGGGAAGCGTCCGGGCCGTCGCCAGGTTCGCGAGCGAGCCGCTCGACAGATCGTCGATCACGTCGACGTGCCAGTCCTCGGCGAGAAGGCGGTCGACGAGAGTCGATCCGATGAACCCCGCCCCGCCCGTCACTAGTGCCTGCACCGTCGGTGTCCCTTACTCCCGCTCGGCGGGCACGCGCCCACCCGAGATGCGTGTCCCGGCCGGGATGGTCACTCCCGCGCCGACGATCGTCTCGGCCGCGAGAGAGACGTCGGGCTTGAGCACCGCGTAGGCGCCCACGACCGAGTCGCGCACGCTGCCGCCGTGCGACACGCGGGCGCCGGAGTGCAGCACCGCGCCGTCGAGCTCGGAGCGCGCCTCGACAACGGCGGCAGCTCCCAGTACGGACGAGCGCACGCGTGCTCCGGCCTCGATGCGGGCACCGTCGCCGATCAACACCGGCGCCTCGACGCGCGCTTCGGGCTCGATCGTCGCGTCACCCTGCATCCACACACCGGTCTCGACCTCGCGCGCGCCCGGGGCCGGCGGGTGCGAGAGTCGGCCGGCCAGCGCGTCGGCGTGCGCCTCGAGATACTTCTGCGGCGTACCGATGTCGAGCCAGTACGCGTCGCTCCGGTAGCCGAACAGGAGTCCGGGCTCGGCCAGCATCCGTGGGAACGTCTCGCGCTCGACGGACACGTTGAGCCGCGGCGGGATTCGCCGGAGGAACGCGGGTTCGAGCACGTACGTGCCGGCATTGATCCAGTTGCTCGGCGCCTTGCCGGGCGGCGGCTTCTCGACGAACGCGATCACCCCGCCGTCGGCCTGCGTGGGCACCACACCGAAGGCGCTGGGATCCTCGACCTGAGTCAGCGAGATTGTCGCCTCCGCACCGTGCTCGTCGTGGAAGCGCACCATCGCGCTGAGGTCGAGGCTCGTGAGCACGTCGCCGTTGCACACGATGACGCGCTCGTCGATTCCTTCCGCCGCGAACCGGATGGCGCCGGCGGTTCCGAGCGGCTCGTCCTCGACGGCATAGCGCAGGACTACGTCACCGAAGACGTCGTGGCCGGAGCCGTCGCGGGCGAACTGCTGATGGAACGCGTCGGGTAGGTAGCCCATCGACAGCACGACCTCGTCGACTCCGTGCGAGTCCAGCCACGCGAGCTGACGCTCGAGGTGAGGCTGATTCGCGATCGGCAGCAGCGGTTTCGGCGTCGTGAACGTCAGCGGCCGCAGCCGCGTGCCCTCACCACCGACGAGGACGACCGCCTTCACGGCTTCGACGTCGCCGTCGGCTTCACCGTCGTCGGCGTCGCACCGCCGGTCGCGGCCTTGGTCGTGGGCGGTGCGACAGGCGGCGTCGTCGTCACGGTTCCGGGGGCGGCCTCGCTCACACCCAGCGCCTGGCCGAGGTTCGGCAGCGCCGGAGAATCTCCGATGCTCGCGATCGACTTGCCCGGCGGCAGGAACGCGATCACGACGATGTCGTCCTGGAACAGCTTGTAACCGGCGGGGTTACCGGATTGCACGGTGTACTTCTGCTTGCGGCTCGTCCCGTCCCACTTGCCGATCTCCCACTGCAGGGTGCCCGGCTTCCCGTCGCACAGGTCGCCGTTCTTCCTCGTTGTGCCCAGGAAGCTGAAGCCGGTCGACGAGATCTTCCAGCCTCCGTAGCTGAAGTAGAGACCGATCGTGGTGTTCTTGCCGGTCTCGGCCGTCACGAGCGGCTCCATGTGGATCACGCCGTCGTCGTGGCTGTGCATACCCGCGTAGACGCTCGGATTCTTGGCCTGAGAGGGGTTGCCACCGGCGTTCGCGGTCGGCCAATTCCAGGCGCCCGGCTTGGTGCCGTCGCTCATCCAGCGATTGCAGTCGTAGACGCCGAGGGACGCGTGCCAGTGGGTGTCCTTCTTCGTCCCGGTCGAATCCTGGAGGAACGGACCGACCGGCGCGGCCTTGGTCGCCTGGGTGTACACGATGCCCGCGATGCCGGCGATGACCACGATCGCCGTCAACGCGTACCACCAGCTGTTCTGGCGGGAGCGCTTCGCGGACCGTACGGCGGCGCGCTTGCGCTTCGCTCGGGAGGCGTTTGTCACCCCGGCAGGCTAGCCGCGGGCGGGACTCGCCCTCGACGCACGCCAGGCGTGCTCGGCGATGGCCAGGAGGCAACGAGCAGTGAGATACAGCGCGGCAAAGGGGAGTAAAACCGCAGCCGCGCCGGTGAGGCGCCGCCGGGCAAATCGCCACGCGGACCGATGGTGCTGGACGAGCATCCGGTACGGACTCCGTGCGGTGCTCGCGCCCTGTACGTGCGTGACGACACCGGCCGGCTCGTACCCGACATCGAAGCCTGCGCGCCGGAGCCGCCAGCAGAGATCGAGGTCCTCCACGTACATGAAGTAGCGCTCGTCCCAACCACCGACCGTGTCGAGCGCGCCGCGCCGCAACCACACGGCCGCACCCGAGACCCAGTCGACCGAGCGGGGCTGTGCCGGATCGGCGTCGAGCTCCCGGTACCGGGCGGTGAACGGATTGGTCGGCCACCACAGACCGAGGAGCCCGTGCGCGACGGCGAGCGGGACCGAAGGCGAACGCCGGGCCGACGGATAGTCGGAGCCGTCGACATTGCGGATCCGCGGACCGCACGCGCCCAGCCCCGGCTCCTCGTCGAATCGCGCAAGCATCGCCTTCGCCGTACCGGGTTCCATCGTCAGGTCGGGGTTGAAGACCGCGACGATCGGCGCCCGCGTCGCGGCGATCCCGAGATTCGCGGCGCGCGCGTAACCGACGTTGCCCGGCGCCGTGATCACCCGCGCGCCGGGCACCGCACTCTGCAGAGCCTCGACGGAACCGTCGCTCGATCCGTTGTCGACGACGACGAGCTCGACCTCGCCCGCGCTCGAGTCGGCGAGAATCGACCGGACGCAGTCAGTGAGCAGCGATGCTGCCCGGTAATTGACGACGACGGCAGCCCAGGCGCGGCTCACGCGACCGTCAGTCCCGGAAGCGGTACTTGACGAGCGTCCACAGCGCGGAGAACCCGTCGCGCCACGTGATCTTCTTACCCTCGTCGAACTCACGACCGGAGTAGGAGATCGGCACCTCGTAGATCCGGATTCCGCGCTTCAGAATCTTCGCGGTGATCTCGGGCTCGATGTCGAAACGACTGGAATGGAGGTTCATGCTGTCGACGAGATCGCGCTCGATCAGCTTGTAACACGTCTCCATGTCGGACAGCGTCGTGTTGAAGAGCACGTTGGTGGTCATCGAGAGGAACCGGTTCCCGATCCAGTGCAGCAGCAGCATGTTCCGCCGCTCGCCCGTGAAGCGCGATCCGTACACGACCCGTGCCTTGCCGCGCAGCACCGGACTGAGCATCCGCGGCCAGTCCTCGGGGTCGTACTCCAGATCGGCATCCTGCACCAGCACGTATTCGCCGGTCGCGTGTGCGAAGCCCGTGCGCAACGCCGCGCCCTTGCCGCGGTTCACCTCGTGCATCACGACGCGCACGGTGCTGTCGCCGAGCTGGTTGAGCACGTCGCGGGTGCCGTCGCTACTCCCGTCGTCGACGACGATGATCTCGCGCTCGATCCCGTCGGGCAGCTCGACCGCGCGCATACGACGCAGGATCTCGACGAGCGTGTTCCGCTCGTTGAACACCGGTACGACGATCGAGAGCTTGCGCAGCTTCTGCGGCGCAGCATCGTCACTCGCGGCCATGGCGTCGCTCCTCCAGATACCAGTCGCGCATGCGCGCAAGACCGTTGGGCAACGTTACCGTCGGCTCCCAGCCGAGGAGCGTGCGTGCTCGAGTGATGTCGGGCCGGCGGCGCGTCGGGTCGCCGACCGGCAGCGGCTCGAAGACGACCTCGGAGCTCGAGCCCGTGACCTCGCGCACGACGTCGACGAGCTCGAGCATCGTGATCTCGTTCGGATTGCCGATGTTCACGGGATCGGAGACGCCGGAGTCGAACAGCGCGACGATCCCGCGCACCTCGTCGTCGACGTAGCAAAACGATCGCGTCTGACCGCCGCTGCCGTACACCGTCAACGGCTTGCCGTCGATCGCCTGGATCATGAAGTTCGACACCACGCGCCCGTCGGCCGGCCGCAGCCGCGGACCGTAGGTGTTGAAGATGCGCACGATCGCCGCCGGCAGGTCGTACAGACGTCGGTACGTAGCGGTCAGCGTCTCCGCGAACCGCTTCGCCTCGTCGTACACCGCGCGCGGCGCGCCCGGGTCGACGTTGCCGTTGTACGACTCGGACTGCGGATGCACGACGGGATCGCCGTAGATCTCACTCGTCGACGCGAGCAGGAACCGCGCGTCGTTCGCGAGCGCGAGGTCGAGGGCGCGGCGCGTTCCAATCGAGCTGACGTCGAGGGTCTCGAGCGGGACCGCGAGATACTCCGGCGGGCTCGCGGGGCTCGCGAAGTGCAACACGCCGTCGACCCGGCCCTCGACGGGGATCGCTTCGCAGACGTCGGCGCGGACGAACGAGAACGCGGGATGTTCGGCGAGATGGGCGAGGCTCTGGAGCCGGCCGGTCGACAGGTTGTCGACCGCGACGACCTCGTCGCCCCGCGCGAGGAACACGTCGCAGAGATGTGATCCGACGAACCCGGATCCGCCGGTGACGACGATGCGCGCCATCTACCTTCGCCCGACGCCCTGATACGCGAAGCCCCGGCGCCGCATGGCGGCAGGATCGAGCAGGTTGCGGGCGTCGACGATCGCGCGCCCGCGCATCGTGTCGCGTACGCGGTCGAAGTCGAGCCAACGGAACTCGTCCCACTCGGTCAACAGGGCGACCACGTCGGCACTCGCCGCGGCGTCGTAGGCATCGCCGCAGAGCTCGATCCCGGGGGCCAGCTGCCGGGGGCGGTCGCCGGCGCCCCGGTCGTACGCCCGCACGATCGCCCCCTCCTCGAGGAGGCGGCGGGCGATGTAGATCGCCGGGGAATCGCGCAGATCGTCGGTGTCGGCCTTGAACGTCAGACCCCAGAGCCCGACCGTCACCTCGGAGACGCTTCCGCCGACGGCGGCGCGCACCTTGTCGATCATCCGCTCGTGCTGGGCCGCGTTGACATCGACGACGCCGGCGAGGAGCTCGAAGTCGTAACCGGCGGCAGTCGACATATGCAGCAGCGCGGCGACGTCCTTGGGGAAGCAGGAACCGCCGTAGCCGGGACCCGGGTGGAGGAACTGGAACCCGATGCGCGTGTCGTAGCCCATCCCGATCGCGACCTCGCGCGCGTCCGCGTCGACCGCCTCGCAGAGGTTCGCGATCGCGTTGATGAACGAGACCTTCGTCGCGAGGAACGCGTTCGATGCGTACTTGATCATCTCGGCCGACGCGGGATCGGTGACGAGCACCGGCGCGTCAACCCGCTTGTACAGCTCGCTGACCCGAACGGCCGACTCGTGATCCTCGCATCCGATGACGATGCGATCGGGGTTCAGGAAGTCGCGGACAGCCTGGCCCTCGCGTAGAAACTCGGGATTCGACGCCACGGTCACGCCCTCGGCGCCCGCGCCTGCCTCCGACAGCACGCGCTGGACGAAACGCGTCGCGCCGACCGGGACGGTCGACTTGTTGACGACCACGGTGTTCGGTGCCAGGACCGGCGCGATCTCCTGGGCGACGGTCTCGACGAACGAGAGATCGGCCGAGCCGTCGGATCCCTGAGGCGTCTGCACGCACAGGAACACGATCTCGGCGCGCTGGGCGGCGGTGGCCGCCCCGACCACGAATTCGAGCCGGCGCGCCGCGAGGCCTTCCTTGATCAGCCCGGCCAGTCCGAGCTCGAGGATCGGCACCTCGCCTTTTTTCAGGCGCGCGACCCGCTCGGCGTCGATGTCGGCGCAGACGACGTCGTGACCGAGGTGGGCGAAGCACGCCGCGGTGGTCAAGCCGACGTATCCGGCCCCGATGACCGCGACCCTCATGACACGCCGCGTCCGAGACCTGACATGACGGGCGAGTCTAGGGCGGGAGGGGCGTTCTCAGCAGCTCAACAGCCCGCCGCAGGCAGCGATGTGGCGGTCGACGCGCTGGGGGCCGCCGCGCCGCTCGTCGGCCCGCTCGTCGGCGGGGTCGATGCCGCCTTCGGTGCGGGGCGGCTGAGGCCGTTGTAGTCGCGTCCCAATACCAGGACGATGTCCGTTCCCGCCGCTGCACCTCCGCTGAGCGCCACGACCTTGCCCGCGCCGCCGAGCTCGGAGAGCAGGAACCGCGCTTTGGCCGCGCTGTCCGGCGCGTACCGAACCTCGGTGACCGTGTAGTCACTGCGGTCGGCGTTCGTCGCCGTGCCGACCACCGAGAAGCCGAGACCGCCGAGCGCGGCGTCGGCGCGCGCACCGAGTCCCGTGCGACCGCTTCCGTTCTCGACGGACACGTGAACGGTGTGCGGATCGACCGATTCCGCCGCGCTCTGCGCGTTCGCCGGGTTTCCGATGCCGCGCAGGCGTGCGAGCAGCTCGGCCGCCTTGGCGCTGTCGAGCACGAGCGCATCCTGCCCGTTGATGAACTGCCGGTTCACGGGCAGCGTCTGGGCCTCGATGCCACCGGCGCGGTGGAACGCGTACGCGAGCGCCCGCAACGACGACAAGCCGAGCTTCGGGTCGCGCTGGAGGTTCGTGAGCATCGAGTCGAGCAGGTTGTTGGCGTTCCAGGGAGCCGAAGCCGCGGCGTGCAGCGTCTGCTGGGCGAGCGTGCGCAGGAAATACTGCTGGCGCTGGATCCGGCCGAGGTCCGAGGTCGGGTCGGATTTCCACTGTCCGTTGACGAGCGACTCGTAATAGCGGGAGCGCACGTACGCGAGCGCCTGGTCGCCGTCGAGATGTTGGCAGCCGGCCTTGTTGACGGACAGCCCGCTCTTCGTGTCGCGGGCGGGTGCGGGGAAGTAGATCGGAATCGTCCCGATCGCGTTCACCATCTTGCGGAAGCCCGCGAAATCGACCTCCAGGTAGTGGCTGATCGGGATGTCGAAGTCGTTCTCGATCGTCTCGATCATCCGCTGCGGTCCGGCGTTGAAGGCGGCATTGATCTTCGCGTGCCCGATCCCGGGGATGGCGACCCAAAGGTCGCGCGGGAACGAGACGAGCAACGCGGTTCCGTTCCGATCGTCGATGTGGGCGACCATGATCGTGTCGGAGCGTTGCCCGGTCTGCTGTTGCGCGCTGCCGAAATGCTGTGCATCCTGTGCGCCGTTCACGAACGCGCGGGAATCGGAACCGATGAGCAGATAGTTGCCGCCCGATTGGAGCACCGAGGTGTCGATCGGCACCCGCGCGACCTTGGAGACCTTGCGCGCGGCCTCCGCGTAGGCGCCGACGATGAGGACCGTCGTCAGCACGACCGCGATGACGAACGCGGTGATCAGACGATGCAGGAACGTCCGCGGCGACAGGGCGCTCATGGACTCACTTCGTCGGGCAACCGACCAACGCGGCGCCCGTCTTCGGATCGACCGGCACGAAACGCGTGTCGACGGTCCGGCGGGGTGCGCTCGTCGTGGTCGTGGTGGGTAGCGTCGGTCCGGGCGTCGTCGTCGTCGTGACCGACGGGAGCGTGCCGGCCGCGCGTGGGATGAGATCGAAGCGATGCTCGAGCGCCGTGTAGTCGCGGCCGACGATCACGAGCACGTCGCCGCCGAGCGTGAACTTCGTCGACGCGGCCTCGACGAGGTTCGCGGTTCCCACGGCGACCGCCACCGTGTAGCCCTCGTTGAACTTGCCGGGCGCGTAGCGCACCGAGGTCTGGTAGTCGCTGCGATCCGCGTCTTGCGCCGGGCCGGCCGACTGGAACCCCGCGGCGACGAACGCGTCGAGCGCCAGGCTGCCGGCGCCCTTCAAACCCGAGCCGTTGACGACGCGCACTTTCACCTTGTCGGCCGCGAGCGGCTTCACGACCGGCTTCGGCGGCGGCGCGGTGAACTTCGAGAGCAGGCCGATGACTCCCGCTGCGTCGGGAAACTTGGCCAGGACGCGATTGCGGTTGGTGGGGTCGGGCAACGTCGGCAGTGTCGACATCTGGACCTTCGCCGGATTGAGACCGCGGAAGGTGAGCGCGAGCGAGTACAACTCGCTCTGCTTGAGGGTCTGGTCGTGCCCGAGGCTCCCGAAGACCTTGTCGAGCAACGACACGACCTTGAGCGGGTCGTTCCCCAGCTTGTCGATCGCGGCTTGGCTCACCGTGCGCAGGAAGTACTGCTGGCGCGGGATGCGGTCGATGTCACTTCCGGTCGCGATCCAGCCGTCTCCGCCGGTCTGCGACGGGTAGTCCCAGACCCAGGGCGCGGGGTTCTTCAGGTCTTTGGGAACGAAGTAGTGCCGCGAGCGGGCATAGGCAAGCGCCTGGTCGCCGTCGAGACTCACGCAACCCGGCTGGTTGACTTCGAGTCCCGTGAACGGATCGTGCGCCGGTGTGGAGAACCAGATGTGGATGTGGCCGATCTCGTTGATGATGTTCTTGAAGCCGCGGAAGTCGACCTCGAGGTAATGGTTGATCTTCAGCGGCGTGAAGTCCTGCTGCAGCGTCTGGATCACCAGGCTCGCTCCGCCGAAGGCGAAAGCTGAATTCAGAAGATTGCGTCCGTGGCCCGGAATCTCCACCATCAGGTCACGCGGAAACGACACCAGCATACCCGTGTGGGCAACGGGATCGACGTGCAGAACCATCATCACGTCCGAGTGTTGGCCGCCGACGACCTTGCTGCTGCCGTACGCCTGAGCCTCTTGCGGCGTTTCGTCGGCCGGACGCACGTCGGAGCCGATGAGCAGGTAGTTCGCCGGCTCTCCCGGTTTCACGGTCGCAAGGATGCCCTCGTTGATGTGAATGACGCGGCTCTTCGCGAATTCCCGTTTCCCGTACGCCTGGGCGGAGACGAAGCCGACCGTGGCCAGGACGGCGACCGCGAGCAATGCGATCGCGAACCGGCGAATGAATGAGAACGCGGAGGGAGTGAGGAGCACGCGACGCAGGATTGTACTGACGCGAAGCGCACGGATCGGACGCGCACATATCGTTTTCACGCGCCCTTCACGCCACGCTCACTCCACAGGAAGCCCCAAGCCCCGCGCGAGGATCAGGCGCTGGATCTCACTCGTTCCCTCGCCGATCTCGAGGATCTTCGCGTCGCGGTAGAAGCGGCTCACGAGCGTCTCGTCGATGTAGCCGTAGCCGCCGTGGATCTGGACCGCCTCGCGGGTCGCGTCGACCGCGATCTCGCTCGCATACAGCTTCGCCATCGCGGCGGCTTCCCGAATCGGCCGGCCCTGCTCGCGCAGCCACGCCGCTTTGTACACGAGGTTGCGCGCGTTCTCGACCGCGACGGCCATGTCGGCGCACTTGAACGCGATCGACTGGTAGCGACCGATCGGTCCGCCGAATGCCTGCCGCTGGTTCGCGTATGCGACCGACGCGTCGAGACACGCGCTTGCCATTCCGAGCGCGAGCGCGGCGATCGCGATACGCCCGTCGTCGAGGATCCGCAGGAACGTCTTGAACCCTTCGCCCCGCACGCCGAGCACGTGGTCTTCGGGAACGCGACAGCCGTCGAACACGAGCTCGTGCGTGTCGGACGCGTGCCAACCCATCTTGCGGTAGGGCGGTTGCACGACGAAGCCGGTCGTGCCCGAGTCGACGACGATGTTCGTGATCTCGTTCGGCGCGGTCCGCGCCGTGATCGTGACGCACTTGGTGATCTCGGTACCCGAGTTGGTGATGAAGGTCTTCTGGCCGTCGATGACCCACTCACTCGTCGATTCGTCGAGCGTGGCGCGGGTGCGCGTCGCGCCCGCGTCGGAACCGGCCTCGGCTTCGGTGAGCCCGAACGCGCCGAGCACCTCACCCGCGATCATTGGAACGAGATACTCCTGCTTCTGCTCCTCGGTACCGCTGTAGAAGAACGGCGCCGCGCCGAGGCTGACCCCGGCCTCCAAGGTGATCGCCATCGACGCATCGGCCCGTGCGATCTCCTCGATCGCGATGCAATACGTGAGATAGTCGGCACCGCCGCCGCCGTACTCCTCGGGGAACGGCAGCCCGAAGAGACCGAGCTTGCCCATCGCGCGCACGGCATCGACGGGAAATACGTGGTCCCGGTCCCAGGCCGCGGCGTTCGGCGCGATCTCGCCCTCGGCGAAGTCTCGTACGACGGCTCGGAACTGCTCCTGCTCGGGTGTCGGGTCGAACTCCACGATCACGACGGTAGTCGCAGCGGTACCGTTCGTCCCGTGGATGCGCGACAGGGCTACGCCGTGGTGCGCGACGGCGACCGATGGATCATCTGCGAGCGACCGGCTCGCGTGGTCACCGCCCGCGGTACCGATACGTTCGCCGCGCTCGACGAGGTCGCGGGCGACGGCTTCTGGGTCGGGTTCGTCGCGTACGACGCCGGCCGCGCCATCGAGAACATCCAGCCTCGTATCGACGACGACCTCGGCCTCCCCGACCTCGCGTTCGTCCGCTTCGACGACGTGCGCGTGGCGGACGAGTTGCCAACCGCCGAGGCCGTGGCAGGGAACGTCGAACCGTCGTCGATCGACCTCGGCCGGGGTACGTCGAGTCTCACGCCCGACGAGCACGCGGGGCTGGTCGCTCGAATACACGCGCTCCTCTTGGCCGGCGAGTGCTACCAGGTGAACCTCACCCGCCGGCTCACGTTCGACGCCGCGCCCGATCCTTACGCGCTCTTCACCGCCCTTACTCGCCTCAACCCGTCACCACACGCGGGCGTGTGCGTCTTCGGTGAAGCGTTACCCGGGGTCGCGATCGTGTCGGCGTCGCCCGAACTGTTTCTGCGGGTCGACGGGCGCGAGGTCGAGACGAGACCCATCAAGGGCACGGCCGCCGACGCCGAGACGTTGCGCGCCAGCGAGAAGGACCGGGCCGAGAACCTGATGATCGTCGACCTGGCGCGCAACGATCTCGGACGCGTCTGCGAGTTCGGTTCGATCCACGTTCCAGCGCTGTTCGCGATCGAAGCACACCCCGGGCTCGCACACCTCGTGAGTACCGTGCGCGGCCGGCTCCGGCCCGACGTCGGTCTCGACGACCTCGTGCGCGCGACTTTTCCTCCGGCGTCGGTCACCGGCGCGCCCAAGCCGCGCGTGTTGCAGGCCATCGAAGATCTGGAACCCGTCCGCCGCGGCGTGTACTGCGGCACGTTCGGATGGGTCGACGCGGCTCGGGGTCGCGTCGAGCTTGCGGTCGCGATCCGAACGTTCGTGCTCGCGGGCGGCCGAACCCACCTGGGGATCGGTGGCGGCATCGTCGCCGATTCGTGCGCGCACGACGAGTGGGTGGAGACCGAGCTCAAAGGAGCGCGGTTGCTGCAGGCGGCGGGTGCGCGCACCGGTCGACCGGTCGACGTGCGATGACCGCCTGGGTGGACGGCCGCCTCGTGGCGCTGGCCGACGCCAAGATCTCGGTGCTCGACCACGGACTCGTCGTCGGCGACGGGGTCTTCGAGACGCTCCGCGTGTACCGCGGCGTGCCCTTCGCGTGGACGCGTCACCTCGCGCGGTTGCGCACCTCCGCCGAGGGTCTTGGTCTCGAGCTACCTGACGTCGCCGAGCTGCGCGACGCGGCCGAAGCCGTCCTTCGGGCCAACGAGCTCACCGAGGCCCGCCTGCGCATCACCGTGACGGGCGGCGTCGCGCCACCCGGTTCCGGGCGCGGCGACGGTCCGCCGAGCGCGTTCGTGCTCGCGTTCCCGATCGAACCCGCGGCACCGAGCGTCGACGTCGTGATCGCGCCGTGGACCCGCAACGAGAACGGCGCGCTCGCCGGTCTGAAGACGATCTCCTACGCGGCCAACGTGCGCGCACTCGCATACGCGCGCGAGAAGGGTGCCGGGGAGGCGATATTCGCGAACACGAAGGGCAATCTCTGCGAGGCGACGGGCTCGAACGTCTTCCTCGTGCGCGACGGAACGCTGATCACTCCGCCGCCGAGCGCCGGATCCCTGTTGGGTGTGACCCGCGCACTACTGCTGGAGCTCGGGAATCAGTCGGGCATACCGACCGAGGAGCGCGACGTGCCCGTCGGCGCGCTCGCGCAAAGCGACGAAGCATTCCTTTCGTCGACGACCCGCGAGGTCCAGCCGATCGCGTGTGTCGACGGAGCGCGGTTGCGTGAGGTGAGCGGCGCCGTGAGCGAACGCCTCGCGGCCGCGTTTCGACATCTCGTCGCGCGCGACCTCGATCCCTAGGACGAGCCCGCCTCGTGGCGTAGGTGCACGACATCGCCCGCACTCACCACCCGGCCGTCGACGACCAGGAATCCTTCGTCGGTGAGCGCGCTCGCGGTGCCGACGAAGGTTTCGTGCGCAAGCTCGACGCGTACTCGACGGCCGAGCGTCGCCGAACGGTCGATCGCGTCGGCGATCACGGCGTCGAGCGCGGCGAGCCGCTCGTCGTAGGCCCGAAGCCATTCGACGAGCAGCTCCGCGCGATCGACCGCCACCGCGGTCGCGATGTCGTGCAGCTCGGCGGGCAACGCCGTCGGCTGCACGTTGCAACCCATCCCGACGACCACCGCGCCCGGGCCGTCGGCCTCGGCGAGGATCCCCGCGAGCTTGCGATCGTCGACGACGACGTCGTTCGGCCACTTCAGCCCCGCGCGCACCGAGGTGAGCGCGTCGATCGCATCGAGGGCCGCGAGCCCGGCCGCCAAAGTGACGAGGTGGGTTTGCCGGACGGGCAGCGCCGGCCGCAACAACACCGATACGAGGAGCGCCGAGCCCGCGGGCGCGATCCACGCGCGCCCGAGCCGGCCCCGGCCGGCGGTCTGTTCGTCGGCGACTGCGACCACGCCCTCGGACGAACCTTCGGACGCGCATTGGAGCAGGTACCGGTTGGTGGAATCGATGCGCTCGAACCACCGGACGTCGCGAAAGCGCGTGCCGGCGAGGCGCGGATCGCTCCAAACCGCGGGCTCGCGCGGTATCACCGGGGCTCCTTCGCGCCGTACCGCGGCTCGGCTCGACGATCGGCGACACTTCGCTGCGTCCGCACGCTCACCCTTAGGATACGCAGCCGTGCTCTCGAAGATCCTGATCGCCAACCGAGGCGAGATCGCGATTCGCGTGATGCGGACCTGTCGCGAGCTCGGCATCGCGAGCGTCGCCGTGTACTCCGAGCTCGACCGCGATGCCGCCCACGTGCGCTACGCCGACGAGGCCTACGCCCTCGGCGGTCAGACCGCGGCCGAGAGTTATCTCAACATCGAGGCGATCCTCGACGCGATCC
Organism: Actinomycetota bacterium; assembly: GCA_003134555.1. GTDB lineage: Bacteria > Actinomycetota > Acidimicrobiia > IMCC26256 > PALSA-610 > PALSA-610. Next base: position 69,639 of record PLBO01000152.1, read on the forward strand.
GCAAGAGCGGCGCCGACGGAGTGCACCCCGGTTACGGGTTCTTCTCCGAGAACGCCGACTTCGCGCGGGCCGTCACGAACGCGGGCGTCGCCTGGATCGGACCTCCGCCCGAGGCGATCGAGGTCATGGGCGACAAGATCTCCTCGCGCCTCGCGGCCCAACGAGCCGACGTCGTGAGCGTGCCCGGCACCACGACCCCGATCACCGACGCGAGCGAGATCGTCGCGTTCGGCGAGGAGCACGGCTACCCGATCGCGATCAAGGCCGCGTACGGCGGTGGCGGACGCGGTATGAAGGTCGTCGAGCGCGCCGACGATGCGCAGAGCGCGTTCGACTCGGCGAAGCGAGAGGCCCAGGCGTACTTCGGCCGGCCCGAGTGCTATCTCGAGCGGTACCTCACCCGGCCGCGCCACGTCGAGCTCCAGATCTTCTGCGACACCCAGGGCAACGGCGCGTTCCTGAGCGATCGCGACTGCTCGACCCAGCGCCGGCACCAGAAGCTGATCGAGGAGGCCCCGGCACCGAGCATTCCCGACGACACTCGTCGAGCCATGGGCGACGCCGCGGTGAAGGTCGCGCTCGCGTGCGGATACGTCAACGCCGGTACGGTCGAGATGCTCTTCCAGGACGGCGAGTTCTTCTTCCTCGAGATGAACACGCGTCTGCAGGTCGAGCATTGCGTCACGGAAGAGATCACCGGCCTCGACCTCGTCGCCGAGCAACTGCGGGTTGCGTCGGGCGAACCGTTGTCGTTCAGCCAGGACTCGATCGAGCGGCGCGGTCACTCGATCGAGTGCCGGATCAACGCCGAGGACCCGACGAAGAATTTCCTGCCGTCGCCGGGCACGATCTCCCGGCTGCGCGTGCCTTCGGGTCCCGGGGTGCGCTGGGACGGCGGCTACGACGAGGGCGACGCGATCTCGCAGTACTACGACAACCTCGTCGGCAAACTCATCGTGTGGGCGCCCGATCGCGATCGCGCCATCGACCGCATGGTGCGCGCACTGTCCGAGTTCGAGGTCACCGGCATCAAGACCACGATCCCCGCTCATCTCACCCTCCTGCAGACCCCGGCCTTCCGTGAGGTCACTCACTCGACGAAGTGGGTCGAGGAGGAAGTCGACCAGTCGCAGTTCGCGGCGCACACGCGTGACGCGACCGCGTTGAAGGTGCCGCCCGCGGAAGGCGACCCGGCCGCGCCGCTCGTCGAGCAGACGGTGCCCGTCGAGGTCGACGGACGTCGCTACCGCGTGACGGTCTGGCTTCCCGAGGCACCGGCGCGCACGGCTTCGTCGGGCGCGCGGCCTCGTAGCCGGCCGAAGCCTGCGGTAACCGGTGGCAGCGGTGGCAGCGGCGGGAGCGGCACCGTCACCGCACCCATGCAGGGCACGATCGTGAAGGTGCTCGTCGAGCTGGGTGCAGAGGTCGTCCTGGGCGAGGCGCTGGTCGTGCTCGAGGCGATGAAGATGGAGAACCACATCAACGCCGAGACGTCGGGCACCGTGAAGGAGATCCGGGTTTCAGCCGGCGACTCCGTCGGCACCGGCGACGTCCTCGCCGTCATCGAATAACCCCAACGTTGCCAACTGTTCGCAAGAAATCCGACGCGTCACGCGCAGAAATCTTGCGGACTGTTGGCAAGAAAAGCGCACTCGGGTCGCGGTCGGGCGTGGCAGCATCTGGCGATGAGCCCGCCGATCTTCGTTGTCGACGCCTTCACGTCGGAGCCATTCCGCGGCAATCCCGCGGCGGTCGTGCTCGATCACGGCGAAGCCGGGTGGATGCAGCGCGTCGCCGCGGAGATGCGCCATTCGGAGACGGCATTCGTCCGGGCGCGAGACGACGGCGAGGGATACGACCTGCGGTGGTTCTCGCCCGAGGTCGAGGTCGACCTCTGCGGTCACGCGACGCTCGCGAGCGCACACGTGCTCTTCGAGACCGGACGGGTCGCGCCCGATACGACCGCTCGGTTCCAGACCCGCAGCGGCGAGTTGCGAGCAGAGCACGCCGGAGCGCGGGGCATCACGCTCGACTTCCCGATTGCCGAGCCGGTGCCGGCACCGGCGATTCCCGAGCTCTTCGACGCGCTCGGGCTCCCGGCCGGTGAGATGTTGCGTACCGACGGCGACTTCTTCATGTGTGTCGTCGACACCGCGTCGACGGTGCGCGCGCTCACACCCGACTTCGGCAAGCTCCGGGCGCTGCGCAACGTGCGCGGCGTCTATGTCACCGCGCCCGGCGACGACGGTTACGACATCGTGTCGCGGTGCTTCGCACCCCGCATCGGGATCGACGAAGACCCCGTCACTGGGTCGATGTACTGCGTGCTCGTCGCGTACTGGGGCCCGAGTCTCGGCAAGGAGGAGCTGCGCGCCTTCCAGGCTTCGCAACGCGGCGGCGAGGTCACGGTCGTGCAGAAAGGTGACCGCGCGTTGCTCACAGGCGAGGCCGTGACCGTGCTCGCCGGAGAGTTACGCGCGTGACCGGTGCCACGCGAGCTGCGCGACCAACCCTTCGCGCAACGACACCTCAGGCACCCAACCGAGCAGCTCGCCCGCGCGGCTGATCGAACCCCCGTTGCGCGGCGCGTCACCCGCCTGGCGCGGCTGCGGGTCGATCTTCACCGGCGCGCCGGCGAGCTCGCCGACGAGCTCGATCAGCTCCGACAGCGCGATCTCTCCCCCACCGGCGAGATTGCAGTACGAGCCGGGCGCGATGTCGCGCTCGGCGCCGAGGACATTGCCGCGCACGATGTCGTCGACGAAGGTGAACTCACGAACCTGCGCGCCGTCGCCGTAGCGCGGGAACGCGATGCCGTGAATCGCCGCCTCACACAGGCGATGGATCGACATGTCGGGTCGCTGGCGGGGACCGAACACGGTGAAGTAGCGCAAGGCCACGGTGGACACGCCCCAGTTCTCCGCGTAGAGACCGCACAGGTGCTCGGCGGCGAGCTTGGTGACGCCGTACGGGCTGAACGGTCTCGGGAGGTCGTCCTCGCGAACCGGGTAGCGCGGTTGATTGCCGTACACAGAAGAGGACGACGCGTAGACGACGCGGGCTCCGGGCCGCGCCGCGACGACGGCTTCGAGTAGTCGCTGCGTCGCGAGCACGTTGTGACCCACGTAGTCGCCGAACCCGTCCGACCACGAGAGGCGCACGCCCGCCTGCGCGGCCTGATGGAACACGACGTCGACGCCGTCGAGCAACGGCTCGATCGCGATCGACCGCAGGTCGGCGTCGGCGAACTCGAACTGGGCGTTGCTCCGCGCCGTCGCGAGGTTCCGCTGCTTTTCCGCCACGGCGTAGTACGGCGTGAAGCAGTCGACGCCGAGTACCGCGTCGCCGCGCGCCAGCAACGTGTCCGCCAGATGGCTCCCGACGAATCCGGCGACACCCGTTACCAACGCGCGCATATCAGGATGCCGCGTCGGCGAGCGACTCCGAGAGCGCAGGGTGGACGAGCAACGAATCGACGATGTCGACGACCTTCAAGTGGTTGGTGACCGCGACGGCGATGACCGAGATCAGTTCCGCCGCGTTGCGACCGACGATGGCGCCTCCGAGAACCACGCCGGTCGCGGGATCGGAGAGGATCTTCACGAACCCGCGTGTGTCGCCGTTGATCAACGCCTTCGGGTTCGCCGAGAACGGCACCTTCGTCACCCGCAGCTTGCGGCCGGCCGCGAAAGCCTCGGCTTCGGCGACACCGACCTCCGCGATCTCGGGGTCGGTGAAGATCGCCTGCGCGGCCTTGTCGTAATCGAGATGGCGATGCGCGCGCGCCGTCAGCCCCATCACGTGCTCGGCGATCTTGCGGCCCTGCATCGCGGCGACCGACGACAACGGCAAACGTCCGGACACGTCGCCGGCGGAGTAGATGTGCGGAAGGTTGGTCTGGCAGTGCCGGTTGCCGGGGATGTAGCCGACATCGTCGACGTCGACCCCGACCTCCTCGCAACCGAGGCCTTCGCTGTTGGGAACGGATCCGATGCAAAGCAACGCGTGCGAGCCGTCGACCGCGCGGCCGTCGTCGCACGCGATGAAGACCTTCTCGCCCTCGCGACCGCTCGAGATCGCACGCGCACCCTTGAGCAGCTTCACCCCGCGGCGGAGGAACTCGTCCTCGAGCACCGCCGCGACCTCCGGGTCTTTGTACGGCAACACCTGTTGGCGCGAGACGATCAGCGTCACCTGCGCGCCGAGCGCGCTGAACATGTGCGTGAACTCGACGCCGGTGACCCCTGAACCAATTACCACGAGATGATCGGGGATCTCGGGCGGCGGGTACGCCTGGCGGGTCGTCAAGATGCGTTCACCGTCGATCACCGCCCAGTCGGGCACCCGCGGGCGCGACCCGGTCGACAGCAGGATCGCGTCGGCTTCCAGCTCCAGGGTGCCGTCGGCGGTATCGGCGGCGACGGTGTACGCACCGGTCAGCCGGCCCGTGCCGCGAATGAGCCGCACGCCCTGCGACTCGAGCAGGCTCGTGACCCCCGTACACAGCTTGTCCTCCATCCCCGAGATGCGATCGCGCAAGGCGTCGACGTCGAGGCGGCCCGAAGCCTCGAGACCCATCGTCCGCGCGTGCGCGAGCTCGGTGAGCTCGTTGCCGGTCGCAACCATCGCCTTGCTCGGGATGCAGTCCCAGAGATGCGCGGCACCGCCCACGATGTCGCGTTCGATCATCGTCACGTCGGCACCGATCGACGCCGCGACCGTCGCCGCGGTATTCCCCGCGGGACCGCCTCCGATGATCACGAACCGCACGGCCATGCGGTCCAGGCTACGCGGCGCGGGCCGCCTACCCTGACCGTTCGATGCAACAACTCCTCGTAGACGAGCTGACCGGCGATCGCGTCATTCTCGCTCCCGCGCGCGCTCTGCGGCCCGACACGTTCCGCGTTCATGCCGAACCGCTACCGGCGAGCGTCGCGACCTGTCCGTTCTGCCGCGGCAACGAGCACGAGACACCGCCCGAGGTTGCGCGCCTCGGTGGGGGTGAGCCGGAGACGCCGGGTTGGTCGCTGCGGGTGGTCCCGAACAAGTACCCGATCGTCGGCGACGGCGTTCCGGGCGCGCACGAGGTCGTGATCTTCTCCCCCGCGCACGATGCCGATCTGGGCGCGCTCTCGGAGCACGCGGCGGCCGACGTGCTGCTCGCGCTGCGCGACCGCGCCCGCTTCCATCTCGCGCACGGCTGTCGATACCCGCAGGCGTTCGTCAACCAGGGCAAGGCCGCGGGCGCGTCGATCGAGCATCCGCACGCCCAGCTCGTCGCGCTCGATCTCGTGCCGCCGCGCGCGCAGGTACGCCTCGATCGGTTCGCGCCGGCCGCGTTCGCGGACGACCAGGAACACCGGGTCGTCGACGGCGCCGTCGTCGTGTGGTGCCCGCGCGCGTCTCCAACACCGTTCACGATGCGGCTCGCGCTCGCCGACGGCGGTTCCCGGTTCGACGAAGCCGCCGACGACGACACGCGCGCCGCGGGTGTCGCCTTGCGCGACGCGATTGCACGGGTACAGCTGGTGCTCGGCGACGTCGCCTACAACGTCATGATCGAGACCGCACCACGCGACCACGCCGGGCCGTTCCGGTGGTGGATCGACGTGGTTCCCCGCATAACGGTGTACGCAGGTTTCGAGCTGGCCACGGGCCTCTCTGTGAACGTCGTCGCGCCCGCCGACGCGGCCGGAGCCTTGCGGGCGGCTCGGTGAAGATCACGGTCGGCATCACCATCGACGCGCCGCCCGACGTCACCTGGAGAGCGGTAGAGCCGATCGAACACCACGTCCACTGGATGGCCGAAGCCGAGACGATCCGCTTCACCGGCACGAGGACACGCGGTGTCGGGACGACTTTCGACTGCGTCACGAAGGTCGGACCGATTCGGATGACCGATCGCATGACGATCACCGAATGGGAGCCGGGCCGGATGATGGGCATCGAGCACACCGGCGTCGTGACCGGTCGGGGCCGGTTCACCTTGCGGCGCCGGCGCGGCCGCCGGACCCGCTTCACCTGGAAAGAACGCCTGACCTTTCCGTGGTGGATGGGGGGCGCCGTCGGCGCGTTCGCGGCGAAGCCGGTGCTGCGCGCGATCTGGCGCCGTAACCTGCGCCGGCTGAAGGCGATCGTGGAGGCGGCATGACCAATCGAGCGGTGAGCGTCGCAGGGTTGCAGACGTTGGGCGCCGGTCTGTCGCTCGACGTCGCGCGCGAGGCCGACGGGCTCGGATACGCGGCGGTGTGGGTCGCCGAGGCAAACGCCGCGGAAGGCATGTCGCTGCTCGGCGCGATCAGCCAGGTCGCGCCCCACGTCGGCATCGGAACCGGCGTGCTCGCATTGCAACTGCGCACGCCTCCGTTGCACACGATGGCGGCCGCCACGCTCCAGCAGCTCGCCGGCGACCGCGACGTGTTCCTCGGCGTCGGCATCTCGTCACCGGCGGTGGCGGCCCAGTGGCACGGCGCGGGGTACACCGACCGCCCGATCGCCCAGGTGCGCGAATTCCTCACCCTGCTGCGCGAGTGCCTCACGGGCGAGACGGTCACCTTCGAAGGCGACTTCTACACGGTCAAGCGTTTCCGCCTCGGCCTGAAGCTCGGAGACCGGCGCCCGAAGATCGCTCTCGCGGCTTTGAACAAGCAGATGCTGCGCCTGGGCGGCGAGCTGGCCGACGTCGTGCTGCTGAATTATCTACCCGCGTCGATTGTTCCGTGGTGCGTCGAGCGTGTGCGCGCCGGCGGCGACGCGCAGATCCACGCGTACGTGCACTGCGCCGTCACCGACCGCGATCGCTACGCCGACCTCGCCCGCAAAGATCTCCTCAACTACGCAGTCGTTCCCGCGTACGCCGCGCAGTTCGAGCGGGCGGGCTTCATCGACGAGGTTCGGCACTTCCAGAATCGCTGGGCCGTCCGCGATCGCGACGGCGCGCTCGAGGCGATCAGCGACGACTGGGTCGACGCGATCCAGATCATGGGCGACGAACAGCACGTGCGCGACGCGGTGCAGGCCTACGCCGACCAGGGCGTCGACGTCCCGATCGTGTTCGTGTTGCCATGGGGCGAAGACCGCAGGGCGACGGTCAGCGCCACGCTCCGCGCCCTCGCCTGAATCAACTTCAGCGACCGGCGAACTTCGCCTTGCCGGGTCCATCGGCCAGGAACGACTGCACACCGGTGCGCGCGTCGTCGGTGCCGAACACCTCGACGAACGCGTCCCGCTCGAGGTCGAGGCCGTCCGCGAGCGGTCGGCCGAGGCCGTCATCGATTGCCCGCTTCGCGAGACCCATGGCCGCAACCGCGCCCTTCGCGAGCTCCGCAGCCCAACGGAGCGCGGTGTGCTCCTCTTCACCGGGTGCGACCAGGCGGTCGACGAGACCGATCGCGTGCGCTTCGGCGGCGCGTACTTGCCGGCCGCTCCAGATCATGTCCTTCGCGCGCGCGGGGCCGACGAGGCGCGTCAATCGCTGCGTCCCGCCCGCGCCCGGGATGATGCCGAGCAGGATCTCCGGCTGCCCGACCCGCGCCGACTCCCCCGCGACCCGCAGGTCGCACGCGCACGCGAGCTCGAGCCCGCCGCCCAGCGCGTACCCCCGGATCGCCGCGATCACCGGACGCGGGATCGCGGCGACTGCGTCGAACGCGTCGCGGAACGCGTCCGCGATCGCCCGTGCCGCCTCCTGACCCGAGAACTCGGAGATGTCGGCGCCGGCCGCGAACGCCTTCTCGCCACCCGCGACCACGACCGCTTTCACCGCCGCGTCGTTACCGACCGCGCGCGCGACATCGCGCAGGCGTTCGAGCAACGCCCGCGAAAGCGGGTTCATCGGCGGGTTGTTCAGGCGCACGACGACGACACCGTCGGCGTGCGGCTCGGTCAGGACGAGATCGTCGGCCATGTCGGGACCCTATAACCGACTCACGCGCGCGAGCGCGGGAACAGCACCTCCGCGGCAACGGGCACGAAGCCGGCCGCGCCCAGCGCCCGCAACGACGCCGCGTTCCCCGGCGCCACTTGCGCCCACAGTGGCTCGCCCGCGGGGACGAGACCGGCGGCGGCCCGTGCCACCTTCCGGCCGAACCCGTGCCCTTGCGCGCCCGGCAGCACTTCGAATCCGAACTCCCAGCGATCACACACCCCGCGCCCGACGACGAGCACCGCGGCATCGTCGTCGGTGACGAAGACGCGCATCTCCTGTCGATACCGCGACGCGCGTTCGACGCGTGGATGATCGTGACCGTCGACCTCGCGCAGCCAATCGGGCGCGCCCTCGCCACCACCGATGCGACACAACAGCGCGTCGAAGGTGGCGGGTATCGACCCGAGGCGTTGGCCCAGCCACGTCAGCGTCGCGGGCGACATCGGGACCGAGAAATCGCCGGGTGACACTCGCGCCGCGACCTCCTCGGCATCGATATCCGCGGCCAACATGAAATGACCCGTCAGCCCGATGATCGCATCGGCCCGCCCACCCGGCGACGGCACGACTTCGACCAATCCGTCGGCCGGCGGGAACTTCCCGGCCGCCACATCGTCGAGCAGCGCGCGCAGTGGGTGCGTGCTCACGCCTTCCGCAGCTCCTCCGCGGCTGTATACGGATCGCGCGTGCGATCCGCGACCTCGTCGACGATCGTCTCGAAGCGCGGCCCGCTGCAGAGCGTCGACGCACGCTCCGCCATGTCGGCGGCGACCAAGCCGCGCAACTCCTCGCGCAGGCGATCCCGGCGCCGCGCCTCCGCGTCGCCCGTCGCTTCCAGGTGAGCCCGATGCGCGACGACCGCGTCGAACAGCTCGTCGACACCCTCACCCGTCGTCGCGACGGTGCGCACGATGGGTGGTCGCCACGCCTGCCGGCTCGACAACTCGAGCATTCCGACGAGATCGCTCTCGGTCTCGGCCGCACCCGGCCGGTCGGCCTTGTTCACGACGAACACATCGGCGATCTCCATCAGCCCCGCCTTCGCGGTCTGCACCGAGTCGCCCCAACCCGGGTTCACCACGACGACCGTGGTGTCGGCGTGCCCGGCGATCTCGACCTCGACCTGCCCGACGCCGACGGTCTCGATCACGATCCAGGCTTTGCCGACCGCGTCGAGCACGCGCGCTGCTTGCGGTGTGGCCAACGACAGGCCGCCGAGATGTCCGCGCGTGGCCATCGACCGGATGAAGACCCCCGGGTCGGTCGTGTGACTCTGCATGCGCACCCGGTCGCCGAGGATCGCGCCCCCGCTGAACGGGCTCGTCGGATCGACCGCGAGTACGCCGACCTCTTCGCCGTCGGCGCGCAGCCGGCCGACGAGTTGGTCGGTCAGTGTCGACTTTCCCGCGCCGGGCGCGCCCGTGATCCCGATCGACCACGCGTTGCCCGTGCGCGGGTGCAGCATCTGGATCGCGACACGCGCGCCCTCGCCACCCCGTTCGACCAATGAGATGACCTTGGCGATCGAACGCCGGTCACCCTCGAGCGCGCGCTCGACGAGCGCGACCGTGGCGTCTCCCATGGAGCGCCGACGCTACTCGTCGGCAACGACCTCGGTGATGCCGGGAACGCGGTCCATGATGATCCGCTCGACGCCGGCCTTGAGCGTCATCATCGACACCGGGCAGGTCCCGCACGCGCCTACGAGCGACACGTGCACCACCGCGTCCTCGTCGATGCCGTTGAAGACGATGTCGCCCCCGTCGCTCTGGAGCGCGGGGCGGATCGCCTCGATCGCCTCGAGGACACCTGGTTCCATCTCGGCGACATCGAGCGCCATCAGTTCTCCAAACCGTCGGGACTTGCCGGGCACAACCGTTCCAGTATCGCGCTTGTTCCCCGAGGCCCTCGACCCGGGCCGTTTCGTCGCTCAGTCGTCGAGGCGCTCGACGTCGGCACCCAGGGACCGGAGCCGACCGGCGAGGTCGGAATAACCGCGCTCGATGTGCTCGCCGCCGTGCACGACGGTCTCGCCGTCGGCAACCAGCCCGGCGAGAACGAGCGCGGCGCCGGCCCGGACGTCGGACGCCTGCACCGGAGCGCCCGACAGCCGGCGCACGCCGCGCACGATGGCGTGCCGGCCCTCGGTCCGGACGTCGGCGCCCATACGCGCGAGCTCGTCGACGAACTGGAAGCGGCCGTCGTACACGTTCTCGGTGACGATCGCGCTGCCCTCGGAGACGGTCATCACCGCGACCGCGAGCGGCATGAAGTCGGTCGCGAAACCGGGATGGGGCAACGTCGCGACGTCGACCGCGCGTAGCCGCCGAGAGGCGAACGCCCAGAGTCCGTCGCTCGTCGGCGAGATGCGCATACCCATCTCGCACAACTTCATCGAGACGATCTCGACGTGCTCCGGCAGCACACCCACGAGCTCGATCTCGCCGCCCGCGATGCCGCACGCCATGAGCAGCGTTCCGGCCTCGACCCGGTCGGCCATGATCTCGCTGTCGACGGCGTGCAACTCCTCGACGCCTTCGATCTCGATCGTCGACGTGCCGGCACCCAACAGGTGGCCACCCATGCGGTTGAGGAACGTGGCTAACGCGGTGACTTCGGGCTCGCGCGCGGCGTTCTCGATCACCGTGGTGCCCTTGGCGAGTACTGCCGCGCACATGAGGTTCTCGGTCGCGCCGACACTCGGGAACTCGAGAACGGTGCGCGCCCCGTGCAACAGCTCCGCGCGCGCGACGACGTAGCCGTGCGCGACCTCGACCTCGGCGCCCATTGCCGCGAGACCGCGCAGGTGCATGTCGACCTTACGGCTGCCGATGTTGTCGCCGCCCGGGAGCGCAACCCGCGCCTGGCCGCAGCGCGCGAGCAGCGGACCGAGCACGTTGAACGAGGCGCGCATGCGCGCGACGAGCTCGTACGGCGCCTCGGGTGTCAGCTCACCGCTCGCGTCGACCCGAACGACGTCGGGCGCGGGCTGGTCGACGCGCGCACCTGTGGCGCGCAGGAGGTCGATCATCACGTCGAGGTCGCGCACCGTCGGCACGTTTCGCAAGGTGGTGACACCGGGCGCCAGGAGCGCGGCCGCCATCTGTTTCAGGCCGGCGTTCTTGGTTGCGCCCGAGGGCTGCACGCGGCCGGCGAGCGGTCCGCTCGCGCGCACACGGAATCGAGTCACGCCGGAGAAGACTACTTTCCGGAGTAGTCGGGTTGGCGTTGTTCGACGAAAGCCTGGATCGCTTCGCGCATGTCGTCCGACCGCAGGCAGACGGCCTGGGCCTCGGCTTCGACGACCAGCCCTTCCGCGACCGGGAGACGTCCGGCCGCTTCGACTGCGCGCTTCGCGCCCTGCACCGCGAGCGGCGGTTGCGCGGCGATTGCCGCCGCGAGCGCGCCGGCATCTTCTTCGAGCGCGTCGTCGTCGACGAGCCGCTCACACAGCCCGATGCGATACGCCTCGTCGGCGTCGATGCGGGCGGCGGTCCAGATCAGCTCCTTGGCCTTGCCCGGACCGACGACGCGCGGCAGCCGTTGCGTTCCGCCGAGGTCGGGCAGGATTCCGTACTTGTGCTCGAGCAGACCCACCGACGTGCCGCGCGCGAACACGCGAATGTCGCACGCGAGCGCCATCTGCAAACCCGCGCCGAGCGCGAACCCGCGCACCGCGGCGATCGTCGGGTAGCGCGCCTCCTCGAGCCAGGAGTACGCCTCCTGGGTACGCAAGATGCCGTCGACCGTCGGGTCGAGATGACGCGTCCCCGCGTCGTCGCCTTCTTCGATCGAGTCGGTCGAGCTTCCGGTGAACACCGAGGTGTCGATGCCCGACGAGAACGCGCGTCCGTTGCCGATCACTACCAGCGCGCGCAATTCCGGGTCGTCGCGCAACTCCTTGCCCAGCGCGCGCAATTCCTGCCACATCAAGATCGTGAACGAGTTCAGCTTGTCGGGGCGATTCAGCCGCAGCCACCCGATGCGACCGTCGCGCGTGAGCTCGACGGTTTCGTAGTCGGTCATGTGCGAACGGTATCGCCGGCCGCCGCGCAGCCGAAACGGACGACCTCGACCGGCTCTTGTATGCCCGCGACGGAAATCATCCCCGCGGGTTCGATCGGCGTACCGTCGGGCGCATGCTCGGCCAGCTCGACGGTCGCGAGGATCTCGTGCGGCTGCGCCACCACGGCGAGCCGCGCCGCGAGATTCACCGATCGGCCGGTGTAGTCGTCGCCCTCGAGCAGGATCACGGCGCCACCGGCACATCCCGCGTGCATCGAGAGCGGCAGCTCGAGCTCGTGTGTGAGCGTTTCGAGCTTCGACACCGCGGCAATGAGCTGGGTGGGCTCGACCGACACCAGCATGCAGCCGTCACCGAGCCACTTCGCGATGCGGACGCCGAACTCGGTCGCAACCTGGCGGACCGCGCCCCGGAACACGGTCAGGACTCGCACCGACTCGTCGTCACCGAACTGGTCACCGAATGACGTGAAGCCGGAGAGGTCGACGAACGAGAACCACCGGTCGACTCGCACGACCAGAGTCTCTCACCTCTCGTTCGCAATTCCCGTAACGAATTCGACCACTGCACCGGCCACGTCGGCGAGCACGGCATCGACGGTCAACCCGCTCGACTTCAAAGGTTTGAAACCGTGGTCGCCCGTCTCGACCCAGTGGAACGACACGGGGCCCTTCAGCTTCTTTGCGTGCCGTTTCAGCTCCGCCCGCGTCGCGAACGCGTCGCGCGTCCCGCTCACGAAGAGTGTCGGCATGCGCAATCGCGCAAAGTGCTCGACGCGGAGTTGCGTGGCCTTGCCGGGCGGGTGCAGCGGGTAGCCCAACAGCACGAGCCCGAGCGCGCCCGTGTCGGCGGCGACCATCGAACAGATCCGGCCGCCCATCGAGCGACCGCCCAACACGAGCCGCTCCGGCGGCAGCTTGGTGCGGCGCGCCAGCTCGGCCACGGCCTCGCGCACCGCGGCCTCGAGCACGGGCGCGCGATCGGGTCCGCGGCGCCCGGCGGCGCGGTACGGGAAGTTGAAGCGGAGCGAAGGCACCTTGGCGTCGGCCAGCGCGTCGGCGACCGTTGTGAGCGTCGCCGCATGCATGTCGGCACCCGCACCATGCGCGAGCAGCACCGCGCGGTCGGCTCCGCGCTTGGGACCTTGGTACGCGAGATCGGTCAGCACCATCGCGAGAGAAACGTTCCGATCCGGGCGAGCTCGTCGGCAACGGTCGCCGCGCGACGCCACCCGTGTCCTTCGCCGGCGTAAAGGCGATAGTCGACGACGACGCCCGCGTCGCGCAACGCGCCCGCGAACGCTGCGGTCCGCTCGGCGTTGACGACGCGGTCCTCGTCGCCCTGCAACAACAACACGGGGGCGCGTACGCGGGACGCGTGCGTGATCGGCGATCGGGCGACGTACGAAGCACGACCGTCGGGCAACGGGCCCACCAACCGCGACAGGTCGCTCGACTCGAACCGGTGCGTCGTTGCCGCGAGGTCGAGCAGGTCGGTCACCGGATACAGCGCGATCACCGCGGCGACGAGATCGGGATGCTGCGCGGCGACGTTCAGCGCCGTGAAACCACCGGCGCTCGCGCCCATCAGCGCCACCCGGCCCGGTACGGCCCAGTCTTCCTTGATCGCATGCTTGATGCCGGCGACGACGTCGGCGACGTCGAGCTCGCCCCAGCGGCCGTCGAGGGCGTTCCGGTAGGCGACGCCGTAACCCGACGAGCCGCGGTAGTTCGGCTGCAGGACGGCATACCCCCGCTGCACAAGCCACTGCACCCGCGGGGTCCAATCGGCCAACGCCTGGTGGGTCGGGCCGCCGTGCACATGGACGACGACGGGCAACGCTCCACGTGATTCGGGAGCGCGCCACAACAAACCGTGCACGGTCGCGCTCCCCGACTTCCACATCACGGGCCGCGGCTCGACGAGACCGGTTCGCTCGAAGCCGGCCACGGGCCCGCGCGCGATCACGCGGCGGCCGGAGCCGTTCGCCGCGAGTACGACGACTTGCGCGGGCGTGACCGCACCCGACCGCACGCACGCGATCCCGGCCTCACCCCACGAGAGATCACGGTGCCAACCGCGCGAGAGCTCACGTGCCGACTTGCGGCCCGGCGCGCCGATCACGAGGCGGCCGAAACCGGACTCGTTGCGGCACCACGCAAGCTCGCTGCCGTCGGGTGACCACGCGAACGAACGTTGCCCGGGCGACCACGCCGGCTCCGCGCACTCTTGGTGCTCTTGCCCGCCGGGCAGTGACTCACCGTCGACCACCAGCTCGCCGTCGCGGATCCACGCGAGGCGCACGCCGTCGGGCGAGAAGCGCGCCTGACTGCAGGCGCCGTCTCCCGCGAGGAGATACGGCGGGGCATCGCGGGCGTCGCGACGCATGATCCGCGACGCGTGCCAAGGCATGTTCGGGATATCCCATTCCTGCCAGACCAGGGCGCCACCGTCGGGCGACCACGCCGGGTCCCACGCGTAGTCGGCATGCGAGACCCGCTCGGGCCAAGCCGAACCGTCGAGCGGGACCGTCGCGATGTCACACGTGTCGTCGCGCTCGATCGCGCAGGCCACTTCGCCGCGAACCGACACGGCCGGAGCGAGGGCCCGACCGTCATGGGTCAGCACCCGCTCGATACCACCGTTGGCGTGCACCAGGACGAGGCGCCCGTCGCTTCCCGCGACCACGAGGGCGTCGTCGTCGACCCACGCGTAGCCGCTGCCGGCGCCGCATTCGGCCGTGACGACGACGGGGGGTCCCTGATCGGACGGCGCGACCACCACGTCGGCCCGGCCGTCGTAGGTGTCGATCCACGCGAGCCGGGCGCCCGACGGCGACCACCGCGGGCTACTCACGCTCCGTGACCGACTGATCATCGTAGGTACGATCGAGGGCGTCACCGCCCGGCGACGCTAGTGCGCGGCTTGCCTTTCGGGTCGCCCGGCCTCCATCCTGGTTTCCACATGCCCACCCCCCGATCTGCCCTTTCGCGCACGCGCACGCCCGAACCCGGTGATCCGCTCCGCGTCGCGTTCCTCATCTACCGGGGCAACCCCCACTGCGGCGGTCAGGGCGTCTACAGCCGTCACCTCACCCGTGAGCTCGCGGAGCTCGGCCACACGGTGACGATGCTCGCGGGGCCGCCGTGGCCGGTCGCCGACCCGCCCGTGACCCTCGAGCACATCGAGAGCCTCGACCTGTACAAGCGCGAGAACCCGTTTCGTGTCCCGTGGCCCCACGAGTTCCGCACCCGGGTCGACGTCGAGGAGTTCGCCATCATGGCCGGCGCGGGCTTTCCCGAGCCCTACGCATTCAGCCGGCGCGTCTACGCGCACCTGCGCGACCGTCGCGACGAGTTCGATCTGGTCCACGACAACCAGTGCCTGGGTCGCGGCCTGCTCGGTTTGGTGCGCGATGGCTGGCCGTTCGTGAACACGCTCCACCACCCGATCACCGTCGACCGCGACCTCGATCTCGCGGCGGCGACGTCGCCGCTGCGCAAGCTGACCCTGCGACGCTGGTACGGCTTCTTGGGCATGCAGATGGACGTCGCGCGACAGCTTCCCCGGCACATCACGGTGTCGCACAACTCGAAGAAGGACATCGTCGCCCAGATGCGCGTCGACCCCGACACCTTGCACGTCGTGCCGGTGGGTGTCGACCAGAAGCAGTTCCGTCCGCTGCCGCACGTGCAACGCGTTCCCGGCCGCCTGATGACGACCGCGAGCGCCGACGTGCCGTTGAAAGGTCTGACGTACCTGATCGAGGCATTGGCGAAGGTGCGTACCGAGCGCGACGACGCGCATCTGGTCGTCATCGGCCAACCGCGCCACAAGTCGGCGGTGCCGGCGCAGATCGAACGGCTCGGATTGCAGGGCGCGATCGAGTTCGTGAGCGGCGTGAGCGACGAGCGCATCGTCGAGCTCTACGCCGAGGCGCAGATCGCCGTCGTCCCGTCGCTCTACGAGGGCTTTTCGCTCCCCGCCATCGAGGCCATGGCGTGCGGGTTACCGCTGGTCACGACCACCGGAGGCGCACTCCCCGAGGTCGTCGGCCCGCACGGCGAAAGCGCGATGACGGTCCCGCCCGGCGACCCGGGCGCCCTCGCGCAGCAGCTCATCGACGTGCTGAACGACGCCGAGTTGCGGGCCCGCCTCGCCGCAGGAGGCCGACGCCGTGTGCTCGACCGGTTCACGTGGCGCAAGACCGCGGAAGGCACGGCCGAGCACTATTACCTCGAGCTCGAAGCACACGCGCGGCGACGCCGCGACGCGGGATTCGCGGCCTGATGCTGACGGTCGACTTCGATCGGCTCGGGTTGGTGCGCGGCGAACGGCTGCTCGACCTCGGGTCCGGCGGCGGCCGTCACGCGTTCGAGGCCATGCGCCGCGGCGCGCGCGTCACCGCGCTCGACTATTCCGCTTCCGACCTGAAGGACGTCGCCGCCGTCGCCGGCGCGATGATCACATCCGGCGAAGCCGCGTTCGAGCAGTGGGCCGGGGTGGTCAACGCCGATGCGCTCGACCTGCCGTTCCCGTCGAACGCATTCGACCGCGTCATCGTGTCCGAGGTGCTCGAGCATGTGTGGGACGACGAGCGCGCGCTCACCGAGATCGCGCGGGTGCTCCGCCCGGGCGGCCGGATCGCGGCGACGGTACCCACGCGCTGGCCCGAGCGAGTTTCTTGGGCGCTCAACTGGCACTACCACGACACGCCCGGTGGTCACGTCCGCGTGTACCGCCAGCACGAGCTCGAGCTGAAGCTCGAACGCGCGGGCTTCTTCCTGCGCGGATCGCACCACGCCCACGCGTTCCACTCGCCGTACTGGTGGCTGAAGTGCGCGTACGGACTCGACAACACCGAAGCCGCACCGGTTCGCCGCTATCACGACTTCCTGTGCACGCTCATCGAGCACAACCCGCGCTGGGCTCGGGTCACGGAGCGCGCGTTGAACCCAGTGCTCGGCAAGAGCGTCGTGCTCTATGGCGAGAAGGTTGCACCAACAATGGCGAAGTGGGGGAAGCGAAGCCTTGGCTGATCACGAGCTCCCCGAAGTCGACGGACTCCTGACGCGCGCCCAAGTCGCGCAGACGATCGACGCGATCGCTTCGGTGCAGCTGCGCGACGGAAACATTCCGTGGGGGCCGGGACACCACACCGACCCGTGGAACCTGGTCGAGGCGGCGATGGCACTCGACGTCGGCGCCCGTTTTGCCGAGGCCGAGCGCGCGTACGAATGGCTGACGCGCCGGCAACACGATTCGGGCTCCTGGTACGCGTACTACTCGGGCAACGATGTGAAGGAGCACACGCTCGACACGAACGTCACCTGCTACGTGGCCAACGGTGTGTGGCACCACTATCTGTGCACGCTCGACGCGGGATTCCTCGAAGCGATGTTCCCGGTCGTAGAGCGCGCGATCGACTTCGCCCTCGACAATCAACACCCGACCGGCGAGATCGAGTGGGACGCCGATCCGGAGCGCGTCGAAGGCAAGGGCGCGCTCCTGACCGGATCATCGAGCATCTACTCGTCGTTGCGCTGCGCGATCGCCGCCGCGGAACGCCTCGGTCGCGAACGACCCGACTGGGAGTTGTCGTTGGGTTCACTCGCCATCGCGATCGCGCACCGACCCGATCGGTTCCTCGACAAGGACCGCTGGGCGATGGACTGGTACTACCCGATCCTCGTCGGCGTCCTGCGGGGCAGTGCCGCCGAAGCGCGCCTCGCCGCGAAGTGGGACACGTTCGTCGCGCCCGGACGCGGCGTGCGCTGCGTCTCCGACCAACCGTGGGTCACCGCCGCGGAAACCTGCGAGCTCGTCATGGCACTCGACGCGATCGGCCTGCACGAACGCGCGCACACGTTGTTCGAATGGGTGCAATTCCTCCGGCACGACGACGGCTCCTACTGGACCGGCATGAACTTCGACGGTGACCGTTACGACGCCTGGGGCGAGTACTTCACCGCCGAGCAGCCGACCTGGAACAGCGCCGCAGTGGTCCTCGCCGCGAATGCGCTCGGTGGATCGGGCCCGACCGCGGGGTTGTTCCGCGGCGAGGGTCTGCCGGGCGGCCTGAGCGCCCAGGAGCTGATCGAAGCGGGCGCCGAGATCGAAGCCGACCGCGCCGCCCGCGACCGTCACTGACCTGTCGGGACGGTGGCGAGAGTATGCGACGCGAACGGCCGCGTTCGTCGTACGCTTCGCGTCGAATGCGGGGTTGGCAGAGCGCACGATCGAAGGCGAAAGCACGCGACGCAGCTTGGCGCGACGCGTCCGCTCGAGGACCGTCCTGGCCGCTCGCCGTACAACCCGCGGCACCGACGGCGCCGGTCGTCGAAACACCCGTCGAAGCCGTCGCCTCGGCCGTCGAAACGCCCGTGGTCAGTCAGCTCGACATCCAGCCGGAGGTCCTGCGCCTGCTCGAGGTCGTGACGGGCATGTGCGATCACGTCATCGAGTACATCGAGGCCGATCGGGCCGAGCGCCGGTTGATGATCGAGACGCTCGCCCAACTCGGCCGGGTGATCACCGACGGCGCGGCGGTGGCGGTGGCGGCCCGTGCGTCGGCCCCGCTCGAATCGCCACTCGAGGCGCCGTTCGAAAGGGAGCTCGAAGCTCCGGGCGAATCGCGGCCCGAACAGCTCGACGTGCGCGAGCGGGTGATCGGCGGTTCGATGCCGGCCGGGCCCGATCCGGTCATCGACCTGCGCGAGCCGGAACCGGTTGCCCAACCGCAGTTCGCGGACGCCACCGCGACCACGACGGAGATCGCCGTCGAGGTTCGGGGGCGCTTCGGTGATCGCTGGGTGGGCGGCTTCGAGATCTGCGAGGTCATGACGACACCCGACGGTCCGCGGTACCGGCTCCGGCGTCATCGTGACGGTGTCGTGCTCCCCGAGCTCTTCGACGCGACCAGCATCCGGCACATCGAGACCTTCGAGCAACTCAACGGCGATCAGCTCAACGACTCGACGGGTTACTGGTCTCGTTCCTGAGCACGCGTAGGGAGCCCGTCGTCGCCACGGGCTGAAAGCCGTCGGCGACCGCGCGTTGCCAAACGCGAAACGGCGCCTGCCCTCCGGCCGAGGGATCCTCGAAGACGTCGTGGATCGCCAGGGTTCCGCCGGCCATCACATGCGGTGCCCAGTGCGTGTAATCCGCGCGGGCGACGTCTTCGGCGTGGCCGCCGTCGATGAACAAGAAGCCGAGCGGCGTGCGCCAAGCCCGGGCGATCGGCGTCGAGAAACCGACGACGCCGATCACGACGTCTTCCAGCTCGGCGGACCGGATCGTCCGCCGGAAGAACGGCAGCGTGTCCATTCGACCCGTCTCGGGGTCGACGACCTCGCGATCGTGATGCTCCCAGCCGGCCTGGTTCTCCTCCGAGCCGCGGTGGTGGTCGACGGTGAACAATACGGTTCCCGCTTGCCGCGCCGCCGCGCCCAGGTACACGGCCGACTTCCCGCAATAGGTACCGACCTCCAGCAGCGGACCGAGACGACCGGCGAGCCGCGCCGCGTCGTGCAGCGCCAGCCCTTCGTCGTCCGGCATGAAGCCCTTCGCGGCGCGTGCGACCTCGAGCAGGCGATCGTCCATCACGGGCGCGCAGACTAGGGCGACCCGCGCCGGATCGTGACCCGGGAGTGATCCGGGCGCGATACTGCCCCGACGTGAGGATGGCCGGCGCGCGGGCGCTCGACGCGAACCATTTGCGTGCGCCGGCGTTCGCGATCGCGACCATCGGCTTCGTCTTCGGCGTGATCCGCCTCGTCGGGCCGTTCGACTACGGCTACGACTTCGCGGTCTACCGCGTCGCCGGGAGTGCCGTCGTCCACCACGAATCGCTGTTCGGACCGTGGATCGGCCAACACCTCGACCATCCGCTCCCCTTCACGTATCCGCCGCTCGCCGCGGTGTTCGCGGTGCCGTTCGCGCTCGTCGGCAACCACGTCGGCTATGCGCTGTGGAACATCGTTTCGATCGTCGCGCTCGTCCTCGTCGTCAACGCCGCTACGAAGCCTCTCGCACGACGCTTCGCGAGCCCGCGCCTCGCACTCGTCGTCGTCTGCGCGATCGCGCTCGCGCTCACGCCCGTGCAGGACGAGATCGGCTTCGGGCAGGTCGGCATCGTCTTGATGGCGATGTGCTTCTTCGACTGCACCCAGGAGACGACGCGCGGGCCCCGCGGCCTGCTCGTCGGCACGGCAACCGCGATCAAGCTCATTCCCGGAGTCTTCATCCCGTACCTGTGGCTGAGTGGGCGTCGCCGCGCCGCCGTCGTCGCGACCGCAACGTTCGCCGTGCTCTCCCTCGCCGGCAGCGCGCTGATGCCCGCCGACTCGAAGACCTTCTGGACCTCGCGCGTGTTCGACAACAGTCGCGTCGGCAACTCCGCCTACGTCAGCAACCAATCCCTGAACGGCATGCTCGAACGAGCGTTGGGGCCGCACGTCCACGTCGTCTGGTTCGTGCTCGCGGCGACGGTCGCGGTGTTCGGTCTGCGGCGCGCGGCGGTCGCAAGTCGCCGCGGGCAAGAACTGCTAGGCGTCGCGCTCGCCGCGCTCGTGGGCCTGCTCGTCTCGCCGGTGTCGTGGATTCACCACCTGGTGTGGATCGTCCCCGTGCTCGCAGTGCTCGTCGGCAACGCCGCCGACCGGCGCCGGGTCACTCTCGCGGTCTCGATCGCCACATTGTTCGCGCTCCGGCTTCCCTACCTGGGCGACAACATCCCACCGGGTTGGCATCTCGGCTGGATCGCCGCGGTGCTGCGCGACTCCTACGGGCTCTTGTGCGTGTTCCTGCTGTTCGCGCTCGCGCAGCTCGTCTCCGTGCCGCGACCGGCTACGCAGCCTGCGTGACCCACGCACACGGCGGATCCGACCGTCAAATCCGCGCGGCCTCGACCCAGCGGCCGAACACGTCGGCGAGGGCGTCGACGATCTCTCCGAGGGTCGCATAGACGCCCACCGCATCGACGAACGCGGGCATCAGGTTGACCTCGGGGTCGGCGGCCTCGGCCCGGACCCGCGCGAGGGCGGAGTCGACCGCGGTGGTGTCGCGCTCCCGTCGTACCTTCTCGAGCCGGCGCCGCTGTTCCTCTTCGACCTCGGGCCCGATGCGCAGGATCGGCGGCGGCGGTTCGTCGCTGCCCTCGAGGAAACCGTTCACGCCGACGACGATGTGCCGGCCCGTGTTCACCTTCCGCTCGAGCTCGTACGCGGAGTCGGCGATCTCGCCCTGGTACCAGCCCTCCTCGACGCCGCGGATCGCACCCTCGAGCATCGAACCGTCGCCCATCTCCGCGATCTCCGTGAACAGAACTTCGGCTTGCCGTTCCATCTCGTCGGTCAGTTCCTCGACGTACCACGAACCGCCGAGCGGATCGGCGACGTTCGTCACGCGCGTCTCGTGCGCGATGACCTGCTGGGTCCGTAAGGCGATGCGGGCCGCCTTCTCCGACGGCAACGCGAGGGTCTCGTCCATCGAATTCGTATGCAGGCTCTGGGTTCCGCCGAGCACGCCGGCGAGCGCCTCGATCGCCGTGCGGACGATGTTCACCTCGGGCTGTTGCGCGGTGAGCGAAACTCCCGCCGTCTGCGTGTGGAAGCGCATCTGCAACGACCGCTCCAACTTCGCGCCGTAACGGTCGCGCATCCAGCGCGCCCAGATCCGGCGCGCGGCGCGGTACTTGGCGATTTCCTCGAAGAAGTCGACGTGCGCGTTGAAAAAGAACGAGAGCCGGGGCGCGAACGCGTCGACGGGCAGTCCGGCACGCAACGCGAGCTCGACGTACGCGAACCCGTTGGCAACGGTGAACGCGAGCTCCTGCGCGGCCGTCGAACCTGCCTCGCGGATGTGATACCCGGAGATCGAGATCGGATGCCACCGCGGCATCTCCGCGGTACAGAACCCGATGGTGTCGCGCACGAGCCGCAGCGACGGACGCGGCGGGAAGATGAATTCCTTTTGCGCCTGGTACTCCTTGAGGATGTCGTTCTGTAGCGTGCCGCCCAGACGCGCCCGCGCGACGCCGTTCGCTTCCGCGTGGGCGACGAACATCGCGAAGATCACCGCGGCCGGACCGTTGATCGTCATCGAGGTCGTGACCGCGCCGAGGTCGATGCCGCGGTAGAGGTCGTGCATGTCGGCCAGCGTGTCGACCGCGACGCCGCACTTGCCGACTTCGCCGAGCGCGAGCTCGTCGTCGGAGTCGCGGCCCATCAACGTGGGCAGATCGAACGCAGTCGACAGTCCGTCTCCGCCCGCGGCGAGGAGCTCGTGGAAACGACGGTTGGTGTCGATCGCGGTGCCGAATCCGGCGAACATCCGCATCGTCCAGAGCTTCGAGCGGTACATGTCGGTGTACGGGCCGCGCGTGTAGGGGTAGCGGCCGGGGCGCTCGGCGTCGGCCGGCCCGTATACGGGTTCGACCGGAACACCGGACATGGTCTCGAAGCGGCTGGCCGAGCCGGAATCGGGTTCGGACTCGTTCGTCACCGCTACATGCTAGATCCCGAACATGTCGGTGACGCCGTGGTCGCGGCCGGCCGTGTAGCCACCGTCGACCGCGATTGCCTGTCCGGTCACGAACGAGGCGTCGCGCGACATGAGAAACAGCGCCACCGCGGCGATCTCGTCGGGGCGGCCGAGCCGGCGCAGCTTGTGTTCGTGCCGGATCTGCTCGCGCACGTGCTCCATGCCCGGCATCCCGAAGACACCTTCGAGCATCGGCGTCTCGATGAACCCCGGACAGATTGCGTTCGCGCGTATACCGGCGCGTCCGTAGTCGATCGCGAGATTCTTGGTGAAGATGACGACCCCGCCCTTGGACGCGTTGTACGAGCTGCCGCCCGCGGTGCCTTCGAGGCCTTCGACGCTCGCAATCGTCACGACGCTGCCGCGCTCGCCTTCGACCGGCTCCTGGCCGAGCATGTGCGCGACCGCGTGCTTCGCGCACAAGAAGGTGCCGGTGAGGTTCACGTCGAGCACCCGTTGCCATTCGTCTCGATCGAGGAGGTGGGCCGGTCCACCACCTGCGACTCCGGCCGCGGTGACGATCGCGTCGATGCGCCCGTGCTCGGTGACCATGGCGTCGATCACGCCCGCGATCGCGTCCTCGTCGCGCACGTCGGCCTGCGCGAACGCAACGTCGGCCGCATCCTCCGGAAGGTCGAGCCCCGAGTTCGGCTCGGTCACGTCGACGCCCACGACGCGTGCGCCCTCGGCCGCGAAGCGCGCCACACATGCGAGCCCGATGCCGGATGCCGCGCCGGTGACCAGTGCGGACTTTCCGTCGAGTCGACCCACGTAGACGTTCTAGTACGAGTCGATCGGCCGATGGAATCCGGAGCACCCTCGACTATGGTCCATCGACCATCCGAAGAGCGGGAGAGGCGACATGGAAGCGGAGCAGCAGCCCGATCGCAACCTCGCCATGGAGCTCATGCGCGCCACCGAGGCCGCCGCGCTCGCCGCCGGTCGATGGATGGGCCGAGGCGACAAGAACGCAGCCGACGGCGCCGCGGTAGAGGCGATGCGCGTCGTGCTCAGCAGCGTGCGGATGGAAGGCATCGTGGTCATCGGCGAGGGCGAGAAGGACGAAGCCCCGATGCTCTACAACGGCGAGCAGATCGGCGACGGTTCCCCGCCGAGCATGGACATCGCGGTCGACCCGGTCGACGGTACGACGCTCACCGCGCTCGGGCGGGGCGGCGCGATCGCGGTCATCGCGATGAGCGACCGGGGCACGATGTTCGATCCCGGTCCGTGCGTCTATATGGAGAAGATCGCGGCGGGTCCGGCCGCGGCCGACGTCATCGACATCGACGCGCCCGTGAAGGCCAATCTCGAGGCGGTGGCCAAGGCGCTCGGCGAGAAGGTGAGCGACGTCACCGCGGTCGTGCTCGACCGCGACCGTCACGCCGACATCATCCGCGAGTGTCGCGAAGCCGGCGCCCGCATCCGCTTGATCCCCGACGGCGACGTGGCCGGCGCGATCTCGGTCGCGTGGCGAAACTCCGGCAACGACATCCTCTTCGGCGTCGGCGGCACCCCCGAAGGTGTCATCGCGGCGTGCGCGCTCAAGGCACTCGGCGGCTCGATTCAGGGCAAGCTGTGGCCGCGCAACGACGAGGAGCGCAAGACCGCCGTCGACGCGGGTTACGACCTCGACAAGGTGCTGATGCTCGACGATCTCGTCTCGGGCGACGACGTCTTCTTCGCGGCAACCGGCATCACCGACGGTGAGCTCCTGCGCGGCGTCCGTTACTGGGGCGAGGGCGCCGGCACCCAGAGCCTCGTCATGCGCTCCAAATCCGGGACGATCCGCATCATCGAAGCCCAGCACCACTGGACGAAGCTGAACTCGTACTCGGCCGTCAAGTACAGCTGACGCCGGCTACCGCAGTCCGGGAACAGCTTCAGCGTCGGCGAAGGCTTCCGCGCGGGGGTTGGGCGGCTGCCGCAGTCCGGACGCTCCGCGCAACGGTGTGCCTCGGAAAGCTCGCGCTATCACCCGCACTATCACCCGCGCTATCACCGGTGATATCACCGGTGATATCACCGGTGATATCACCTCGTAATTCAGGGGTATTGCTCGGCGGGAGGCCGTCGAGTCAGGCGGCGCCGGCGACTTCGAGGCGGACGTCGGCACGCAACAACGCGGCGGCGGCGAGCTCGTCGTCGGGATTGACGCGCAGCGCTTCCTCGGCGCGCGTCTTGGCCTCGGTGGCGCGCGCGACGTCGATGTCGGCGGCGGGCTCGGCCACGTCGGAAAGGATTATCACCTGGTTGTGGCTGACCTCGACGAAGCCGCCGTGTACCGCGAACGACGCCTCGGTGCCGTCCTCGAACTTCACCCGGGCCGGCCAGTCGGCGAGCGCGCCGAGAAACGGTGCGTGATTGTCCTGGAACGCGATGTCGCCGCCGCCGAGGGTCCGCACGACGACCATGGGACCGGCGCCCTGATAGAGGACCTGTTCGGGCGAGACCAACTGCACATCCATGGAAGCGCCTAGCCCTCGAGCGATTTCGCCTTGGCGAGCACCGACTCGACCCCGCCGACGTTGAAGAAGGCCTGCTCGGGGACATGGTCGAGGTCGCCGCCGACGAGCGCCTCGAAGCTCTCGACGGTCTCTTCGACCGGCACGAAGATCCCCTTCAAACCGGTGAAGACCTCGCCCACGAAGAACGGCTGGCTCAGGTACTTCTGCACCTTGCGGGCCCGGGACACCGTGACGCGGTCCTCCTCGGAGAGCTCGTCGAGACCGAGGATGGCGATGATGTCCTGCAACTCCTTGTAGCGCTGCAGCGTCTCCTGGGTCCTGCGGGCCACGTCGTAATGACGCTGGCCGACGATCTCGGGCGCAAGGATGTTGCTGGTGGACGCGAGCGGGTCGACGGCCGGGTAGATACCCAGCGCCGCGATCTCGCGCGCGAGCTCGGTCGTCGCGTCGAGGTGGGTGAACGTGGTGAACGGCGCGGGGTCGGTGTAGTCGTCAGCGGGCACGTACACCGCCTGCAACGACGTGATCGAACGACCCTTCGTCGAGGTGATGCGCTCCTGCAGCTCGCCCATCTCGTCGGCGAGTGTGGGCTGGTAACCGACGGCCGAAGGCATGCGGCCGAGCAGCGTCGACACCTCGGAACCGGCCTGCACGAACCGGAAGATGTTGTCGACGAACAACAGCACATCCTGGTTCTTCACGTCGCGGAAGTACTCCGCCATCGTCAGCGCGCTCAGCGCAACGCGCAGACGCACACCCGGCGGCTCGTCCATCTGGCCGTACACGAGCGCGGCCTTCTCGATGACGCCGGACTCCTGCATCTCGAGCCAGAGGTCGGTGCCTTCCCGGGTCCGCTCGCCGACACCGGCGAACACAGAGACACCACCGTGCTGCGTCGCGACCCGGTTGATCATCTCCTGGATGAGCACGGTCTTGCCGACGCCGGCGCCGCCGAAAAGGCCGATCTTGCCGCCCTGCACGTACGGTTCGAGCAGGTCGATGACCTTGATCCCCGTCTCGAACATCAACGCCTTCGGCTCGAGCTGGTCGAACGGCGGCGCGTCACGGTGGATGTCCCACCGGTCGTCGATGTTCGTGACCTCGGACTCGGTGATGTCGAGCGGCTCGCCGATCACGTTCCACACGTGACCCAGCGTTCCGTCGCCGACCGGCACCTGGATGCCGTGACCGAGGTTGCGCACGGCAGTGCCGCGCTGCAAGCCGTCGGTGGGCTTGAGGCAGACGGCACGGCAACGCCCCTCGCCGATCTGCTGCGCGACCTCGGCGGTGACGGTGATCTTCTCACCCTCGAGCTCGATGTCCATCTGCACCGCGAAGTTGATCTCCGGCAGCGCGTCGGGCGGGAACTCCACGTCGACGACGGGTCCGTAGATCGCGACGACCCATCCGTCCTTGAGCTCGGTCTTCGGTTCGGCGGTTGCGGTCATGGCAGCTGTTGCTCCCGGTGTTTCAAGCGGTCTTGTCGTAGTACTCGGCGGCTTGCACGTCGTCGTGCGCGTCCGCGCCCTGGCTCAACGCCTCGGCGCCGCCGACGATCTCCATGATCTCGGTCGTGATCGAGTCCTGGCGGGCCCGGTTCATCCGGCGTCGATACGTGAGGATCAAGTCTTCGGCATTGTCGGTTGCGGCTTTCATCGCGCGCTGGCGCGCCGCGTGCTCCGACGCGGCGGCATTGAGCAACGCGGCGTATATGCGCGATTCCGTGTAGCGCGGCAACAGCGTCTCGAGAATGGCCTCGGGGTTCGGCTCGAACTCGTAGTCGGAGCTCGGCTCGCTCGGTGCATCGGTCGACGCGTCGACGGCCTCGGACGGCTCGAGCGGCAGCAACGGCTCGACGACGACCTCTTGACGGCCGGCCGAGATGAAGCGGGTATAGACGAGTTGCACCCGGTCGAGCTCGCCGGCCTCGAACCGGCTCACGACGGCCGACGCGACCTGGCGCGCGTCCTCGTAGGTGGGGCTGTCGCTGAACCCGGAGTAGGCGGCGTCGATCGGGAAGTCGCGGAAGCGGAAATAGCCCTCGGCCTTACGGCCGACGGTGACGATCGCGTTCTCGCGGCCCGCCCGCTCCTGGTCGCGCATGTCGTGCTCGGCGGCGCGGATGACGGTGGAGTTGTACCCGCCGCACAGACCACGGTCGGCCGCGATGATGATGTCGGCGACCTTGTGCATCTCGGCCCGCGGGGTGAGCAGCGCGCTGTTCGATCCCCCGCCCGCACCCTGCAGGTTGCGGACGACGTCGGTGATGCCCTCCGCGTACGGCTGCGCCGCGTGCACGCGCGCCTGCGCCTTGACGATCCGTGAGGCCGCGATCAATTCCATCGCGCGCGTGATCTTCTTCGTCGACTCGACGGACTTGATCCGCCTACGAAGAATGCGCTCCTGACCGCCGGCCATGCTTATGCGCTCTCTGCCGCCGCGGTGGGGACGAACTGGGCCTTGAAGTCACCGACCGCCGTGGCCAGCGTGTCGCCCTCGGGCATCGCGCCGGTGTCGCGGACCTTGTTCAGGAGATCCGCGTGACGCGTGCGGATGAAGTCGAGCAGCTCGGTCTCGAACCGCTTCACGTCGGAGGTGGGAATGTCGTCGAGATAGCCGTTCGTGCCCGCGAAGATCGAGACGATCTGCTCCTGCACGGCCATCGGCTCGTGCAGACCCTGCTTCAAGAGCTCCACGAGGCGTGCACCGCGCTCGAGCTGCGCCTTCGATACCGCGTCGAGCTCCGAACCGAACGTGGCGAAGGCCTCGAGCTCGCGGTACTGCGCGAGGTCGAGCTTCAGCGTTCCGGCCACCGCCTTCATCGCCTTGATCTGCGCGGCGCTTCCCACGCGCGACACCGAGATGCCCACGTCGACGGCCGGGCGCACACCCGACTTGAAGAGGTCGTCCTGCAGATAGATCTGACCGTCGGTGATCGAGATCACGTTGGTCGGGATGTACGCGGAGACGTCGCCGGCCTTGGTCTCGATGACCGGAAGCGCGGTCAGCGAACCCGCACCCCGCTCGTCGTTCAACTTCGCGGCGCGCTCCAGCAGACGGGAGTGCAGGTAGAAGACGTCGCCGGGGTACGCCTCGCGGCCCGGCGGGCGCCGGAGCAACAACGCCATCTGGCGGTACGCCTCCGCCTGCTTCGACAGGTCGTCGTACACGACCAGTGCGTGCTCGCCGTTCTCCATCCAGTGTTGACCCATCGCGCAACCGGTGTACGGCGCGAGGTACTTGAACACCGCTTCGTCGGAGGCCGGCGCGCTCACCACGACGGTGTACTCGAGCGCACCGTGCACGCGCAGGGTCTCGACAGTCTGCGCGACCGTCGAGCCCTTCTGTCCGATGGCGACGTAGATGCATTTCACGCCCTGACCCTTTTGGTTCAGGATCGTGTCGACCGCGACGGTGGTCTTACCGGTCTTGCGGTCGCCGATGATNNGTCGATGGCCTTGATGCCCGTCTGCAGAGGCTCGTGCACCGGCTTGCGGCCGGTGATACCGGGCGCCTGCACTTCGAGGCGGCGGAGCGCGTCCTGCGCGACGGGTCCCTTCCCGTCGATCGCGACGCCGAGACCGTTCACGACCCGACCGAGGAGCGAGTCGCCGACCGGGACCGAGAGGATGCGACCGGTTGCGGTGACGAGCTGGCCTTCCTCCACCGCGTCGGCGTGCCCGAGGATCACCGCGCCGATCGTCTCTTCTTCGAGGTTGAGGGCGAGGGCCTGCGCGCCACCTTCGAACTCGAGCAGCTCGTTGACCGCGGCGTGCGGCAAACCGGCGACGCGCGCGATGCCGTCGCCGACCTCGAGCACGCGACCCACCTGGGCGCGTTCGACCTCGGGCCGGAAGCCCTCGACGTTCTTGCGCAGAACAGCCGCGATGTCGGCCGCGTCGATCGTCAATTCCGCCATTTAGAGCGTCTCCTTGAGCTGCTCGAGACGATGACGAACGGTTCCGTCGATCACCGTGTCGCCGATCGTGGCGACGATGCCGCCGAGGAGGGTCGGGTCGACCACCACGCGGACCTCGATGTTCTTGTTGGTCGCGCGACCGAGTGCCTGCGCGAGCTTCTGCACCTGCTCATCGTCGAGCGGGACGGCCGAGCGGACCTCGGCGACCTCGTGCTGGCGACTCTGCGCCGCGAGCTCGACGAACCGCGCCACGATCGCCGGGAGATCGTGACCGCGACCCGCGCCCACGATGAAGGCCGCCATTGCACGCGTCATCTGCAACGAGCGGTTCTCGAGCAGCTCGTCGACGATGGCGGCACGACGGTCGGCGGGCTGGCCCGGGTTGGAGAGCGCCATGCGCAGCTCGTCGTTGCCTTCGACGATGCGCGCGAAGCGGAACAGCTCGTCTTCGACCTCGCTCAGGTGATCTTCGGCCTGGGCGATCTCGAGCAGCGCCTGCGCCCATGCTTCGATGCGGTCCGCCACGGCTAGTTGCTCCCGGATACCTGGTCGATGAAGCTGTCGACGAGTTGGCGATTGGTGTCGCTGTCGAGGTTGCGCTCGACAATGCGACCCGCGAGGTCGATCGACAGCGACGCGACGTCGGTGCGCAGTTGAGCCATCGCCTGATTGGTCTGGTTGGCGATGTCGGCCTGGGCGCGCGCCCGGATGTCGTTGGCCTCTTGCTCGGCCCGCGCGACGAGGTCGGCCCGGACCGTCTCCGCGGCCTGACGCGCTTCCTCGATCAGTCGCCCCGCCTCATCCTTGGCCCCGGCGATCTGCGCGAGATACTGCGCCTTCTCGGCCTCGGCCTCGGCCTTCGCCTTCTCGGCCCCCTCGAGGTCGTTCCGGATGCGGTCCTCGCGTGCCTTCTCCATGTTCTTCACGGCCGGCACGCCGAACTTCCACACCGCGATGAGCAGCACCAGGAAGGACGCCGTTCCCCAGAGGATCTCGTTCTTGGCCGGCAGCAACGGCGACGGCGCCTTCTGGCAGTCGTCGGCCGTGACGTCGCCACCCTTGGCGAGCTTCTCGAAGCACTGCTTGGCCGCCTCGGTCGTGAACGGCTTCGCCGGCTGGATCGTCTCGGCCGCGTACGCGGGCGCGGCCAACAAGCCGACGACGAAGGTGATGCCGAGCACTGCGACGAGTGCGTGAATGCGCTTTCGCACGTTTCCCCCTACCCGGAGATGATGAACGCGAGGACGAAGCCGAACAGCGCGAGCGCCTCGGTGAACGCGATACCGAGGAACATCGTCGTCCGGACGGTGCCGGCCGACTCGGGCTGGCGCGCCATGGCGGTGATCGCGTTGCCGACGACCAAGCCGATGCCGATGCCGGGGCCGATGGCGGCGCCGCCGTAGACGATGCCTCGACCGATCGCGGTCAGACCCTTGGTGGGGTCGGCGGCGGCCTGGGCGAGGAGGAGATGGAGCAGAGCCACGTGGTTCTCCTTGTTCTTTCTCTCTTGGTGCGAGTGGTTGACGGTCAGTGCGAGGGGTGCATCGAGCTGTCGATGTAGACAGCCGTGAGGATCGTGAAGATGAACGCCTGGAGGAATGCCACCAGGATCTCGAATCCGGTCATCGCGACGAGCAGGCCGAACGAGAACGGCATGATGACGACGGTCACCTTGGCCGCCCACAGACCTGCGCTCAGCGCGGCGAAGGTGACCAGGATCAAGTGGCCGGCGAGCATGTTGGCGAAGAGTCGGACCATCAGCGAGAACGGCCGCACGATGAACGTCGACACGAACTCGATCGGGATGACGAGAAGCAAGATCGGCTTCGGCACACCCGGCGGGATGAGCGAGTTCTTCAGGTAGTGCAGCGGGCCCTGCTTCGCCACGCCGACAACGTTGTAGATCACCCAGGTGGCCAGCGCGAGCGTGAGCGGCATACCGAAACGTGCGTTCGCGGGAAACTGCACGAACGGGATGATCTCGGTGATGCTGCTGAAGAAGATGAAGAAGAACAGTGCGGTGAGGTAGGGGAGGTACTGCAGCCCGTCGGTTCCCATCGTCTGCATGATGATCTGGTTGCGCACGAAGCCGACACCGGACTCGGCCGTGTTCTGCAGCAGACCCGCCGGCACGAGCGCGTCCTTGCGGCGCGTGCCGAGCATGAACACGAGCATCGTCGCCAGCGCGGCGAAGACGTAGATCGCCGCGGTCTTGTTGAAGCCGAGCGGTCCGGCTCCCCAGATCGTGACGTTGCTGATCGGCGGTACGTCGACCGCGAGCAGGAGGGCGTTCATTGGTCTCCGGAAGGTCCGGGCCGCGCCGGCTTCAACCCCGGCGCAGCGAGCGTGAGACTCACGTACTTCATTTCCCAGACGAGCAACCCGAGGTGGGTGCCGACGATGACGAAGCCGAGCGTCGGGAGATCGATCCAGGGTTGGTGGCGCAACACTACGAGCGCGACGAGGATCACGGCGAGGCGGAGCACGTAACCACCCAGCGCCGCCGCGCCAATCGCCGTCGGACCACTCTTCGCGGCGCGCGTCATGATCGCGGCGGCCGCGAGGAAGTTCACGAGAACGATGCCGAGCGCGATCACCGCGCTGGCGACTCCGGCCCAACCGCGCACACCCGATACGAGCAGGACGAGCGGCGCGACCATGAAGCCGTGCTTGACAATGTCGAGGGCGACTTCGCGCTCGACGAGCGGCACTACCGGCTCTTGTGCAGCCATGGCTTCCCCTCCTCGTCACGCTCGATCTGGGCGAGGTACGTGTAGTAGGCGCGCACGCCGAGGCCGATCACGGCGAGCAGTCCGAGGACGACGGTGAAGAGCGGGCGGGTGGAGATCCGGCTGTCGATCCAGAGGCCGAGCAGCACGAAGAGAACGGTCGTGGCGACGAGCTCGAAGGCGTGTGACAACGCGTTCGAGAAGCCGTGCCACGTGTCTCGCTGGTCGCGACGCTCCCCTGCCGGAACCACGCCGAAGCCCCTTCTGGATCACGAGCGTCGGGCCCCCGCCACCGTTGCCGGAGGGCGCTTGTGAATCCATTCGCAATCTATGGGCGGGGTGACGAAAGTGTCAAACCGGAGAGGATATTTCGGAGCGGCAGCGGAGCCGACCGGATGGGAGGCGCAGCGCGAGCGACCCGTAATTACGCCCTTTGGCGGCGGTGTTCGGCGAGGTCGACGACGTCTTCGCCCGGATTGTTGGTCGGGTGGCGGGCCCGTTCGTGGCGCTCCCGGCGAGACCTGATTCCCGGGTGGAACCACGCCAGCAACAAGAGCGCGAGCGCGGCGACGACGAACGGCACCAGCGCGTTGCTTCCGGTGTTGGGGAAATACGCCGGCACCAGCGCGACGCCCGACAGCAACGCGGTCCACGCCCACAGGATCACGACCGTCCGGCGGGGCCCGTGGCCGAGCCGCATGAGCCGGTGGTGAAGGTGGCCGGCGTCCGCCTGGTGCCAACTCTGGCGGTGGATGCTGCGGCGGAGGAACGAGAAGACCGTGTCGAGGATCGGCACGCCGAGGATCAGCACCGGGATGAGGAGCGGTCCGAAGAAGAAGAACGTGTTCCCGGAAAACGCGTGATCGGTGCGCCCACCGATCGTGATCGTCGGAACCGCGAGCAGCACCCCGAGGAACAGCGCGCCCGCGTCTCCCATCATGATCTTCGACGGATGCCAGTTGAACGGGAGGAAGCCGAGACACACGCCGACCGCGATAATCGCGATGAGCGGACCGACGTTCGTCCCGTCGATGTAGTTCTGCTTGAACAGCCGGTCGGCGAACAAGAAGAGCGCGCCGCCGCCGATCGCGACGATGCCGACCGCCAACCCGTCGAGCCCGTCGATGAGGTTGACCGCGTTGGTCATCAACACGACCCACAGCGCGGTCACGAGCGGCGCGAACTGGGAACCGAGCACCACCGTGTCGGTGTGGAAGAGATTGAACGGCATCCGGAAGTACAACATCACGACGCCGTAGAACCCGAGCACGCTCGCGGCCACCACCTGGCCGGCGACCTTGGCGGGCGGCGACACGTCGATGAGGTCGTCGAGCCCGCCGACGACGAACATCACACCCGCTCCGAGGATGATCCCGAACGGCTCGGAGTTCGACTGGAACATCTCGTGGAACTGCGACATCTGCGAGGCGACGGCCATCGCCACCAGGAAGCCGACGAACATCGCGGCGCCGCCGAGCGTGGGCGTGGGACGCGTGTGCACGTGCCGCGCGTCGGCAGACGGCGTGACGACCGCGCCGAACCGGATCGCGACGATCCGGACGAAGGGCGTCAGGAGCAGCGTCGTGCCGAGCGCGACCGAAAGGACTACCGCGTAGCCCGCCACGCGTTACTCGCCCACCCGCGCGCTCACGCGCCTTCGGGGTACGGCGTGAACTTCGAGCACAGGCGGTTGGCCTGCTCGCGCACGTCGGCCGCGGCACCGTCGTCGTCGACCGCGCGCAAAACGCGACCGATGAGCGCGGCGATCTCGCGCATCTGGTCGGGGCCCATTCCGGCGGACGTGCACGATGCCGATCCGAGCCGCAGGCCGCTCGTGACGAACGGCTTTTCGGGGTCGTTCGGGATCGCGTTCTTGTTGCAGGTGATCCCGGCGCGGTCGAGCGCTTCCTGCGCGACCTTCCCCGTCACGCCGAACGGACGCAGGTCGACGAGCATCAGGTGATTGTCGGTGCCACCCGAGACGATCCGGAAGCCTTCTTCGGCGAGACCGGCCGCGAGCGCCTGCGCGTTCTTCACGACGTCGGCCGCGTACTGGCGGAAGTCGGGCCGGCTGGCCTCGCGGAAGGCCACGGCCTTGGCCGCCACCACGTGCATCAACGGACCACCCTGCAACCCGGGGAACACGGCCTTGTCGATCGCGGTTGCGTAGTCGGTGCGAGAGAGAATCGCACCGGCGCGCGGCCCGCGCAGGGTCTTGTGGGTGGTGAACGTGACCACGTCGGCCAGCGGCACCGGCGACGGATGGGCACCGCCGGCCACCAGCCCTGCGATATGGGCCGCGTCGACGAGCAGGAGCGCGCCCACGTCGTCGGCGATCGCCCGGAACGCCTCGAAGTCGATGATCCGCGGGTAGGCGGTGGCGCCCGCGATGATCATGCGCGGGCGCTCGCGAACGGCCAGATCGCGGATCACGTCGTAGTCGAGGGTCTCGGTGACGTCGTCGACGCCGTACGCGACGAAGTCGTACATCCGACCGCTGAAGTTGACCGGCGATCCGTGCGTGAGGTGGCCGCCCTGGTCGAGGCGCATCCCCATCACCTTGTCGCCGGGCTCGAGCAGGGCCATGTACGCGGCCTGGTTCGCGTTCGCACCCGAGTGCGGCTGCACGTTCGCGTGTTGCGCGCCGAACAGCGCGCACGCGCGGTCGCGCGCGACGTTCTCGGCTTCGTCGACGACGAGGTTGCCGCCGTAGTACCGCTTCGCGGGATAGCCCTCGGAGTACTTGTTCGTGAGCACCGAACCCTGGGCCTCGAGCACCGCGCGCGAGGTGAAGTTCTCCGACGCGATGAGCTGGATCGTGGTGTTCTGGCGCTCGAGCTCGCGTCGGATGATGTCGGCGATCTCGGGGTCGGTGCGCTCCAGGGGTGACGTCATCGATCGGTCTCCTCGCTCTCGATAGCGGTGATCTCCTCGATACGGCGTTCGTGGCGCCCGCCGTCGAACGGCGTCGAGAGGAAGATCTGCGTGATCTCGTCGGCGAGCTCGGCGGCGACGATCCGGGCGCCGATCGACAACACGTTCGCGTTGTTGTGTGCTCGCGCCAGACGCGCGGTGTACAGGTCGTTGCAGAGCGCCGCCCGAACCCCGTGGACCTTGTTGGCCGAGATCTGCTCGCCTTGCCCGCTACCGCCGAGCACGATGCCAACTTCGGCGTCGCCGCGCGTCACCGCGCGCCCGACCGCCGCGCAATAGATCGGGTAGTCGACGGGGTCCTCGGAGTGCGTCCCGAGATCGTCGACGTCGTGATGCCACTCCTTCAGCACCACCAGCAGGTGCTGCTTGAGCGGGTAGCCGGCGTGGTCGCCGCCGATCGCAATTCGCACCCGGCGAGTGTACTCAGCGTGCCTTCCCGTCCCTGTGAGTTGGCGCAGCGCACAACTAGCGTCGTCGGTGTGGACGACGAGGATCTGCCGCAGATCACTCCGGCGCACCTGCGCCGGGCCGACGATATGTGCCGGAGGCGGCTCGCGCGCGAGGTGAACGGCGGGAAGCGGCGCGCGAACCAGACCGCGAACATGCGCTTCGCGGTCTCGAATCGCATCGAGGAAGACGCTTTGCTCGCGCAATCCGAACCGGGCCGCCCGCGGTCCGAGGCGTTCGTCGAGCCGGCTGAGCTCGAGCCCGAACAACGCGCGCTCTACCGCGCAGCCAGGCGCGGCTATCTCGACATGTTCGGCGAATCGTCGGCGCGCGTCATCCGCCTCGACTTCCGCACCGAGCTCCCCGATCTCGGCGTCGAGCTGTCGTCGAACCCCGGCCTCGCCGCCGAGCTCGACGACGGTCGCCGTGAATTGCGAAAGGTCCTCGTCGGCTCGCGCCGCGACGCGAAGTTGCTCGACCCCGTCGACCTGCGCGTCGCGCTCATACGCACAGAAGAGTGGGCGCCCGAGCAACTCGAGATCGTCGCGGTCGATGTGATCGAACAACGCCACGCCGCGCACGAGCCCGACCTCGCGACCGAGCGGGCCGAGGCGCACGCGTGGGTCGGCGATCGAGTGGAGCGGATACTCGACCTGACCTCCGATCCGCGGCCGCGAGCGGGTCGCGACTGTCTCGGGTGCTCGTTCATATCCGGCTGCTCGAAGCACCTGGGCTAGCGGGCCTCTTCAATGCCCGCGAAACGACTCCTGTCCGACATCGTCTCGCTCACGCCAAGCAACTACGACGACTTCACTCGCTGCCCGCGTCTCTTCTATTGCAACGCACTCCTCGGTCTACCGGCCAGCGATCCGGTCGCATCGACCGATCAGGGGCTGCAGATGCACGACATGTTGTGGAAGATCCACTCCGACGGATCGTGCGCCGACGAGGAGCATGTCGCCGACGTACTCGACGCGCACGGCCTCGATACACCGAGCGCGCGCGAGATGATCACCCGGCACGCAGACCGTTGCCCGTCGGGAGCGACCGACGGCGCCGCGCACGAGTACGAGGTCGCGCGTTTCCACCGGCAGCCGCCGCCGATGTTCATGGCGACCGCCCGCATCGACGCGATCTGGGTGCACGACGGAATACTCGACGCGCGCGACTACAAGACCGGCCGGAAGTTTGCCGATCGTGTCGTCGATATGACCGCCGCGCACGTCCAGGCGTATGCGCTCGCCGAGCACGCGCGGTCGCGCGGGCTTCGCCTCCGGTTGCGCTACGAGTACCTCCAGCCCGAAATCGACGAGGACCCGGAACCGTGGGAGCTCGACGACGAAGGGTTGGAGATCGTCGAAGAGGAACTGCGCGCCGCCGTCGAACGCATGTGGAAGCAGGAGGATTGGCGAGGCGTCAACGACATCGAGATCTGTCGCACGTGCCGGTACCGGTCGATCTGTCGCGACAGCGCCGCGCCGGGCGAGCCCGCGTGGCCGGTTCTCAGCACCGACTCCGGCGACTCCGACCACTAGGCGCACGTTGAACGACCGGTAGGGTGACGCACGCCGACGGGACGGATTCAGCGACGAGGGGGCCAGTGGTCGTGCCGGAAGTCGATCGCCGTGCGCCGGTCATCGTGGGCGTCGGGCAGACGAGTCAGCGAGTATCGCCCGAGCTGGCGAAGCCGCCGATCGAGCTGCTGGCCGACGCGGCGCGCGCCGCCGACGCCGATACGGGTGCGCCCGTTTCGCTCCTGGCGCGGACCGATGTCGTCGCGGTGGTCGCGATCGGGTCGTGGCGGTATCCCGACCCGGGCGCGCTGCTCGGGCGCAAGTTCGGCATCTCGCCCCGCGCGACCGCGGTCTCGACGGTCGGCGGCAACAGCCCGCAGGTCCTGATCAACGAGTTCGCAGCCCGGGTGCAGCAGGGCGATTGCGACGTCGTGCTCGTCGGTGGCGCCGAGAGCATGCACACCCGCTGGCGCGCGCGGCGCGAACCGCGCGTCCAGCTCGACTGGGAATCGGGCGACGACCAACCGTGCGAGTTGGTCATCGGTGACGACTCGCCGGCCTCGAGTGAGTACGAGATGGCGCACCTCGCGGTCGCGCCCACCACGGTGTATCCCTTGTTCGAGACGGCTGTGCGCGCCGAGCTGGGTCACGGCATCGAGGAGCACCAGCGCTACGTCAGCGAGCTGTGGTCGGAGTTCGCCGCGGTCGCGGCGGAGAACCCCGACGCGTGGTCGCGCGTGGCGTACTCGCCCGAGGAGATCCGCACGATCTCGGCCGAGAACCGCGCGGTGTGCTTCCCGTACCCGAAGCGAATGTGCGCGAACATCGACGTCGACCAGGGTGCCGCGGTGTTGCTCTGCTCCTACGAGTCGGCGCGTGCCGCGGGCGTTCCCGACGACCGCATCGTCTTCCTGCATGCCGCGGCCGAAGCGCACGACCACTGGTACTTCACCGAACGGTTGTCGCTCGCCGAGTCACCTGCGATCGCGGCCACGGGAGCCGCGGTGCTCGAGGCGACCGCGAAGAACATCGACGAGATCGCGCACTTCGATCTGTATTCCTGCTTCCCCGCCGCGGTCGAGATCGGCCGCAATGCCCTCGGGATCGGTACGAACGACCGCCGCGCGCTTACCGTCACCGGCGGTCTGGGCTTCGCGGGCGGTCCGGTCAACAACTACCCCACCCACGCGATCGCGAAGATGGTGGAGGTGCTGCGAGCGCGGCCCGACGACTTCGGCCTCACCACCGCGCTCGGCTGGTACATCTCCAAGCACACCGCCGCGGTGTGGTCGGCGCGTCCTCCGACCCGGCCCTTCCGCCGCCTCGACGCGCAATCCGCGGTCGATGCACGACCCGGCCGACACGCCGCCGGACTCGTCGACATCGAGGCGACGATCGAGGCGACATCGGTCGCGTTCGAGCGCGACGGAACACCGTCGGTGGGCATCGTCACGGCCCTCGTCGACGACGGGCGGCGCGTCATCGCCAATGCCCGCGACGCCGACGTGCTGCGCGACATGACCGTCCACCCCTGGGAGGGACGGCGCGCGAAGGTCACGAACGACGGCTCGACCAACGCGGTCGGCGACTGATGGCGAAGCCCACGCTGCAACCCTCTCGCGGCCTGATGTTGTGGCGCGGCCTGACGAGACGATGCCCGCGGTGCGGCGGCGGGAAGCTGTTCAAAGGCTGGTTCCGGATGGTGCCCGACTGTCCTCATTGCGCGCTGCACTTCGAGCGCGAGCCCGGCTACTGGGTCGGCGCGGTGGCGATCAACACGATGGTGATCGGAATGCTGTTCGCGATCGTCCTGGTGGCCGTCAGCGCGGCCACGATTCCCGACATCCCATGGGTCTCATTGCTGATGGCGGAGATTCCACTCATGGCGATCGGCCCCGCCGTCTTCTACCCCTTTTCGAAGACGCTGTGGGTCGCCATCGATCGCGCCTTCCTCGCGCATCTCTGAGCGAACGCGTTCAGCTGGGGCGGAGGTCGATCGTGAGAGTCAGTACGCCGTCGACGAACGACCATGTCGCGTCGCCGATCATCGCGAAGTCCTGGAAGTCGAGTTGGGCCCGCTCCAGGAACTGCTGCCGCTCGGGCCCGGCCACGGGCGGCAACCCGCGCTTCTGAACGGCTTCCGCGCGTTCGCGAAACCGCTCGAGCATTCCGTCGATGTCGAGCTGATCGTTATCGGCCATCGCCGCGAACTTACCCCGTGCGCGCCACGAGCACGCGGGGCCGACCGGTGAGGTCGTGACGCACCATCACCTCGTGATACCCGAGTGCGCGCGCGTGCTCGATCATCGTGCCGGCCTGGTGCGGTGCGATCTCGCACACGAAGCTCGCTCCCGGTGCGAGCCACTGGAGCGCGTCCTCCAGCAGTCTCTCGATCGCCTCGGTTCCGGACGGCCCCGAGACCAACGCGCCACGCGGCTCGTGCCCCGCGACCTCCCGGGGCAATTCCGCGACCTCGTGCTCGGCTACGTACGGCGGGTTCGACACGATCAGGCGCAGCGACCCGCGCAGTCGCTCCGGCAAGGGTTCGAACCAAACGCCTGCGGCCGCGATCCGCACGCGAGTGGCGGCGCAACCCGCGACGTTCGCGCGGGCGACGGCGAGCGCGTCCTCGCTCACGTCGCTCGCCCAGACCTCGACATCCGCCAGCTCCGCCTCCAGCGCGAGCGCGATCGCGCCCGAGCCCGTCCCGATGTCGGCGACGGCCGCGGGAGCCTCGGGTTCCACCCGCGCGACAGCTCGCCGCGATCGCCGCAACCCCGACCGCTCCGCCTCCTCCAACGCGACCTCGACGACGTATTCCGTCTCCGGCCGCGGGATCAGTACCCGGTGATCGACGAACAGGTCGAGCCCGCGGAACTCCCATCCACCCAGGACGTATTGCAACGGCTCACCGGCGACGCGCCGTCGCACCATCTCGCGCAATTCCTGCTCCGCGCGGGCCGAAGGAGCCGCGTCGGCGATCTCGAGCCACTCGCCGGCGTCGTAACCCGAGGCGCGTTCGACGATGAATCTCGCCTCGGTCTCCGCAGGGCCGATTCCCGCACCCGCCAGCTCGCGCGTCGCGATGACGCGCAACTCGCGCCACGTCATCGAACCCCTCTCATTGCCTCGGCGTCACTCGCCGCCGAGCTGCCGGGCGCGCTCGTCGGCCGCGAGCGCGTCGACCACGTCGTCGAGCTCGCCGTCGAGCACCCGGTCGAGTGAGTGCAACGTGATCGGAATGCGGTGATCGGTGAGCCGGTTCTCCTTGTAGTTGTACGTGCGAATCTTCTCGGAGCGCCCGCCGCCCTTCACTTGGCTGCGCCGCGCCGCGCTCACCTCCGCGTGCTGACGATCCTGCTCCGCCTGCAACAGACGCGACCGGAGGATGCGCATCGCCTTGTCCTTGTTCTGGAGTTGACTCTTTTCGTCCTGGCACGACACGACGAGACCCGTCGGCTTGTGCGTGACCCGCACCGCAGAGTCGGTCGTGTTCACCGACTGACCACCGGGCCCGGTGGCGCGGAACACGTCGATCTCGAGATCGTTGGGATCGATCTCGACGTCGATGTCCTCGGCCTCGGGCAAGACCGCGACCGTCGCCGCGCTCGTATGGATACGCCCCTGGCTCTCGGTCGCCGGGACCCGCTGCACGCGATGCGGCCCGCCTTCGTACTTCAGCCGGCTCCAGGCGTCGTCGCCCTTCACGAGGAACGTGACGTCGCGGTAGCCGCCGTGCTCCGACAGCTGACTGGTGAGCACCTCCGTCTTCAAGCCGTGGCGCTCGGCGAATCGCTGGTACATGCGGTAGAGGTCGCCGGCCCAGAGGTTGGCCTCCTCGCCGCCCTCGGTCCCCTGGATCTCGATGATGACGTTGCGACCCTCGTTGGGGTCCTGCGGAAGCAGGAGCTCCTTGATCCGGGCCTCGAGGGCCGCGAGCTGCGACTCTTTGTCGGCGAGCTCGGCCCGCCACGACTCGCGCTCGCCCGGATCGGTGATGCTCTCGAGTAGCTCGCGGGCGTCCTCGACGTCCTGTGACACCCTTCGCCAGTCGGCGTAGGCGTCGACGACCGGCTTGAGCTCCTGCTGTCGCCGCCCCGCGTCCCGGGACGCGCGGCGGTCGCCCGCCGCGTAGATGCGGGGAAGGTCGGCCTCGAGCCGATCGAGCTCATCGGAGAGCGCGGCGAGCTGTTCGAACATCGTTTCGGAGGGTACCGGCACGCCGCGCGAGCTTTGATCCCATTGCTCCCGACCACGCCGGTGTCCGGGGCTCAAGGTGCCGGCGCGACGGGCCGAGAACACCCGCAGGTACGGGCTGGGACCGATGCTTGCCAGGGACGGCGGCATGAACGTACCGAACATCGGCCAAGGTCTCGGGAGCGTGTCCACGTTCCCGCCGACGCTTGTAGGCGACGACACCGCTGCGCCGCGCCCCGACGTTTCCCCGACCCGCTTGGCGTGGTTCGACGTCAATGGCGACGGACGCATCGACCCTCGCAGCGCGACCGATGGCGGGGACGCGACACTCGTCGTCCCGGCCCGGGCAATCGCGCTGTCGACCTACGGGCGCCGGGTGAGCCCGCCGGACGACGCGCACCCGGCCCCGAACAAGGAATCGGCCGCAGACGTTCCGCCGCCGGCTCCCAATGTGCCCAACGCCGCCCAGACCAACCGGGCGGTCGACGCGTATCAACGCTACGGCGAAGCTTCTACCGGCGCGGACGCGCCGGCGACTACCGGCCGCTGATCAGGCCCTCGATACCGCCCGGACCGACCGCCGACTGCTCGGCGAATTCGTCCAGCATCTGGTGGAACTGGTCGGAGCCGTTGCGATCCGCCATCGCGCGCGGAATCGCCGGGAACGCGTAGTCGTCGGACGGGAGCGGTGGATGGTCCTCGGCGGGCTTTCGCTCCATCACCGCGTCGATCAACGGCGCGAGCCGGGCCCGCTTGTCGCTCGTCAGCTTCTCGTCGCGGTCCTTGAACTCGGGCAGCACCTCGCGACCGAACAGCTCGAGCGCCTCCATGATGTGCTCGTGGCGGTTCTTGCCGGACTGGAAACAGAAGATCACCTGGTCGACGCCGCACTCCTCGTAGCGCCGCAGGTAATCGCGCAGCTGGTCGGGCGTTCCGACCGCACCGCGCAAGCCGCCGATGCCCTGCTCCACCACCTTCGCGCCGAGCCGGTCGTCGTTCTCCGACGCGGCGATCACGGCCTCGGGGTCGTAGCCCTGCTCGGCCCGCCGTTTTTGGAACTCGTCCCAGACGTTCGTGACCGCGGGCCGGTGGCGTCCGAACACGTAGTAGTGCGCGAGTGAGTAACCGAAGAAGTTCGCGCCCTCGAGCCCGCGGCGCATCGCTTCGTCTTCGTCGTCGTGACACATGAACGTGGTGACGCACGCGACATTCGCGTTCACCGCGTCACCGATGGGAACGCCTTCCTTCGCGAGTGTCGCGTAGTAGTCGTCGATCCAGTACTTCGCTTCTTCGGGATCGACGAACGCGAAGGCCAGCGCGCCGATTGCCTTCTGCGCCGCGAGGTGGATCGTGTCGCGCCGGCTGCATGCGACCCACAGCGGCGGATGCGGCTTCTGGCGGGGCTTGGGGACGACGTTGCGCGGCGGCATCGTCACGAACTCGCCCGAGTGACCGGTGAACGGCGTTTCCGTCATGCACCGCACCGCTACCCGCAGACCTTCCTCCCACATCGCCCGTTTGCGATCGGGGTCGACCATGAACCCGCCGAGCTCGGCTTCCGACGACGATTCGCCGGTTCCGAAGTCGGCGCGGCCACCACTCACCAGGTCGAGCATCGCGACGCGCTCCGCGACGCGCGCGGGATGGTTGAACGGCGGCGGCGCTTGCACGATGCCGTGCCCGAGCCGGATGTTCTTGGTGCGTTGCGACGCGGCGGCGAGGAACACCTCCGGGGCGCTCGAGTGCGAGTACTCCTCGAGGAAGTGGTGCTCGACCTCCCACGCGTAGTCGATGCCGAGCGCATCGGCGTACTCGATCTGATCGAGCGCGTCCTGGATCAGGCGGTACTCGGAGTCGTCGGTCCACGGACGCGGGAGCTGGTGCTCGTAGAAGACCCCGAACTTCACGCCGGCACCTCCGACCCGGCCTCGGAGCCCAGCGCGCGAAAGCCCTCGAGGATCTCGTCGCGACGCGGATGCGAAGCGAGCGCGTGCTCGACCTCAGCCGTCGCCGTCCGTAGGAAGTTCTCGCGATTGACGCCGAGTGACAGTTCGAGCGCGGTGTCCCACAGCGTTCCGATCACGTCGGCGCCGGCGATGCTCGCGCCCGACTCCCCCACGAACGTGCGGTCGCGCATCTCGGTGAGCGCGGTGCGCAGGTAGTCGACGTGCGGCGTCTCGTCGGCCCGGATGTAGCGCACAAGGTCGGCCGCGCGCCCGTCGCCCGCGACGAGCTCGGTGTCCGCCAGCACCTCTTCGGCCCACGCGAACGTGTGGAACGCCGAGACCTCGATGAAAAGCAAGCCGACCATCCGCCGCACCATCATCTCGAGCGAGAGGTCGAGATCGGGGAAGAGGCGAACCGCTTCGGCGTTGCGGCGAATGTCTTCCGGAGTCGGCAGTTTGCCGTCGGCGGGCACGATGCCCATGCGCACGAGCATCGTCTGCGTCATGTCTTCGGTTACCGGGCTGTCGAACGCGATGTCGCGCGCCGCGAACCACATCTGCTTGTGACCCGCCTCTTCCTCCCAGCCCGCTTCGTCGCGTGCGTGCGCTTCGAAGAGACCGTTTTGCAAATGTGCGATCGCAGTGCCG
This sequence comes from Actinomycetota bacterium, assembly GCA_003134555.1. Lineage (GTDB taxonomy): Bacteria > Actinomycetota > Acidimicrobiia > IMCC26256 > PALSA-610 > PALSA-610. The sequence goes on from PLBO01000152.1 coordinate 112,934, forward strand.
TCGATGCTCTCGACGAAGTGCCGCTGCAACTTCTCGACGTTGACCGCACGGATCATCGAGCCGAAACCCTCGACCGTCCCGATGCGCGTCAGCGCGCTGATCGTCGGCCCCCGTACGCCTTCGCGCAACAGATACTTCGTCTGCGCGACATTCGGGAAGGTGTCGGGCCACTGCTCGATCGGCGCGTCGAGAATGGCGTTGCCGAACAGCTCGCGATGCGACTGCTGCCACGCCTTCGTCGCGGGCACACGATTCTTCGCGCGCGGCGACACGTAGCGACCGTCGTCGGCGAACCCACCGTGACAGCGAACTCCGCCCGCGACGAGCGGCTCCGCCACGTCGTCGTTCGCGAGCAGCTCGACCTGGGACCACTTCAATTGGAGGTTGCTCACCTCCAGACTGTATACGCTAGAGTTACAGCCATGGCAACCGGCTCCGCCGCCGCTCCGTCGCCGGCGCGACCCCGTGCCCGGCGGGACCCGGCCCGGCGCGAGGCCGTGTTGCAAGCCGCGGCCGAGGCTTTCGCGCACGCGGGCTACGCGGCGACGTCGATGGACGAGATCGCGGCAACCGCCGGCATCACCAAGCTGATCGTCTATCGCCACTTCGAGGCCAAGGAGACGCTCTACCGCGCGGTGCTCGAGCAGGTCTTCGACCGCCAGGTCGAGCTCTTCCTGGCCAACATCGCGCAGGGCCTCGAGGCCGAGGGCAGCACCCGCGCCCTCCTCGAGGTCGCGCGCGAGTGGCCCGACGGGTTCCGCCTCCTGTGGCGCCACGCCGCCCGCGAGCCCCAGTTCGGCGACTACGCGCTCTCGTTGCGCGACGTCGCCGTCAACGCCGCCCGGGGTGTGGTCACTCCCCTCGTTGCGCCCGAATTGGCGGAATGGGCGGCGCAGGCCCTGTTCGACCATCTCGTCGACGCGGTTCTCGACTGGCTCGACCACGGCGACGCCGCGCACGACAACGACTTCATCGCGCTCGAGACCTCAGCCTTACGCGCGACGGTCGCCGCCTGGGCGACCACGTCGTCGGCCCGCCGCGCCTGACGCGCTCAGACCGCGGGAGCGACGGCCGGAACCAGGAGCCCGGCGCGTGCGTCGACTTCGGCGATCTGCTCGGCGGTCATCACTGCCCGCAACGACGTGATCGCGACCTCGAGTTGGTCGAGGTCGGGCCGCCGGGTCGTGAGCCTCTGGAGCATCAGTCCGGGCCGCATCAGCGCGCGGACGATCGCGTGGTTCATGTTCTTCGCCGCCCACCGGATCACTTCGTAGCTCAGCCCGGCGATCAGGGGGATCAGCACGACACGCGACCCGATGACAAAGAGGAGGTTGGGCCGCGGGATCACCGAGTACACGACGATCGCGACGATCATCACGGTCAGCAGGAAGTTGGTGCCGCAGCGCACGTGCGCGGTCGAGAATTGCTGCGCGGTCTCCGGCGTCAGCTCGACACCGTTCTCATAGGCCGCGATCGCCTTGTGCTCGGCGCCGTGGTACTCGAAGACGCGCCGGATGTCGCGCAAGCGCCCGATGGCGAGCAGGTACACGACGAAGATCCCGAGGCGGGCAACTCCCTCGACGATCGGGAACGAGCCGTGGAACAGGCTGCCGAGCGACCGGCCGGCGAGCGCGGGAAGGACGATGAACAGCGCGCTGAACGCGATGACCGCGATCGCGACCGCCCAGCCCATCACCTTCTCGGAGACCTGGTCCTCTTCGGGCACCTGCTGATTCGCCGACCAGGTGAGGGCGCGGTAGCCCAGCCCCAGCGATTCGACGAGAGACATCACGCCCCGCAACACAGGAATGTTGCGGTAGCGCTCGGCCCAGCCTGGAACCTCGTGCTCCTCGACCTTGATCGAGCCGTCGCGATCGCGGATAGCGACCGCCCAGCTCGACGGGCCGCGCATCATCACGCCTTCGAGCACTGCCTGTCCGCCCATGTAGCGGGGCTGGGCCCGGGGCATACGGTGCTACGCCTTCTTCTTGGCCTTCGCGGCCCGGCGCTCGAAGCGCTCGACCCGGCCACCGGTGTCGACCAGCTTCTGCTTGCCCGTATAGAAGGGGTGGCACTCGGAGCACAGCTCGGCGCGCAGCGTGGGCACGGTCGAGCGGGTTGTGAACTCGTTCCCGCACGAGCAGTGCACCTTGCACTCGACGTACTCGGGGTGGATGTCGGTCTTCATGGTCGTTCCAGTCTATTGCCGGATTTGCGCGGCCCGTTCGCCGGACAGGTCGTCGGAATCAGTCGTGGTCAGCTTCAGCTCAACCGGCGAGGTCAGGTTCCCATTCCCGTCGGGGCCTTGGCGATCTCGGTGAGGAACTCCTTGTTGCTCTTCGTGCTGCGCAGCTTGTCGATCAGCAGCTCGAGCCCCGACCCACCCTCGAGTGCGCCGAGCACGCGCCGCAACTTCCAGACCTGCTGGAGGTCGTTGCGGTCGAAGAGCAGCTCCTCGTGGCGGGTGCTCGACTGCTCGACGTCGATGGCGGGGTAGATGCGCCGGTCGGCGGTGCGCCGATCGAGACGCAGCTCCATGTTTCCGGTGCCCTTGAACTCCTCGAAGATGTGCTCGTCCATCTTCGAGTTCGTCTCGACGAGCGCTGTGGCAAGGATCGTGAGCGATCCGCCTTCTTCGACATTGCGCGCGGCACCGAAGAACTTCTTCGGCGGGTAGAGCGCGCCGGCGTCGATACCGCCCGACATGATGCGGCCCGAGGCCGGCGCCGCGAGGTTGTAGGCGCGCGCCAGACGGGTGATGCCGTCGAGAATGATCACGACATCCTTCCCGCACTCGACGAGTCGCTTGGCCCGCTCGATCGTGAGCTCGGCGATGTGGCAGTGCTCTTCGGAAGGCCGGTCGAAGGTGGAGGCGACAACGTCGGCGCGCAGCACGTGCCGGCGCATGTCGGTGACCTCTTCGGGACGCTCGTCGACGAGCAGCACGATGACGTGGCACTCGGGGTTGTTGCGCTCGATCGAGTAGACGATCTGCTTGATGATCGTGGTCTTGCCCGCCTTGGGCGGCGACACGATCATCCCGCGTTGACCTTTCCCGATTGGCGCGATGATGTCGATAATGCGTCCGGTGATTTCCCCCGGGTTGTCGTCGAGCTCGAGCCGGAGCCGCGAGTCGGGAAACAACGGCGTGAGGTCTTCGAAGCGAACGCGGTGACGCGCCTCGTCGATGCCGATCTCGTTGATGAGGTCGACGCGCACGAGCGCGGGATACTTCTCACTGCTCGCGGGCGGCCGGGTCGCACCCTTGACGTGGTCGCCCTTGCGCAAACCGAAACGCCGCACCTGCGATGCGGAAACGTAGGCATCGTTGCGGCCGGCGAGGTAGCCGGACGCGCGCAGGAAGCCGTAGCCCTCGTCGCGCAGATCGAGCAGACCTTCGATGTCGATCAGCTCGCCGGCGAAATCGTCGCTGCCCCGGTCGGTGCGCTCCGTGCGCTCGGGGCGGTCGGGACGGGTCTCGCGATCGACGCGACCATCGCCGGGAGTCCGCTCGCGGTCGCGACCACGACGGCGGCGGCGACGCTTGTTTCCCGAGCCGTCGTCGTCGCGCCACTGCTGTTGACCCTGGTGCGAGCGGTCGACCGAACCTGCGTCGGTGTCGGTGTCGGTTTCGGTGTCGGTCACATCGCCTTCCGCGGAGACGGGCTCCGATGTGGCGGCGACGGTTCCGCGGCCGTTCGACGACGAATCGGATTCGTCGCCGGAGTCGGTGCGGTCGGTCGAGGCACTCCGCCGGGGGCGGATGAGAGCCATGTCGTCGCCCGAATCTCCGCCGCCCGCGAGCGCGTTCTGCTCCTCGGCGATCGATGCAAAATCGTCGCCGCCCGCGCCGGCGGTCGATCGGACCTTGCGCGGGGCCGACCTCTCCGCGCCGTTCGAGCCGGTCGCGGCGGTGGCGATCGCATCGATCAGATCGGCTTTGCGCATCCGGCTGACCGACTTCACGCCGAGCGCGGACGCAATCTCCGAAAGCTGGTCACGATCCTTCCCGTCCAGTTGTGAACGGTCGAAGGTCTCACTCATGTTCGGCTCCTACCGACCGGCTGCGGCGCCTGCCTACAGCGGCCGGAGTGTGATGCTGTGATCCGTGTTGCCAAGTACCGACGCGGGTAAATCGGCGCCGGCCGACGAAGCCCTCGGAAGGTCTCGCACGATCCCGCCGAGCAGGAAGAAATCGAACTCGGAAGAAAAGTGAAGTGACCCGGCCCCCACCGCCAAGAAACCGCTCCTGGAGCGAGGTCTCAAGGGATCGCTTACACCCTATACCCAATGACTCTCCGGGCGCCTGCTCCCTCCCTGACACTCGACCGATTCGATCGATTCCTGAGGCCTCGGTTCATCGCTCGACGAGACGAGCCATGAGGGAGTGACCGGGAACCGGCACGCACCCAGCGGTCGCGGGTTCGGTGTAGCGACCGCCCGCGCCCGCGCGCATCGAGTCGTACAGCAGGAACGGCACCGGGTCGGCGCTGTGCGTCTTGGTGTTGCACGGCGTGGCGTGATCGGGCATCAGGAGTATCCGATATGGCTCGCCGCCCGCGTCGAGCGCGTCGACAACCGGCCCGATCACTTCCGTGTCCCATCGCTCGAGCGCGTCCACTTTGATGTCCGAACGACCAAGGTGTCCCGCCTCGTCGGTGGCTTCGATGTGCAACACGAACAGATCCCGATCGACGAGTGAGCGGATACAAGCTTGCGCCTGCGCGCCGTAGTCGTTGTCGAATCCCGCCGTCGCGCCCGGCACGTCGACCACTTCGATGCCCGTCAGGACACCGAGGCCCTGCACCAGATCGACCGCCGACGACATTCGGCCCTGCACGCCGAACGTCGCGGCGAACGAGGGCAGCGCCGGCTTCACGCCCTGACCCCACAACCAGATCTGAGTCGCGCTCGATCCGACCGAACGGGCCGCGTCGCGCACGACGGCGCGCGACGCATCCATCAACGCGTTCACCCGCGGCGCGGAGGCGCCGCGAGGGAACACGGCCGGTTGCCCGGTGAGGTCGTGCGGCGGTGTGCACTCGGCGTCCGTCCACGTACTCGGCACGACGCAGAGGTGGCGATACTCGACGCCGGGATGGAAGCGCACTCCGTCGCGGCCGGCGCCGAGCGCGGCATCGAGCGCGGCGACGATCGCGTGACTCTGCTCGTTCGTCGGATGACCGGCCGCGAAGTCGACCATGTTCGGCTCGTCGTCGTCGGAGAGCGTGACCAGGTTGCACCGGTACGCAACCTCGTGGGGTTCGAGCTCGACGCCCATCGCCGCCGCCTCGATGGGAGCGCGACCCGTGTGGTACCGCTCGGGGTCGAAACCGAGGATCGACATGTTGCCGACGTCGCTGCCGGGAGCGAGGCCGGGCGGGATGACGGCGGCACGCCCGACGTCGGCCTTCGCCGCGAGCGCCGCCAGGCGGGGCATGCGCGCGGCTTCCAGCGGCGTTCGGTCGCCGAGCTCGGGCAACGACACGTCGGCGCAACCGTCGGGAACGAACACGACGTATTTCATCGCGCGCATCATACGGGCGGCGGCGGACCCGGCCTCTGAGTAGCAGCCGCACGGTCGCGCAATGTTTCTCCCCGTAGCCTGCACCTCGTGCGGCGCTCATGGATCGTCGCCGGTGCACTCCTCCTCGCGGCGTGCGCCGGCGGATCGTCCGACAAGTTGGTGTCGCCCCCGCCGATCCCGCCGACGAGCCCCGCGCCGAGCACGAGCACGAAAACCACGCCGCCGCCGACGCGGCAGCCCGCGCCACCCGACCTTGCCCGCGTGCGCGTGACGCTGACGTCCGTCGTGTCGGGTCTCGACAGCCCGATCGCGCTCGCGTGGCGGGTGCACGACACCAACATGTTCGTGGCCGAGCAAAGTGGCCGTGTCCGCATCGTCGACGCGAACGGCCGGCTCTCATCAACGCCGGTCCTCACGGTCGGGCCGCTCTCGCGAGGCAACGAGGAAGGCCTCCTCGGCATCACGTTCTCGCCCGACGGCTCGAAGCTCTACGTCGACTACACCGACCCGAACGACGACACGCACGTCGACGAATACACGATGCGCGGCGAAGTCGCAGTCGCCTCGACGCGCCGCCAGTTGCTCGTCGTGCCGCAGCCGAATTCGAACCACAAGGGTGGCGAGGTGATCACCGGTCCCGACGGGATGCTCTACATCGGGCTCGGCGACGGCGGCAGCGAGGACGACCCGAACAACTTCGGCCAGAACCTCGGAACGCTGTTGTCGAAGATCCTGCGCATCAATCCGGTCGCGAGCGGAAGCGCGCCCTACTCGGTCCCCGCCGACGATCCGTTCGTCGGACGAGGCGGAGTGCGTCCGGAGACCTGGATGTGGGGACTGCGAAATCCGTGGCGCTTCTCGTTCGACCGCAAGACGGGCGACGTTTGGATCGGTGACGTCGGCCAGAACAAATACGAGGAGGTCGATTTCGCACGCGCGGGCGAGAAGGGAATCAACTTCGGTTGGAGCGCTCGCGAAGGCTTCCACGCGTTCCGCGGCGCGACACCGAACGGCGTGCGCGATCCGGTGCTCGAGACGCGGCACTCCGACGGCAACTGCGCCGTCGTCGGCGGCTATGTGTACCGAGGTCGCGCGATACCCGCGCTCAACGGCGTGTACGTCTTTGGCGACGACTGCCGGCAGAACCTCGTCGGCGCGGTCGCATCCAACGGGCGCTTGATCGCGCAACGCGACCTCGGCCCGGTCGTGTCGCAACTCACGACGTTCGGCGAGGATCTCGACGGCGAGATATACGCGGTAGCGCGCGGCGGCACGGTGTTTCGGCTCACCGCTCGCTGATTATGTGCCCGCGCGCTTCAATATCGCTCCGCTCAGGCGACGGGTGATCACGTGCGGCGTGATCGCGGAGAGGGTGCCCATCACCTTGTTCGTCGTGCCGGGAATGACGATCGCCTTGTTCTTGGCGACGCCGTCGAGCCCGGCGCGCGCGACCTCGGGCGCCTCCTGCCACATGAAGCCGGGCACCGAGCCGGCCGGCACGTTGGCGCGCGACTGGAACTCGGTGTGGGTGAAGCTGGGACACAGCGCGGTTACCGACACACCCGTGCCTCTCAGCTCTTCGTGCACCGCCTCCGTGAACGACGTCACGAACGCCTTCGTCGCGCTGTAGGTCCCGTTGGAAGGACCGGGCTGGAAGCCGGCGAGCGACGAGACGTTGAGGATTCCGCCGCGGCCGCGCTCGACCATCGCGGCGGCCGCCGCGTGCGTGAGCCGGACGAGCGCGATCACGTTCAGGTTGATCTCGCGGATCTCGGTGTCGAGGTCGAGCGTGTGGAACGGGCCGAACGTGCCGAAGCCCGCGTTGTTCACCAGGAGGTCGACCTCGCGCGCCCGGGCTTCGACCGCAGCCAGCTGCTCGGGGTCGGTGAGGTCGGCCGCGAGCACCTCGGCGTGCGCGCCGTTTCGACCCTCGATTTCCTTGGCCAGTGCCTCGAGGCGCGCGGTATCGCGGGCGACGAGCACCACGTCGTGACCGCGCTCCGAGAGCTGCCGCGCGAACTGCTCGCCGATTCCGACGGACGCACCCGTGATCAACGCAACCGGATTGCTCATGTGCACCTGCTTACGTGGGGCGTTTGATGTCGGCGGCCAGGATCGCCTTTACAACAATGCGTTGCGCCGCGCTGTGTTTCGGATGGCACGCGATCAGCGTCACCGTGGGCGACCTGGTGGGATCGGTCACGAAGAGCGCGCTGGGTTGAACGATCTGCGTGCTGGTGACCTTGTACACGCAGTCTCTCCCTGGCATGTGAAACACGATCTGGTCGCCCAGAGAAAGGAGGTCGAGGTTCAAGAACGGATGCGAGTGGGTGACCCGGTGGCCGGGGAACACCGCGTTGCCGGCCTGGCACGGCAACGCGGATCCGGGCCAATGACCGGGCCCGTGATCGATCACGGTGAGCGTGATGCCCTCGTACACGGCGTGTATCAGGCCGATCTTCGGTATCTCGATGGTGCCGATCTGGATGACCGGACCCGGGGCGTAGGGATCGGCCGGCGGCGGGAACGGATGCGGCAACTTCTTCAAGTCGAAGGTCGTCGTGGTCTGGTGCGTCGGGGGGGTGCGCACCTTCGTCGTCGTGGTCGCCGCCGCCGCGAGGAGCGGCGAGTCGTCCGTAGAACGGGTGTCGCCGCGGTTCACCACGGCCGCGGTCGTGAGCGCGGCGGCGATCACGATGCCGAGTGCGCTGAGCGCCGCAATCAATCGCTTCCTCGTCATCCTCACTCCATCCCTACCCAGCTCAGAGGCCGAGCTCCTCCACCACCACGTCGACGGACGCTTCGACGGCCGGTCGCGCCTCGATCTGGGCGATGGCCCGGTTGGGGTCCTTCAACCCGTGGCCGGTCACCGTGCAGACGATTGTCTCACCTCGCTCGACCAATCCGACCGCGGCCGCTTGCAGCAGCCCCGCCACCGACGCCGCCGACGCCGGCTCCACGAACACGCCTTCTTGCGACGCGAGCATGCGGTAGGCCTCGAGAATCTGGGCGTCGGTGACCGCACCGATGTGGCCGCCCGACTCGTCGCGCGCCGCGATCGCGGAGTCCCAACTCGCCGGATTGCCGATCCGGATTGCGGTCGCGATGGTCTCCGGAAACGCGACGGGCTCGCCGTGCACCAATGGCGCCGATCCTGCGGCCTGCCAGCCGAGCATGCGCGGCCGCTTCGAGACGACACCGTCGCTCGCGTACTCGCCGTATCCCTTCCAGTACGCGGTGATGTTGCCGGCGTTGCCGACGGGGATGCAGTGCACGTCGGGAGCGGCGCCGAGCGCGTCGCAGATCTCGAACGCGGCCGTCTTCTGGCCCTCGATGCGGAACGGGTTGATCGAGTTGACGATGGTGACGCCGCCCCGCTCCCCCAGCTCGCGCACGACGCGGAGCGCGTCGTCGAAGCTGCCGCGGATCGACACGACCTTGGCACCGTGGATCAACGCCTGCGCGAGCTTGCCCAGGGCTACGTGACCGTCGGGGATGATGACCGCCGCGAGCATCTCGGCCCGGGCCGCGTAGGCCGCCGCGCTCGCCGAGGTGTTGCCGGTCGACGCGCAGACGACGACCTTGGCGCCGTCCTCGGCCGCCTTCGAGATCGCCATCGTCATCCCGCGATCTTTGAACGATCCCGTCGGGTTCGCGCCTTCGACCTTCAACATCACGCGCGCACCAACCGCATCCGAAAGGCGCGGCGCGTCGACGAGCGGCGTGTTGCCTTCGCACAACGTCACGATGGGCGTCTTTTCCGTGACCGGCAATCGCGCGCGATACGCGTCGATGATTCCCCGCCAACGATCCACGTCTACTCCTCGCCTCCGACGACCCGCAGGACCGATCCGATTCGTCCGACGACGTCGAGCTCCCGCACGTCGTGGATGGTCGCGGTCAACGCGGCTTCGCGCGCGAGGTGCGTGACGAAGATGAGGCGGGCGCCCGCGCCCTGCCCCTTCTGCTGCATCGATTGGATCGAGACCTCGTGGTCGCCGAACACGCCCGCGATCGTGGCGAGCACACCGGGCTGGTCGGCAACGTCGAGAGATACGTAGAACTGCGACGCGGTCTCGTCGATCGGACGGATCGGCTTGCGGACGAGATCGCCGATCGTTGCCCCGCGCGCGCCGGCGCGGACGTTCTTGGCCGCGTCGATCAGGTCGCCGAGCACCGCGCTCGCCGTCGGACCGCCGCCGGCGCCCCGCCCGAGCAGCATCAGCTGGCCGACGGACTCGCCCTCGATGAACACCGCGTTGTAGGAGCCGCGAACCGACGCGAGTGGATGGTCGATCGGCACCATCGCCGGATGCACGCGCGCGCCGACGCCGCCGTCGTGCTCCTCGGCGACCGCGAGCAGCTTCACGACGTAACCGAGCTCCTTCGCCGCGGCGATGTCGTCGGCGGTGATCTTGGTGATCCCCTCGCGGTAGACGTCGCCCGCGACGATGCGGGCGCCGAACGCGATGCTTGCGATGATCGCGGCCTTCGACGCGGCGTCGAGCCCTTCGACGTCGGCGGTGGGGTCGCGCTCGGCGTAACCGAGCTCCTGCGCCTCGGCCACCGCTTCCGAGAAGCTCGAGCCCGCTTCGGTCATCTGCGTCAGCACGTAGTTCGTCGTGCCGTTCACTATGCCCATCACGCGGGTGATGCGCTCACCCGCGAGCGACTCGCGCAATGGCCGCATGAGCGGAATGCCACCCGCGACCGACGCTTCGAACAGCAGGTCGACGCCCGCGGTCTCGGCGGCGTCGAACAGCTCCTCGCCGAAGTTGGCGAGCAGCTCCTTGTTCGCGGTGACGACCGGCTTTCCGGCCTTCAGCGCGGTCAGGATCAGGCGGCGCGCGGGCTCGACGCCACCGATCACCTCGACTACCACGTCGATCGCGGGATCACTCACGACCGCGTCGGCGTCGTTGGTCAGCACGCCCGGAGCGAGATCGACGTCGCGTTCCTTGGCCACGTTGTGCACCGCGACCCGGGAGACCACGAGCTTCACACTGGAACGTTGGGTGATGAGATCGGCGTTGGAATCGAGCAGGCGCACGAGCGCGCCTCCCACGTTCCCGCAGCCCAGCAATCCCACTCGTACGACGTCGGTCACCCGGCCATTCTTGCGGATGGGTCGACCCGCCCTGAACCGATTGCCGCCAGGAGCGTTCGGAGGCTGGCGGCGCCGGGCCGACCGACCGTGCCGATCTCGTCGAGTCGAGCGCGAACCGCGCGGATAGTGACGAGGCGGTGAGACCGAGCGCTCTGGAGGGCCCTTTCGAGTTCGCCGGCGCCGAGCACACCCGCGAGGTCGATGATGGTCCGCACCGGCGACGTGACCGGCAGCCGCCCGACGCGGAGAACATCTTCGTCGTCGATTCGGGTGACGCGGTGAACGACGACGCCGCGGACACGGGGCGCCCGAGTGTTGGGGACGATCAGCTCCGGCCGGCCGAGCACGGCACCGCGGATGCGCCAGATCGCGGCCGCGCTCGCGTGCGACAGCGCGCTCTCCGGCCCGGCCCACAAGACCGCGGCCCAGTGTGCAAGCGCGCTCGACGCCGGCGTCGCCGAGTGCCGGTAGACACGCGGAAGCACGCGCACCCACACCTCGCCACGCACCCGCCGTTCGATCTGCGCCGCGCTGAAGCCCGATGCCGTCGCCTGACCGCGCGTGAACACGCCCTGCTGTACGACCGCGACCGCCGCCAGTCGCGCGTCGGCCGCCAACGTCGACATCGTGTCTCCCCGAGGTGTTGCTTCGGAACCGGGGAAGGCGAGGGAAGTGCGACGCGGGGAGGTTACGCGTCGGCGTCGAGCCGGACCAGATCCGAGTCGGTCTCTCGACGCACCACGAGGCGCGCCGAGCCATCTCGGACGAACACCACGGCCGGCCGGGTGACCTTGTTGTAATTCGACGCCATGGAGTGGCAGTACGCGCCGGTGACCGGCGTCGCGAGTACCTCGCCGATCGCGACGCCGCTCGGCAGCCGGGCGTCGCGCACGACGATGTCGCCCTGCTCGCAATGCTTGCCCGCGATCGTGACGATCGCGGGCCGATCGGCGGTGGCCCGCGCAGGCAGGAACGTTTCGTAGCGCGCGCCATAGGTGACCGGGCGCAGGTTGTCGCTCATTCCGCCGTCGACCGCGACGTAGGTGCGCACGCCTTCTATCTCCTTGATGGTGCCGATGGTGTAGAGCGTGATGCCGGCCGGCGCGACGATCGACCGTCCGGGCTCGGTGAGCAGTTGTGGGCGCGAGCGCACGCCCGCGTCGGCGAGCGCCTTGCCGACCGCCTCGTGTACCGCGGTCGCGTACTGCTCGATCGTGGGCGACTCGTCGTCGGACAGATAGCGCACACCGAGGCCACCACCGAGGTTGAGCTCTTCGACCGCAGCACCGGCTTCGACCTCGATCGCGCGGACGAGGCCGACCATCTTGTCGACCGCACGCTCGAAGGAGTCGAGGCGGAACACCTGCGATCCGATGTGACAGTGCACGCCCGCGAACCGGAGCACGCCACCGGTGACGACGCGCTGCACGGCTGCCAGCGCCTCGCCGCTGTCGAGACCGAACCCGAACTTCGAGTCCTCGACGCCGGTCTCGATGTACTCGTGGGTATGCGCCTCGACGCCGGGCGTGACCCGTATGTGCACCCGGGGCGCCGGCAGCCCGTCGCGCACAAGAGTCTCGAGTCGTTCGAGCTCGCTCGTCGAGTCGACAGCGATACGCCCGACACCGGCCTCGAGCGCGGTTCGCAGCTCGGCCGTCGACTTGTTGTTGCCGTGGAAGACGATCCGCTCGGGCGGGAAACCGGCAGCCAGCGCGACGTACAGCTCGCCACCGGTCGCGACATCGAGGTGCAATCCCTCCTCGTGCACGAGGCGCGCCATCGCGACACACAGGAACGCCTTGCTCGCATATGCCACCCCCTCACCGAAGGCGGAGCGGTAGACACGACAGCGAGCGCGGATGTCGGCTTCGTCGTAGACGTACAGCGGCGTGCCGAACCGCTCGGCCAGCGACGCGAGGTCGACGCCGGCGATCGCGACCCGGCCCGAGTCGTCGACAGTCGCCGACGCGGGGAGCAGCGAGACGTCGAACGCGCTCACGCGTCGAACACGTCCTCGTCGCGATCGAGCCGGGTCATCTCCTCGGGCGCGTGCACTCCAAGGACGCCAAGCGCGTTGGCGAGCCCGATCCGGCACGCTTCCGTGAGCCAGAGCCGCGCCTGGGTGAGTTCCGCGTCGTCGGAGAGCACCTTGCAGTCGCGATAGAAGCCGTGGAACACGCCCGCGAAGTCGCGGGCCCACGTGCTGATCTTCTGCGGCGCACGGACCTCGGCCGCCTCGTGAACCGCGTCGGGGTAGTTGGCGAGCGCGCGCAGCAGCTCGGCCTCGCGCTCGTGGACGAGCGGCGACAGGTCGACCTCGGCCAGCGGTCTGCGCACCACGTCCGCGCTCTCGGCCCTCCGGCCGATCGACGCGATGCGTGCGTGCGCGTACTGCACGTAGTACACGGGGTTCTCGCGCGACTGCTCGGTCACGACGTCGAGGTCGAACGTCTGAGCCGTGTCGATGCCCTGCAGCAGGAACGTCATGCGCGCGACATCGGGATCGACCTCGTCGAGGATGTCGGCGAGCGTGACGATGTTGCCGGTTCGCTTCGACATCCGAACCTCTAGGCCGTCCTTCACCACCTTCACGAACTGCCCGAGGATGATCTCCGGCTCGCCGGCCTCGAAACCGAGCGCCTGCATGCCCGCCTGTAACGACTTCACCTGTCCGTGATGGTCGGCGCCCCAGATGTCGATCAGGTGCGTGAAGCCCCGACGGAACTTGTCGCGGTGGTACGCGAGGTCGTTGCAGAGATACGTCGTGCTGCCGTCACTGCGAACGAGGACGCGGTCGCGTTGGTCGCCGAAGTCGGTGGACCGCAACCAGCGCGCACCGTCGCGCTCGTAGACGAAGCCCTTTTCGGTGAGCTGCGCGAGCACGTCGGCCACCTCGCCGCGCTCGTGCAGCGTGCGCTCGGAGAACCAGGTGTCGAAGCGCACACCGACCCGCTCCAGGTCGGCCCGCAAGCTCTGCACGACGTGCCGGTAACCCCACTCGCACGCATCGTCGGGCGTGACGTCGTCACCGAGCTCGGCGTGGAGCTGCGCCGCCATGTCGACGAGGTACTGGCCGTGGTAGCCGTCTTCGGGCGGCTCGACGTCGCGGTAGCGCGCGTAGAGCGAGTCCCGAAACTTGTCGAGCTGCGCGCCGGCGTCGTTGAGGTAGTACTCGCGGTGCACCTCGGCACCCTGCGCGGCGAGCAGGTTGGCGATGGCGTCTCCGACCGCGACCCACCGCCCACCGCCGGCGTGCAAGGGCCCGGTGGGATTCGCCGACACGAACTCGAGGTTGATCCGCCAGCCCGTGAGCACCGTCGAGCGGCCGTATTGATCCCCCGCCGCGACCACAGTGCGCAAGACGTCGTGCAACCAGGTCGGCGCGAGAAAGAGGTTGAGGAAGCCGGGACGGGCAATCTCGACCTTCGCGAGATGCGGGACGGCATCGGCCTCGAGCGCGTCCTTGACCCGTTCCGCGATGTCGAGCGGGTTGGCGCCGACGACACGGTTGAGTTGGAGCGCCACATTCGACGCCCAGTCGCCGTGCTCACGGCTGCGAGCCGGGTCGAGCCCGATGCCTCCGGGCGGTTCGGGAAGACCCGCCCGGTCGAGCGCGCGACCCAGCGCCGTACGAAGGTCGTCTCGAATCATGAGGGCGAGATCACGGAGGCTGGCACAGGATTCGCAGGGGTGAGCGATCGTACATTGTGGTCAACGTGACACCTTGTCCCATTTTCACGCGAGGCGCGCACGTCACTATGCTGAGCGAGCAAGCGGGGACACGGTTTCACAGCAAGCGGGGTCAGGGTTTTCAGGCAGGCGGGGTCAGGGTTTCAGAGCGGGCTGCGTACCTCTTGGTCGCGTTGCCGTTGCGATGGTCCAGGGAGGGCATGAGTGTCGCAACAGTCGAGTATCGCTCGTGGGCTCGGGGCGCTGTTCCCCGGTCCGGCGGGCCATCGCGCGACAAGCTCCGTCTCGGCCGGCATCGATGCTCCCAGCGGGGTAAAGCGGATGAATGCGCTCGGCGAGGCGTTGGCCTCATCGGTTGCCACCAGCGAATCGGGCATCGCAATTATCTACAAGGCTCTCGACGCGCTCGTCGAAGAGTTCGAGCTCGACGACGCCGCGGTGGTGGTCGAGGAAGCGAGCCTCGGCCTGCAGGTGTTCTGCGCCGGCCGCCGCCCGCTCGGTGCCGACGACGAAGAGTTACTCGTTTCCCCGCCCGGCCTCTACACCCGCCCCGCGCTCGACGACCACAGCTTCGACCGCTCGCTCCTGCTGACCCTCTGCGTTCTCGCGCTGCGCCTCGACGTGCAGCGGTACGACGCCTGGCACGACGCGCTCACCGGGCTGTACGACCGCCGCAGCTTCGACCGTCTGCTCGAGATGGCGATCGCGCGCAGTACCCGGTACGGCTGGCCGTTCACGCTGGTCATGCTCGATCTCGACCATCTCAAGACCATCAACGACGAGCAGGGCCACCAGGCGGGCGACGCGGTGCTGCGCGATCTCGGGGTTCGCTTCCGGAGCGCGCTTCGATTCGGCGACAACGCGGGCCGCATCGGTGGCGACGAGTTCGCGATGATCCTCCCGAACACCGAGCCCGACCTCGTACCGGCGTTGCTCGACCGTGTGCGACGGGCCGACGGTGTAGAGACCGCGTGCCCCGCGTTCTCGTTCGGGGTCGCGCAGTGCCCGCACGAGGCGACGGAATTCGACAAGCTCGTGCAACTCGCCGACGCGCGACTCTACGAAGCGAAGCGGGCGAAGCGATGAGCCGGCCGGCGCGCGTCGAAGCGGTCTGGTCGATCGACGACCTCGAGCTCGAACTGCGCAAGCTCCCCGGCGTGCGCTCCGCGGGCTTCGACGAGTCCGACGACGTGTTGCTCGTGCAACTGCACGTCGCCGATCGCAAGGAGAGCATCGATCGCACCGACCGCGACGACCAACCGGTGCCCATCTCGGCGTCGCGTATCGCGGCCCGGCATTCCGATCGCCCGGTCGCGGTAGAAGTCGTGCGGTGGCGCACCGCCCCCTCCGTCGCTCCACAACTCGCGGCGCCCGCGCCGTCCGAGACCACGGCGCCGGTCGAGTCCACCGAGACTGACGCGGCCGAATTCGAAGGAGCCGGCGAGCCGACTCGAGCCCGACTGCTCGCGGTGCTCGCGTTTCCCGATACCGACGAGCTCGAAGTCCACCTCGTTTTCGGCGCCAAGCGCACCATCGGTCGCGCCCCCGTGAGCAGAGGAATCGAAGGTGCGGTCACCGCGACCATCGACGCGGTCGGCGAGCTCGGCACCGGGATCGACGCGCGCCTGGGTTGGGTACGCGCGCTCGAAGAAGCGGGCGACGACAACCACCCGGCCGTCGTCGCGGTCGCGCTCGCGGGCGTCGACACCCGCTCGCCGTTGCGCTACGGAATGGCGGCCGGCACGAGCCTGATCGACGCGGCCGCCCGCGCCACGCTCGACGCACTGAACCGCCGTCTGAGCCGCGCGGGCTAGCGGCGAGCTGGCCTACTTCATTGGCGCTCGACTCGGCCGAGCCCACTGCGCGCTGTGCGACATCACCCACGGGCTCGTCCGCGAGCGCGCCGCCTGGAAGACGTTCCGTGTTGGGCTTCCGGTCCAGTTCGACCTCTACCATCGCGATGATCAACCCGCCGACACTCGACTCCCAACCGGGGGCAATGTCCCTGTTGTGCTCGCCGAGACCGACGACGAGTACGTCGCGGTGCTCGGACCCGCCGAACTCGTGTCGTGCGGCGGGTCGATCGAACATTTCGCTCACGCCATCGAGACTGCGCTCACGCGAGTCAGGTTGAGTTGGCCGAGCTGATCGGGGAGGTCTGGAGCGGCGGAGACCACGCGGCGAGTACCGATCGATCTCCTCTTTGTTGTCAAGGGCTGTTCGTTGGTCCGGTCGCGGCGGGTTGTGGTGTTCTGGGCAGCCGGGTTCTAGCGTTGGGCCGGGTCCGGGAGTGGTTCTTCCGAAGCGCCGGTGTTTGGGGTTCGAAGCCGGTCACGCTGGATTGATGAGTCGTCCCCGCTTGCCCTCCCGGGCCCGCTTTGGTTCGTGCTGCGTCGGCGCGGAGTTGGCGGTAGATCGTGTCGGTGATCCGCCGCTTCAGCGCCGCCGCGTAACGCTTGTTTCTTCGTCTTGCCGGCAGCGAGTTTGCGGTCGTAGAACGCGCGCCCCGGCGAGTGACGGTGACGAATCTGCGTGACGGCCGCGATGTGGATCGCATGGTTCAACTGGCGGTTCCCGCGTAACGAGAGCCGTCGGATGGAGCGGCCGCCGTATTCGAACTCGATCGGAGCGGTCCCCGCGTACGCGGCGTAGTGGTCGCGGTCAGCGAACCGGTTGATGTTGCGCGTGTGACCGATCACCATCGCCGCGACGACCGGTCCGACACCGAAGATGTCAGTCATCGTCGTGCCCGACGCGTGCACCGCGGCTTCGAGACGTCGTTTCGAGGTGCGCATTTGGGTGTCGAGGTGACGGAGATCGTCGAGATGTTCACACGCGAGGTCGTGGCGGATCTGCGCGACCGGATCAGCGGGTGCGACACAGTCGAGAAGTTCCTAGGCGGCCCGCACCGTCATTTCCTTGGAAATACCGCCCGGAACGAGCTCGATCAGCAGCGCATGGAGCCGACATGCGCTTCGGTTCCGGGCCCGGCCCAGATCTCGATGCCGTTTCGCCAACAACCGCAGCACCTCCGCATGATCCGCTGGTTGCACCGGCTGCACGCCAGGCGCACGCGCGGCAATCGCGATCGACAGCGCGTCGTGACGATCCGTCTTTTGCGACTTCGTCGTTGCCAACACCCGCACCCGCGACGCCAACGCCGCCGGCACATCCAACACCCGCTCCCCGGCACCAACGAGCTGCTGCTCGAAGGAGATAAGCGAGCCCACCCGCGGACTCGACCGCCCAAACGCGTTCCCCGAACTCGGCTGCCCAGCCGAGCAACTGATCGAGCTGACGCGGACCCGAACGCACCTGCAAGCTCGCGCACTGTTGTTCGTTCGCGTCGATCGCGACTGCCATGTGCGAACCCTTGCGCGGATCGACACCAATCACCACCACCCCCATCTGTCCCTCCCTCGCAAAAGCTCGTGTCGTGAGCGTCAGGGTGGGCACTCCTGATTCTGGAGGATCGTGCTCGCGCACCTCTTTCGAGCCACACCCCAACCGGTCCCGGCAGGCAGGAAACTCGATAGAAACCAGTCGGATCGCTCCGACGGCAGGCAGTTAGAGAACCACGCCCACCGGGACCACCAACGCTACAAAACCCGCAGCGCCAGCGCCACGAACTCAATCAGGCAGATATGGCGCCGCTCCGGTGGGTCAGTTCGATTTCACGCCGCCGCGCTTCGCTCGTTGCCAGGTGTTCCAGTTCTGGAGCAAAACGACGACGCCTACTCCGGTCGCGAGCAGATACCACCCGCATCCCCACCAGTTTCGAGCAACCGCGTCGAGAACGCTCCGTATCACGAAGGCAGCCAGGATCGCGGCGCCGACGGTCAAGAAGCCGAGCGACCAACCGGGGGACCTTCTCATCGCACCATCATGCCCTTGACCGAGCGGGTACTCCAGCAACGCGTACCGATCGGCTGATCTGTACGCGGCGCTTGATGGTGAAGGTTGCGCTAGAGGGCTTGGCCGGTGACGACGTACGTCGATGTTGCGGTTCTGGTCCGCCTCCACGATCGGTATGTCACGGTGATGTGGCTGACGGACCACGCACCAGGACTTCGTGGCGTGACGGTGACGACGAGAGCGGTCTGGCCGACGTGGTCAGGTTGCGGCGGCGGCGTGCAGAGCGTTGCGGTCGTCCCGCCCGTACATGACTCCTGCACGTTGTCGGGTGCGGGTTGTGCCACCCGGATCCCGTGTGCGCCGAGCGGCGTCGAACCCGGAATGCTTCCGTCCGCGTCTCCGATGCCGGACTGGCCCGGGCCGGTATGAATGATCGCGTAGTGCAAGTCGATGTTGGCCGAGTGCTTCGCAGTTGCGCTCTCGACGACGACGCTCGGGCCGCCGTGAGTTGTCAGGCCGACGCCGAAGCTCACCGAACTTCCGACCGGGACGGGATGGATCCCTAGGCCTGCGCCGTCCATCTTCAAGCGTGTTCCACCCTGATACCAGACATGTGCGGCGAACAACCCGACGACAACGATCACAGCAACCGCAACCGCCCGAAGCCACGGTGAACCAATGTGCCGCTTCGGCTCGATGTCAGCTTCCGACCTGGCGACCGTGCTCGTCACACTCATACGACACACACTGCCCGATCCCGAGCGCATCTGCGAGCGCGGCGACGGAGGTCGCTTGACGGGCATCGCACCGGACGAAAGCGGGCGTGACAGCATGAGTGCGTGAACGTCGTCTGCACGGATCGGCTAACGAAGCAGTACGGGCATACGACCGCGCTCGACGCGCTCGACCTCACCATCGGGGAGGGCGAGGTGTTCGGGTACCTCGGCCCAAACGGCGCGGGAAAATCGACGACGATCGCCTTGCTTCTCGGCCTCATCCGATCGACGTCGGGGACTGCGTCGATCTTCGGGCTCGACGTTTGGCGGGACGCGCCGGCGATCCATCGGCGCGTCGCGTACGTGCCGAGCGAGTCCGACCTGTGGCCGTCGCTCACGGGCGCGGAGGTGCTCGAGTTTCTGGGCAACGTCCACGGTTCGGTCGATCGTGTGTACCGCGATGAGCTCGTGGAGCGATTCGATCTCGTGCTGGACAAGAAGATCCGCGCGTTGAGCCACGGCAACCGCCAGAAGGTGGTACTCATAGGCGCGCTCGCAAGCCGGCCCGAGCTGTTGCTGCTCGACGAGCCGACCACTGGGTTGGATCCACTTATGGAGCAGGTCTTCCGTGCCTGTGTGCGTGAGGCCCGTGACCGCGGTCAGACCGTGTTGCTCTCGACGCACGTCTTGAGTGAGGTCGAGGCGGTGTGCGACCGCGTCGCGATGCTGCGCGCGGGCAGGGTCATCGAGACCGGCCGCCTCGACGCGCTGCGCGGCCTGGCTGCGCTGCACGTGGTCGCGCAGCTCCACAGCCCGCCGCCTGATGTCAGCCGTCTCGCGGGCGTGAACAACGTGGTGATCGACGGCACGACAATCGAATGTGACGTTGCCGGTTCGATGGAGCCGCTGCTGCGGAAGCTGGCGGCCGTCGGGGTCCGGCACATGACGACACGGGAGCCGTCCTTGGAGGAGTTGTTCATCGCGCGCTACGGCGAGCTGCAGCCGGCGAGCACGGACGAACGATGACAGCGAGCACCAGTGCGCCGACGCCGATGTCAGCGCACGCGCCGCGCTACCGAACGGAGGTCGCGCTGGCGCGACGCGCGTTCAAGCAGGTGTGGATCAGCGCGACGCTGTGGGCGTTGCTGTTCGGCGTCACGATCGCGGCGAGCGCGCTCAACTACACGAGCACCTTCCCAGACCGCGCCACCCGCCTCAAGCTCGCCGCCACGACCGGTCGCGACCGCGGCATGGCGATGTTGCTCGGACCGGTCTCTGCGATCGACACCGTCGGCGGCTACACGGTCTACAAGTGCTTCGTGTTCCTCACCGCGATCGGCGCAGTCTGGGGCCTGCTGATCGCGACCCGGTTGCTGCGCGGCGAGGAGGACGCGGGCCGCTGGCAGCTCGTCCTTGCCGGCGGTACCCGCGCCGGGCGTGCCACGGTTGCGACGCTCACCGCACTGTTCGCCGGGGTCGGCGTCGTGTTCGTAGGCACGACCGCGATCACACTCCTTGCCGGCCGCAATCCCGACGTCGGCTTCGGCGCGGGCCCGACGCTGCTATACGGGCTGAGCCTGATGATCGCGCCGACGGTATTCGTCGCCGTTGGCGCGCTCACATCCCAGCTCGGTCGGACGAGACGCGTCGCGACCGGCTTGGGCATGGCCGTGTTCGGTATCACCTCCATGCTGCGGATGATCGCCGACTCCGGCGAATCAACGAAGTGGCTCTTGTGGACGACGCCGTTCGGCTGGACCGAACGCATGCGGCCGTTCGGCGCCAACGACCCGCGACCACTGCTGCTCGCCCTCGCCGTCGTTGCCGTGGTCCTCATCGGAGCGACACGACTCGCCTCGACGCGCGATGCAGGCGCCGGTGTCGTTGCCACGTCCGACGTCTCACGGCTGCGACCGTTCGGGCTCGCATCGCCGGTTCGGCTCGCCGCGCGGCTCGACGCGTCCGTCCTCAGCACATGGTGTGTCGGTGCGATCGCCGCAGGGTTCGCGTTCGGCGTCGTCGCCAACGTGGCAAGCGGCGTCGTGTCGTCGTCGGTCAGTGACACGCTCCGAAGGTTCGGCGTGCACGGTGGAAGCTTCGTACTGCGGTACTTCGGCATCGCCTTTCTTCTCGTCGCTACCGTCGTTGCGCTCTTGCCGGTCAGCGAGATCGCCGCCGCAGCCGACGACGAGTCCACCGGGCGTCTCGTGCACGTACTCGCCCAACCAGTGCGCCGCACGGCGATGCTCGGCGGCCGGGTCGCGCTCGCCGCGGTGGCGATCGTGACGACCGGTCTCGTCACCGGGGTCGCCGCGTGGCTTGGCGCGAAGACGCAAGGTGTCGATCCCGGCCTGGGCCGCATGGCCGGCGCCGGCCTTAACACCGTACCGACCGCCCTCGTCGTCCTTGGCATCGGTGTGCTCGTGCTCGCCATCGCGCCACGAGCGGCGACCGGCACGGTCTACGGCGTCGTCATCGCGTCGCTGGTCATCGATCTCCTCACCACACTCGTGTCGGGCACCTCGTGGCTCGACCGCGTGTCACTGTTCCACTACATGGCGCTCGCACCCTCAGAGCACACCGACGCGAGGACCGTCGTTCTCACGCTCACCGCCGCGGTCCTCTTGTGCGTCCTCGCCCTCACCTTCTTCCAACGTCGAGACCTCGACACCGCCTGATCTCCCTCACGTCAGAGTCGCAGCGCGTCATGCAGACCGGACCACTGCCGAGCCCTTCTGCCTGATGCCGCGAGCACCGAAACGGGCTATCCGCCCGACGAACCAGGACGCCATGAGTACCGAGCCGTTGCGAGTGGAGGCGCTCAACATCAACAGTGACGCCTAGACGAGGCGATCACGTTGTCTGCGGTTCGACTCGAGGACCGCGTCCGACGTTCGTTGCCACTTGCGACGGCGTGGCGTCGTGGTCCTTCCGGCAATGCATCGCGTTTCGATGAGGTCGCGCGCTACCACGACGTTCTCAGGCAAGAGCAACAGATTGTTCGCGGCGCTGGAGTCCTTCGGCAGCCGGACGGTCTTCGGGCAGGGCCCCGAACGTGCATCGAATCCGGTTCCCAACGCCGGTCAGCACCTGCTGCGTCGGGTCCGGATCGCGCTTGCACGTGGGGGTTCACGTCGGTGGGCCGAAGACTCCGAGATTCACTGGCGATTGCGGCCATGGTCGGAGGCGGCGTGAGCCGGCGATGGTTGTTCGCGTAACCGTCCCCGATCGGGCAATCGGTCCGCGTTCGCGATTGCAAGCGCATGGCCTCGGTTCGCTCGCGAAGTGCGTCCGCTACCCGGCGATCTGTGGCAGGGCGCGGCCGGGATTAGGGGACGCGCGTTTGGGGGCCACCCATCGTGTCGTTCTGTGCGTTCTCGGTAGGGCTGTGCGGTGCCGCGGTCGGAGGATTGGCTCGGTGCTGTTCGGCGCTGAACGCGCTTATGCCTTGAGGAGGGCGATGAGTGGGAAGGCGGTCATCGCGATGCCGGCGACGGAGGTGGCGATGAGCGACGCCGGCCCCGAGCGGAACTCGCCGAGGACTCCGCGTGACC
Source organism: Actinomycetota bacterium (assembly GCA_003134555.1). Lineage (GTDB taxonomy): Bacteria > Actinomycetota > Acidimicrobiia > IMCC26256 > PALSA-610 > PALSA-610. The sequence goes on from PLBO01000152.1 coordinate 135,383, forward strand.
GGGTGAGGATGATGATCAACAAGATGAGGGGCGGTGCGGTGAGGCCGTTGAAGATCGCGGCGAGGTACAGAGCGCGGATCGGATTCACTCCGATGCCGACCAATGCGAGGCCGATTGCCATGGAGGCGATGATCACCGCGTAGAAACCTGGGGCGTCTTTGAGCCGGCGGCTCAGTCCTTCGTGCCAGTGCAGTGCTTCGGCAGCCGCGTAGGCCGTGGCTCCGGCAAGCACGGGTACCGCGAGCAGACCAAGCCCGACGATCCCTAAGGCGAAGATGATCTTGGCGAAGCTTCCGGCGAGTGGTTCGAGTGCCTTGGCGGCTTGCTCGGCCGTTTGGATGTTGACCGATCCGGACTTCCCGAGGGTGACCGCCGCGGCGCACATGATCGCGAACATCGTGCCCACGCCCGACAGCATCCCGGTCCATACGTCGACGCGCATCGCGATGAGGTGCGGGCGATCAACCGGTGCTGCAGTCTCGCTGTCATCTCGTTCTTCAACTTCCTCAGAGCATTGCCAGAAGAACAAGTACGGCGAGATGGTCGTACCCGCGATCGCGGTCAGAGCGATCATGGTCGTCGCGTCGAAACCGAAGCGAGGTACGAATGTTCGCGCGAAGACCGCGGACCAGTTGACGTGAACGACGGCGAGGACCAACACGTACGCGACCAACGACAACGCGAGCCACCGAAGGACACGGGAGTACCGGTGGTAGGGCACGAACACTTCCGTCACCCCGATCGCCACCGCGAAAAGCACGACACCCATGCCGGCGGGGACAGGTACCAACAGGCGTAATGCCGCGCCCATGGACGCGAGGTCGGCGGCAATGTTGAGCGTGTTCGCGGAAGCGACCAACAGCACCGCGCCGACAAGCACCCAGCGCGGGAACCGTTCGCGGATCAGCGTGCCGAGACCTTTACCCGTTACGAGCCCAAGGCGTGCGGTGGATTCCTGGACGCCGACCGCGAGTGGGAGAAGGAACGGCGCCATCCATAACAACGACAAACCCTGCGCTGCGCCGACCTGTGAGTACGTCGCGATGCCCGACGGATCGTCATCGGCAGCACCGGTGACAATGCCCGGACCCAGCCGCTTGAAGTAGCCGTGACCGCGCAGCGACCCCCGACTGGGATGATGCGCCACCTCGGACTTCGCGCGGATCGACATCGAGCCATTGTCCCATCGTCGGTGATCTCGACCGCGCCTCACCCGCGTCGACTGCCCCGGACATGCCGGTCGGCCGCGATCGCGAACGCCCCGGTGCCGGCGATCGGGGATACCCGGGGCGCGTCGTTCGGGGATGCACGTTATGGCGCACCCGACGGCGTCGTTCCGTGCGGTTCCGGCTGGTGGCGGTCCGGGAATGGCCGTTCCGAAGTGCCGGTGTTCAGGGATCTGCCGGCCGCGCTGGATTCAGAGTCGCCCCTGGTTGCCTTCCCGGACCCGTTTCGTTCAGGTGGTGGTGTCGGCGCGGAGTTGTCGGTGGACGGCGACGCTGATCCGTCGTTTCAGGCAGCGCATCGCTTCTTTGCGGGACTTCCCTTCGGTTTGCTTGGCGAGGTAGTAGGCACGGCCAGGGGTGTCGTGGCTGATCTGGCCGAGCGCGGCGATGTGGATCGCGTGGTTGAGTTGGCGGTTGCCGTTCGGGTTGAGGCGGTGTCGTTTCTTCGGGCCCGTGGACGCTTCGATGGGTGCGGTCGCGTTGTAGCGGGCGTAGTGACCGGCGCTCGGAAACCGATGAACGTCGCCGCTGTAGCCAATGAGGTAGCACGCGACGATCGGACCGACACCGAACACGTCGGTCACCGACGTGCGCGCGGCCTTCACGGCATCGTCGATGCGTCCGTGGAGCTCGACCAGCGCCCGGTCGATCCGACGGACCTCGTCCAAGAACTCTGCCGCGATCCGTTTACGTTCTATCCCGACCTGATCGTGGGGGCGGAGCTCGGGCATGCGTCCGAACGCCTCGATGACGTCGGGGGCGAAGTGGCTGCCGGCATTGGTAGTTAGGTATTCGACAGCGGCGGTCAGGGTGTATGCGTTGGGGCGGTACGAACGAGGATGGGTCAGCGCGTCGTAGACGTCGGCGACAGCGACGATACGGCCTGCGAGGGGGATATTGGCGCCCGCGAGCCCGTCTGGGTAGCCGCGGCCGTCCCACCGTTCGTGGTGGGCGCGAACGGCGGCCGCGACCGGATCGAGCCCGGGCGAGATCGTGCGCAGGAGATCGGAACCTACAGACGGGTGGCGGTGCACCTCAGCCCATTCGTCAGAGTTCAGTGGGCCTTGCTTGGTGAGAATCTCCGCGGGCACGGCGAGCTTGCCGGGGTCATGGAGCAACCCGGCCCGTGGACGACTTCAAGCTCTGCGTCAGGAAGCTCGAGCTCGACACCGATTGCGCGCGCGATCGCACCGACACGTTGGGAGTGCTCGGCGGTGCCGCGGTGATAGACGACCATCGCGTTCCCGAACGCAGGCACGAGGTGCGAGAGGCCCGACGTCAGCACGCTCAGGCGAGAGGGATCGGCTGGGAATGGTCAGCTCGTTCGACGGCGACGACTACGCGGTTGCGGCCGTTGGCTTTGGCGGTGAGGAGTGCTTGGTCGGCGATGGCGACGATGTCGTCGAAGGTGTCGGCGTCGGTTGAGGATGCGACGCCGAAGCTGACGGTGAAGGCGGGGACGCGTCCGCTGGTGAGGGTGACTGCGAGTTGCTCGCGTAGGCGTTCGAGGATCTTGGTTGCGGTTTCGGTTGGGCAGTCGGGTAAGACGATGACGAACTCTTCGCCGCCGTAGCGGGCGGTGATATCGCTGGGTCGGACGGAGTCGCGCAGGACTTTGGCGAACAGGCGGAGTGCTTGGTCGCCTGCTTCGTGGCCGTGGGTGTCGTTGAGGATCTTGAAGTGGTCGAGGTCGCCGTAGGCGAGTGCGTACGGGGTTGCGTCTCGGGTGAGTTCGCGTACCCGGTTTTCGAGGCTGCGGCGGTTCCATAGGCCGGTGAGGGGATCGGTTCGGGCTTGCGTTTCGGATTTCGCGAAGGCGCGGAGCATGGCGATGCGTTCGGACGCGTGGCGGGTCGTGATTTCGAGGTAGCGGACATCGTTTTCGTTGGGCGGGGTGCCGTCGGGTCCCATGGCGTGCACGACGCCGGAGCTGCGGCCGGTGACGCTGATCGCGACGCACGCGGCGGACAGTTCACCGGATGGACGCCCGGCGAGATGCGGGCATGCGTTCAGTTCTTGGCTGGAGGGGAACACGAGGGTGTGACCGCGCCGGGTGGCAGGACAATCGATCGGTGACACGACATCACAACCGCACCGTTGGTCGGTTTGCGACGGTTCGGTGGTGTGGAGGGTCTGGTGGAAGTGGGCGCCGCTGGAGTCGGCGACAAGCATTTCCACTTGCAGATGCGGCACGGACGTTCGCAGCGCTTTGGTCACGACGGTGTAGGCGTCGATCTCGGTGTCGGCCATGTCGAGCGCTTCTTGCAGGGTCGCTTCGTAGTTCCGTCGTTTCGTGTTGCTCCGCGTCGCGTATTCGCGGCGACGGAGTTGTCGCCCGAGCAGTAACGCGGCGCCGATCGCAAGCGCGGCGGCGCAGGCATCCGCGACGAGAGCGACGACGCGACCGTTATCGAGCTCGCGGATGCTGCGCTGCGCGTCAGCTTGACTCAGCGCTCGCAGACGTGTCGCCGCATCAGCGGTCACCGCTCGCGCTTGGGTGAACCTCGTCTGTTCCGCCACAAGCGTATTGGCGATCACCGCAAGCGGTCGCCCGCCGATGAGTGCCCCCAACGCGGTCAACGATTTCGTGAACGTCGCGCTCGCGGAACTGATCGCCGCCGCGTCGTCGCGCAAACCCAGCGCGCTCAACGACTTCGTAGCGGCCGCGGTTTGCGTGACGGCGGTCTGCACGATCTTCACGCCGGCCGCGATGTCCGTCGGATCGAACGTCGTCGCAGTCGTGGACAGTCTTGTGAACTGCGGCAACAAGTAGAGTTGAAACTCCGCGAACGTGGCGCGCAAATCCAACACCTGTTGCAATGCCAGATCGTCACGCGACGCGCGGCGAACGTCGGCCCGGCCCGAGAGCATCGGTCCGACACTGAGCACCGCGAGCACCACGACGATCACCACCGCGGCCGCCCCGTACGTCCAGACCCGCCGCCGCGCCCGCAAACGCAACAACGGGTCTCGCCGCCGTCCCCGCATCATCGGAGCACTCGACTGCGATTGCGAGCGAGTCTCGAGTCCATCGCACCTTCTCGCGTCGGGGAGGCTCAGCCGCGATCCAAGATCGGCCAACTACCCTCACATCGACACCCCACAGCCGCCGCTACAGCCACCAACCACACAAAGGGTCCAAGGTCCTACAGATATGCACCTACCGCGGCTCCCCAGAGGCAGCGCGCTGGCGCTACGGCGACCCCGCGTACAGATCTGCCAATATGAGCGCGTGCTTCGCTGGCGGTTGTTCGCGTTGTCGATCGCCTTGATTGCTGGCGCGGCATGCGGATCGACGTCGAAGGTCACGACGGCGGGCAGCCCGCCCGCGACGTCAACTTCGACGACGAGCGCACCGCCGACGAGCGTCCCGCCGTCCACTTCTGCGGTCCCGCCCCCCACGACGGTGTCGCAAACAACTGTCGCCCCAATCGACACCGCCATCGAGGTGTACGGCAACTGCAGGACGCCGAGCGTGAAGCCGTTCGAGATCGTACAGACGTGCGCTGACTACGGCACGATGTATGACGGACTCCGCTGGACAAGCTGGACCGGTACGAGTGCCACAGCGGTCGGGACCGGCGTGTACAGCCACTGCACCCCGTACTGCCCTCTAGGGAGCCTCCGGGTGCCAAATACGAAGATCACCCTCAGTGTCCCCGTCAGAACAGCCGGCGGGCAGTTCGTGTGGTCGGAGATTCAGGAGAACCCCGAACCACCCGGGTACGAGACGGGTCCCTACCACGGAGGTCCGCAACCGCTCCCTACTCGGCCGGACTGATCTCACATGGCTCTGTTGCGTTGAGTCGGTC